>CAZWXW010000001.1:0-143035 GCA_964638025.1 uncultured Verrucomicrobiaceae bacterium
CGATGTTCCATCAGGTCGAGGGGCTGGTCATCGATGAGCAGTGCAGCTTTGCCGAGTTGAAAGGGGTGGTGGCGGAATTCTTGAGAGTCTTCTTTGAGAAAGACGCGCAAGTGCGCTTCCGGCCTTCCTATTTTCCATTCACTGAGCCTTCCGCCGAGGTCGATATCCAGTGCGTCATGTGCGGCGGAGGCGGTTGTCGGGTCTGCAAGCAGACCGGCTGGCTGGAGGTGATGGGCTGCGGCATGGTGCATCCGAGCGTGCTGCGCTGTTCGGGTATCGATCCTGACCGCTACCGCGGCTTCGCGTTCGGGATGGGGGTGGAGCGGCTGACCATGTTGCGGTATGGCGTCAATGACTTACGGCTCTTCTTTGAGAACGATTTGAGATTCTTGCGGCAATTCCGTTGACGGATAAAAGTGCCGCCGATCGACAAATCCTCCTCAATAAACCGGTTTTCAGGGAAAGCGTTCGATGAAATTCAGTGAATCGTGGCTGCGCGAGTGGGTGAATCCGGCGCTGGCGACACAGGCGCTGGCCGACCAGCTGACGATGGCGGGGCTTGAGGTCGATGCCATCGACAAGGTAGCTGGCGATTTCAGCGGCGTCGTGGTCGCTCGCATTGTCGGCATCGCCCAGCATCCGGACGCCGACAAGCTGCGTGTCTGTCAGGTCAGCGATGGCAGCGAGACCGTACAAGTGGTCTGCGGTGCGGCCAATGCCCGCGAGGATTTGACCGTCGCCTTTGCCAGGATCGGTGCGGTGCTGCCGCAGGTCACGATCAAACAGGCCAAGCTGCGTGGTGTTGAGTCGTTCGGCATGTTGTGCGGTGCCGACGAGCTGGGGTTGGCGGAGAGCTCGGACGGTCTGATCGAGCTGCCGAATGATGCGCCGCTCGGTACGGATCTTCGCCAATATCTGCAACTCGACGATCGTGTCATCGAACTCGGTCTGACGCCGAACCGTGCCGATTGTCTGGGTATCGCCGGCCTGGCTCGCGAGGTCGGCGCGCTGAATGGTATCGACGTTAGCGGCCCGACCATCGACCCGGTGCCTGCGCAGTTGAATGAGACGCTGCCTGTCAGCATCGAAGCCGAAGCTGCCTGCCCCCGGTATGTCGGTCGGATCGTGCGCGGTGTCGACCTGACGCGGCCGGTGCCATTGTGGCTGAGCGAGCGGTTGCGTCGCTGCGGGCTGCGCTCGATCAATCCGGCGGTGGATATCACCAACTACGTGATGCTGGAGCTGGGCCAGCCGATGCATGCCTTCGACCTGGCAAAACTGGGTGGTGGCATTCGCGTGCGTACGGCACAGGCCGGCGAAAAGCTGTTGAGCCTCGATGAGCAGGAGCTGACATTGCAGGCCGGCGAACTGGTGATTGCTGATCACAACGGGCCGGTTGCGCTCGCCGGCATCATGGGTGGAAAGCTGTCGTCGGTGGATGAGCAGACCCGCGATATCTTCTTCGAATCAGCATTTTTTGCTCCCGAGAAAATGGCGGGTCGCGCTCGCGCCTACGGTCTGCATACCGATTCATCGCATCGTTTTGAGCGCGGTGTCGATCATCAGCTGCAGCGTCGCGCCATGGAGCGGGCGACACGATTACTGCTGGATATCTGTGGTGGTCAGCCTGGGCCGGTGCAGGAGTTGGCGCAGCCGACCCTGCCGACGCCGGCCGACATTCGGCTGCGTCGCCAATCAATCGCGCAGATGCTGGGGGTGGAGCTGCCCGATCAGCAGGTCGAGGCGATCCTGCGTGGCCTTGGTTGCGAAGTGATCGCTGATACTGGCGGTTGGCAGATCACCGCACCGAGCTGGCGTTTCGATATCAGTATCGAGGTCGACCTGCTTGAAGAGCTGGCGCGCGTGCATGGTTACAACAACCTGCCGGTGCGCTCGATTCAATCCGCCACGCCGTTGCTGGCCGAGCGTGAACAGACTCTGCCGCTGAGCCGGGTGCGGCGCTCGCTGACTGCGCGCGGTTACCAGGAGGTGATCACGTACAGCTTCGTCGACCCTGCAATGCAGGCATTGCTGGAGCCGGGCGTTGCCACTGTCGAGCTGCGCAATCCGATCTCCAGCGATCTGGCCGTGATGCGCACGACGCTGTGGGCCGGGTTGATGACCACGGCGGTGCATAACCTGAATCGCCAGCAGAATCGCATTCGCATCTTCGAGAGCGGGTTGCGTTTCTTTCCTGCAGAGCAGGGATTGCCTGAGCAGAAGCGATCGCTGGCCTTGCTGGTGACCGGTCGCCGTCTGCCCGAATCCTGGAGTGGTAGTAACGACGCTATCGACTTCTTCGACCTGAAGGGCGATGTCGAGGCGCTGTTGGCTCTGGCAAGGGTCGACGGCGAGATCGGGTTTACTCGTGCAGAGCACCCGGCCCTGCACCCGGGGCAGAGCGCAGCCATCCTCCGCGACGGTCGGCAGATCGGTCTGATCGGCGCACTACACCCGCAATTGCAGCAGCAGCTGGATTTGGCGCAGCCACTGTTCCTGGCGGAGCTGGATTTGTCTGGACTGGATGCCGGGGGGCTGCCTGCCTTTCACGAGATTTCCCCGTACCAGGCGGCGCGGCGCGATCTGGCCTTGTTGGTCGACCGCGAAACCCCGGCAGAGGCACTGCTGGCGACCATTCGCGAGACGGCTGGGGATATCCTGCGCGACCTCACGCTGTTTGATGTCTATCACGGCAAAGGTATTGATCAGCAAAGAAAAAGCTTGGCCGTAGGCTTGACGTTCCAGCATTCATCGCGCACGCTTGGGGACGATGAAATCAACGAAGTGGTTCGATCGGTCATCGACATCCTGGATAAGCGGTTCGGTGCGCAACTAAGGAATTGAGAATGACGGCGCTCACCAAGGCGGAAATGGCGGAAAAGCTGTTTGAGGAGTTGGGTCTCAACAAACGTGAAGCCAAGGAGCTCGTCGAGGCCTTTTTCGAAGAGATCCGCTCCTGCCTTGAGAACAACGAGCAGGTGAAGTTGTCCGGTTTTGGCAACTTTGACCTGCGCGACAAAAGTCAGCGTCCCGGTCGTAATCCGAAAACCGGAGAAGAGATTCCAATATCTGCCCGTCGCGTGGTCACTTTCCGTCCCGGGCAGAAACTGAAGGCAAGAGTAGAAGCCTATGCTGGAACCAAGTCATAACGACGAACTGCCGGTCATTCCGGGCAAGCGCTACTTCACCATTGGTGAGGTCAGTGAGCTTTGCAACGTCAAGCCACACGTGTTGCGCTATTGGGAGCAGGAGTTTCCACAGCTCAAGCCGGTCAAGCGTCGTGGTAATCGCCGCTACTACCAGCGCCAGGATGTCTTGCTGATTCGTCAGATCCGCAGCCTGTTGTACGAACAGGGGTACACCATTGGCGGTGCTCGCCAGCGCATGACGGAAACCTCGGACGATGTTGTGGAGCTGCAAGACAAACAGTTGATTCAGCGCATGATTGCTGAGCTTGAAGATGTGCTGAAAGTTCTCTGCGCTTAACTTCCACTGCGTTGATCCTATCGGTTATCATCTCGCGCCTTTCGCGCCCACCCCCAGTTAGTTAGGGTGGCCGCGGAAACATTTTCGGGGCGTAGCGCAGCCTGGTAGCGCACTTGCCTGGGGGGCAAGGTGTCGCAGGTTCAAATCCTGCCGTCCCGACCATAAAGATCAACGACTTAGGCCGGCTCAGCGATGACCGGCCTTTTTCGTTTTTGCATTAGGGGTAAATGCAGGGGTAGGCCCGCGTCCTGTGGGCCGAGTGGTGCAGGTGCGGCGACGCAGGCTGAGCAGACGCAATGCGGAACCGAACAACCATACTGCGGCCGGTATCGGACGTTCATGTTGTAGTTGTAATTGTCTGCGAAGCTGAGAAAGCCCTCGCCACCCACCGCAATGGTGTAGGTACCGGCTGAAGGGACGCTCATCCATGAGCTGTGATCGCCACCGGTCCAGGTGTCACTCAAACCGCGCGACGGCGGCGTGCTGCAAGAACTCCGGAAAGGGCAGAGCCGAACAGGATCAGGGCGCCGGGCACGGGAACCGGGGCGACGTTCAGCGAGCCACTGTAGCTGCCGCCAGCACTGCCGGAGACGTTGCCGCGAATCTCCAGGACGTAGGTGCCGGCACTGAGTACCGAGTTGGACAGAACGGCAACGGTGCCGGTAGTGGCGCCGGCGCTGATCGGGTTGCTCCATGCCTCGATTGCACCGCCGACGGGTGCGCCGATGACCGGCAGGCTGCCCTGGCCCGCGGCATTGTAGAGGCGAACCTGCAGATCGCTGATGCCAAGGATGTCGGCAAAGCTGATGGTGGAGGTGATGGCATTGGCCGAGGCCGCAGCGATGGTGAATACGAAATCGTCGTAGAACTCGAATCCGTCCGGATACCTTGTCGATACCGAACCGGCGATGATTTCATCGAGCGCGCCATGCGTGAATCCATAGGTGTAGCTGCCGGGCACGGCGAGTCCGGTGGTGACGCCGGTACTGGCGACAACATTGCTACCGTTATTGCTTGTCAGCGAATAGCTCAGTTGCAGTGGTGCGGCCTGTGCCGGCGCAATGGCCAAGGCTGCGGTGACCGCCACCAGGGTGCTGGTGATGTGCGTTCGGATGCCCATGAATCTTCTCCTGTACCTGGTGTGTTGTGCAGGCGTCATGCCAAAGGTGTGTATCGACACGCTCGGGCAGCCAACGACGCACAATTTATCGGTGACAGGAATTTCTAACCATCATGGTTTGATTAAATTTTGTTCGGACAAAGCGCTGACAAATTGACAGCGCTTGAGCCGGCATGTGGATAGCCCTGCCGGCTGAAGGCGGGTGGCCGGGTTACAGTTTGCGCAATTCTTCTTCTGCTATCTCGCGGCCCGGAAACGAGGCGTCGGTAGCAGTGGCCTTTGCCAGCAGCTCCTTGGCGCGATCCGGCATGTTGCTGGCGAGATAGGCCATGCCGAGATGGTATTGCAGCTCCGGCAGTGGTGCCTTGTATACCGCGGATTCCAGCAGTGATATCGATTGTGGATAGTTCTTCAGCTTGTAGTGCAGCCAGCCGGCCGTATCGATATAGATAGGATTGTCACTGCTGGAAAAATTCTCCGTGAGCGTCTGCGCACGCTGCAGATTTTCCTCGCTCGGGAATTTGTCGATCAACAGTGCGGCGAGGTTATTCCTGATGATGGAGGATTGCGGCTGCAACTCCTCCAGGCGGTTGTACTGGGCCAGCGCCAGCTCACTTTTGCCGGCAATCTGATAACTCTCCGCCAGCAGGAACAGCAGGCCGGTGTTGTCCGGATTCTGCTTCAACCCATTCATCAGCATCGGCTCGATCAGTTCGCGCTGGTTGTTCTGCATATAGACGGCTGTCAATTCGCGGTAGGCCGATACGCGCTTGCTGTCTTCCGCGATGATGGCTGTCAGCAATTGTTCCGCCTGTTTCCACTTGCCGGAGATTCGGTACAGCTGGGCCAGATATTCGCGAGCGTGCACCATGTCCGGATTCGTCTTCACGTACTGCTCAAGATAGGTAATGGCCTCCGGCAGCTGCTGCTGTTGCTGGTACAGCTTGACCAGCATCTGCAGTGGCTCGAGTGCGCGCGGCTCCTTGTCGAGCGCTTTTCGCATTGCGGCGATCGCGGCGGGAAGCTCCTTTTTGCGAGTGTGAACCTGGCCTTGCAGGTAGTAGCCGATAGCCTCTGTCTTCGGGTCTTTCAGCAACTCACTGCTCAGCGACATGGCCTGATCCCAGTCGCCGCGACGCGAGTAGAGGTCGACCAGCTGCCGTGTTGCATCGATATTGGCGGGCGCCAGCTTGTGCGCCAGCTCCAGTGGCTTCTGCGCGTCAACGAACTTGTTCTGCGCCAGCAGCAGCCGGCCGGCGTTGATCAGGGCGCCGACATGATTGGGGTTGATCTGCAACAGCTTCTGATAGGTATCGAGCGCTAGGTTGGTGGAGCCGCTGCGTTCCTGCGCGATGGCCAGCAGTTCCAGTGCCGGCACGGAGTCCGGGGAATTCTTGGTAATGGTGCGCAGGTCGGCGCTGGCCGCTTCGGGTTGGTTGTCATCCAGCGCAAGTCGCGCGCGCAGCAGCAGGGCATCGCCGTTTTCGGGCTCGAGTTGCAGCGTGTCGGCGATCAGGCTATCGGCGCGTTCGCGCTTGCCGGTGGCCAGTGCCAGCTCGGCAAGGCGGTTTCTGGCATCCAGCGCATCGGCTGATTTCGGATCCTTGTCGATGGTGTACTGAAAGGTAGCGGTCGCCTTGTCAATCTCGCGCAGGGAGATATAGAGGCGGGCAAGTGCCGAACGCAGCTGGTAGTTGTCGGGGGCGGCGGCGCTGAACTGCTCCAGCGTGCTGCGCGCCTCTTCCGGCTTGCGATGTTTGCCCAGCAGCTCCACCAGCACCAGTTTTGCTTCGTTGCTGTCGGGCGCGCGCGCGATGGCATTGCGCAGGGCCTTCTCGGCATCGTCGATTCGATCGAGGCTGATGTAGTAGTTCGCCAGCTGGGTCGAGAACAACGTTGCGGCTGGCTTTTGCTCGATCAGTGACGTGTAGGCAGCGATGACTTCGTCCTGCTTCTGTTGTCGGGTCAGCAGCTGAATACGCAACAATTGCAGCGTGGTGTTATCCGGATTCTCGGCGAGGCCACTCTCGACCACGGTCTGTGCCCTGGCGGGATCACTGCTGCCGTAGATGGCAGCGAGGATTCCGGTAGCCGTTGGATGTCCCGGCTTGAGCTCAAGGATCCGCTGGCAAACCGATTCGGCTTCCTCGACTTTCTTCTCGCGATACAGCAGGCCGGCACGGGCAGCGAGTCCTTCGGTGCTGTTCGGATCCTGTTCGAGAATCTTGTCGATATGTTGTGCAGCCTGTTCAGGCTGGTTGGCGGCAACCAGCAGCTCCGCCAGTTTCACGCGGGCTTCGATCAGTGTCGGATCGGCTTCCACCGCCGCGGTCAGGTTGGCATACATTTGTGGCCAGTTCTGCTGCCGCTCCTCAAGCCGTGCGAACAGAAGGCGCGCCTGCGCATTGTTGGAGTCGATCTGCAGGACGTTCTTCAGATCTACACGGGCCTTGTCGAAGTCTCCCTTGTCGAGCGCGGACTGAGCGCGCTCCAGATACTTGGCCTGGCGATCCTCGCTGCTGCTGCATCCGGTCAGGCCGATGCTGCCGATCGCGATGCTGCTGGCCAGCAGGGTGGTGACAACGAGCTGCTTGGTGCGGAAATTGTGCATGGTAGCTCCGGGGAGTGGCATCTAATCAGGAAATGAACAGCAGTGTGTAGAGCAGCGATACGCCCGCCACGCCGCTCAGCGGCCAGGCGGTGAGCCCCTGCGTGCGGCCAAGGATGTATTCGCAGCCATACATCAGAACGGCAATGCGCAGGACGATCTCGCCGATCTCGAATTGGTGAATCCACTCGAACGGCAGCAGTGGCACCACGATGACCATGACCAGAATCAGCAGATCCTGCGTGTCGAGCTGGAAGTGATCGCGACGTGTCATGCGAATGGCCAGTGCCAGCAAGGCGACAATGGCTACGAAGTAAAAATTGATGAGCAGGATGTGCTCGCGCAGTGCTGGATCGGTACTGATCAGGTAGGCTGCCCAGACACTGGCGGGGTAGACACTCAGTCTCACGCACCAGTGTGGATAGCGGCGCAGCAGGAAAAAAATGGCTGCCAGCGGTGCTGCCAGCAGCAGTGCCGACGCCGGCGCGCTGTTGGCGTGGGTTGCCATCGGCAGCAGCAGAACACCGCCAATGAGTACCTGCATGACCTGCGGTGCATGCGCGTAGTACCAGTTCAGTCGCCTAAGAAAGATATTGCGACGATCGACGAACGGCTGGGTCGACCGTTCGGCATGGAAGCGCCAGCCCCGCTTGCGCGCGAGGTGCAAGCTGCCGAGCAACATTGCACAGAATGCGACGTAGAGGGTGAGCAGGATGTGGTCTTCGGAAAATCGGAACGTAAAGGCAGCGGCCAGCAGCACGAACTGCAGAATGTAGATGATCGCGACGGCCTCGTTGTGACGAAAGCCGAGCGCAATCATCTGGTGATGCAGATGATTTCGATCCGGTGAAAAAGGTGAGCGCCGCTGGCGGAGCCGAATGCACATCACCGTCAGCGTATCCAGCACCGGGATGCCGAGCAGCAGCAGTGGCAGCGCCGGGCTGAGCGGTGTCGTATCGGCCTGCGATACCAGAATGCTGAGGCAGGCAGCGACAAAGCCGAGCAGCTGGCTGCCGGCGTCGCCCATGAAAACCTTGGCGGGGTAGGTATTGAAGCGCAGGAAGCCGAGAATGCCGCCAATCAGCGTAACCGCGATCAGGCTATCGACATGATTCTGCGTCGGCAGTGCCAGTGCCGCGATCACCGACAGTGTCAGTATCGAGGTGCCGCCGGCGAGGCCGTCCAGACCATCGGTCAGGTTGACGGCATTGGTGACGCCGATGATGAACAGGAAACTCAGCGAATAGCTGAGCCATGCCGGTGCAACGTCCAGCCCCATCATCGGTACGCGCTGGATGACACAGCCTCCCGCCAGTACCAGCAGTGTCGCCGCGATCTGGCCGGCGAACTTCCAGCGATAATTCAGGTTGGCGCGATCATCCAGCACGCCGAACAGAACGACGATGACGCAGGCAATAAAGATGTACACGTAGAGCGACGGCAGCGTTGGCTGGTCACGAGTCAGCAGCGCCAGCAGTGGAAGCATCACGCCGAGCGCAATCGCGACGCCGCCGCATCGTGGAATGACACGGGTGTGCTGCTTGCGTGCGTCGGGTCGATCGAGCAGCCCGAGTGCCGGCGCGAATCGCATCGCCACTGGAATCAGTGCGATGGTCAGGAATAGGGCGACGGTAAAACTGTAGATCAGCTCCATGGCGTCACGGCGTGTAGCGCGGCAGTTGCGGATAGAAGTCGTTCAGGAACGCTTCCAGTTTCTGATCGCCATCAGCAATGCTGCCACCTTCGGGAATGGCGGTGATAACCCTGACCAGGGCGCCGTCGGAGCGGCTTTGCAATAGCGAGTCGGTGAAGATGTACCACTTCGCCAGATATTCATTGGTGACATCGCGGCCGCGACCCTCGAACCAGTAGTAGACCAGCTGGATGCTGGAGTCCTTGCGAATGATGGCGCGATTGACCCGCAACGGTTTACCGCTGACGTGCCTGACTCCGGCGATGACATGCGGCGAGATGTCATCCATGCGCCAGCCGCCGCCGGGAATGCATGAGCGCGGCGAATGAATCGACGCACCTTTCTTCTGGGATTGATACCACGCGACATACAGGTTGACCGGTGTGGCTTCCGTCTCCTTGGCCTGAACCGATCCGGCCAGCGTTGTTGTGGTGGGGAGATAGTCAGCCAGCAGGTAGTCGTTCAGCTTCAGCGCATCCAGTACGTCGTGATCAAGTGCGCTTTCACGGCCGGCCCAGCGTTCGGTCAGTAATGGGAATTGAGCGAAGCTCTGCCGCTCAGGAACAACTTCGTTGCGCTCGGTCAATGTCGTCAACCAAGGAGTGGCCAGCAGGAGCAGGGCGGTGGCGACCAGCAGCGGACGCTGACGATTGCTGTCGAAACGAAAATCGGACCAGTTTGCGGTGATTCTCGGCAGATCAAGCTGCAGGCGATCGAGCATGCGCCCTGGTGTACCGCAGAGGCGATGTAACAACAACGCTTCAAGAAACAGGATCAACACACACCCCATGAAGATGATCCAGCCTTCGAAGTCGTGCAGGAAGCCCTCGGCCATCTCCTGGCCCCAGTAGTTCACGGTCACGCCGATCAGACCGATGCGGAGGCTGTTCATCAGCACGGTCACTGGAATGGTCGACAGAAAGAGCAGTGCGCGCTGCCAGAACGGAGCGCGGTAAAGCGTGGCCATCAAAAAGCCGAAGCTCATCAGCGGGAACAGATAGCGCAGGCCGGAACAAGCTTCCACTACCTGCAGTTTCATCGCGCCGAGATCGATGACATTGCCTTCCAGATAGACGCTGATGTCGAACAACCGAATGATGGCGACGCCGACTTCGGACGAGATCAGCTGCAGCTGGCTCGACAGGTTGAAGTAGATGAAGTTCGGCAGCGGGATCATGAACATCAGGTAGATCAGCGCAACGCCGAGATGGCGAAAGCCAGCGGTGCCGAATGTCGCCAGCACCAGCGCAAACAGCCCGGCCAGGAAGCCGTACTGGATGACGGTATAGATCGCGCTCAGTTCGCCAAGCACGAAGGCGGCAAGCGCGGCGATCAGCAGCGGCACGCTCCACCACGAGCCGCGCACGACAAGCGGCGGCAGTGTGTTCAGTCGCTGGTAGATCAGAAACATCGAGACCAGCGGGATCATGTAGCCGTGGCTGTACTCCTCGCGCTCCCACCAGCGCACCATCAGCCAGAGCCCGTCGCGATAGATGCAGCCAAGCAGCACCAGCGCCAGTGCCAGTGCAGCCCAGATCCATTGCGGTGTGCGGGTGGCGGCGGGCTCACTGCGCATCTGCGCGGCAGAGAGCAGATCGATTGGTTGGGTCATTGCACGGCTTCCGGGCGGGTTCAGACGGTTGAGTGCGCGGTCGCGCGGATATTGCTGCGCGCGGTTTGGCGCAGCACGGCTTCGAACTGGTCGGCCAATTGGCGGCGATCGAAGTGTTGCGCCACGTAGGTGCTGGCGTGGTCGCCGATGGCGCGACAGCGCGCGCGATCATCGGCAAGCCCGGTGATGGCGCCGGCGATGGCATCGGCATTTTCCGGCTCGACACAGCAGCCTGCCCCCGCTTCCTCGATCAGTTCGGCACTCTCGCCGGCAACAGCCAGCACGATCGGCTTTTGCATCGCCATGCTCTCGAAAATCTTGGAGGGGATGACGGTCAGGAACAGGTCATTCTTCTTCAGGATCACCAGGCTGATGTCGCTGATTGACCAGAGTCGCGGCATATCGCTTTTGGGCAGCTGGCCCAGCGTGCGGATGTTGGTGAGTCCGCGTCGTGCGATCTCGGTTTGCAGGCGCTTGCGTTCGGCACCGTCGCCAGCAAGAAGCAGCTGAATGTCCGGCCTTGACGACAACAGCTCGGCAACCTCGATCAGCGTGTCGAGGCCATGAGCCATGCCGTGTGTGCCGACATAGGCCGCGACGAACTTTTCCGATACACCGAGCGACTGGGCATAGGCCTCGTCGCGCGACGCCGGTTCAAAAAAACTGAGGTCGACGCCGTTGCGAATGACGCTGATGCGACTGGCATCGCCACCGCGCGCGAGGATGTGGGCGCGAAATGCCCGTGTCACCGCGACGATATGGTCGGCTTTGCGATAGACAAACCGTTCGATCGCTTCGAGTACCGCGATCTGGTGGCGATTCTTCAGGGCGCCGACCGCGATAATTGACTCTGGCCACAGATCGCGAATTTCCAGAACCCAGGGACAGCCCTTGAACCTGGCAACGAAGTACCCGGCCAGACCGTTGAAGAACTGCGGCGATGTCGAGATGACGATATCCGCCTTCGGCAGTCGTGGCAGGCAGATGAGGCACATCAGCATGAAGAACAGATAGTTCCAGGTACGTTTCAGGAACCCTTCATTGGCGGTGATGTAGGTGAACAGCTTGATGGCGCGAATGCCATCCTTCTCTTCGGTCTGGAACCAGCGGTTGCGATAGCCCGGATAGACCTTGCCCATCGGATGATGCGGTACGCAGCTGACGACGGTAACTTCGTGACCGAGCTCGACCCAGCGTCGGCAATGTTCATAGGTACGGGTCGCCGGCGCGTTGACTTCGGGCGGAAAGTAGTGCGAAAGAAACAGAACCTTCATGGTGTCACCACGGTCAGGGTATAGCCGCAGCTATGGGGCAGGGCGGTTTGGCCGTGCATTTCCAGCACATCGTTTTCCAGAACCACACCGAAGTGCGGACAGTAGCGGCCCTTTGTTACTTTTATGTGATCGATGCCGTTTGTCGTCACTCTCGCAACCGGTTTGCCCTGCAAATGCATGACAAAACCATCACCGTCGACATGGGCATGCAGCAGGGGATGCAGATGCAGGCGAGAGATGAAGTGGCGGCAGCCGTTTCCGGACAATCGATCTTCAACAGTTACCGCAAGGATATTGCCGGTGTCGCCGGTATCGATCCGCAGCCTGCGCTGGTGTGCGATACCCCCGAGGGCGTGAAAACCGTGAAAGGCGCCATCGATCAGAATGCTGCCATCAGCGCGGACAATGCTGGCGTGCTGTCGTCTTGCTCGCCTGGCCACACGGAACGCTCCCCACACCTCCGATTGATCGGCGCCGTCGATTGCAACGGTATTGTGCGCGGCGGTGGAGCGGACGTGACGGCGCAGCTCACCCGGTTCGTATTCGCTGACGCCGGTATCAACGATCAGCCACTGCCCACCGGTCATCAGCACGAAGCTGAGAAAGTCGCAGTGGGTATGCCCGGGCTGCCAGTCGGGACCGATGTCGCCGCAGTCCATCAGCAGGTAGTCGCTCTCCGCGCTATAGCCGAAGAGTCCGCTGTGGGGAAGATCGATCAGGCGAGGTTCTGTCTGGCTGTGCGGCCGCAACGCAAACCCCAGCTTCTGGGCGCGGCCCAGAATGTGTTCAGGACGGCTGGCGATTCCTCCAGCCGAGTCGTTGAAGTGCGGGATGTCGTTGTCAGGCGTCTGGATGGTCTGCAGAAAATTGGCGGCCGACGCAGCGGTTGCTTGCAGAATCGCGATGTCGTTTGGTGGGAGCGGCGCACCTTGCGCAGCGAGCTGCAACAGATCCAGATAATCCTCAAGCAATATGCAGTGGTAAAGCGGACTGCGTTCGTAGTGGCCGCCGTCTTCCAGTGTCTGTTCGCGCAACTGCTCTTGCAGTAGCTGGCTGCCACGGCGCAGCCAGCGCGTCGCTACCTTGCCTTCAAAGAAGATGGCCGCAAACAGCATCGCCTTGATGTTTGCCAGCAGGTGGTTGGCGAGGATGTGCAGTTCCAGATTGCGCTCAAGCCACAACATTTGCTGATACAGGCTGGCCAGCCAGGTGGCGTGTACCTGTTCGCGCGGCAGCGACCAGAAGAATTTGCACCAGTTGACGATGCGCAGGCTGGCTGTATAGGGCTCCCACGCGGGCAGGATGCCCGGTGTGTTGATGGCGATCCAGTCATCCAGCAGCGCACATTTGTCGGCCAGAGAGCGGTCGTTATCGAGCAGGTAGTCGAAATAGTGCAGGTTGTACCGCCACAGGCGATTCACATCTTCCGGAGACCAGCACATCGCAGCGCGTGGATAGGTGCGAGATTGATTAAGAAAGGAAAAACTGTGTTCGAACGAGGCCGTTCTATTGTCGTGACGAACGCCGAAATCCACCGCCAGCACGCGCTGCGCGCCGGTCGCTGATACCAATGCCCGGCGAGGTCCGATGCCGCGCCGCCACACGAAGTAAAACATCTGGCGAGCACGCAGATAGCGCAGCGTGTGATAGATGCGGCGCACGCTGTCCAGCATGATTTCAACTGCCGATTTGAGCGGCGGCGCTGAAGCAGGCGCGGGTCACTTCGTCGATTTCGCTGTATGGGATCAGTGATGCGGCATCGCCTCGACGGATGGCGTCGACGAATGCCCTGGCGCAGTTGATCTGCCCCTTGTCCTGACGCCAGCTGCTGCTGTTTCGAAGTCCCTTCCAGCCATACCCGCGCAGCGCCCGGAAGTTGTCGAGCTGCAGCACGCTGCCATCGGAGAAGATCTCCAGTCGCTCCTTCGCCAGCGCCTTGCTGCCATTGGCAAAGTAATTGACGAGGCCGATCGAGCCATCGGCAAAGCTCAGCGTGATCGAGACGGTATCGAATGGCGGTGTGCCACCCATCGCCGTCGCCTTGACGTCCGTGATCCGTGCGCCAACCAGAAAACGCAGCAAGTCGATGAAATGGCAGGCCTCGCCGATGATGCGACCGCCACCTGCAACGGGGTCCTGCGTCCAGTGATCGGCGGGAATGGCGCCGGCGTTGACGGTCATCACCAGTGTCTTGCTGCCGCTGCGGCGTGCGAGAAGCTGTCTGGTTGCGATGGCATGCGGCGCATAGCGGCGGTTGAAGCCGACCGTGAGCAGCAGTTCGGGGTGCGCCGCATGCGCGGCGGTGACACGTGCCAGCTCGGCCTCATTGAGAGCCAGCGGCTTCTCGACGAACACATGCTTTCCCGCGTCCAGCGCGGAGCAGACCAGATCCGCGTGGCTATTGTGGCGGGTGGTGACGACGACGGCCGCGATCGACGGATCGGCAAGCATTGACCGGGTGTCGGTCGTGGCTTGGGCAAAGCCGAATTTTCTCGCGACGTGAACGGCGCTGACTCCGCTCGCCGACGCGGCGCTGTGCAGATAGGCACCGGCTTTGGCGAAGGCGGGAATCAGCACGGCCGTGGCGTAATTGCCGGTGCCGATAAAGCCGAGCGCTGGCGAATTCGTACCGGTAGCGGCGGTTGTATCGGGATAGGAGACCACGCGCGATGACGACAGGTCGATATCGGTGGCGGGGTAGCCCAGCAACAGACCGAGCGGCGCGGATTCGGCCAGCGCCGTATACGCCTGCCCGGCTTGATCGATAGGGAAACGGTGAGTGATGAGTGGCGAAAAATCGAGACGCCGCTCCGCCAGCAGATCCAGCACCGCCTCGAAGTTGCGCTGCTCTGTCCAGCGCACCAGCCCGAACGGATAGTCCTGTCCCTGTTCTTCGTAAACCGGATCGTAGCGGCCCGGCCCATAGGAGCAGGAGACCTGGAAGCTGAGCTCCTTCTGGTAGAAGTCGGCGCGCGACAACTCCATGCCAACCACGCCAACCAGTACGATGCGACCGCGCTGGCGACACATGGTCGCGGCCTGGTGAATCGGTTCATTGCTGCTGGTGGAGGCCGTGATCAACACCGCGTCAACACCGCGCCCGCGCGTGAACTCCTGTGCTGCGGAAATGGGATCTTCGCCGTGGCCGAGATCGACGGTCTGTGCGCCGAATGCGCGCGCCTGTGCTGTCTTGCTGCTGTCGAAATCGATACCGATGACCCGGCATCCGTGTGCACGCAGCAACTGCACGGCAATCAGGCCAATCAATCCGAGACCCGTTACGACAACGGTTTCGCCAAGTGTTGGCTGCAGCAGTCGCATGCCCTGCAGCGCAATGGCGCCGACGATGGTGAAGGCAGCATTGTCATCGCTGACCGTGTCGGGAATGCGTGCACAGAGATTTTTGGGGACGGCGACAAATTCCGCATGCTTGCCATTGGATACGACACGGTCGCCCACCGCATAACCGCAGACGCCAGCGCCCACTTCGACAACGCGGCCGACATTGCAGTATCCGAGGGGGAGTGGCGTGTCGAGCTTGTGCCGAACGGCCGATAGCGTCGCGGGAATGCCATCGGTACGCGCCTTCTCCAGTACCTGACGTACCTTGTCCGGCTGCTGCCGCGCCTTCTGCAGCAGGTTGCCGCGACCGAAATCGACCAGCATGCGCTCGGTACCTGCCGACACCAGTGAACAAGTGGACTGTATGAGCAGGCTACCCCTGCCGGCACGTGGTACCGGAATATCCTCCAGTCGTGTTTCGCCGCTACGCAGGTCTTGCAGAATCTGCTTCATATCCGGAATCGATGCCAAGGCAAACAGAACGCGTCACGTTAAATCGATATTGTGACGGCAGCATTGCATCGTGGCAGCGGTTGCCAGGGGCGAAGATATTCCCGTAGAAGGTCAACTTTCTGGCGAAACAGGGAGAAATGGCATGGGTGTGACATGAGGGGCATTGGCAAGTATTGGCGATATCTGGCGAGCGTCGTGGCGCTGCTGGCATCGACTTGTGTCTGCTCCGCCGGGCTATGGCAGCTGCCGGGGGAGGCTGTCTATCAGGCTCCCTTCCGCAGCGGATTGGGGGCGGCGCAGATCGGTCTGATCGTCAATGTTCGCGATCCCTACAGTGTGGAGATCGGCAAGTATTACCAGGAGCGTCGCGGCATACCGGCTGCGAATGTTGTCTACGTGAGTTTGCCGGTGGCGGCGGATATCAACCGATCGGCACTGCTGGCGCTGCGCAACAAGATCTACGCTGCACTGCTCCCCAGCGTGCAGGCGCTGGCCGTCGCGTGGGTGAATCCATCGCGGGTGAAGTGCAATTCCATCACGTCCGCGCTGGCAATGGGATTTGTCGCCGCACCCTGTGACACGAAGGCTGCCAGCTGCGATCTCGTCGCAACGTCGCCCTATTACAACTCCCACTCGACCCAGCCGTACTCCGATTTCGGCATACGCCCGGCCATGCTGCTGGCTGCACCCTCGATCGCGGCGGCCAGGCAGTTGATCGACCGGGGCATCGCCGCGGATGAGACCTATCCCGACGGATCGGCTTACCTGATGGCAACCTCCGATCGAACTCGCAGCCTGCGTGCAAGCAAGTTCGACAGCGAGAGCCAAGGGCATGCCCTGAGCCCTTATATAGATGTACGAGTAATGCAGGCGGATTCGATTACCGGTGAACGCGATGTGCTCTTCTATTTTCAGGGATTGGCGGCGGTGCCTGGGCTGACGTCGAACCGATTCCAGCCGGGAGCGATCGCCGACCATCTGACGTCATTCGGCGGGCGCCTGACCGACTCCTCACAGATGAGTATCCTCAGCTTCATTGCCGCGGGTGCCACCGGCTCATACGGCACCGTCAGCGAGCCATGTTCCCACACTGAAAAATTCCCCGACCCCGCCATCGCGATTGCCAGGTACACGCGGGGCGAGACGCTGATAGAGGCTTATTGGAAGAGTGTGGCGCAACCTTACCAAGGGCTCTTCATCGGGGAGCCGTTGGCCAACCCTTGGCGATGGAGTGAGGGTGGCGATGAGTTACCCTGATTCTTTAGCGCTTGAAGAGATATCTGAAAACTGCCAGGCCTGATATGAGTGTATAGGGGTTGCCAGCGCTTACTGATCGATCCGCTTGAAAAGTGTTTGGGTTCCGTAGAAAAACGCTTGGTTTAAATTGTCGAACAATGTTCCAAGGCGTGCATAGCTGCCGCTGGATACCCCTGTGGCTGGGTCGACAAAGCGAATATATCTTATTCCCGACCAGTTCTCTTCCCCGTTTGATGCTCCAGCATAGTTATTGTTCACGCCGAAATACTTGGCGGCGTTTCCTGTACCTAGCTTGATAAAGGCTGCATCTGTCCCGGTAGGTACAGCGATAAAAGTATTACCGCTAATATCTATGCCGCGAGCGTTGCGTATTTCAATGTAGCTATTAGTGGTAGTTGAGTTTGAATAATTTTCCTTAATATTTATTCCGGAGTTCCAGGCAGAGTTTCCAATATAAACCATCACGGAAAATTCTGTTCCGGAAAATTCAAAATAGTTTCCGACGACGTTTATGCTTTTGCATGCTGCTTGGCAGTATATGCCAGCAATAACATTTGGACCCTCAATTGTATTGTTCCTAATATTTACTGATGTGTTTTGTCCGAGTGAGACGCCATACTTGACTGCCTCGATATCAGACGATTCAATATTTAGTGCATTAACCTCTCCTGATCCTAAGGCGTTAGCGTAAATTCCATTGAAGGCGTCATAGATATGGGTGTTCCTGATGGTATGAACCCAAGTGTTCCTATATTTTATAGCGGCTGCTCCTTCGCCAGCCTCGCCCGCGGTCTCAGACGTATAGCCTTTAATTAACATGTGATCAACTAAGGATCGATGGCTGCCGTTACTGGATCCGTCGATCGCTCCCATGTAGAAAATACCGCCATATGCGGATGAATTATTTGACTGAATATAAAAATCCCTGAAAGTAACGCTGGATGGTTCCCATCCGACTCCGTCCCCTACGGTAAACGCATAATTTCCCCCGGTGTGATTAATGATGCTTGACCAGCCTACACCTACAACTTGAACAAAATTGTAGTAATTGTTGTTCATTGTGATGGTTTGGTTGATAGTGAATGTCCCGCTAGGGATTATTAATCTTTTGGAGTTTAAGCTGGCCGAATCCAGTGCGCATTGAATTGCGGAGCTGTCATCAGTCATATCATTTGCCGTGGCGCCCCAGTCTATAATGTTTTCTCCTAGGGTATTTGGGGTTCTTGTTGGGCAGGTTGCGTTACAAATGTATGCGTACAAAAATAGAATTATAAATATTACAGATTTTAATTTATAAATTTTCATTTTTTCGTCCTAAGTTTAGCCACTTAACTGATCCGTATAACAAGGAAGATTATTATCCTCTTGGTTATTTTATGCCATGATGGGTATGTGAGTTTTTTGTGGTTGTCAATAATTTAATTTGGTCGGATATAGATGGGTTTAGACGATTTATTCGATGGATTTTTAGCAGGATGAATCTGAGAGACTTCCGGGTTATCGCCGATATTTCCCATGATGATTCTGGCGAGAGATTTTCCGTTGTGGTCCCAGGAATGTTCGCTGCGACTGAGTACTTGACGGCCGTTATCTATCAATCTTCGAGCCAAAAACGGATCATTTTTGAGTCGCATGATGGTATCTTTGATGGATTCAACAGACCATGGATCAAAGAAAATGGCAGCGTCCTGGCATATTTCCCGGGCGAAATCGATATCGCTAGTCAGAATCGGGCAGCCGAAGGTCATCGCTTCGAGATAGGTTCCGCTGAATGACTCCAGTGTCGTGGGCATGACGAGCGCGTGCATGCAGCGGTAGTAGGCGCCTATACGCTCCTGCGTTAGTGGACCGAGATTGACGATTTGACGCTGTAATCCTCGCGCCGAAACCGCTTCGAGAAACCGCCTTGCACCTGGATGGTGATTTGGGCTGATGGTGATATAGAGCACAACGTCTTCAAGGGAAGGGTCGTGGGTGCTGAAGAGGTCGAGCAGGAGCTCCAGATTCTTATGTGGGTAGTATCGGGTGAGATAGAAGAGGCGGAAACCATCGTGTCTTACTCCCTCGGGATAGCCGTGACGCACAGCGGGACCGTCGTTGATCACGCTGCTCGATACCGCATTGGGTAGCACAATGATCTGCCCAGAAAAGTTGTAGCTATTCGAGATGCGCGATTTGGCCGTCTGTGTCTGGCACAACAGAACATCGGTACGTTTGAGGTCCTTCGCTAATCGAAATCGCTTGTAGCGCTGCATCAGCTTCAGCAGACGCGTTTCGTGTTCGAAGTGGCTTTGCGGGTAAAAAAGGTGAGCGTCCTGCACTAGTACGATCTGCAGTGGGCTGCGGATATCGCTGCCACGGTTGCCGAGCCCGATGATCACATCCGGCTGAAAGTGGTTGAGCTGCCGGCGCAGTTCTATCCGATCAAACACATAGCGCTGCAGCCTACTGCTTGATGCGTCGTAGCGTATCCACTGGCATGCGGTGTTGGCTGGCGCACTGTGTTCGTAATCAAACCCATCCGGGATGGAGACCTGGAACTGCGAATCGGGCATGGATCGCATGAGACTGCCGATGAGATTTTTTCCGACAGAGACACCGCCTCCTGCGTGTAGTGCATGTGCCAGGACGGTGATTTTCAATGGGTTGCTCACGATACCGAGCTCCGGTCGCCGGCAGTCCATGACTGAATTGATTGAATCAGGCGCTGTGCTGATACCTCGCAAGTGAATCGTTCGCTGATGCGTTGTGACTCCACACCATGTCGTGCGGCGAGGGATCGTCCTCCATTGACATATGTCGACAGAGCTGCGTGCAGTGAATCGACACTACCTGGTGCTACGACGAATCCGTTGACGCCAGGTTCGACGAGATGCCAGGCGGCGCCACAGGCACTGGACAGAATCAGCGCCTTTCCAAGGCTGGCGGCCTCGTTGGCGACCACGCCCCAGCCATCGAATCGACTTGGCAGTAGCACCACATCCGCAGCGCGCAAAGTTTTGGCGACGTCACTGCTGGGAACAGGAGGGAAGAAATGAACTCTGTCGGTAAGTTTTTTAACGGCCACATCGCGGATATAGACGCCAGGGTCACCACTGCCGATAAATACTAGGCAAGCGCATTCAGGCGCCAGCCGCGAAAAGGCCCTGATCTGAATATCGATGGCTTTGCGGTGGTTGAGCTGGCCGAGAAACAGGAATGTCAGGCGACCCCGGGCGAAAGCGGAAATTTCCGGATGCGGCTGCATAGCTGATGGGGGGGGGGCAGCGTAAAAAAGATGAGAGATTTTTTCTGGGTTGATACCCCAACGCATGAAATCTCGACGAGCCATGTCACCTTGGGCAAAGGCGCCTAATGCATGTTCATTGACTGCGCGTGCGAATTGCCGTTTACGAGGAAAGCTGGCGATCCAACGCGGCCCAGGATGGGAGGCTTCGCTCCAGTGACACCAGCGGATACCGCTATGACTGGCGGCACTGACCAGAGCACGCAACAGTGGAGACCCATAACCTGGAATGATGTGCACGCTATCGCGCAACGTATGCAACCGCTGCAAGGCTGCGGTAGCCGAGCCTTGTACTTCGTGTTCCCAAGGCTGCAGGTTTTCTTTCTGCCATCCTTGGGAAAGTCTATCTACCGATATCGATTCATAATAGGTAACACGCAAGTCGACACCGGCATTGCGCAGCGCCGAAAAAAGACCGGACTGATGGTGTGAGGGGAAATTCATCCAGATATGCAGCGGAAGCTTCACAATCCGATCGCTCGTTCTGATGTCAATAGACGAGTGTAAAACTCAGCCGTCTGATGGCCGACACTGCACTCATTCAGCTCCCGGTCGCGATGTGAGGTCATCGCGGTGATAGTGCGAGCTCGAAGTGAGGTATCACGCAGCATCGTGAGCAGCCCTTCTTTTAGAGCATGAATGTCACCAGGTGGCACGAGAAGTCCGTTGACGTTGGATTCGATGCTTTCTGCCAGCGCACCGACGCGGGATGCGACCACCGGCAGGGAAAAGCTTTGAGCAATATGAAGAACGCCACTCTGAGAGGCTTCAATGTAAGGTAGCGCGAGCACGTCAGCCCAACGGAAGAGTCGTTGTACGTCGGTGTCGGCCTGTCGACGAATGTCGATTTCGATCTGGGGATGATGGGGGTCCAGATTTCGATAATAGTCCGGCATGCTGCTGGGGCCCGAGATTTTCAGACGTGCCTGCGGCAGCTGATCCAGCAATTGCAGCATGGCCGGCAGCAGGATCTCGATGCCTTTCCATTGGGCCAAACCACCGAACAGCAGCACGTTCAATCCGGGCCCGGCTCCGGCACGTTCGACTCCGTATCGAGAAATAATTGGATGGGGAATGCTTGCAAGGAGCTTTTTGTTGCCATTCCCCGCTGTGAAGAATCGCTGTTGCGCAATTTTTTTCAGGCATTCGCCGTGAACGATCAATGCGTCCGATTGAGCAGCGAGTCGGTCAATGAAGCTCTGTGGCGTGAACTGAAATTTCAGTTGATGTGGATGGTGCACTACATCGTGAACTGTGGTAACGACTCGCGCACGCGTGCGCAACCTCGGTAACAGGCTTTCCCATATCACACCACTCTGATAATGAATGATATCGGGGGAGATGGATTGCACAATGCGTGTGAGCTTGTGCAGGGCGCCAGTATTTCGGATGCTTGCTACGCGAGGTGCATTCGTCTGAACTATGTTGATGCGGGGTTCTAGGAGTGGTGCCATCCACGCGTCTGCCGCCGTCAATACGACATATAAGTCGGAAAATTCAGCCAGTTGATTCGCGAGACTGATGACATAGTCTCCGTAGCCCCGGCTTATGTGGACAACCCTAAGGCGCTTCAATGTTATCCTCCTGGCTGGTCGTTAGCGATTGACCGGTACGGTCCTGTTTGATTCATCAGCGAGAAAATGATCAATGCCAGTAGGGTCGTTACGCATTGGACTGCATTGGCAGCAATGTAGGCATTGCCGATGGTCATGATGCTGATCGTTGAGCCGCCTGGCATGAAGATGCTGCCGAGAAAGGTGGCGGCCCATATGCCGCTGATCAGCAGGGAGACAATGGCTCGCCCCATGCTCATCAGTTGCTGGCTCAACATGGTGGTGCCGCCTGCGATTGCAGCTGCGATACAAAAGTGTTTGAAGGCGTCGTTGAACTCGGTGTAAGCGCTTCCATATAGCGCGAGTATCCGTTCGCTCAACAGAAACACAACGATCGCAGCGCCAATGGCGACGACGAGATTGATCGAAAGACCAGCGGTAAAGACGACGCGTTGCTGCGAGTCATGATTCAGCCGGGAAAGCAGTGGCAACATGGCGTTCGCTACTGCGCCGGGAACAAACAGCATGATGGCGTACCACTGCAGAGACACGTTGAGTCCGGCCATGGCGTGAAGGCCATTCTCTTGTGTGGCGAGTTGCAGATTTGCGAACCATTGCGACTGCGTTTGTAGCAGGCCTCCGGCAAAG
This sequence comes from uncultured Verrucomicrobiaceae bacterium, assembly GCA_964638025.1. Lineage (GTDB taxonomy): Bacteria > Pseudomonadota > Gammaproteobacteria > Pseudomonadales > CAMLJR01 > CAMLJR01. The sequence continues at coordinate 22,333 of CAZWXW010000001.1, forward strand.
GCAGGTAAACCGAATTGCACCAGAGCTAGCAGTTTCCGGGAATCGAAGCGTGCGCGATGTGAGGCTGAAAGATCGCCTATTGTTTGGTGAATCAACATGCCCATAAGGGTCGTGGTGACAGCCACACCTGTCATTAATGCCACCGCGATCCAGTACAGATCGGGCGGTACGATGACTACCATGAGAAATAGGGTCGTTGAGCCTCCGGCCAGAGCGAACCAGGTGTTTCGCCTGAATTGTTCCAGCCCTGTGACGGCGCCTTGAAAGCTTGATTGCAGCGTGAGCATTGCTGTCCATACAGCGAGGATGACGACATCGAGTGGCGAAAGCCCGCCGTCAAACAGCTCCGCACTCAGCAGAGGGCTAGCCAGGGCGGCTCCAAGCGCCAGTAAGATTGCTATACAAAAGACGCTTAATAGCATCGTGAAAATGAGCGAGGCAGCCCGCGCTGGGTCGTCGGCGCGATATCTTCCGACATAACGCGCCAAGGTAATACTGACAGTGCCGGCGATGAATAAAGACCATGTTTGCGCCGTATTCAGCATCAGAGACAGCGATCCATAAGTCGTGCTGTCGAGTTTGCGTGCGGCAAGAAACATCGATATCAATATCAGAAGACGCATTGCGACCGCATTGGTTAGCGCCCAGCCGGCAACACGGAAGACGGATATCAACGCATGGCCAGGCAAGGTGCACTTCCGTTAATCAATGCGTTGGCAGGATGTTGGCGTTTGGCGACAGGCCTCAGGCGCGCTCCAAGAGCGGTGCCTGCCAGAACCCACCACATAATCGATATTTGAAAGGTTCCCAACAGCATCCGCGGCTCCAGCATACTGATGACTAAGCCGGCATAGAGTGCGCCGAGATTTACGGTCAATGGATATCGCCAGGGCGAGCCCTGTGGAAGCTTTCCGCGTATGCGGTGCAGGCGTTGGAATATCGTGAATAAGACGGCGCCGAGAATCAGCGGTGCAAGTACACCAGATTCCGCGGCGAGGCGAATCCATATGTTGTGAATTTCATCGCGGCCGAGAGTGACTTCACGAAATCCGTGCCCAGTTAGAGGCGCTTCAAGAGCGAGCTGTATACCGAGAACTGCACCGCCTATGCGACCGGCACTGATGGTATTTATATCGGTCGAGTTAGGGTTGCCTTGCCCCTCTCTCACGATGCGCATTTGTGACAGGACGCTATCTAGATTGGCTGTAACCAGCAACACGGCGGCCAGTGCGCCGATCGCCAGAAATTTACGGTAGCCACGCATGGTCAGCGGAATTGCGATGGCTATCAACGCCGCCAATAGGCCGGCGCGGCCGGCAACTACAAACTGACTAGCTACGATCGCGCCAATGGCAATAAGCGCCAGCGAAGTTTTCAGTTTTGAAGATCGGCGCTGTGGTGCCAGCAATAGCATTAGAGGAGCTACATACAGGGCTACGCCATTCGACCAACCTGTGCGAAGGCTACTGAAGCCACTCATCCACAGATGATCGGCGACATACTGACGTGGGCCGCTGAAGTTGGGAATACCCAGATAGCGACTGGCGACGACGAGTGCGCAGGCACACGCCACGATAAACGCTGCACCAATCAGTACGTTCTCCACACCGAAACGTAAATGGCTCAGTGCGAAGAAGCACCACAACGTTGAAAAAACCAGAAGATAGTCCTTGACCGCAGTTAGTCCTGTTGTTCCTTCGGAGCGAAGGATGCTGGCGGTAATCGAAAGTAGGCAGAGCGCAAGCCCAAGCGGGCCCACCAAGCCACGAGGCATTGCGAGCCTGCCATGTTGCGTGCAGTAAGCAAAAGTCATCGCAATGGCCAGAATGAAAAGCACGATTTTCAGTGGGCCCAGCAGTTCCGGTGATATTCCGGGTAGCCAGTAGATCGGAGCAAGACCTAAATAAGCGGTAAGCAGCAGTTGCAGAAGAAGCTTCATGGAATTCTCTACGGAGCCGGGGACGCATGGATTTTTTGGGGAGAGTTTGGCCGCGAAGAGTTAATGATGGATGTGGTTCTTCCTGCTTCGTTGACAAGGAAATAGTCACCGCTGCGCGAGGGCTGTACGGTAATTTTTCGATAGCCGGGAATTTCAATGTCGACATTTCCGTTGAAGTCGTCGGCCGAGTAGGCATATATCAGCCATTCTCGGTTTGGACTGGATCCACGAGTCAGTGCGATGGCATATACGCGAATTCTGGTATCGAGCCTCCAGGGTAGTGGCTCATCAGCTGATGAGTTCAGCAAGAACCATCGGTTTTCGCTTTTGTAACGCTCGGGGATCGCGGTTGCGTAGGGGTGTGGCCGACTGGGATTGGGTACCAGCGTTCCTTCGCACCACCATCCGCGTAATACGGGATTATTGTTGATTCTGGATAGGCTGTTCAGTAGCGCCTCTGTATAGCGCTCATTCTCTGCGAAAGTCTCATCGTAAAAGCGAAACTCACGAACAATCTGAGGGCGCAGCAACCATGTTGCAAATTGCACGCTCGCCAGATAGGTCGTCAGGCTGTGACCTGGAGATTTCTTCTCTTGCTTTCGCCTCATATCCTTGCTGTCGTAGGTATGGCCGTCCCACACCGAGAGATCTACGAAATAGGCTGGATTTATCTGCTTATTTTCTTTGACCATGAACAACCAGTTCATGGCCTGCATGGGAAGGCTGCGACGCACCGTCGGCTCCGATTCGACATAATAGGAGTAGGAGCCGCCATCCCAGAAGTGGACGTTCGGATCGATATTTTCAGGTGTGGTGATGGTCTCTAACTGCCAGCGCGAGTCGCGCCCCATCAAGCCTGTTCCTGTGGCGATGTAGCCGACGAATATTGCGCGATCCTTCCAGATATCACTCGTGAGTCCATCGCGCATGCCACGTTGAAGCGCGCTGTATAAAATATTCCATCGCTTGGCTATTAGCGATTGTTTATACGTACTGTCAGAAATCATCGCTTCCGATGACGGTTTCTTTATATATCGGCGGTCGATTTCCAGTTCGAACCATTTTAGCTTTGGGTGCTCATTGTTAGAGAGAAAAATAATGCGGGGAGGTTTCGGATAAGCATCCTGTAGTTTTGCCATCAAGGGTGTTGACGTCCATGATTTTCCGACAGCGTACCAATACTTCTCGGATCCGAAGGGTGAAACCATGTTTTTCGCCGCGCCGAACAGCGGCAGTACATTCGGATTGGAGTTGTCTTCGATCGATAAATAGGGTGGTTCGCTTAGAAGACTTTCCCACTGAGTGGAAACCAGTGTTATTGGGAGGTTTTGGCTGCGCCAGAGTGCGATCGCTTTTGAGTAATACTCAAAGTCCATGGTTTGCGTGGGTTTTGGTAGTGCAAACCACGGGCTAATAGGATACCCAGCCTCGTGCGTCTCCAGCTGCCATTCGGGACCATAACCGCCGGGCTGTAGGCCGGTGTTCCAATTTGCATAGGCGGGTAGTTTGCAGCTCGCGATTGTCTGCCCAGAGATTGAAAAAATCCCAACTAAAAATATCGTGATCTTAAATGTTATCGTTGTATTTTTAGCGTTAGACATGATGTTTGTTCTCGTCTACCGAACAATACCCCGTGTATCAATCACAATCTTCTCCTTCAGCTGTGCAGCGGTGAGCTTTCGGAAAGGTTTGTGATCGACCAGTAGCAGAACGATATCGGCCTCTTTGATAACGTCCTGCATTGCCATCAGCGTGAAATCAGGGTGCTGTCGCAGATTGGGTTCGCAGATCAGCAGCTGGCCGATCTGTTCATTCTGCAGTTGGCGCACGATGTCCATTGCCGGACTTTCGCGAAGATCGTCGACATCGGCCTTGAAGGCGATGCCGAGACAGGCAATGACGGGATTTTTGAATTTTTCCGCTTTCGCACGAACTCGCTCCAACACCCATTCCGGTTTGTGGTCGTTGACTTCACGGGCAGTGCGAATAAGTCGCGCGTACTGTGGCGAGCGATGCACGATGAACCACGGGTCGACGGCGATGCAGTGGCCGCCGACGCCAGGGCCCGGCTGCAGGATGTTTACGCGCGGGTGGCGGTTGGCGAGCTCAATCACTTCCCAGGTGTTGATCTCTTCGGCATCGGCAATCATCGATATTTCGTTGGCGAAGGCGATGTTGACGTCGCGGAACGAGTTTTCGGTGAGCTTGACCATCTCTGCCGTCTTGGCGTTGGTGGCGATTACGTCGCCGCGCACGAACTCCTCGTAGAATTCGACCGCCTTCTGCGTTGAGGCCTCGTTGATGCCGCCGACAACGCGATCGTTCTCGATCAGTTCGACCAGTATTCGTCCTGGCAGTACCCGCTCCGGACAATGAGCGACAAAGATGTCGGTGCCAACGGCGTGTCCGTCGTCGGCCAGCATCCGGGCAACGACTTCGTCGGTGGTGCCGACCGGGCTGGTCGATTCCAGAATCACCAGGTTTCCCGGGCGAAGGTGGGGGCTGATAGCGCGGGTTGCCTCGCGCACGCAGGAGAGATCGGGTTGCCTGCCGTCAGTGAACGGAGTCGGTACGGCAATGATGAATACATCGGCTTCGGACGGTGTTGGCGCGGCGCGCAGCTTGCTCGCCTGCACGGCCGATTTGACCAGGATGTCGAGATCGGGCTCGACGATATGAATGTTGCCCTGATTGATGGTTTCAACCACGCGCGGCGATACATCGACACCGAGTACGTCGTAGCCTTTGGTGCCGAGCAGGGATGCCGTTGGCAGGCCGATGTAGCCGAGGCCAATGACGCAGACTCTCTTTGCACTGCTCATGCAGGAACCTCTTCTATCGCGCGCGGTGTCAGGTGGAAGTGGTGTTTGATCAGATTGACGATGCGACTTGCCGCTCGGCCATCGCCAAAGGGATTGGCGGCGGTGGACATCGCTCGATAGGCGTCGGCAGATCCAAGAAGATGCTCGATCTCGCGAACGATTCGTGTCGGATCGGTGCCGACCAGCTTTACCGTGCCGGCCGCCAGCGCTTCCGGTCGCTCGGTCACATCGCGAGTGACCAGCACCGGCTTGCCGAAAGTCGGTCCCTCTTCCTGAATGCCGCCGGAGTCGGTCAGGATCAGGTCGCAGCGATCCATCAGCCAGACGAACGGCAGGTATTCGACGGGCTCGATCAGGCAGACGTTGCCGAGATCACCGAGTGCGGATTGCACCGGCTGCCGGACATTCGGGTTCAGGTGAACGGGGTAGACGAACAGCCAGTCGGGGTGGTTTTGCGCCAGTGTTCGAATGGCGTGGCACAGGTCGATGAAACCCTGCCCGAAGTTTTCGCGACGGTGACCGGTGATCAGGATCAGGCGGCTGGCGCGCGCTTCGATGCGCGCGATCAGCGCCTCGTCAATGGCGCCGTGCCAGCTGGAAGTATCCAGCGTCTCCAGTTTCCGGCGCGCCATCAGCAGGGCGTCGATGACGGTGTTGCCGGTAACGTGGATGCTGGTTGCGGGTATCCCTTCGGCGAGCAAATTCTCGCGGGCGGTCGCTGTGGGAGCGAAGTGAAACTGCGCGAGGCGGCCGACCATTGCCCGGTTGCCCTCCTCGGGGAACGGCGCGCGCAAATCGCGGGTGCGCAGCCCGGCCTCGACATGACCGACAGGAATATTCAGGTAGAACGCCGCCAGCGCCGCCGCGAAGCAGGTGGTGGTGTCGCCATGCACCAGCACCAGATCGGGATTGCTGTCGCGCAGTACCGTACGCATGCCGGACAGGACGCTGCTGGTCACGTCATAGAGATCCTGGCCTGCGCACATCACCTTCAGATCGAAGTCAGCATGCAGATCAAACAGGGACATGACCTGGTCGAGCATTTCGCGGTGCTGGCCGGTAACGCAGAGGGTGTGATCGATGGAACTCTCCGCCTGCAGGGCCAATGCGACTGGCGCCATCTTGATGGCTTCCGGCCTTGTGCCGAACACAGTCATGACGCGCATGGAGCCACCGCAGTGAGTGAATCGGGGGCTCTATTAGAGCGAAAGATTGTGATTTTCTAATGACAGTCAAATACGGCGGAGCGGGAGAGTAATGCCAATCGCTGGATCAGGCAGCGATCAGCGGTCGTATGCTCAGAGTGCTTCGGCGAGCCCAATGCGACGCCCCTTGGTGACACCGGTAACGGCGGTCTCGGTGACGGTGCTCATGTCCATGGCAAAGGCGTAGACCAGCGCCTGATCACAGAGCGTGTTGATCAGGCGAGGCGTGCCGCCACTGAGTCGATGGATGCAGGCGATGGCTGCCTCGTCGAAAACTTCCTCGACGCCGCCGGCGACCTGCAGGCGATGGCGAACGTACTGCGCTGTCTCTGCCAGAGTCAGCGGCTCCAGGTGATACTCGACCGATATGCGCTGGGCGATCTGTGCCAGCTTCGGGCTGGAAAGCTGCTCGCACAGTTCAGGTTGTCCGATCAATACGATCTTCAGCAGCTGGTCCGCGCCGGTATTGATATTGGTGAGCAATCGGACCTCTTCGAGTGCGCGGCTGCCAAGGTTCTGCGCCTCGTCGACAATCAGCAGCGTCTGCTTGCCGCGCGCGTATTCGGTGATCACGAACTTCTGGAAATCGCGGAATACGGCAATGCTTTCGCGACCTTCGAACGGCAGGTCGAAAGCGGACGCCACCCAGCGAATCAGCGCATCTTCAAAGTTGAGCGTGTTGTTGAGCAGCCCGATAGTGAGCGCGGTGTGGTCGATATCGCGCAGCAGGCGTTGCAGCAGCGTGGTCTTGCCCGTGCCGACCTGGCCGGTAATCACGGTCAGGCCGCCACCGGCCTCGGTAAGCCCATAGCTGAGCAGACTGAGTGCCAGCCGATGCTTCTCCGACAGGAACAGGTAGTCGGGATCGGGTGCCAGCTTGAACGGTGCCGTGTGCAGACCGAAGTGTTCCAGATACATGTCAGCGGGCCTTGTTGAGAACCATGCCGAGTAGCGGCTTTTCTCGCAGCAGGCGCAGCGAGCGTTCGATGTCGCCGCGCTTGCTGACGCCATCCTCGATGACCATCAGCAGCGCATCCGCGCAGGGTGCGAACAGCAGCGCATCGTCGTCATCGAGTACGGCGGGGAGATCAAAAATGATGATGCGGGATTCGTAGCGATTGACGATGTCGTGCAGCAGCGTATGCATCTGGGGCGATGTCAGCAGCTCCGAGCGCTGGTTCGAGCCGCTGACATGCGGCAGGATCACGAGCCGTTCGAACCCCGGATTGATCAGCACATCCTTCAGCTCGACGCTGCCATCGAGATAATCCAGCAGTCCGTACTGCGCTTCGATGCCCAGCTTCTGCAGAATTGTCGGGTTGCGCAGATCGAGATCCACCAGCATGACGGTCTGATTGACCTCCATCGACAGGCTGATCGCGAGGTTCAGCGCAGTCAGTGTCTTGCCGGCATTGCTGTTGGGACTGGTAACAGCAACGGTGCGCCACTGGTTTTGACGCAGGCGATGCAATACCTGCGTGCGCAGCTGGCGATAGCATTCGGCGCGGTGGTCTCCGTCCAGTCCGGCGATAACGCGCTGGCTGGCAAGAACCTCGCGGTGTGGCTGCTGCGTTCGGGTCTGGGTGTACTCGATTCTGTTGGTGCCGTGCGGGCGTTTCGCCGGATCGGCTCGCGTGACGCCGGCAGGCGCATCGCCACGCTGTTCACGGGCCTTGTCGATGGCGCGTTGAATGAAATCCATGATTAATCCCCGTCACCGTCTATCAACTGAGTCCCCATTTTCTCATCGCGATGTACCACAGTACGTCGATTGGCTTGATGAACAGATGCACCAGAAACAGCGCGACGATCAACGCGACGGTGATGGAGGCGATGACGATATAGCGCCGGGTTTGCGGCTGTGGCTGCTCATCATCGGTAGCGATATAGGGCACGGATGCCAACACCGGGACGCCGATAAGCTCCGCCAGTTCGCGCTCGCCGCGTATGCTTTCATCGAGGGTCTCCGCGATGGCAACCGCACCCGCGCCGGCGGCTGCACCGAGCAGGAGGCCAATCAGAATGATGGCGATGCGGTTTGGGCTTTGCGGTGTATCGGGCCGGATGGGCGGCTCGATCAGGTTGAAGCGCTCGCCCTTGCGTTCACTCTCCAGATTTTGTGCCAGCGATGCCTGCATCTGTTTGGCGGATATCTCCTGGTACTTGGCGGTCGTCGTTTGCAGATCCCTGATCAGATCCGAGTAGCGCTGCTCGACATCGGGTGCCTTGGCCAGATTGGCTTCGAAGCGCTCGATCTTTTGCCGCAGCTCAGCCATCCGTGCCGTCAGCAAGCGGATTTCCGATTCGGTCGACTTGAGCTGGGTTTCGAGCATGACATAGGCGGGGTTGTCGGCCTTGATCTCCACCGCGCGCGACGAGGCGGTCGATTGCTGCAGGGCGGCAATCAGGCGTTGCTGTTGCTGGATGGATGGATGGTCCGGCTTGTAGCTCTGCTGCAGCTGCGCAAGCTTTTCCTGCTCGATCTTCAGCTGGCTGGCCAGTACTTCGTCATCGGTCTGGCTGCCGAGTATCAGCTTCAGCCCCTCGATCTCGCGACGCAGGCGGACCACATCCGGGTGTGCGTCGCTGTACAGCGAGATCTTGGCACGATATTCCGACTCCAGCGCCTTGAGGCGATCGTGGTCGCCGAGCACTCTTTCGCCGGTGGGGAGGTCGGTGGGGGCATAGGGGCTGACTTGCGCAATGCTGGCCTGCAGCTCCAGGCGACGCTTCTCCAGTTCACCCAGTCGTGTGCGTGTGCTTTGCAGTTCGGCATCGGTGCGCTCGATGACGCTGAGATTGTATTGATTCAATTCCGGCAGGGCGCCCTCGTTCTGCTGTTTGAACTCCGAGAGGTTCTGTTCGATCTCGCGAATGCGGGCGTGCAGCGCATCGGCTTCCCCTTTGAGAAACCCGGTCGTGGTGGCCGCTTTTTCGGTACGGGTCTTCAGGTTTTCGTTGAGATAGAGATTGGTCAGTTCGTTGGCTACCTTTTGCGCGATGCCCGGATTCCGGTGATCGAATGAGAGCGTGAAGGCGATGGTCGCCTGCATGGCGCGACCAAAGCGTGGATCCATCACGTCGGCGCTGACCAGATTCAGTTTCATCTGCTTCTGAAACTTTTCGATGATCTCCGTTCTGGGGGTTCGCTTCAGCTCGTCCGCATCGAGCAATCCGTACTTTTCGACGATACTCATGACGTTGTTCAGCGTCATGATGCGCTGGGTGATGACCTGAATCTGCTGGTTGGCGTAGCTGGTGATCGTCGAGCGAACCAGCTCCTGGGGAATTTCCTGCTCCTCGATCAGAATGGTGGCCGTCGAGCGATAAGTGGCTGGCCAGAATATGGCCGCCAGGGTCGCGATCAGGGCTGTAATCGCCAGCGGCTGGAAGAACTGCTTCTTGCGTCGCCGCATGATCCGCAGGTAGTCGTGCAGCGATAGTTGCTTCTCTTCCAGGTCGACAGCCATGTTCATAGCGTGTTCCAGCCAGTGACGGGGTTTCGGTTAGCGTGACCAATGCCGGGATCGCGGCGTCCAGGAGATACCGGCAAATCCGGCATTGGATTCAACGCGATCGGATGTTTCGTATTTCTGGGTGCGGTAGCGATAGCTGAAGTCGATCGACCACTCTTCGCTGAGCGTGTGCGTGTAGGAAAGGGTGGTGAAAAGGAAATCCCTGGCCGGCTCGCGCGAGCGGGAGCTTCTGTCGTCAGAGGCATCGGTTTTTCCGAAGGTCGCGCTCAGTCTGATCGTGCCCTGTTCAAAAGCCCGGTGCTGCCAGGCCAGGTTGGCCTGATCTGTCTGCTGAACGTAGCCATTCGACGATGGCTCGGTGCCGCGAGACGCGGACAGGGAGAACTGGCTTCTCTCGCGAGTAAAAGCGATGGAGCCTTTATAGGTCGCCAGCGATGTCTCGGTGTCCTGCAGCGCGCACAGGGGGAAAAAAACTTGCTGTGGCGTTCCTGAAAAGCGCGCGCAATAGTTGAGGGGGTCGCCAATCTGGACATCGTTTTCACTGCGGCTCTTGCCCACCAGCAGGCTTGCCGAGATGTTTTCACTGAGCTGGTAGTCGCCGCCGACTTGAAGCCCGTTTTCCGTGCTTGCCGTCGCGTAGGTTTGCGAATCGGGATATTGCAACGCCTGTGACTGGTAGTCCGAATGGTCGAAGCTGACGAAGGCGCGCAGACGTTCCGTCAATGAATGTGTCCACAGCAGCTGCGTCTGCCAGTAGTCGTAGTCCGTGTAGCTTTCTCCGCTGTAGCTGGAGATGACATATGAGCCCTGCAGGGAGAGCAGATCCTTCTCGCTGAGCTGATACGACCAGCCCGGGGTGACGGCGTACTGTTCGTGGCGCTCCGCGGATTCCAGGCGACCGCTGTCGAGCAGCTCGCTGGTCAGGGTTGAGTCGCGGATGGCGGAGAAATCAAGCGACCACTGATTGCGCTCGCTGCGGTGCGCCAGGTGCGTGGTGATTGCCTGGTCATCGCTGTCGAAGCCGGAGCTGTTGTAGCGGCGCATCCACAGTTGGGCGTCGATGCCGGCCTGGGTCTGTTCCGAGGCGCCCGAGAAGTTCAGCCGGCCCGATGTGGTCTGACTGAGCGAGGAGTCGGGCTGCTCGCTGAGCTGAAGGTTGTCATCGTGGCCGGCGTTGTACCTGACCACGCCTTCGAGTGAATAGTCCGTTGCCATTGCCATCCCGGACAGCAGCAGGCTGCCAGCCACGGCCGACATGAAATGGGCGCTCAGAAGCTTCACGGCACGACAACGACATCGCCGCTTTGCAACAGGCGGTTGGTTTCCAGCGACTCACCGTTCTTCAGGTCGCTGTAACGTACCGTGGTTGCGGTCTGGTTGCCCTCCATGTCCCGGTGCAGGATGTTGATCGAATTTTCAGCGGCGAAGGCATTGAGGCCACCGGCCAGCGCCAGCGCCTGCATGACATCAGTGGGGCGCGAGATCGGATACTCGCCGGGCCTGTTGACCTTGCCCAGTACATAGATCTTGTAGCCGTTGCTCTGGCGCAGAGAGACCGTCACGGTGGGGCTGTCTTTCACGAAGCGTCCCAGGGCGGCTTCTATTGAAGTTTCAACTTCATTGACCGTGGCGCCGCCGGCAGCGATATGTCCAGCCAGCGGAACGCTGATGAAGCCATCGGGGCGTACCAGCACTTCGCGCGTCAGATCCTTTTCGTTCCAGATAAAGACCTCCAGAACGTCGCCCGCATTGATCCGGTATTCAACGGGAGCCGGATCCGTTGCGGCAGCGGTCAGTTGGCCGAGCGGGGAGAGGGCGATGAGTGCGAAGAAGATTCTAGGGAGTCGCATGGAGTTCTGATGGCACGGCAGGCATTTGAAGAGCGTGCATGTTGCGTGGTAATTGCTGCAGATTTATGACTTTTCTGTGAGCAGTCGATGGTTGTCCTGCAAACTGATGACGGCGCCATTGTTCAGTAGGGAAAAGGTTATGTACAAAAAAGAGCTGGCCACTCCGAAGAGTGGCCAGCGTAGCGGTGGGGTGAGCGTGTGGTTGTCTTTTGCGGTGGGCGATCAGGCCGCTGGCAACGCTTTGTGGCGACGGAGACGAAACGCTGCCAGTGTCAGTGCCGATGCGAACAGTGGCAGCGAGTCACCGATCGGAACCGGTGCAACCGCCAGCGAGCCGTGATAGAGGCCGCCCAGCAAGCCAGCGGTTTTTCCCGAGACGGTCAGTGTGTACCAGTCACCGGCCACCAGACCAAGCGCGGATAGGGTGCCCTGCTCGCCAGCGGTACCCAACAGTGCGCCATTGGCATCGAACAGGCTGACGGTAAGGAATTTATTGTCCAGCAGGTTGCCCGATCCGGTCGATTGCGAGCCGTAAGCGGGGTTTCCCGGGAAAAGCGGAACGACGTCGTCAAACAGGCTGATGGTCACATTGGCGCTTTCAGACAGCGTGAAGCTCCACTCATCAAAAAAACCGTAACCCTTTTTACCGAGCGATACCCCGTGAAGGTTGGCGAACAGGTATTCGCCGCTGCTCAAGCCCTGATTCAGGCAGGCATTCAGCGAAAGAAGCCCGCTCTCTTGCTCGAACTGCCAGTCTGGCTTGCTGATGATTGTCGTCTGGTTGTGCGCAAAGGCGCAGGGCGCGGAGAGAGAAAGGGCGATTACCAGAGCCTTCGAGATCCTGTTGAACATGAAATTCTCCTTTAAACGGGTGATTTGAGTGATCGGCTGGTCAATGAGGGTTGATGGGGTAATTGAAATCGTGATGACGGAGAGATGATGCCATTCAATTTGTTAACGCGCGGCGAAAATTTTGTCACTTTTTCATGAAGTTTTTTTATGAATTGGATGGATGTTTTGTTGCTGAATGCTTGCTTGAAAGTATTGTGTTTACAGTCAAGTTCCATGCCACATGATTTTTTGTGATGATTTATTGGAATTTATACGTATTTCCATAATTTGATGTGCCTGTTCATGTAAATAAATCCGTCTTGTATGTACATGGATTCGTACTGCAGTTGTCAGCGGATTGCTGTGAAATCTGATGATGAAATTTGTTCGCATCGTAATTGATATGTGTTCCAGGTTACCAGTGGAACATTATTTACTTGCGAGAGTTAATTCCTTGCACTCTCTTTGTATTACGTTTTGACAGAAAAACAATTACCAGATGTTCACCATGATTTCATGACATGCGGATACCGTGATCGCCGCGAAGATGCTGTCGGTCAGGATTTTCAGCGGATGCGCGTAAGACAAAGAGCTGGCAAAGCGCCGGGCGCAATCTTAAACAAAGATTCACCGGTATCCCCTCGAATGTTCGAAAAAGACTGAGATAAAGGTTGGCGATCGGAGGCTTCTGTCACCGATCGAGGTTCTTGCGGAAATGCCACCCCCGTCGCGAGGCGGGTCCGGAAAGCCACGGGTCTTGTTTGCATATGAAGGGTTGAGCAAGACGGCCGGGTTGCCACCGTGAAAGCGAAGCGAATGCAATCGGGGTTGCGCGCTTCAACACGGCGCCGTTTAAACATGAATTTATCGGCGCTCTCTGTAAATTTCACTGGCATGTTATGGAGGAATGGTTAATGAAAAAGTCTCTGATGGCGCTGGCCCTGTCGATGGCCGCTGCTTCTGGTGCACACGCTTCGTGGTTTATTGGCTATAACGCTGGCGATCAAACGGTTGGCAATGGCGAAGCTGTCTTTGTCGCATACGATGATGTTGCAGGTACTTCGTATGTCCAGGATCTTGGCGTTCGCTACAATGACCTGGTGAGTGGTTCGGCATTTAATGACCAGTCGTGGAGCCTGGATCTGAGTGTGTTTTCGACTAGCGTACAAGAAAACGTTCGCTGGACAGTTCTGGCCGGCAGCGGCCAGTATTTCAACGATGATTTCACCGATGCTCAGTACACCACGTACGGCTTGATCACCACCTTCGACAGCAACGTTACGCCGGTTGCCTTCGCCGCACAGTCAAGCCTGATTGCTGACGGCCATGGTATCGCCCTTTCTGGTATCGAGATTAGTTCGTCGATGTATAGCGGCACCATCGCTGACAACACTTCGGTAACGGAGTCTGTCGCGTTTGGTCCGAAATACGTCGGCGGACACACTATGGCTGGACTCGTTACCACCAATACGGCGCTGGATGCGGAAGGCGCTATCGCCGGTGAAACGATGAATCTGTGGCGCTATGGTTACGCCGATATTTATGGCGAAACCGCGCTGGCTACCCTGTTGGGTTCCATCACGCTGAGTGGCAGCACTCTCAAACTGAACGCCGCTGACGCACCGCAAGTGCCGGTACCGGCAGCAGCCTGGCTGCTCGGCTCGGCGCTGGTAGGTCTCGGCGGCATCGCTCGTCGTCGCAACAAGGCTCAGTAATCCGCAAGACGGCAGCCCTCTCGGGGCTGTCGTCTTCATCAGCTATTGCCAATTACCTGTTGGACTCATCGGGAGAACACCATGAAGATGAAACTGCTGTCGGCGCTTGTCGCCGCAACCTGCGCCAGCGGCGCTATGGCGCTGACGCCGGCTAACCTGCCGGCTGACCTGGAACTGTTCGTCAGCGGCGCTTCCGCGCAGGATAATGGTCTGCGCGAAGTGGTCACCAGCCTCTGCGACGATACCGTTCACGCCTATTCGGAAACGGGTTCGATTCCGGGCCGCGACTACACGGCCTATTTCTGCACCATGTCCTCCGCCAAGGTTCCGGGTCTTCCCGCGGGTGGCGTCAAGGTGCTGGTACACAAGCGCTCGAAGGGCGGCTCGGCTTTCGGCGCCGCGCCGGTCGAAGCCAAGTCTCCGATTGCTCGCATGAAGGTTGCTAACGACGGGACCTGCACCGTATTCAGTGGTAACAACTACCTTTGCACCGGCACCGAGAATGCCGTGGCGCAGGCTGGCCTCACTGATGTTGAGCCCGCTCTGTTCCGTGGCGCTGGTATCAACCTGCTGAAAGTGGGCATCGGCGGTGTTGTTACTGGTGACGCTGGTACCACCCCGATGAGCAGCGCACAGCTGGCACGCCTGGACAAGAAGCCGGTTGCCGCATTGACCTTTGGTCCGGTGGTGACGTTGAACCTGCGAAACGCGCTGCAAGCTGCGCAAGGCTTGACCGTCGGCTCCAATGAAGTTGCCGATATGCCGTCGCTGACCAAGACGCAGTACGCCAGTCTGGTTGCCGGCACCATCGCCAACTGGAGTGAGTTCAAGGTCGGTGGCGTTGCGCTGACCGGATTCGGCACCGCTCCGGCTGATACGCGTGTGCGCGTCTGCCGCCGTACCGAAGGCTCCGGTACACAGGCTGTCAGCAACCAGGTTTTCCTGAACCAGCCCTGCGCAGGCACTGTATCGCCGAGAGCAGACAATACCGGTCTTTCCCAGACGGCGGGCACCGGTAACTTCCTCAGCTTGGCGGGCACTCTTGCCACCGATCCGGCCATTCACTGGAACGAAAGCTCTGGCAACGTCGACACCTGCATGGCTGCCCTGCAGACCGGCAACGTCTGGGGTGTTGGTCTCCAGTCGCTGGAAAAGACCCACGCCTCCTACCGCTTCGTGAAAGTGGATGGCGTTGCTCCGTTGCTGGAGAACGTTGCCAAGGGCAAGTATGACGTCCTCGGCATCACCTCCCTCCAGTGGATCAGGGCGGGTCAACCGGATGCACTCAGCGGCAATGCGCTGACGCTGGCCTCCAAAATTCGCGATGACATCGGTCGCGATACCGAGCTGCGTACGGCCAACCTGACGTTCGCTGGCAGCAACATCACCATTGGTGGTGCCTCTGCTGTTGGCAAGATCGGCTTTGCCGCCCTGGCCTCCAACGGCTACACGCTGAACATTCCGTTCGACGAAACCAAGCCGGTCATTCCGGTTTCCAACCGTGGCACCACGGGTGGTGAAGCGAACTCCTGCAGCGTGAAACTGATCACCGGTGGCCAGAGCGAAATGTAATTTATCGCTCGATGATGTTGTAGAAAGTGAAAAGCCCGGCCATGTGCCGGGCTTTTTTTGTTCAGGCATGCGTGTAATACAAATTGAATACATTTCGGTTGCAGTTTTTCAGCGAATACAAAGCATGAATTTGCATATTTCACTGAAATTTAACAACTCCGTCACGTTCGCCATTTACTGTGATCCAGCGTTTTTCAACGCAATGCCACACCCGTCGCGAGGCGGGCTCGGAAAGCCACGGGTCTCGCCTCCTGCGCAAGACAGCCGGGTTGTAGCGCCGCCTGACGGCGCGGGCCTGATGCCATTTTTCAGCCCAAAATTCAAAATTGTTTTGTCGCCTTGGCTTCATGCCACGGCGTCTTTTTGTCCGGGAATCTGTGGATGAGCTTCGCGCGAAGCACAACAAGAAAGCAGCATTTCGTATGCGCGTTGCGGCCGGTATTTGGTCTCCTTTTCTGGCTTGTATGGCAAAGCCTGGCCGGTGTCGGCCTGGCCAATGCCTCTGACGAGGAGCAGCACATCGATATTTGGGAGTATCGCGTCGAGGGAAATACGCTGCTCGGCGCCGACGGTATCGAGATGGCGGTCTCTCCGTATCTCGGGCCGCAACGGGCCATCACCGATATCAACGATGCCGCCGCCACGCTCGAGCGCAGCTACCGGGACGCTGGCTATCCGACCATCTATGTCGACGTACCCGAGCAGGATGTTGTCGGCGGTGTGGTGACGCTGAAGGTGGTGGAAGGGCGCCTGGATCGCGTTCGAATCGAAGGGGCGCGTTATTTCACGTTGTCCGGTATCCGCAGCCGGATGCCATCGCTGCAAAGCGGCCAGACGCTGAATGTTCCGAGAATGCAGCGGGAGCTGAGTGCGTTGAACGCCCAGACTCCGGACATGAAGGTGGTGCCAGTGCTGAAGCCGGGGCGAACTCCGGGCGCTGTCGACCTCGATATCAAGGTCAAGGATCAGTTGCCGTTGCACGGATCCGTCGAACTGAACAACTACAACTCGGCAAATACGACCGATACCCGCCTGTCGGCAGCGTTGAGCTACGACAATCTGTGGCAGAAGCAGCACAGTTTTGGACTGCAGTGGCAGATCGCGCCGCAGGAGGTCAGCGAGGTCAACGTGCTGGTCGCGACCTACATTGCGCCGTGGTTCAACACCAGAAACCGTATCGCGGTCTACGCAATCGACTCCAATTCCGATGTCGCATCGGTCGGCGATATCGGCGTCATTGGTGACGGTCGTATCTATGGCGCGCGCTTCGTCATACCAATGTCATCCGATCGCAGCTTTGTGCATTCGCTCAGCATGGGTGCCGACTACAAGGATTACAGCGAGATCATCCGTCTCGACCCGGAGAACAAGATTCAGACGCCGATCGACTACGGCGTCTGGACCTTTCAGTACAACGCTTCGCGGTTTGGTGACAAGAGCAGCACGCAATGGACGATGTCCACCAACTTCGGCATTCGTGGTATCGGCAACAGCGACGAGGAGTTCGCCGACAAGCGCTTCCAGGCGAAATCCAATTTCGCCTACTTGCGTGGATCGATGGAACGAACCGACTTCCTGCCGTCGGACTGGCAGCTGGCGACGGCGCTGCGTCTGCAGCTGGCCGACTCGGCCCTGATCAATAACGAGCAGTTCAGCCTCGGCGGTGTCCGCTCCGTCCGTGGTTATTACGAATCGCAGGCGCTGGGTGATGACGGTGTCAGTGCCAGTCTGGAGATTCGCACGCCGCGCTTCCTGAAGTCATTGCAGGCACTTGATGACATCCGGCTGCTCGCCTTCGCCGAAGGTGGGCACCTGCGGGTCAAGGATGCGTTGCCTGATCAGGTCGACAGCATCGATCTGGCGAGTGTCGGCGTCGGCCTGACGCTGCGCACGCTGACCACCCTCAATCTGCTGATCGATTGGGGGTACGCGCTGAAAGAGAACGGCGCCATCGAGCGCGGTGACGATCGTTTGAATGCCGGCCTGGAATGGAAATTCTGAAATGCGCAATGACACGCTGAATATGACTGTCACCGATAACTGGCGTGTGCGGCCGCTGGCGCGCGCGGTGGTATCGATGTCCTGCAGTCTGATGCTGATCGTGCAGTCGGCGCCGCTGTATGCGGCGTCGAGGGTGGTGATTCCGGCAGATGCATTGCCGCAGGCGGCAGCGAACTGGGTGCAGGCGGGCAATGCCGGCCGTTCCATCATCGGCAATACCCTGACGGTGGATCAGGCCTCCAACAAGGCGATCCTGAACTGGGAAAGTTTCAACATCGGCAGCGATGCGGCGGTGCAGTTCAATCAGCCGAATGCCGCGGCGATCGCGCTCAACCGCATCGGCGATGCCTCGGCCAGCCAGATCTTCGGCCGTCTGGGCGCCAATGGCAGCATTTATCTGATCAACAACAACGGCATCGTGTTTGGCCAGGGTTCGCAGGTGAACGTGCACGGTCTGGTTGCATCGACGCTGAACATCGATGCAAACCGGTTCATGAAAAATTCGCTGACCTCGGCCATCGACGATGGTCAGGCGGCATTCGAAGGCGGATCGGCAGTGGATGCCGCCATCGTGGTGGAGGGCGGCGCATCGATCGCCACCGATAGCGGTGGCCAGGTGCTGATGTTCGCGCCGCATGTCGTCAACGGCGGCGATATATCGACCCCGGATGGCCAGACCATTCTGGCCGCCACCTCCGACAAGGTATATCTGACCACATCCAACAACGATCAGGATCTGCGCGGACTGCTGGTCGAGGTCGCCACCGGTGGCGATGTCACCAACGTCGGCCAGATTGTCGCCGAGCGCGGCAATGTCACGCTGCTCGGTCTGGCGGTGAACCAGAATGGTCGCGTGCGCGCGACAACCTCGGTCGACGTCAATGGTTCAATTCGTCTGCTGGCGCGCGATCAAGCGGTACCGGCCGAAACCAGCTACGGCAACCAGCAGCATGTGCTGCTGCTCGATAGTCCGGATGAGTTGCCGGATGCCAATCGCAATGTCGCCGTTGCGCAACGCACCGGTACGGTGAGTTTCGGCGCAGGATCGGTGACGGAAGTGGTGGCCGATACACGGCTGGCCGCCGATGGTTCGGTGCCAACCGCACCGGATGCCCAGGTGCAGAACCGTTCGCGCATCGATGTGATGGGGAAGACAATTGTTGTCGGTGACAACGCGACCCTGCGTGCCAAGAGCGGCAAGATCAATCTGACGGCGACGTTGTCGCCGACCGCAGATCCCAACCAGACCGCGAACCGCAACGACGCCAGGATTCAGATCGGCAACGCTGCCTTGCTGGATGTCTCTGGTGAGAACATCGAGTTGCCGATGGAGCGGCGCATGGTGGAGGTCGAACTGCGCGGCGACGAACTGAAGGATTCGCCGTTGCAGCGCAGCGGCATTCTGCGTGGCAAGACGGTCAAGGTCGATGTCGAGACCGGCAGCCCGCTGATCGCCGACCTGAAGCCGACGCTGGCGAAAATCCGCAAGGATGTGCGTGAGCGTTCTGTTACCGGCGGCGCGATAAACCTGCGCTCGCAGGGCGATGTCGTGATCGGCAAGGACGCGACATTGAACATGGCGGGAGGTTCCGTCACCTATCAGGCCGGTTTTCTCAACACGACCAAGCTGTTGTCCGCCGATGGTCGCATTGTCGATATCGGCAGTGCCGATCCCGATCGCCTGTACATCGGCATGTTTGGCGAACACTCGCAAACCCACCCGAAATGGGGCAAGGCGATCTTTGGTCGAGACAGCATCTTCAGTGTCGGCACCTGGAGCGACAGCTATACCGAGGGGCGCGATGCCGGTGCATTGAATATCGTGACCTCGGCACTTGCCGGCTTCGATCAGGCCAGCATCAGGGCCGGTGCGCCGCGCAGTGCCAACCAGCGTGCGCTGGCGACCATGCCAAAAGGCGGATCGATCACGATCGCGCTGGGCGTCGGCACCACCGGCGCCGCACAGGACGCGGTCATCGATCAGCTCGTGCGCAGCGCACTGCCGGGGCTTGATGCGCCGGTTACTGGCGCCGCCTACATCTCTGCCCAGCGTCTGAATGACAGTGGCCTCGGTCGCTTCGTGCTGACCAGCGACGGTCGCATTGCCGTCACCAGTGATGCTTCGGTCAAGCTTGAGGCGGGCTCGGAGTTCAAACTTGATGGCAGTGCCATCGAGTTTGCCGGCCATGTGCGTGCACCGTCGGGCAGTGTCAGCCTGGCAACGCACAAGCCGTCGGCGTCGGCCAGTACCGACGATATTCAGCCTTTGACCATTGCCAGTGGTGCAGTCATCGATGTCAGCGGCAACTGGATAAATGATCTTGCCGATACACGTCGCTCTGCAGCGCTGGTGCCATTGGCACTGAATGGCGGCTCGATCGAACTCACTGCCAGGGGAGATCTCGATTTCGCTGCCGGTGCTGTTCTGCGCGCGAATGCTGGTGCGCAGTTGAGCGCGGATGGGGCCTTTGCCGGTGGCAGCGGCGGCAGCATCGCGCTCAGCTCCAGGGCACGCAGCGCTGCAGATCAGGGTTCGGTGCTGACACTGCTCGGCGACATGCAGGCATACGGCTACACGAAGGGCGGAAAACTCAGGCTGGAAGCGAACGGGATAGAGATTGGTGCAGACAATACAAACGGGCAGCCCGACAGACGTTTCCTGACGCTTGATCCGATCTTTTTCACGCAGGGTGGATTCAGCGATTACACGCTGGTCTCCAATCTGATCGGGCTCAGCGTGGCGCCGCAGGTCGAGCTGACGCCGAAGCAGCAGAACTGGGTGGTGAGCGACCTGTCCCAACTGGTGCGAGTGGGTACCGGCGGCGATATTTCACCGCTGCGGAAAACGCTGACGCTGCGCGACTACGAGCGCAACCCGACCGGACTGCACTTGAGCGCGGTACAGAGCGTCAACACCAATAACCTCAGTTTTGCGCCGGCCTACCTGCGTGTCGGCGACGGCGCGCGTATTCTCGCCGACAACGGCGCCACCGTTGATCTCGGCACGACCGGCAGCCTGTATATGAATGGCGCCATCGTTGCCAGGGGCGGTGACATCAATCTGTCGGTGCTGGCGACACCGCGTGGCACGGCGCTCGATCGCGGTTATCTGGGGACACAATCGCTGTGGCTCGGCCCGCAGGCGCTGCTCGATGGTTCCGCAACGATCGAGCGTGCCGACGATGCCAGCGGCCGTCTGTTCGATCTGCTGTTCGACGCCGGCAGCATCAGGCTGACGGCGGAGCGCGGCTTCATCGTTGCCGAGCCCGGTTCGCTGCTCGACGTGTCGTCCACGCAGCGCTATCAGGTCGGCCTGCCCGGCGCGCTTTCGTTCACGGCCAATCGCCGCCATGCCTGGCAGAGCCCGGCGGCCGGTGATATCGCGATCACGGCGGCTGATGGCATCAATGTTTTCAGCACGCTGGCGGGTCGTGGTAACGGTGACGGCCTAAGCGGCAGTATCAGCTACACCCTTGATGGCAACAGACGCATCGAAGAGATAGCGAACAACTTCGTCTTCTTCCCGCTGGAACTTCACGTCGCGCAGACACAGAGCTGGTCGGCACTGCAGCCCGGGGCGGCACTGCCGTTGTCACTGCGCGGCAAGGCCTATGTCAGTACCGACGCCATAGCGGCCGGCGGTTTTTCCAGCCTGACGCTGAACGCGCGCAACAAGTACAACGCGGCGCGCACCGCGCTCAGCAATGCCGGCAGCATCGTGTTCGACAGCGATATCGATTTCGCACTCAGCGATGCCCTGACCCTCGGTACCACCAATCTCGATATCGCCGGCCATGATGTGAATCTGAGTGCCGGTGTGCTGACGCTGGGCAGCAGTTTCTGGGAGAGCGGGCTCGGTGTTGCCCAGATCAAGCAGGCGACCAGTGCCGGCGATGGCCGACTGACGCTGCGCGGAAAGATGCTGGATGTGGTCGGCAATGTCGGCATCAGCGGCGTCGCCGATACGCAACTGGTGAGCGCCGGCGATCTGCGCCTGCGCGCGATTGTCGACGGCGTCACCGCGCGTTCACTGGCGGCGGCTGAATTGACGCAGGTTGGCGATCTGACACTGCGGGCGGCCCAGATCTACCCGACCACCTTGAGCGATTACACGCTGCGCCTGACTGGCACGGATTCGGTGTTGACAACGCTGGCGGCCGGCGCGCGCACGCCACTGTTGTCTGCGGGCGGCAAGCTGACGTTGCAGGCGCCGGTGATCGAGCATGGCGGTGTGCTGGCCGCACCGCTCGGCGGCATCGCGCTGAATGCGGGGCGCTCGCTGCATCTGGCCACTGGCTCGGTGGTCGACGTGTCGGCATATGAGCTGCTGATTCCGTTTGGCCGTCTGCGCGGCGGCGAGCTGAACTGGATCTATCCGATTCTCGGCAGTGCACCGCTGGTCATCGACAGCCCGCCGGAAAAATCGGTCGTATTGAGCGCGCCGAGTATCGCCATGGATACGGGCGCCACCATCGACGTCAGCGGTGGCGGTGATATTCGCGCGTTCGAACAGATACCCGGGCCCGGCGGTTCCAAAGATTTTCTCGATCCCGGGTTTGCCGATGGCGCCTTTGCCGTGGTGCCGTGGCTGAACACGCTGACTGCGCCGTACGACACGGTGGAGATGCAGGGCAGCGACATCGCACTGGGCACAACCATCTGGCTGGAGGGTGGCAACGGTCTGCCGGCTGGCAACTACGCGGTATTACCGGCGCACTACGCGCTGCTCGAAGGCGCCTACCTGATCACACCCACCGGGATCAGTTCGCCGATCGCCTTGCCGCGCGGGCAGCGCATCGATGGCACCGTGGTGACCAGCGGCCGGCTCGGTCGTGGCTACAGCGAGCAGTACGCCGCGCAGTGGCAGAGTTTCGCGATTGAAACCGGCGCAGCGGCGCGGCTGCGCAGCGAATACAAGGAGATGACCGGCAATCAGTTTTTTGCCGGCAACAAGGTTGACCTTGCGACGGATGCCGGACGCATCCAGATCTCCGCCCAGACCGCGCTCGCGTTGCAGGGAAGCATCAATGCGACGGCGCAGAATGGTCGTGGCGCACAGCTCGACATTCTCGCCGACCAGATCGAAGTGGTGGCGGATGCGGCACAGCAGGTCAGCGCGGGTGCGGTGAAACTGGTTGCCAGCGCGCTCAATTCGCTAGGTGTCGACAGCCTGATGCTCGGCGGCAGCCGCAGCCGGGATGGTGACAACACGGCGGTTGACGTGCGCAGCAGCTCGGTGCGACTGGCTGACGGCGCAGCCTTGCGCGGTGCCGATGTGATTCTGGTGGCGCGCGACAGCATCAGCGTTGGCGCCGACGCCAGCGTGACTGGCAGCGGCGACTCTGCCGTCAACACCAGGGCCTTCGTGATCGATGGCGACGGTGCATTGCTGCGCGCGTCGAGTGCAGGGCAGAGCAACGTTCTGCGGGAGAATTCGACCGGGGCAACCGGTGTGCTGGAAATTGCGGCCAGCGCGAAGCTCGCGGCCGACAGGTCGCTGCTGCTTGATGCCAGCTCGTCGATGTCGCTGCCGGGAATGCTGGCCGTCGACGGCGGGTCTCTCAATATTTCCGCCAACCGGATCAGCCTCGGCGAGGTGCCGGCTGGCACCAGCGGCGTGGCACTCAGCAATGCGCAGCTCTCCGCACTGCAGGTGGAGCAGTTGCGCCTGAGCAGCCGCAGTTCGCTCGACTTCTTCGGTGCCGTCAATTTCACCACCCGACAGGCCGAGCTCAATACCCCCTTGCTGCGCAACATGAGTGGCGGCGATGTCCGCGTCAGCGCCGGCGAGACACTGCAACTGGAGAACGGCGTCAACACGCTGGCAGCAACGGGCAGCGCCGGCAGTGGTGGTGCGCTGGTGCTCGACGCGACAAATATTCTGCTCGGTCGCGATGGCGATGGCGCCGCCACGATGCAGCTGCTCGGTTTCGACAGTGCGCAACTGGGTGCGGTGGGCCGTACGCAGAGCCTGCGCGGTGCCGGTGATTTCACGCTGCAGGGGCAGGCGTTGACGGTGGTGGCGGATAGTGTGTCTGCCGACAGTGCCGGTGCAAATACGCGGCTGGTAGCCAGCGAAGCGTTGTCGCTGGTGCGAGCCAACGCGGCGACGGCGAGCACGGCGGTGCCGGCGCTCGGCGCGGCGCTGACACTGGCCGGCCGCAGTGTCGACCAGGGAACCCGCATCGCGCTGCCGAGCGGCAGCGTTACGCTGCAGGCCACGGGCGCTTCGGGCAATGTGAATGTCAGCGGTGAAATCGATGTCAGCGGCCGCAGCATTGCACTGCAGCATGGCAGCATAGAAACGGCCGGTGGCCACATCACGCTGCGCGCGGATGATGGCGATGTCATCGCGCAGGCCGGATCCGCGTTGCGCTTGAGCGGTGCCAACGGTGGTGGTGACGCCGGTGCGCTGGAGCTTGCGGCAAGTCGCGGCACTGTCGAGCTGAACGGCGCGCTGGTCGCCGATCATGTGGTCGATAGTGCCGGCGGTACGCTGCGGATTGACGCGGGGACGCTGGGCAATGCCGATGCATTGCTGGCTGTGGCGATGGGTGCTGGTATCAGCCAGCGCGTGGAGCTGCGTGCGCGCAATGGCGATGTCGCGATTGGCCAGAACATCCGGGCACAGCAGATTGCATTGAGTGCCGATGGCGGGGCGCTGACGGTGATGTCGACGCTGGATGCCAGGGGTGCCAATGGCGGCAGCATTGCGTTGTCCGCTGGCGGCGATCTTCACCTGCAGCCCGCTGCAGTACTGGTTGCACAGGCCACTGCCACGAATGGTCGCGGCGGTCGTGTCGAACTCTCCAGTCGTGACGGCGCGTTGCAGCTTGGCGGTGAAGTTGCCGTTGGCGGCGGTAGCGATGGCCGCGACGGTCAGCTGCTGCTGCGGGTGGCACGCAGCGCCAGCAATGACAGCGTGCCGGTCGTCAACAACGGTATTGCCGTCAGCGGTGCCGAGCGTGTGCAGCTGGCTGCCTACAAGAACTACGACAGCAATGTTGTCGACGCGGTGCTGCTCGATCAGGCACGGCTCGATGCTGAAGCCTTCATGCTCAACGAGAGCACGATTCGCACTGGGCTGGGATCAATGGTGACAGATGCGTTCCATCTGGTGCCGGAGATTGCCGTGCAGAGTGCCGGGGATCTCGCGGTGACGACAGCGGTCGATTTCGCGGCCGACAACGACTTCGACGGCTATCCGGATAACACCTGGCGTTTTGGTGCGAATGGCGAGGCGCCGCTGTTGACGCTGCGTGCGGGTGGCAATCTTGAAGTGGGTGCTTCGATCAGCGACGGCATCTACAGCTTCACCGATCCCAACTCGTTCGTGGCGCTGTTCGCCATGCTTTTTGGCCGCGATTTGAAACTGCTGATGAGTGGCGATTCCGCCAGCTACCGACTGGTTGCGGGCGCCGATTTCAGCGCAGCCAATCTGCTGGCGACCGTTGATAGTGGCGACCTCATCCTCAGCAATGGTGCCGACATCGTTACCGGCAGTGGTTCGATTGCGCTCGCCGCTGGTGGCGATATCGTTGTGACCGCCGCCGACAGCCTGATCGCCAGCCTCGGCAAGACGACCTATACCGACTACGCCAGCCCCTATGCGGCTGATGGGTTCCCGGCGCTGGAGCGGTTGCCGGACAGCGGCACACTGAGCGCATTCGACGCATACTTCCTTGCCTACGTGCTGCCGCAATATCCCGAGCGAGGCGGTGATGTCAGCCTGAATGCCGGTGGTGATATCGAGTTTGCCGAAGCGACGAAATTTGCGAGCAGCTGGCTCAGTCGCGTCGCCGGTGAAGTGACCGTCGGTTCCGGAACGGTTGATGATCCGTTCCGCGAAGTCACTGTGACGACCTGGGGAATCTTGCCGTCGAACATGCAGGAGGGCGTGATTGCCGCCGGCGGTGGCGATGTGCGGATCGACGCCGGCAACACGGTTCGTAATCTCAATGCAGCGCTGCCTAGCACCGGCAAGCAGATCGGCGTGGGCACCAATACCGTTGAGATCCAGCGTTCCGGCAGCCTGTTCGTCAACGCTGGCGGCGACATCCTGTCGGCGCGGGTGCTGGTCGACAACGGCATTGCACAGCTGACCGCTGGCGGTGCGATTGCCGCCAGCAACACGGGTTTGCAGACAGTTGCCGTGCTTGGCGATAGCACACTGAAGCTGCGTGCCGGCGGCGATATCGGAATCGACGGTGTTTTCAACACTACCGTCATGCCGCAATCGGCGAATCAGTTGGCTCCGGGTGCGAACAACACTCTGGAGAACTACTTCTTCACCTACGGTGACGCCAGTGTCAGCGTCGACAGCCTGCGTGGCGACATTCTGTTCAATAACGATGTCGATGCGCTGCTCGTTGCGTTTTCCGGTGATCTTCCGTCGCATGGAAATGCGGCTGGCTTTGACGGCGCGTTCGGTACGCTGAACGAACAGCGGGTATTTGCACTCTATCCGTCGCGATTGGGTGTGGCGGCCGCCAGTGGTGATGTGCGCTTTGCTCGTGATCTGGTGCTGTCGCCGTCGCATACAGGGCAGCTCAATATTTTTGCGGCCGGAAATATCGCGCTCGATAGCGGTGTCCGTGTTCGTCTCTCCGATGTCGATCCCGCCTTGCTGCCGACGCTCTACACACCGGCGCTATTGCTCGACAAGCCCAACGATACGGCATCGATCCTGAGTCGCCTGTTCGGTACGACGGCACTGTCGCACGCAGCCACCGCGGTTCATCTGCACGATGCGCAACCGACAGTGATCAATGCACTGGGCGATATTGAATTCGGCGTGGAGTCACTGTTCGACCTCGCCGAGGCTGCCTGGATCGGTGCACGCGACCTGATCAGCGCCAGCTTCTCGATTCAGAACAATCGCGGCTCCGATGTCAGTGAAATCGTCGCCCAGCGCGACATCCTCTATCCGCTGATCATCCTGCCGAGCGGCGCGCTGCAGGCGGACAAGAGCCGGATCGAAATCTCCGGTCCTGGGCGCCTCGATGTGTTCGCCGGTCGCGACATCGATCTCGGCACTTCCGAGGGCTTCCTGTCCAACGGCAATAGCAATAATCCGAACCTGCCGGATAGCGGCGCGGATATCAGCGTCTATGCCGGTATCAATGGCGCCACGGCGTTCTCCGATCCGACGCTGTTTGCCGAATTCGCCAACGCTTATCTGAACACGGCTGGCGGTCCTTCATCCGGCAGCTACATCGATTGGTTTGCGGGCGGAAACTATGACGGCGATGCTGCTTCATTGCTGTCTGTCTTCACGGGCAAGAGCTACGAAAACCCGGCCGATGCTCTTTCGGCATTCGCAGCACTGCCAGTGCTGACGCGACAGGCAATCAGCCTGGAGGCCTGGCGCCTGCAGCGCGCTGATGCGCTGGCCTCCGCGCGCAGTGCATCGGCCTATCGCAATCTCAAGGGTTCTGCCGACGTCAATGACTACTCGGCCGATCTGATCGATTTCGTCTCGTTCGAACGCTTTGGTGGTGACCTGATCGGCGCGGTCAGTGCGGTGACTCAGGTCGGCTACGCCAGCCGTGAAGAGGCCGCCGCCGCCCTGGCTGCATTGCCAGCGGCGCAGCAGCATCAGGCCGCGAAAGCGGCATTCGTCTCGGCCAGCAACAGTGCACGGCGCGAATTGCTGGCCGATATCTTCGTCAGCGAAGTGCGTTTGGGCGGGGTGGAAAACCAGAATGGTCTGATCGAGGATGCCGCTCGCGATGGCTTTGAGCGCAGCTACGCGGCCATCCAGCGCATGTTCCCCGGCGACAAGTGGGCGGGCGATATCAGTCTTGTCTTCAGCGCGCTGCGCACCTTCAGCGATGGCGACATCAATCTCTTCGCACCGGGCGGCGGCATCGATGTCGGCCTCGCCGGCGAGTTCGCCGGATTCAGCAAGGAGGCGGGAGATCTCGGCATCATCACGCAGCGCTATGGCGCGATCAACGGCTTCGCCAGCGGCAACATCAATATCAACCAGTCGCGTATCTCCTCGCTCGACGGCGCCGGCATCACGCTGTGGTCGACCGATGGCGACATCGATGCCGGTCGTGGTGCGAAGTCGGCGCTGACGATTCCACCGCCCAAGGTCAAGCTCAATGACGACGGCAGCATCACGCTGGTATTCGATGCGGCTGTATCCGGCAGTGGTATCCAGAGTGCGCGCAACAATCGGAAATCGGCGCTCGATCGCGGCGCGTTCGCGTCCGCGGCGGATGGCGCCACCGCCTTTGGCGACGATGGTCGTATCGATCGTGTGCGCTATGCACGCAGTCTTGCGCCAGGCTCCAACTACCTGTTCGCGCCGAGCGGTGTGATCGATGCGGGCGACGCCGGCATCGCCGTCGAAGGCAACCTGCTGATCGCGGCACAACAGGTTATCGGTACCGACAACATCAACGTCGGCGGCATTTCGATCGGTGTGCCGACCACCACCAGCATATCGGCCGGCACGCTGAGCCTCGGCGACATCGCCTCCAGCGCTACCGAATCTGCTACCAGTTCGATGAACGATGCCATCCGCGAGGCGGCGGTTGCGCTGGCGGAGAGTACGGCGGCATTCGTGACCGTCGACATCATCGGTATCGGCAACTGATCTCCAGATCGAAACCATCTCCACTCAAGAGTCCTGTCATGACCGTACCCAAGATTTTCAGAAGCATCCTGCTCGGCTGCACGTTGCTGTTGCCGAGCCTTTCCCACGCGTGGTGGAACGACCAGTGGCCGTACCGGTTGCCGATCGTCGTCGACACCTCCGCCGCGGGCGCCAATCTGAAGACGGACGTTGCCGAGGCGACCGTTCTGGTCAAGCTGCACACCGGGAACTTCGAGGACTTCTTTGTCGTCAAGGAGGATCTCGGCGATGTGCGCTTCGTCGGCGAGGACGACAAGACGCCATTGAAGTTTCACGTCGAGCAGGTCGATCTGATCAATCAGTTGATCTACATCTGGGTCAAGGTTCCGGCGGTCAATCCGGGAATCAACACGGGCCGTATCTGGATGTACTACGGCAATGAGGCGGTCAGCAGCGCTCAGGATGCGGCTGGCAGCTTCGACAACAGCACGGCGCTGGCGCTGCATTTCGACGCTACGCAGCTGGGGCGCGATTTCACCGGCAACGCGCATCACGCCAGCAGCGCGACGGCCATCGCGCTGCCGAATGCCCAGATCGCCGGTGGTGCACGCTTCGAAGGCGGCAACAGCGTCGTCATCGACGCGGCGCCGTCGCAGGCGATCAATGCCGCCAGCGGAGCCACGATCAGCTTCTGGATAAAGCCTGCGGGATTGCAGACCGATGCCTGGTTGTTCCATCAGCGCGGCGAGGCCGGCGAAGTGGTCATTGGGCTCGACCAGAACGCGCTCTATGCCCGCGTAAAACTGCCGAACGGTCGTGTTGCGGAAACAGTGAAGTCGGCGAGCATCCGCGCGGATGCCTGGCAGCACGTTGCCCTGGTGCTGGCGCCGACCAGCCTGTCGCTGTTGGTCGATGGCAGCGAAGTTGCCAACGCGCCGCTGGAACTGATCGATTTCAACGGCGCCATCGCACTCGGAACGGGAAGCGACGGTGCTCATGTCTACAACGGCGACCTCGATGAATTCCGCTTCGATACCGTTGCCCGCAGCCGGGACTGGGTAACGCTGCAGAGTGCCAATCAGGGGCTCGACAAGCTGCTGCAGGTGCAGAAAGCGGAGCAGCTGGGCTCCGGCGGTCATGGCTCCGCCTTCTGGTCGGTGATCATCGGAAGCCAGGACGAGGCGGGCTGGTCGGTGTTGATCCTGTTGATGGTCATGGCCGTCATCACCTGGGTCGTGATGATCGGCAAGGGCATCTATGTCAGCCGCGTGCAGAAGGACAACGCCCACTTTCTGGAGCAGTACCGCCAGCTCGGCAACGCCGATCCCGCGCTGCTGGATCACGAGGAGACTGCCGAAGAAAAAGAGCTGGAGGGGGCGCCGATCATCCAGGCGATCTTCGGCAGCCATGATCACTTCCAGAGCTCTCCCATCTATCGCGTTTATCACCGCGCCGTGCAGGAAGTGCGGTCTCGTGTCGGCACAAGCGTCGGTGCGCGAGCAGCCACGCTGAATCCGGCCGCCATCGCGTCGATACGCGCCACGCTCGATACGCAGATCGTGCGCGAGATGCAGAGACTCAATTCCCAGATGGTGCTGCTGACAATCGGTGTTGCCGGCGGACCATTCATCGGCCTGCTGGGAACCGTGGTTGGCGTCATGATCGTGTTTGCCGCCATTGCCGCCAGCGGCGACGTCAATATCAACGCAATCGCACCGGGTGTTGCCGCGGCGCTGGCGGCAACCGTGATGGGGCTGGTGGTCGCGATCCCGTCGCTGTTTGGTTACAACTACCTGATGTCGAAGGTCAAGTCCGCGACCGCCGATATGCGTGTGTTCGCCGATGAGCTGACGACGCGTCTCGCTGAATATTACGGTGAATAAGTATTACGGCGAACAGATGGCGCACGACCGACTGACGACAGCCCCTGACGGGCGAGGATGATGACCATGCAGGTTGCGGACGACGACAAGGTTTTTGACGACATCAACGTGACGCCGATGCTGGATCTGGCATACGTGCTGTTGATCATCTTCATCATCCTGACCACGTCAACGGTGCAGGGGATCAAGGTAAATCTGCCGAAGGCGAGCAATGCGCCGAGCCTGAGCAAACCGCAAACGAAGGCGGTGACCATTACCCAGGATGGATCGATATTCCTCGATGCCTATCCGGTTTCGATCGAGCAGCTGGAGGAGTTGCTGCGCCAGTACAAGGCGGTCAATCCCGATCTGCCAGTCGTGGTCAAGGCTGATTCCCAAATCCAGTATCAGCGCATTGTCGATGTACTGGATGTGCTGGGCCGGGTTGAAATCAATCAGCTGGGATTGGTGACGCAGAAGTTGGTCAAGTGAAAACGCATGGATGCTGATGTTTCAGTATGTGTTTGTCATCAATTTGTTATGAATTGTGAAGACAATCACCGGATTCCGGAAGTCTCGTGAAAAAAGTCAGTTTGAATCAATCGACGGAAAAAAGAAGCCGGTGGCTGCGTTACCTCCCGGCCGCCGTTGCTGTGAGCGTCATTGTCATTGCGATTGTCATGGTGCTGTTGCTGAAAAGTTTTTTTCACAAGGAAAAGGCCGAGCCTAAAAAGCAGATCCAGCAGGTAACGATCATCGCGCCACCTCCGCCGCCGCCCCCACCGCCTCCGAAAGAGGATATTCCGGAGCCGGAAGTGCAGGAGGAGATTCTCGAGGAAGCGCCTACCGAGGCCGCGCCCGACAACGAATCGGATGCATCGGCTGGCGAAGACCTCGGTGTCGATGCCGAGGGCAGTGCAGGTGGCGACAGCTTCGGTCTTGTCGGAAAAAAAGGCGGGCGGGGCCTGCTCGGTGGCAGCGGGTATGAACAGGTGGTTCGCCAGGAGATCAACGAAGCCATCGTCGAGCATTCGCGTTTGAAGCGCATGGAGTACGTCGCGGTTATCAGTGTGCGAATTTCAGATAGCGGGGCGTTTGAAAAGTTCGATGTTGAACTGATATCCGGTGATGAAGAAGTAAAGGCATTGCTGGAAGAGGTACTTCGGAAAAAGCAGAGCATGTCAAAGCCCAGGCCCATGGAGGCGGCGAGCCTGGTGAAGTTGCGCG
Organism: uncultured Verrucomicrobiaceae bacterium; assembly: GCA_964638025.1. Lineage (GTDB taxonomy): Bacteria > Pseudomonadota > Gammaproteobacteria > Pseudomonadales > CAMLJR01 > CAMLJR01. Next base: position 53,418 of record CAZWXW010000001.1, read on the forward strand.
TGAAGTCGGTTCTGTGACCTTCGGAAACTGAAAATCAAGACCTATAGATGCAATGAGTGCGAGCATGAACGAACGGGTGGGTAAGGGACAGTCGTGCCGAAGAAGGGCATTGGTTGTGGCAATGACGCTATTGGTGTTGACCGGAGAGACGGCGCAGGCACAGGAAGCTGCCGACATGAGCGGTCTGACGGCGCAGGATCTGCTGAAGTTGTTGATCGACGAGGGTGTGGTCGACAAGAACAAGCTGAAAGGACTGGCTGAAAAGCTGCAGGCGAGACAGCGCAAGAGTGTCGGTGCCGCGGTCGATACGCCGGCGCTGCAGCAGCGGGATGTGAGGCCGGCTGCGGAAGCCGGCGTGGTGCGTGTGCCGTATGTGCCCAAGTACATCACGGATGATATTCGCGATCAGGTTCGTATTGGTCTGAAGGAGGATGTGACCCGGGACGTGATGCAGCAGGCCAAGCAGGAGCGCTGGGGATTGCCGGGCGTACTGCCGGAATGGACCGAACGCTTCAAGCTGTCGGGCGATATGCGTATTCGCGGGGAGTCGACCCTGTTTGCCGATGGCAACACGCAAGGCGACTACCTGGATATGGCGTATATCAACAGCAAGGGTTCGCTGAGCATCGCTGATCCGAAGATTTTCCAGAACATCACCGAGGACAGAAATCGCCTGCGGGCGCGCTTTCGTCTCGCGGTGAAGGCCAAGGTCAATGATCGGGTCGAGGCAGGCGCGCGGCTCGCGACCGGCAACATCGCCGACCCGGTCAGTACCAATCAGACCATGGGCAACAATGGCAAGAAGTGGGAGAACAACTTCGATCTGGCCTACCTCAAGTACACCAGCCCGCAGAGACAGTTGTTGCTTTCCGGTGGGCGCATTGAAAATCCGTTCTTCTCGTCGGACCTGGTATGGGATTCGGATTTGACGTTCGAGGGGGTTGCAGCCAGCTGGTGGTGGTTGCGCTCGACCGGAATTGGATCCGAGTTCCAGTCGTTCGATCCGTTCGTCACGGTCGGCGCCTTCCCCATCGGGGAGGTTGACCGCAGCTCGCAGGATAAATGGCTGTACGCGGCGCAGACCGGCTTCCAGTACGAGTTCGTCAATCAGAGTCGCCTGACGGCAGCACTGGCGTATTACGCTTACGACAATATCGTCGGCGAGCGCAACGCCTTGGACGACACCTCGCTCGATTACACGGCGCCGGCGTTCATTCAGAAGGGAAACACGCTGTTCGACATTCGCAACAACCTGAGCCCGACGTCGACCAGTGTTTTGTTTGCACAGGCCGTCGACTACAAGCTGGCGAATTTCTTTGTCGAGTACGACATCGCCAACTTCGCGCCTGTCCACGTCATCCTGGCCGCGGACTACGTCAAGAATCTCGGGTTCGACGAAGATGATGTCGCATCGCGCACGGGGTTTCTCATCGACGAACGCACGGATGGCTACCAGGCGCGGGTGACGGTTGGCTGGCCGCAGATCAGCAAATATGGCGATTGGCAGGTGTCGTTCATCTATCGCTACCTGGAGCGCGACGCGGTGCTCGATGCGTTCACCGACTCCGACTTTCACGGCGGCGGCACGGATGCCGAGGGTTACATCCTGCGGTTCGACTACGGTTTGCTCAACAATGTTTGGCTGACCGCCCGCTGGATGAGTGCCGATGAAGTCGATGGGAATACCTACCCCCAGACGACGGGTTTCGGAACCGGTGCGTTGGGGATAGATACTCTGCAGATCGATCTCAACGCCAAATTCTGATGGATCTCCGATCATGAGTAGACGAGGGGGTTCGATGGGTTGGCAGGTGGTGCGAACGCTTCTGCTGTTCATGACCCTGGCGAGTGCCGCCGTTGCCGATGAGGCGGGTCTGCAGAAGTCGCTGGCGAGAGCGCAGTTCATGCTTCGCCAGGCGACGGCGGAAAAGACAACGCTGCAACAACAGGTGACAGATCTGCAGAAGCAGGTCGAATCCCTGCAGGGGCAGCTTGTTGAAACCAGGGCAGTGGCTGGCAGCCGCAGCGAAGCGCTGGCAAAGAAACTTGCCGTTGCCGAGGCGAGCGCGCGTGAGTCGCGGGAGAAGTTGAGCGGCGATCTGCGTTCGACGCAGCAGAGCGTCAAGCTTGAGAAGCAGGAGAAAGTGGCGCTTCAGCAAGAATTGCAGCGGCAAACCGATAACTTTGCACTTTGCTACGAAAATAACAGGAAGTTATACGACGTAAACCGGGAGTTGTTGGGGAAATATAACGATAAGGGTGCCATGGACGCGCTGCTGCAGCGCGAGCCGTTTACCGGACGCGGTGCCGTCGAGATCGAGAACCTGATCCAGGACTACCAATACAAAATTGATGACCTGAAGTTGCCGGATGTGGATGCGGAGGTCAGTTCGGCTGCCATGGGTGATTCTTCTTCTATGTCCGGGGGCAGGGCGGCGAGCGCGCCCTGATGATGACGTGGCCAACAAAAAGAATGTTTCTGTGCGGCTTGGAGTCGGTGATCTTCGCCGGATCAAGGAAATAGCGCTGTGCCTGGATGTCAAGGAGTCGGAGATATTCCGCTTCGCGGTAAAGTCGACGTCGACACGCTTGATGCCGCTGATCAACCGCAAACTCAAGGGCGTTCCAATGCTGATAGCGCTGCTGGAGAGCGGTGAGGAGTTGCTGCGCTATTTTGAATTCGACGCCTACCATCTCGATCAGTTGATCAATATCGAAGGCGACGACCGTGCCGTTGCGGAGGAGGATATTGAGCTGCTCGCCATCGGAATCGTTAATGCCGAGTATGTGGCCGATCAGCTGACCCGCCGCACGGGCATGCATGTCGAGCCGGCACTGGCATTCGATTCGCTGCATCGATACCTGTTGGAGCGCTACCGTGACGCAGAACGATTTGCACGTGGCGAAACGGTCGAGGTGGCATAGGCATTTGGCGAAGGGGGATGTCGTCTGAGGGGGCTGCTTGGGTTGGTGAGTTACTGTCTGCCGTCTGTAAAATGGCTGCCGCGTCACATCAGGGTTTGGAAAGTCCAAATCCAGCGTAAATGTAAGCAACATTAGAGTGGACGCTGTGCGCAGGTACTATTAACATTTGATTACAATTCAGTGTTAATTTCGAGTGCGCCGTGGAATCCAAGACAGCCCGCCTGACGATCCTGATCGATCCCAACAAAAAGGCCGCGTTCGAATTCCTGTGCGCGAGTCAGGACAAGACGCCCTCTCAGGTCGTGCGCCAGTTGATTCGCGACTACCTCGCCGACCACGGTGCCACGTACACGCCAGCTGGGAGTCCGTCGCCCGGCAAGAAAGCGCCCGGGAAGCGTTGATCGCTCACGTCGCCGCCGCAGTGGATGAGGGCGGTCTTGTGGCTTGGACCGCGTCCACAAAACGATCGTGGAGGTTTTCAGGACCGATCAGCGCCAACACCTGCGCCTTGCGTAGTTTCGCGGCAACCCGCGTAGTCACCTCGCACAACATCACCTGAATTCCGCGCTTGTGCAGTTGCTGAATCGCCTCCTCCAGCGCCTGCAGGCCGGTGATATCCATGAACGGCACCCCGCCCATGCGCAGGATCAGCACGCGCGGGTCTGTGTGCGTCTGGTTCAATGCACGCTCGAAAGTCTCCACGGCGCCGAAGAAAAACGGACCGTCGATGGAATAGACCACGATATCCGTCGACAGGGGAGCCAAACCGCTCGCTGCCAACTCTTGCTGGGTGTCGTGCTCAGCGTGGGATTGAACGGCCACGGCGGTCGACATGCGCTTCATGAACAGCAGCGCGGCGAGGATCACGCCGATGTTCACGGCCACGATCAGGTCGACGAACACCGTTAACACGAACGTCGCCAACAGGATGAAGATATCGGTACGCGGTGCCCGGCGCAGCATGCGCAGGAAGTGACGCACCTCGCCCATGTTCCAGGCGATGACGAACAGGATGGCCGCCAAGGCACAGAGCGGCACGTCATTGGCCAACGGCGCCAGCAGCATGATGATCAGCAGCAGCGTCAGGGCATGCACGACGCCGGCGAGCGGCGAGTTGCCGCCGTTGCGAATGTTGGTGGCGGTACGGGCAATGGCTCCGGTGGCCGCGAAGCCGCCGAACAATGGCGCGACGATGTTCGCTATCCCTTGTCCGATCAGCTCCTGGTTGGAGTCGTGCCGGGTGCCGCTCATGCCATCCGCCACGACGGCCGACAGCAGCGATTCGATTGAGCCGAGCAAGGCGATCGCGAACGCCGGCCGTACCAGCTCCAGGACGCGGGCCGCGCTGATCTCCGGCCAATGGAGCGTGGGCAGCGTACTGGGAATGCCGCCGAAGGTACTGCCAATGGTGGCGACCGGCAGCTGCAGCCCTTTCACCAGCACCGTGGCCACCACGAGGGCCACCAGTGGCCCCGGAACTTTCGGCAGCAGATACGGCGATAGCACGACAATCCCGAGCGAGATTATCGCCAGCGCAGTGGTGATGCCGTCCAGCTGCGGCAGCAGCTGCAACAGCGCCCACAGCTTCTCGTGGAAATGCTCGCTGGCGGGCGCGGGCAAGCCCAGAAAATCCTTCCACTGACCGACCCAGATGATCACGGCAATGCCGGACGTGAAGCCGACGATGACGGGGTCTGGAATGAACTTGATGACGGCACCCAGCCGCAGTAGCCCGAAGATCACCAGCAGCACACCCGCCATCAGTGTCGCGAGTTGTAGCCCCTCCACGCCGTAGCGCTGCGTGACCCCGGCCAGAATGATGATGAAGGCGCCGGTGGGCCCGGCAATCTGCGTGCGGCTGCCGCCGAACAGCGAGACCGCGATGCCGGCCACGATGGCCGTATAGATCCCTTGCTCCGGTTTGACACCCGATGCCATGGCGAACGCCATCGCGAGTGGCAGCGCCACCAGCCCGACCACCACGCCAGCGACGAGGTTGCGAGCCCAGTGCGGCGCCCGCAGCAGGCCGGCACGCCAAGCCTCATGGATAGCGATCATGGATATCTCTCAGGGCTGCCACCGGCGGGAGGGGGACACGCCAGCAGGATAATAGTATTATCATTCCATTAACATAAGATTCACCTGCGGAGGGCCTGTGCAGTTTCTGCATCACGACGCGATACGGCAGGCCGAGCCCTTTGAGCTGGATGCGGTCATCAATCTCTGGCAACAGACACCTGGCATCGTGCTGCGTGCCGAGGATGCGGCCGACCGGTTGCAGCCGCTGTTGATCAACGACCGGCTGCGGCTCTACGTGGTGGAGCACGACACCCAGGTCGCAGGGGCACTACTGGTCGGTCAGGATGGACGCCGCGGCTACCTCTACCACCTCGCCGTTGCCGAGCCGCTCCGCGATCAGGGCTTTGGCCGCGCGCTGATTGAAACCGCGCTGGAGGATATGGCTGCACAGGGCATTGCGCGTTGCCAAGTGAGCGTGGAAGTCGACAACGCTGATGCCCGCCATTTCTGGACGCACCTGGGCTGGAAGGAGAGGACCGAACTCGCATTGTTCTCCTTCATTGCCGCGGATGTGAACGCCCATGCCGATTGAACTTCCGTCCTGTCATGGGGAATACCGCTGGAGCCAGCAATTACCGGTGTCGGTGTCGCTGATTGCTACGGTGTGTCTGCCCAATCACGTCAGTATCGTCGCCAGCTTCGGTCAGGATTTTCGCAATCAGTCCCTGGCCCTCTCCTTTGCACAGAGCCCCACCGGGCATGGCCATCTGGCACTGACGGAGCTGGTGCATCATGGCTGCGCGACAGAACCGACCGTGACCGACGATCTGTTGCATCTGCTGCTCAACAGCACCGTCACGCTGCTGGTGGCGCGCTGCCCTCGTCAGATGCCACTGGGTGGAGTGGTCCCCTCGACACTGCTCACCGATCGAGAGACGGTAGCGGTTCCCTGGAGCCAGTGGGGTTTTCAAACGATGTCCTCGCGCCAGCGGATTCTGGCGCGAGTGCGCAATCTCAAACTGTCGAGTGTGTCGCCGCGGACGGGGCTTTTTCCGACCCGGCTCAAGGAAGAGGCTTTCCAATGGTCCGTCCGGTGAAAAAGCAGTGCCGAACCAGCGGTGGTCCGATGTGATGTCCCCATCTTTGCCATTGCACTTTGTGAAGGAAACCGCATGACCGATTCCGCCAAATCCAAAAGTCTTATCGCCGCCGCCATTAACAGGAAAGTCAGGAAGGAGATCGACGATCAGGTGGCTATGTTCCTGAAGAAGGGTGGTCGCATCGAAAAAGTGCCGAACGGTGTTTCGGGGCAACAACCATCGCTGGCCGCTCGACGGGCCATGATGATCAGTAATAAGTCATCTAAAAAGAGATGAGGGCGGTCTTGCCGTGGCGAGGATGCGCCCCGATGCGGAGCCTCGAGCGATGGGGCATGGTCGTCACCCGGAAACAGAAGCTGGCCTTGGTCGCTTGACCATTTCTACTTTTGAGCCCCATGGAGAATGGAAGGATTGCCTTGCTTGATTGACCGGATTTGTTTCGGTTGACAGCGTTGGGGCCTCGCCACAGAATCCGCGGTCGACAACAGTGGTGATCAATAGTTGAGGGAAATGCTAACCAAGCGGGCAAGTAAAAAAGAGTCGACACGCGAGGCGATTCTGGCGGCGGCGCGCACCGTTCTGGCATCCGATGGGCCGGAGGCGCTCAGTCTTTCCAAGGTGGCGCATCTGGCTGGAATCAATCGCGGTACCGCCTACCAGCATTTCAAAACGCGGGAAGAGTTGATCAAGGCGACCATAGGGTGGGTCAGCGAGCACCTGTGCACCACGCTTGGCGGCGGTGTCGAGCTGGATGAGAGTGGCCGAATGGTCGGCATCGAGCAGCGCAGTATTTATGAAGTGATCGCGAGGCTGGTCGATTTTGCGGTGGAGAACCCGGCGCTCGGTCGTATTTGGCTGTTCGATGTGCTCTCTTCCGAGAACCCCGCCGACGATCCTTTTTTTCGCCAGTTCAAGTTGACCACGCAGCGATTGGCAGATAGCCATTTCAGTCAGGATGGCATCGATGTCGAAGCGCTGTCGGTGATTATTCTGGGCGGATATTTTCTTTGGCCGGAATGGACGCGGGCAAAATCCAGAGGAGAGGAAGACCGTCGGGCTGCGGCACAGCGTATGCGTCGTGAGATTCTGCGGCTTTTCCTCCACGGCGTATTGCGGCCAGAGGAGTTTCCCCAGCTGGAAACATTGTTGTCGCAGGAAATGTTGCGCAGTTGATTTGTGAATAGTTGATAAAAAGGCCTCTGACGATTGTCAGAGGCCTTTTTCTTTGCGCTTACTTCTTCGGCAGTTCGATCTCGGCTTTCGCCGTCGCCATGGTGACGCCGAGTTGGCTGGTCATCCTGAAGTCGACCTGCACCAGGTTGCGGCCTTGCTCATCGACCAGTTTGTCGACGACTTCACCGGTCATGATGGTGATGTCGCCGGTGAAGGCCGGGCCGCGATACGAGCAGTTGGAGTGGACGACCTGGCCCCACTCGCCAGCCCAGCCGCCGAAGTAATCGAGGATCCAGGCACCCATCGATGCGCCGTAGCCGTAGCCGCGCGGCATGCCGATGTAGCGTGCCCAGCGCGGGAACAGGTGGCCGCGTGAGGGGCCGATATAGGCGCCATCGGTTTGTTCGGGGTTTTCTCTTTCCAGTACTGGATCCTGTTCCTTGCCGGCCATCGGACCGGTGAAGCCGAGCGCTTCCATGTCGAGATCGGTACGGCGATGCACGCCACACCAGATCGTGAACAGGTAGGCGCGCCATTCGGTGGTGAAGCTGGCGATGCTGTGCGGTCCGATGATGCGCGTCGGCAGCTTGTCGCCGACCTTGACGTCGTCCCAGTAGCGTTTGCCGTGGCCGAGATCGTGCAGCATCTTGATCCAGGCGAATTTGTCGTCCTCCAGCTTCGCCAGTTGCTCGTCGCTCCACTCGGGATCGTCGCTCGCTTCGAGCGAGCCCATCTCGCGCGCGAGATCGGCGCGGTAGCGAATCGCCGTGGAGCGCTGCTTGGCGATCAGGTCGCCGCTCTGGTTGTAGTAGTTGTTGTCGCCGCGCTGGAAGCAGGTCGGACCGGCGAACTTGGTCTCCTTGACCACGTAGTCGAACGGAACGCGCTCGTTGTGGATCAGGTCGCCGGCGTAAATGCGCGGGCCGTAGAACCACCACTCGTCGCCACCGAAAATCAGGTGCGACTCGGGAATCAGGCCGACACAGGCGGGTGCGCTGCCGTGGCCGTCGTCGGTGGCAACCGGAAACGACTGCGGTGCGACGAGGCGACCGAAGCGGCTTTCGGCGGCAAAGTCATCGTCGTAATGAAGGCGGTTCGGGTAGTGCATCGCCTGCGCCCAGCGCCGGATGTCCATGTTGCCGAGCGGATCCTTGATCCGGGCGGGCTGGATCGGCTTGCCCATGTGATTGTCGAGGTCCGAACAGTCCAGGGTCAGGTCAGTCATGGCAGCTCCGAGGTAAAAATAGCGATGGGGCAGGGAGTTAGGCGTCGATCAGCGCTCGCGGAGGGCTGGCGACCGACGCGCTTAGTCGCGAGGCGGGCCAGCGTATCCCACAACTTTGTCGAGTGCCATTCTTTACAAGGGCGCTGTTTGTCGCTACTCGGCGGGCATCGTTCGGCCCCTTGTCGGGCTCTTCTGCCGGAGTGGCTTGGTCAACACTGTTGTGAAAAAATGGCGCCCCCGAGTGGCATCGAAGTGCTCATCGTCAGTCACAGCAATGAAGCCTGGCTTCCAGCGGTTCGTTGAAACAGAACATCCATCATTTAAGTCTCGAGGAGTGATCATGGCAGGCTGTGCAATCATTACCGGCGCCGGCAGCGGCATCGGTTTCGACAGTGCGTTGAAGCTGGCGGAAATGGGCTACACGATTTTCGGTGTCGGCCGGGACAAGCAGAAGCTGGCTGAGCTTGAGGCAGCGATCAACGATCCCGCGAAGGTGGCGACGCTCTCGATTGATGTGACCGAGGATGATGCGCCGAAGCGTATCGTCGAAGCGGCGGTGCAGCGTTTCGGTCAGATCGGCGCGCTGATCAACAACGCCGGTATTGGCCGGCCGAAGCCGCTGCATGAAACCGACGACGAAACGCTCGACTATGCGCTGGCACTGATGCTGCGCGCACCGTTTCGCCTGTCGCGCGATGCCATGCCTCATATGATCAAGGGCGCGGTCATCATCAATGTCACCTCGACCTTCGCTGTCGTCGGTGGTATGCACGGTGGCGCCTATTCGGCTTGCAAGGGTGGCCTGACCGGCCTGATGCAGCATATTGCCTGTCGCTACGGCGCTCTTGGCATTCGCTGCAACGCGGTGGCGCCGGGTGTGACACCGACGCCGATGACCGAAGGGCGTTACGAGGATCCGGTGTTCCGCAAGATGAATAACGAGATGACGCCGCACACCCGCCTGGGCACGATCGATGACATCGCTTCCACGATCGCCTTCCTCTGCTCGCCGGGCGGTTCCTTCATCAATGGCCAGACCATTGTTGTCGACGGTGGCTGGAGTTCGACCAAATACCTTTCCGATTTCGGTCTGAAATCGCAGTGGATCATGCCAGAGGCGTGATTCCCGGGTGCGCGCATAAATTGAAACAGGTGATCCATGTCAGTGCTTAACACGAAGGCGTCCGTTCGTCTGTCCAGCTTCGAGGGCGTGCCCTTGAGCGAGGAGCAGGGGCTTGGCGCCCTGACGCTCTCCGGCTTCCTGGCGCAGGTGGTTGATAGCCACGCTGATCGTGAGGCGCTGTGCTGGAAGAATCTGTCCGGCGAGGTTTGTCGCTGGACCTACGCCGAGATGTATGCCGAGTGCGAAGCCGTGGCCAAGTCACTGCTGGCGCTTGGCGTAGGGCGGGGGACGCGTGTTGGCGTGCTGATCAGCAATCGCCCCGAGTGGGTTTTCTGCATGTTCGGCGCGGCGATGGCCGGTGCCGTCACGGTTGCGCTGAATACCTTCTCGACACGGCAGGAACTCGGGTACCAGCTGAGTCACGCCGATGTCGAGCTGCTGATCATGGAATCGGGCGTGGCATCGCGCGATTTTCTGACCGACATCGTCAATCTCTGTCCACCGTTGTCGAGCGCACACGCGGGTGACATCTACTACGACGATCTGCCCTTTTTGCGGCGAGTTGTCTGCATCGATCCGGTGGCTGCCGACGCCGGCATTCAGGGCTGGAGTGATTTCCTGGCGGCGGGCAGTTCGATTCCGGCAAGTCTGGTGGAGGCAACCACCGCAGCCTCCAGCCCGGTCGACAGTGGCCTGATCTTCTTTTCATCGGGTTCCACTGCGTTGCCGAAAGCGATCCAGCAAACCCATCGCGCCGCCACGCTGCAATGCTGGCGCTTTGGTCATCTGTTCGAGATCGACGAAAACGTGCGCACCTGGAGCGCCAACGGTTTCTTCTGGTCCGGTAACTTTGCGATGGCACTGGGCGGCACGCTGGGCGTCGGCGGTTGTCTGGTGCTGCAGCGCTACTTCCAGCCGGATGAAGCGCTCGAGTTGTTCCAGGCGGAGCGGGTATCGCAGGTGATTGCCTGGCCGCATCAGGAGGCTCGCCTGATGGAGTGTCCCGGCTGGGCGAAGGCTGATTTGTCGTCGGTCATTTATGTGGATGCGGAGTCGGTATTGACCTCTCATCCGACGATCAAGACCACCTGGCGCCAGTGCAATGGCTATGGCATGACGGAGACCTTCACATTCGTCACCGGCGTGACGAGCAGTGAAAACAACGGCACTCATCACGGTTATGTATTGCCCGGGAACTGCCTGCGCATTGTCGATCCTGTTTCGGGAGAGATGGTGCCATTTGGTGAATCCGGCGAGATCATCATCAAGGGGCCGACGCTGACCGCGGGCTATCTGAAGGTTCCGCAGGAGCAGACCTTCGATCGCGAAGGCTTCATTCACACCGGCGATGCTGGCCGTCTGACGGAAAATGGTCGGCTGTTCTGGGAGGGGCGTCTGAGCGACATCATCAAGACGGGGGGCGCCAATGTCTCACCTGCCGAGATCGATGCCGTTCTGGTTGAGCATCCGGCGATTCAGAGCGTTTTCACCGTCGGCGTTCCACACAATACGCTGGGTGAAATCGTTGTCTCCTGCGTGATCCTGCGCGAGGGGATGCAGCTCGACGCCGCCGGCTTGAAGAGCTTCGCCAAGCAGTCGCTGGCCAGTTACAAAGTGCCGCGCGAAGTGCTGTTCTTCGATGAGGCGGAGTTGCCGATGACGGGGAGCAACAAGATTCGCCGTCCCGAGCTGCGCAAGCTGGCGGCCGCGCGACTGACGGCGGGCGAGCCATCCACCGAGAGCTGATGTGCCGGATGGCGAATGGTGATTTCAACAAAATGGGCGCCAATCTGGCGCCCATTTTTTTGGTGTTTTTTGTTCACTGACGTTTTTTGAGCTTATACGCAACGACCGAGTCACCCATCGTCGACTGATACATGCTGTGTCCACCGGCGGCGATCACCACGTACTGCTCACCATTGACTTCATAAGTGACGGGTACGGCAGTGCCGGCAGCCGGCAGCGCGGTGCTCCACAACTCCTTGCCGGTATGCAGATCGAATGCCCGCAGCTTGTCGTCCAGCGTGTAGCCGATGAAGACGATGCCTCCGGCGGTGACCAGCGGGCCGCCGGCGCCGGGCGTGCCGAGCTTCGACAGGCTTTCGGGCATCGGCGTCGGCGCCATGTTTTCGATACTGCCGAGCGGCACTTCCCACACAACCTTTTTGCTCTTCATGTCGATGGCGGTCAGCGCGGCCCACGGTGGCGTGGAGCAGGGGGCGCCTAGCGGCGACAGCAGCGGTTCGACCTGGGTTACGTAGGGTTGCCCCGCGCTCGGGAACACCATCTTGCCGCCGGTTTCGATCTTCTGCGTGCCATCGAGATTGGCTTGTGCGCGCGGAACCAGCTTGATGACCATCGGCACGCGGTTGGAGGGAACGACCATCAGGTGGCTCTCGGGGTCATAGCCACCGCCGCCCCAGTTGGGGCCACCGCCCGCCGATGGATAGAAGATGGTTCCCTGCTCGCTGGGCGGCGTGTACATCGGCCCGTACTTGTACCCTTCGATAGTGCGACGGCAGAGCCATCTGTCGATGGGTGTGAAGCCCCAGGCGTCGTCTGGAGAGAAGCCTTGCGGCGACAGGGTGGGCATGTCGACCGGGAACGGTTGCGTCGGCGACAGTTTTTCATTGGCGACAGCGCCCTCCTGCGGTACCGGACGCTCTTCGATCGGCACCAGCGGCTCGCCGGTTGCGCGATCGAAAACGAAGATCAGCCCCATTTTGGTGTGCTGTACCACGGCCGGCACCAACTGACCGTTGTGCGGAAAGTCGATCAGCATCGGCTGCGCCGGCATGTCGTAGTCGAAGACGTTGTGATGCACCGGCTGGAAATGCCAGGCGACTTCACCGGTAGCGCCGCGCAGCGCGACGATCGACGAGGTGTAGTGGTTGTCGCCGACACGGTCGCCGCCGTAGAAGTCGCCGGAGGCGCTGGTGGTCGGCAGATAGACCAGATCGAGCTTCTGGTCGACGGCCATCGATGACCAGACATTGCCGCCGCCGATGCCGTCGGTACCGTTCTTCCAGCTTTTCATCGCCGGATCGTTCGGGTTGCGCGGCACCGGATCGAACTCCCACAGTTGCTTGCCGGTGCGCGCATCGAAGGCCAGCACGCGACCACTCGGCGCATCCTGGCGCTGGTTGTCGGCCACCGCCGAGCCGACCACGACCACATCGTTGACCACGGCGGGGTTCGAGGTGGCCACCAGTTCACCGGGGAACAGCTCGGGCTTGCTGCCGGGCATTTTGACGATGCCGCTGTCGCCAAAGCCGTCGCATGGCTTGCCGGATTTGGCGTCGATGGCGATCAGCCGGTAGTCGGCGGTGCCGAGGAATATCCGCGATCTGCAGACCGCATCTTCAGCGACCTGCGTATCGACCCAGTTGGCGATGCCGCGGCACTTGCGCATGCCGATCTTCTTTTCATCCAGACCATCTTTCGGATCGAACGCCCAGCGCTGCTTGCCGGTTGCCGGATCGAGCGCGATGACGCGGCGAGCGACAGAACAGACGACAAGATTGCCTTCGATCAGGCTCGGCTGATCCTCGAAGGCGATCATTGCGCTTTTGGTCTCGCCCTGCGGCAGGTCGCCGGTGCGATATTCCCAGGCGCGCTCGAGGTTGGCGACATTCTGTGCATTGACCTGCTTCAGCGGCGAGTACTTCATGCCCCCCTGATGCTGATCGACGACAGAGTCGGCAGCACTGACCGTTTGCACAAGCGCTGTTACCGCCAGCAGCAGGCCAGGGAGAGACAGTTTGATGAGGGTGCCGGATTTATTGTGAGTTGGCATGAGCACTCGATCTTTCAATAAAGAATGTCGTCGCCAGCGACAGGGTTCGGACGGCGAATCGGGGGCATTGTGGAGGCCATTTCAAGGGTTCGTCAATTGGTGTCTGCAAATTGACGCCAATTTTGGAGTCTGGCTTTTCGGTGAAAGGCGGCCTTGCAGCCGGATCCCCGGTGCCCGGGCCGAGCCTTCCTGGAGCCGTTGATTCCAGTTGTTGCTGGAAATGGGTAGAGTCAGCGTCGGACGGTAGTAGCCGTTACCTCCTGGCACTGGTTTCGCTGCATGACGCATCGCCGGCGCTGGTGCTTGTCATCCGAGCTTGCTGGTGCACTGTGTGACTGCCGTTAGAGAGTCAATCAGGCTCCAATCACCCAATGAGGCGCGCCGTAAATGAGTTGCTGCGAGCAAGCGTGGTTTGTTCGAAATGTTTTCTTTCCCTTGATCAACTCAGCGCGTCGTTTGCCTCGGCGTGTGCTGATTGCCTCGGCTCTCGTCGTCACTGCGGGGCTGACCGGCTGCTCAGGCGAGGCGACCGAGCAGAAACGGCCGCCTCCCGAAGTGGTGGTCATGACGGTCGCGCCGGCCACCATCCCCTATAACATCAACTTCGTCGCGCAGACCGAAAGCTCGCGTCAGGTAGAGATCATGGCGCGGGTTTCCGGCTTTCTTGACCAGATCGCCTATCACGAGGGCGAGATGGTCAAGGAGGGCGACATCCTGTTCCAGCTCGATCCGAAGCCCTTTCGGGCAGAAGCCGATGCGGCGCGAGGCGAATTGCTGGCGCAGCAGGCGCGTTTCTCCACGGCCAAAGCCAACCTGAACAGGGTGAGGCCTCTGGTGCAGATGGATGCGATGTCGCGTGCCGACCTCGATCGCGCCCAGGGCGAATACGATGCCGCCAATGCCGCGGTTTTTGCCGCCAGGGCCAAATTGAACGAGGCCGAGATAAACCTCGGCTACACCACCATTCGCGCACCGGTGACAGGCGTGGCCAGCCGCTCTCTGCAGCGGCAGGGTGTTTTCATCAACTCGATGTCGGATGCGGCGCATCTGACCTATGTCGCCGCCATCGATCCGGTCTGGGTCAATTTCAGCGTGTCGCAAAACCAGATGGCCCACCTGCGTGAAGAGGTCGCCAAGGGACTGGTCAACGAGCCTGCCGACAGGGTTTTCTCGGTCGAGGTGACCATGTCCGATAACTCGGTCTATCCCGAGCGCGGGCGCATCGATTTCCTCGAACCCAATTTCAGCCAGGACACCGGCTCGTTCCTGGTACGCGCGGTTATCGCCAATCCACAAAATAAACTGCGGCCGGGCATGTTCGTCACGGCCAACGTCATCGGCTATATCCGGCCCAACGCCGTGGTGGTGCCGCAACTGGCGGTGCAGCAGGGCTCCAACGGGCATCTGGTCTATGTCATCAAGGAGGACGGCACTGCCGAAGTGCGTCCCGTCGTGGTCGGCGATTACTTCGGCGACAAGGGCATCATCATCACGGAGGGGCTGAAGGCCGGTGATCGCGTGGTCACCGAAGGCGTGTTGAAAGTTGTGCCGGGGCAGCCGGTCAAGATCGCGACCGCCGCTGCTACTCCGGCGGCATAAGTGGAATGCCGGGCGCCCGCGGAGTGGGCGCAACCTTGAGCCTGTGGCGGGATTGCGATGTTTACACACTTCTTCATTGACCGGCCGATTCTGTCATCCGTCATCTCGATCCTGATCGTGCTCTGCGGCGCCGTATCAATGGCGGTTGCGCCGATCGAGCAGTACCCGGACATGGCGCCGCCGCAGGTAACCATCAGCGCCATCTACCCGGGCGCCACCGCCGACGTGATTGCCAACAACGTGGCGGCACCGATCGAAACGCAACTGAACGGCATCGACAACCTGCTCTATTTCTACTCGATCAGTTCATCCAGCGGTAACACGCAGATTGTCGTTGTCTTCAAGCCCGGCAGTGACCCGGACATCAACCAGGTCAACGTGCAGAACAAGCTGAGCCTGGCGACGCCAAAGCTGCCGCAGGTGGTGGTGCAGCAGGGCATCACCGTCGACAAGAAGTCGCCCAGCATCATGATGGTGCTGTCGGTCTACTCGCCGGATGATCGCTACAACACCACCTACCTCGACAACTACACCAACCTCTACGTGCTCGAAGAGCTGAAGCGGGTGCCCGGCGCCAACCGCGCCTCGGTGTTCGGCTCGCCCGATATTGCGATGCGGGTCTGGGTGCGTCCCGATCGCATGGCGCAGCTCGGCATCACCGTGCAGGAGGTGATGAGTGCCATCCAGAGCCAGAACCAGGCCTTTGGTGTTGGACAGCTGGGAGCGCAGCCCACCAGCCCGGAGGTCGAGCAGCAGTTCGTCGTCACGGCACAGGGGCTGCTGACCAAGCCGGAGGAGTTCGCGAACATCATCGTTCGCACCGCCAAGGATGGTACGGCCATCGTTCGCATCCACGATATCGGTCGTGTCGAACTGGCCAAGAAGGATTATTCAATCTCGGGTCGGATGAACGGCAAGGTGGCGACCACCATTGGTGTCTATCAGCAACCCGGCGCCAATGCGGTGGAGACGGCGCGCGCCGTGCGCGCAAAGATGGAGGAGTTGAAAGCCAAGTTTCCGACCGGGCTCGATTACCAGATCGTGCTCGATACCAGCCAGTTCACGCTCTACTCGATCGACAAGGTGGTGCACACCTTCTTCGAGGCGGTGGTACTGGTGGTGCTGGTGGTGTTCGTCTTCCTGCAGTCGCTGCGTGCCACCATCATTCCGATTCTGGCGGTGCCGGTGTCGATCATCGGCACCTTCGTCGGCATGCATCTGCTCGGCTTCTCGATCAACATGCTGACGATGTTCGGCATGATCCTGGCGATCGGTCTGGTGGTCGACGACGCGATCGTCGTGGTCGAAAACGTCGAGACCAACATGAGCAAGCACAAGCTCGGTCCGCTCGAAGCCGCCAAGCGGGCGATGAGCGAGATTGCCAGTGCATTGATCTCGATCGTGCTGGTACTGGTGGCGGTGTTCCTGCCGGTGGCTTTCCTCGGTGGCGTGACCGGTACGTTGTACAAGCAGTTCGCGATCACGATTTCGATCGCGATGGTGATCTCCGGCATCATGGCGCTGACGCTGTCGCCGGCGTTGGCCGCCATCATCATCAAGTCGCAGCATGGCGAGAAGAACCGCTTCTTCAAGGCATTCGAGCGCGGCTTTGACAAACTGCAGCAGGGCTTTCTTGGGCGAGTCACCTGGATCATCGACCACGCCAAGCTGGCGCTGATTGTCTTTGCCGGCATCATCGTCGGCATTCTGTTGATGTTCCGCGTGCTGCCATCCTCATTCGTGCCGGATGAGGACCAGGGTTATTTCTTCGTGGTGGCGCAGGTGGCCGATACCGCCAGCATGACGGTGACGGAGCGCTTCGCCGCACAACTGGAAAATATCGTGCGGGACGATCCGGCGGTGCAGGATGTCGGCACTGTCATGGGTTACAGCTTCATCGACGGCCAGAACAACAACAGCGCCGCCGTGCTGTTTGCCCTGCTGAAGCCGTTCGAGGAGCGCGACGACTCGTCATTGCTGGCGTTCGATACGTTGAAGCGACTCAACGCGCAATTCGCGGGATTGAAGGATGGCGTGGCCTTCGCGGTAAACCCGCCAGCCATTCCCGGGCTCGGCACCACCGGCGGCTTCGAGTTTTATATCCAGAATCGCGGTGCCGGCGATGCGCGCGCCACCGACGCGGCGATCCAGGACTTCATGACGAAAGCGCGCCAGCGGCCGGAATTGCAGGGCGTCACCACCACGTTTCGCGCCAACAGTCAGCAGTTGTTCGTCGATCTCGATCGCGCGCGCGCCGAGGTGCTCGGGGTGCACGTCAAGGATGTGTTCGAGACGATGCAGGCGCTGTTTGGTTCGCAGGTGGCCGGTCAGTTCTCGCAGTTCAGCCGGGTCTGGTTTGTCATCGTGCAGGCCGATGCCGAGTATCGCGTGCGTCCGGAGGATTTCAACAAGGTTTACGTGCGCTCCAGCAGCGGCGCGAATGTACCGCTGTCGGCACTGATCACCACCCGCTATGTCACGTCGCCGAAGATCATGACGCGCTTCAATGGTTTCCCCGCCGTCAAGATCACCGGCAGCCAGGCTGCGGGCTACAGCTCGGGGCAGGCGATCGCGGCCATGGAGGAGGTCGCCCGCGAGGTGTTGCCGGGCGATTTCGATTTCGCCTGGGCCGGACAGGCGCTGCAGGAAAAGGAGTCGGGCAGCACGTCGAGCATTGCGTTTGGGTTCGGTCTGATCGTCGTTTTCCTGTTGCTGTCGGCGCAGTTCGAGAAGTGGACGCTGCCGATTGCAGTGGTGCTGACCGTGCCCATTGCGATTCTCGGCGCGCTGTTGCTGACCTGGCTGTTCGGGCTTGAGAACGACGTCTATTTCCAGGTGGGCCTGATAACGCTGGTCGGGTTGTCGGCGAAGAACGCCATCCTGATCTGCGAGTTCGCCATTGAGCGCGTGCATCAAGGCATGTCGGCGCGGGAGGCCGCCATCGAAGCGGCGAGCTCGCGGTTGCGCGCAATCGTGATGACCTCGCTGGCGTTCGGGTTGGGCTGCGTGCCGCTGGCGATTGCCACCGGACCGGGCGCCAACAGCCTGCGCGCGATTGGTACCGGTGTTATCGGAGGCATTCTGGCCTCGACGCTGGTGGCGATATTTTTTGCGCCGCTCTTCTTCTGGATGCTTGAGTCACTGAGCGAGCGAAGTGCCGCTCGCAAGGGCGTTGCCACGACGGGGCACGCCGGTGGCGATGATGCAGTGCCGCGGCAACCGCGCGAGGATGAATAAAATGGCGAAGATCATTGCGGCGCAGCGAGGTGCGCGACATCTGGTCGGGGCTGCGGTGGCACTGGTACTGGCGGGTTGCTCCGTCGGGCCGGACTGGAAGAAGCCTGAAGTCGACGCGCCCGCTGCGTGGCGCATCGACTATGCAGCCGCTGCCGAAGTTGCCAACACCAAATGGTGGGAGGCGTTTGGCGATCCCGCGCTGAATCAGCTGGTCGGGGAGGCGCTGCAGCAGAACTACGACCTGTTGCAGGCCGCCGCGCGTGTCGATCAGTTCCTGGGGGCGTTGCGCACGACACGTTCGCAGTTCTATCCGCAATTCGGTTATGACCTCGATGCCAGCCAGAATCGTCTCAGCAGAAACGGGACGACACCGCTACCACCCGGCTCCGATCGCACCTACGACCTCTACGATGCCGCGCTGGGTGCCAGCTGGCAGATCGACCTGTTCGGCCGGGTGCGGCGCCAGGCGGAGTCGGTGCAGGCCCAGGTCTATGCCACGGAGCAGGGGCGTCGCGGTGTCGTACTGTCGGTCGTCACCAGCGTCACGACGGGTTACATCGGACTGCGTGCGCTCGATCGTCAGCTCGAAATCGCGCGCGCTACCGCGCAGAACTACGAAGCGTCGCTGAAGCTGTTCGAGCTGCGGCATCAGGGCGGAACCGTTTCCGAGGTCGAGCGCTCGCAGGTCGAGTCGCAATACCAGCAGGCGCGCGCAGCCGTGCCGAGCCTCGAACGCCAGGTGGCACAGCAGGAAAACCTGCTCAGCGTGTTGCTGGGGCGCAAGCCCGGTGATGTGCCGCGCGGTCGCTCCATCAATGAGTTGCTCGACCCGGCGATTCCGGAAGGGTTGCCGTCGTCGCTGCTGGAGCGCCGACCGGACATCATTCAGGCCGAGCAGAATCTGCGTGCGGCCAACGCCAATATCGGTGCCGCCAAGGCGCTCTACTTCCCGACGCTGTCGCTGACCGGATTGCTTGGCGTGTCGAGCACGTCGATGGATCAGTTTGACGACAGCTCCTCGGCCACCAGTTCTCTGGTGGCGACCGTGAGCGGGCCGCTGTTTACCTTTGGCGCCATCTCGGGCCAGGTCAAGAGCGCGGAAGCCGCACAGCGCGAAGCACTGGCGCTGTACCAGCAGGTGGTGCTGAACGCATTTCGCGAAACCGATGATGCGCTGGTCGGTATCGAGAAAACGCGACTCGAATACGATGCGCTGGCGAAGCGGGCAGCAGCGCTGCGCACCTACGCCAGATTGTCGCGGGCACGGTTCGATGGCGGTGCCGCCAACTATATCGATGTGTTGTACGCGGAGAACGAGTTGTTTGCCGCGGAGCTGACCGCTGTGTCGACACTGGCGCAGCGTTACGCCGAACTGATCAATGTCTACAAGGCGATGGGAGGCGGCTGGATCGATCTCGCCGATCCGCTGGCGCCAGAGAAAAACGAAGCTGCTGAAACGGGTGCTGACTAGTTTTCATTGTCTAAAAATAAAAACGGCGACATCCGGAGATGTCGCCTGCGGGAATCACCGTTCAGACAGAGCGAATCAGGTGGTCGAAGGCACTCAGCGCTGCTTTCGCACCATCGCCCATCGAGATGATGATCTGCTTGTAAGGCGTCGTGGTGGCGTCGCCGGCGGCAAAAATACCGGGGAGCGTGGTCTGGCCCCTGGCGTCGATGACGATCTCGCCGCGCGGTGTCAGCTCCACGGTGCCTTTCAGCCAGTCGGTGTTCGGCACCAGTCCGATCTGCACGAAGATCCCTTCCAGCGCGATCTCGTGAATCTCATCGCTGTTGCGATCCTTGTAGAGCAGGCTCGTCACCTTCTGGCCATCGCCCTTGACTTCGGTGGTCAGCGCGCTGGTGATCACCGTGACATTCGGCAGGCTGTTGAGCTTGCGCTGCAGCACGGCATCGGCGCGTAACTGCTTGTCGAACTCGATCAGCGTGACATGCGCGACGATACCGGCGAGGTCGATCGCTGCCTCGACACCGGAGTTGCCGCCTCCGATCACCGCGATGCGCTTGCCCTTGAACAGCGGGCCATCGCAGTGCGGGCAGAAGGCGACACCGCGCGTGCGGTATTCGGCTTCACCGGGCACATTCATCTCTCTCCAGCGCGCACCGGTGGCGACGATCACGGTCTTCGCTTTCAGTGTCGCGCCACTGGCGAGTTGTACCTGATTCAGTTCACCGGGCTGCTGTGCCGGAATCAGTGCGCTGGCGCGCTGCAGGTTGATGATGTCGACCTCGTACTGGCGCACATGCTCTTCAAGCGCACGCGCCAGTTTCGGACCTTCGGTCTCCTTGACGGAAATGAAGTTCTCGATAGCCATCGTGTCGAGCACCTGGCCACCGAAGCGTTCGGCGACGACGCCAGTGCGAATGCCTTTGCGCGCGGTGTAGATCGCGGCAGCGGAGCCGGCCGGTCCACCGCCGATCACCAGCACGTCGAACGGCTCCGCTTGATTCAGCTTCTCGGCGGCGCGCTCCTGTGCCTTGGTGTCGAGCTTGGCGATGATCTCCGGCAGCGTCATGCGGCCCTGACCGAATGGCTGGCCGTTCAGGTAGATGCTCGGCACAGCCATTACCTGGCGCTGTTCGACCTCGCTCTGGAACAGCGCGCCGTCGATGGCAACGTGCCGCACGTTCGGGTTCAGCACCGCCATGACGTTCAGTGCCTGCACTACATCCGGGCAGCTCTGGCACGACAGCGCGAAATAGGTTTCGAAGTTGAACTCGCCGTCGAGGGCGCGGATCTGTTCGATCTCTTCGTCGCTGATTTTCGGCGCGCGGCCGCCAACCTGCAGCAGCGCCAGCACCAGCGAGGTGAACTCGTGGCCGAGCGGAATGCCGGCAAAGCGCAGGCTGATCTGCGCGCCCGGCCGCTGGATGGTGAAGGAGGGACGGCGCGCATCGCTGCCATCTTCGCGCACGCTGATCTTGCTGGAGAGCGCAACCAGTTCGTGCAGCAGTGCTGACAGTTCGCGCGACTTGTCGCTGTCGTCGTACGAAGCGACCAGCTCGATCGGGTTCTCGAGCAATTCGAGGTAGCTTTTCAACTGCTGTTGCATGGTGGCGTCCAACATGACGTCCTCTCCTTTCTGAAATTCGGTATTGGCTCAAATTGTGTCTGGGCGTTCGCTTGCATTGCGTTGCCCGGGCGGGTTACGCGCGGGCATGACTCCGCCGTCGGGGCTGGATCACAGCCCCGGGGCTTCAAGCACTTTCGGGTGTTGCCCGCCCCGCGATGCGAGGCGGTGATGCTGTCGACCGGGTTAGATCTTGCCGACCAGGTCCAGCGACGGTGCCAGCGTGGCTTCGCCCTCTTTCCACTTGGCCGGGCAGACTTCGCCCGGGTGGCTGGCGACGTACTGGGCGGCCTTGACCTTGCGCAGCAGGTCGGACGCGTCGCGACCGATGCCTTCCGCGGTGATCTCGATAGCCTGGATCACACCTTCCGCGTCGACGATGAAGGTGCCGCGATCAGCCAGCCCTTCGGCTTCGCGCATCACTTCGAAGTTGCGGGTGATGGTGCCGGTCGGGTCGCCGATCATCGTGTACTGGATCTTGCGGATGGTGTCGGAAGCGTCGTGCCAGGCTTTGTGAACGAAATGGGTATCGGTCGATACGGAGTAGATCTCGACACCCATCTTCTGGAATTCGGCGTAGTGGTCGGCGACATCGCCCAGCTCGGTCGGGCAGACGAAAGTGAAGTCAGCCGGGTAGAAGAAGAACACGGCCCACTTGCCCTTCAGGTCGGCATCGGAAACCTTGATGAATTTGCCCTGCTTGAAGGCGTCAGCGGTGAACGGCTTGATCTTGGTGTTGATGACGGACATCAGAATTGCTCCTTGTGGTTGGGTTGCCTTGGTGAATCTGTACAAGACGGAGGTGAAGATAGCGGCGCTATCACGATAGAAAAAATGGATCGTTTAAATGAGGATCATTTGATATGGCTATGATGCTGGAGTGCTCTTCATATTCCATGACTGGTCAATGACTTAGGTAGATATAAAGGGGGCTGAGTATAAGCGGAGCAGGTCAATCGGCGGGCTTGCCCGCCCAGCTGGAGACGATCCGGGGGCGCCACCAGCGCGGCAGCAGCCGCAGTGCCTCGGGTCGGGCAAAGCGGTCATCGATCAGCCAGATCACGCCCTGATCGGCAGGTGTACGGATGACCCGGCCGGCCGCCTGCACCACTTTCTGCAGGCCGGGATAGAAGTAGGTGTAGTCGAAACCCCGGCCGTAACGAATCTGCAAGCGCTCCCGTATCTGTTCGTTGACCGGATTGATCTGGGGCATGCCAAGCGTGGCGATGAAGGCGCCGATCAGTCGCGCGCCGGGCAGGTCGATCCCCTCGCTGAAGGCGCCGCCGAGCACGGCGAAGCCGATGCCACTGCCTTGCGGCTGGAAACGGTCGAGGAAATCGAGACGTTCGGCTTCGCTCATCGAGCGCGCCTGTCGCCATTGCGGAATATCGGGGTGCAGTGCCTGCAGGAGATCGGCGGCCGGTTGCAGGTAGGCGTAGCTGCTGAAGAACGCGAGGTAGTTGCCGGGCAGCTCGCGATACTGATGTGCGAGCAATTCGGCGATCGGTGTCATCGACTGCTCGCGATCGGCGTAGCGGGTCGATATATGGGTGGCGATGCGTACCTGCAGCTGTTCCGGCATGAACGGCGACTCGACCTCCAGGCAGACCGTCGACGCCGGCAGGCCGAGCAGATCGCG
Organism: uncultured Verrucomicrobiaceae bacterium; assembly: GCA_964638025.1. Lineage (GTDB taxonomy): Bacteria > Pseudomonadota > Gammaproteobacteria > Pseudomonadales > CAMLJR01 > CAMLJR01. The sequence continues at coordinate 76,346 of CAZWXW010000001.1, forward strand.
GTAATAGTCCGTCGGCTGCAGCGTTGCCGAGAACAGTGTCGTGCTCTGTGCCAGTTCGAAACGCGGTGCCAGAAGTCGCGCCGGCACGATGTTGCGCAGGTTCAGTTCGCTGTAGCGACGTTTGCTGCGCGGCCTGGCGGCGCGCGTGGTGATGTCGAACAACCAGTCGCTGTCGAACAGTTCCGCGCTGCGGTTGAAGCGCAGTGCATCGAAATAGAAATTCTGCAGCGCACTGTCGATGCCGGTTGGATGGTCGACCAGATGGTCGCCAATGGCGGCCACGGTCTGCTGCAGCCGCTGCATGAACGCATCCGGCAGTTCTGCGCATGTCGTGTAGTCGTCGCCTTGTGCCCGGGTCAGCTGACTCCAGGCGCGAGCCAGTTTCTGCAGCGGTTTTTCCAGCGCTGCCGGCGCGGTTTCGCGCAACTGCGCCAATGCACGCTGATCAAGTCGAGCCGAGAAGGCCAGACGTGCGCGTTCGATCAGGTTGTGTGCCTCGTCAACCAGCAGCGCGACGCGCCATTCACCTTGCTGCGCGAGACTGGCCAGCAGCGCACCGAGATCGAACCAGTAGTTGTAGTCGCCGACGATGACGTCGCTCCAGCGCGCCAGCTCCTGCGACAGGTAGTAGGGGCAGATGTCGTGTTGCAGGGCGATCTCCCGCACGTTGGCCTGATCGAGCCAGCCGCGTGCAACGGCAGCGTCGCGTGCCGCACCGAGCCGGTCGTAGAAGCCATTGGCGAGCGGGCATGATTCGCCGTGACAGGCCTTGTCCGGGTGCTCGCAGGCCTTCTCTCGCGCCACCAGCTCCAGTACGCGCAGCGGTCTTGCACTGTCGTCAGCGAGGCGATCCTGACTGCCGTGCCTGTTGATTCCGCGCAGCAGCGCCATGGCATCGAGTGCCAGCGCACGTCCCGGGGTTTTGGCCGCGAGGTAGACGATTCGATCCGTATGCGCGGGCGTTGCGCTTTTCAGCAGGGGAAACAGGGTGCCGATGGTTTTGCCGATACCGGTGGGTGCCTGTGCCAGCAGCACGCGACCGGTGCGAGCCGATTTGTAGGTGGCTTCGGCCAGTTCACGCTGGCCGCTGCGATAGTCGCGATGTGGAAACAGCAGTGCCTCGAGTACGGTATTGCGGCGGGTGCGGTGTTCGCGCTCCTGTCGCGCCCAATGGATGAAACGTGTGCATTGCTCTTCGAAGAACTCCAGCAGCGTCGCCGCATCGCAATGCTCGGTCAGTACGGTTTCGCGGCCGCGATCGATGTCGAAGTAAACCAGTGCCAGTTCGATCGCTGGCAGCTGGTGCTCGCGGCATAGCAGCCAGCCATAGATCTTCAGTTGCGCCCAGTGCAGCGCGCGATGATTGGCCGGCTGTCGCGCCAGATCGCCGCGAAAGGTCTTGATCTCTTCGAGCCGGTTCTCCACGGGGTCGTAACCATCGGCGCGTCCGCGCACGCGCAGTTCGCCGAACTCGCCTTCGAGCGCCATTTCGCGCAGGTAGTGCGCCGGTCGTCGCAGCGCGACCGCCGCATGCCCGGCGATACCTTCCTGCGCACTGGGCGATGGCGTGAAGCGCAGGTCGAGGCTGCCGGATTTGGCGGTGAACTCGCACAGCGCGCGCACCGCCACGACGTACGTCACGGTGAATTCCCGCCCCATTCGACGTAGCAAACCTCGACAGGAATTCCATGTTGCATGCAGTAGTGCAGCCAGCGCTGCTGATTGTCCTGCAGCCGGTCGCCGGGGCCTTTCACCTCGATCATCCGGTAGCGTCGAGCTTCGGGTTCGAACTGGATCAGGTCGGGCAGGCCAGAGCGGTTCGCCCTGACATCCTGCAGCAGGCGTTCGAACAACCGTTTCAGATGGGCGGGAGGAAGGGTGGTCAATGCGAGATCGAGCAACGCTTCGTCGAGGGCTTCCCATGCCACGAATGGGGAGGCGATGCCGAACTTGTCTCGATAGCGCCGGCGGATCAGGTCGCCATGACTGTTGTTGTCCAGCGCAGCCAGTGCGTGTGCGAACAGCTCGCTGCGACGTTGCGAAAAATCGGGAGCGGAGAGATCGCTGGGGGCAATCTGAAACGGATGGAAGAAGGCGCCGGGCAGTGGGGCGAAGACCGCATCCCAGCAGAGCAGGCCAAACAGCGCGTTGATCAGCGTGTTTTCGACATAGAAAGCCGGTGTCGGGTCGCGATGAAGATATTCGAGCACGGCCCACTCGACGCTGCTGCCATCATCCGGCTGGGTGAGTGTCAGGGTGAAGCTCGGCGCTTCGAGCATCTTGTGTCGCGTGGACGGCTTCGGCAGATCGAGTGCGCGGTGCAAGCGTGGCAGCGAACGCAGCAACTGCTGCTGTTCCGCTTCGCTCTCCGGTGCCTGCAGGGCCTGTTGCGCCAGCGTGTGTGCCGCGCCGATCTGGCCGAGCCGCTCCAGCATCCGCACGCGGCGTGCACGGGCGCCGGCGTAGTGGCAATCGGCATAGAGCTTTTCCGCCAGGTCGAGTTCGCCGTTGCGCTCGCATTGCCGGGCCAGTTGAAACAGCAGGCGCTCGCGGCGACGTGTCAGCCATGCGCTGTCGCAACGGGGTGGCAGTGCCTCGGCAACGGCGGAGGGTTCGTCGCCGGCATCGAAGCGTTCGGCGCATTGATGCAACGTCCGCCGGTAGTCGACATCGTCGCGGTGACGGAATGGCCGCGATTCCGGGCCGAATGGCACGGCTTCGTATTGATGGATACCGAGATCTGCCAGCACGAACTCGCTCCATTGCTGCTGCAGATTGCCGAAGAAGAGCAGCCGGAAGGTATCGCACAGAGGTTGGACGGCAAGACTGTAGAGCCGTTCGCCGCTGTCTGGCCACCAGCCGGGAAACGGTTGTGCCTGATGGAGCTCGCCCTTGAGCTGGTCCAGCCACGCCTCCTTGTGAACTCCTCGGCTGCGGCCGAACAGCGTCTCCAGTTCGAGACGTGTCAGCAGGGCGAACAGCTCGTCGAGCGTGAGTGCGACGTCGTCACGCAGCCAGCCAAGAGTCAGCAATGGGGCGGCGGCGGATTCGATACTGCCGATCTCTGCGTAGTCGAGCCGGTCGCTGCGAAAGTGCAGCCCCTTGCGCATCACCAGTCGCACCAGCAGTGCCTGCGCCGGTTGTGGCAGGGCATTGAACTGGCACAGGAAGGCGCGCTCGTCTTCGTTCAGCAGGGCGTCGTAGCGCGCGCCGACCCAGGCCAGCACGGTGCGGAAATTGTGCAGGTAGTAGAGCGGATCGCTGACCGCGGCAGGGAGCGCGGCGGGGAGTTCGGACAGCACGGCGGGCGGAGGCGCGGATACGGGTGGAGCGGGGAGTCTACGCGCCCTGAGCGGCCGCCGTCATCGGTCTTATTTGGACTTGGCAGGGGCTTGCTGGCGCGGGAGACTTGCCGCGCTGATAGACCCCGGATTTTCAAGTGAGCCATGCCACGGAGAGCATCATGTCGAACCCTCACCACCCGTATCACCCCATCATCTATGTGCGCGGCTTCGCGGCTACCGAAAGCGAGATCGAAGACGCTGTTTCCGATCCCTACATGGGCTTCAACCTCGGCTCCACCAAGACCCGCATGGCCTGGACCGGCGACGTCAGGCGCTTCTTCTTCGAATCGCCGCTGGTACGACTGATGGGCGACCACGGCTACAACGATGTCTTTGTCGAGGGCGACGATCTCACCGCGGTCGATCAGACCGGCGGCGCGATGCCGTATCGCTGCGTCGTCATCTATCGCTATTACGACGAGGCCAGCAAGGATTTCGGCAGCGGCGAGACGCCGCCGGTCGAACAGTTCGCGAAGGGGTTGGACAAGTTGATCCTGCGTCTGCGCGACCGGTTGTGTGGCAATCCCGCGCACGGCGTGAAGCCGCAGGAGTTCAAGGTCTACCTGGTGGCGCATTCGATGGGCGGATTGATCTGCCGCGCGTTCCTGCAGAATCCGAAGCTCGGCAGCGCCGAAGCGCGCGCCGCCGTCGACAAGGTTTTCACCTACGCGACACCGCACAACGGCATCGACATGCGCATCGTGCGCAATGTTCCGGGCTGGCTAACCTTTGGCGACATCAACAACTTCAACCGCGAGCGGATAGCCGGTTATCTGGCGCTGTCGAAATCCGATGATGTTTCCGTGGTGAAGAATTTCCCGGTCGAGCGCATCTTCAATCTGGTCGGCACCAATTCGCGCGACTATGCCGTCGCCGGTGGGCTGTCGTCGTGGGCCGCGGGCGATGCCAGTGATGGCCTGGTACGTGTAGAGAATGCAACCACGCATGCCGTCGATGCGAAGGGTGTCGATATCGGCTCGCCGCGCGCCTTCGTCAATCGCAGCCACTCGGGCCACTACGGCATCGTCAATTCGGAGGAGGGTTATCAGAACCTGACGCGCTTCCTGTTCGGCACGTTGCGGGTCGACGGCATTCTCGATATCGATGACATCACGCTGCCGGTGGAGGTCGATCGCGAATTCAAGAACGGAAAGACGGTAAAAGCGTCCTACCAGTTCGAAGTGGTGGTCAGTATTCGCGGTTGCCAGTGGCAGCTGACACGGCGCGAGGTGCGCGAAAATTCGGCGATCTTCCGCCGTTACGAGCAGCTGTTTCCGGGCAAGGACAGGACGGTACGCGCCCCCGATCGCCAGCAGAGTCCGCATCTTTTCTCGGCATTCCTCGATTCGAAGCGCAGCGTCAAGAACAACGGTGCGGTCAGCTTTGCCTTCGACCTGAAGGTGCTGGTGCCGGATTACGAGGTCGACGGTGTGCTGTTCACCAAGCGGCATTTCGAGGGTGGCTACATCTATCGCCAGCTGATCCTGGTCGAGGCGATTCCCGACAAGCAGGCACCCGCGGGCTGGCGTATCAAGCACGGCCTGCAGGATACCAATCCAGGCAAGCCCGGCACGGATGCTGCCGCAGTACCGCTGCCGGATGACACCGGTATTGGATTTTCGATTCCCATCGAGCAGAGTGCACGCCCGGGTCTGAAAGGGTCGCTGCGTATCGAGGCGCGGCCCTGGCAGTAACAGAGTTGTCTTTCCAGCGTTCAGGCGAGGCGAGTGAGTGGCGATGCATGCTGAAGTGCTGAAATTCTGGTTCGAAGAGTGCGAGCCGAAGCAATGGTGGGCTGTTGACGCCGCTTTCGACGACCGGATTCGTCAACGCTTCGGTGCGTTGCATAAAGAGGCGGTGAGCGGCGAGTTATACGCTTGGCGCACCGGCAGTAGGGGACGTCTGGCGGAGATCATCGTGCTGGATCAGTTCTCGCGAAACCTGCATCGCGATTCCGCGCTCGCCTTTGCACAGGATTCGATGGCGCTGGTACTGGCACAGGAGGCCATTGCCGCCGGTGTTCATCATCAGATGACGCCGGTCGAGCGAAGCTTTCTGCTGCTGCCCTACATGCACAGCGAGTCGCGCGTGATTCATACGCTGGCCGAGCAGCTCTATCGGCAGTTCGCGCCAGCGGAAAATCTTGATTTCGAATTGCGACACAAGGCGATCATCGACCGCTTCGGGCGCTACCCGCATCGCAATGAGCTGTTGGGGCGGGCATCGATACCGGAAGAGATCGAGTTTCTGAAGCAGCCGGGTTCGCGCTTCTAGGCGCGAGTAATCCATGGTCACTGCAGTTTGCTTTTCACCAACCCCACGGCCAGCAGCAGTGTTCTCGATCGGTGTTGCGAAGCCCGACAGCAGGATCATCGGTACGGCGGCGGCAAAGGTGCCGAGAATGGCCTGCTGTTGTGTCGAGCTGATCGCCGACAACCTCAGTCCGAGTCCGACGAAGACGAGGTGCTTCATCTTTCAAAGGAGGAGCGTGCCTTGCTGATCCAGAAATTGGTACGCAGTCTCGATGTGCCATCTGCGGAGGAGCTTCGTGCGGAGTGGTTGGCCGAGGCGCAGCGCAGGGCTAAAGAACTGGATGACACAATAGGCGATCCGGCTGCTATCCTGTATATCCGTACAGTATCTGCAGCCCGGTCACCGTGTCCCAGCCATCCCCTGAAATCCCTCGTATTCCACTGTCTCTGCCTGCCGGGCAGCGCGCGGGCATATGGCGTCCGGCTGTCGGGCTGGCGCAGGGCGGGCAGGGGTTGCCGACGGGGCATGCCTCGCTGGATCGACTGCTGGCCGATGGTGGCTGGCCGCCAGCCGGGCTGATCGAGCTGCTGCTGGCGCAGCCCGGCAGCGGTGAGCTGGGGCTGCTGTTGCCGCTGCTGGCGCGGCTCTCTCGATTACCGGGGCAAGGGGCGGCGCCGGCTGCCGAATCTCCTGCCTTTATGGAAGCGGAAGTGGGCTGGCTGGTCTGGATCGACCCGCCGCTGCTGCCGTTCGCGCCGACACTGCAGCGGGCCGGGGTGGCGCTGTCGCAGCTGCTGGTGGTGCAGCCGAAGCCGGCCGAACTGTTGTGGGCAACGCAGCAGGCGGCGCGGGCGAGCTGCAGCCGTGCGGTGTTGTGCTGGTCGCGACAGCCGCTGCGCTACCCGGAGCTGCGCAAGCTGCAGGTGGCGGCCAGCGATGGCGCTCAGCCGCTGTTCCTGTTTCGCACGCCGCGCGTGGCCGATCAGCCCAGTCCCGCCGTGTTGCGGCTGCAGTTGCAACCACAGCCAGCCGGGCTTGCCGTCGAGATTCTGAAACAGCGCGGCGGTCGCCACGGCGAACGCTGCCTGCTGCCGTGGCCGGTGCCGATGCCGTCGTTGCCACATCCTCCTCATCACGATGACGCGCCGTCACCGGGTGTCGTGCGGTTGCCGTCGCGTCCGGCGTCGAGGTGGTCGGCATGATCCGCATCGGCGACGAGATCTGGCTCTGCCTGCACTTCGAGCGGCTGGCACTGGAGTTGATTGAAGCGGAGGCCGAACAGCCGCTGGCCGTGGTCGAGGCGCAGCTGATCCATTGCGCCAACGAGGCCGCTCAGCGCAGCGGTGTCGAACCGGGTCTCGGCGTGGCGACGGCCAATGCGCTGTGTGCCGAATTGCAGCTGCGCGAGCGCGAGCTGGCACGCGAGGCAGCGGCGCTGACACAGCTCTGCCACTGGGCTTACGCGATCACGCCGCAGGTGGCGTGCGGTGATGGCAACACGCTGCTGCTGGAAGTTGGCGGTTGCCGTCGTCTGCATGGCGGTCTGATCGCGCTGCAGCGGCGTATCGAGGCGGCGCTGGCACTGCGCGGTCATCGCGCGACGCTCCATTTCGCCCACACCCGCAAGGCGGCGTGGTTGTTGTCGATGGCCGGGTTGTCGATGACGGAAGAAGAGGCCGCACCCGTTGGCGACAACCTGATTGCGTCGGCCCTGCAGGCGCGGCTTGCCGCCATCGCGGTCGACGGGCTACCCCTGCCGGAGAAGCAGATCGAGCAGCTGCAACGCATCGGCATTGCCACCCTCGGCGAGTTGGCGGCGCTGCCATCGGCGGCGCTCGGCAAGCGTTTCGGTGTCGAGCTGGTGCGCTATCTGCAACAGCTGCTCGGCACCCACCCCGATCCGCAGACAGCGTTCCAGCCGCTGCCCCGGTTCGCGCACGGTCTCAATTTCCTCGATGGCGTGAGCGATCGCGACATGCTGCTGTTTCCGATGAAACGGCTGTTGCAGCTGCTGGCCGACTACCTGCACGCGCGGCAGCTGCAGTGTCGCGTGCTGCGCTGGTGTTTCTACGATGCCCACTCGCTGCAGGCCGAATTGACGCTGGAATTGTCGTGTGCGCAGAACCGCTGGAAGGATCTGCTGGAGCTGAGTCGCATCCGTCTCGAACGGCTGGCGCTACCCGAACAGGTTTTCTCGCTGGCGCTGCACAGCGACAGCTTCCTGCCGTCGGTGCCGGGGCGTACCGATCTGTTCGCTGCTGTCGATAGCGAGCCCCCGGCCGCGCTGCTCGACCGTCTTGCCGCGCGTCTCGGCCGCGGGGCGTTGCGTCAGCTCGCCGTGCTGCCGGAGCGCTGGCCGGAACAGGGGTGGCAGTGGCGTGTCGCCGGGGAGAGTTTCACCCGGCAGATGGCGACGGAGGTGCAAGCCATTGATGCACCGCGCCCGCTGTGGCTGTTGCCGCAGCCGCGTCCGTTGCGTGCGCTGGACGATGGCGGCGTGGCGATCGGCAGCAAACCGCTGCAACTGCTGCGCGGTCCCGAGCGGCTCGACAATCCGTGGTGGGAGCAGGAGTTTGCCGCCAGAGATTACTTCCTGGCGCGCGACGATGACGGCCGCCGCTGCTGGGTGTTTCGCGATCTGGGCAGCGACCGCTGGTTTCTGCACGGCCTGTTTGGCTGACGGCCTGGTGGAGAGCACGCGATGTACGCCGAACTGCACTGCCTCAGCAATTTTTCGTTTCTGCGCGGCGCCTCGCATCCCGGCGAACTGGTCGAGTCGGCGGCGCAGCTCGGCTATACCGCGCTGGCGATCACCGATGAATGTTCGGTGGCCGGTGTCGTCAAGGCGCATGTCGCCGCCAGGGCGTGGCATGAGGAATACGGCGACGACTTCAAGCTGATCATCGGCAGCGAATTTCAGTTGCAGGAGCCGGTGACGGTGGTGGCGCTGGCTCCGGACCGAACCGCCTACGGTGAACTGTCGTCGCTGATCACGCTGGCTCGACGGCGCGGTGAAAAAGGCAGCTACGTACTGCATCTGCGCGAACTCGAACACAACCTGTGCCACAACCTGCTGATCTGGAAGCCGCACCGCAACCAGCCGCGCAATGCCGAGTTCGCGGCATTGCTGCGTACCGCATTCGGCGATCGCCTGTGGCTCGGTGTCAGCCATCTGCGGCGCGGCGACGAACCGGAGTATCTGGCGCAGTGCGTTGAACTGGCACAGAGCTTCGATATTCCGATGGTCGCCTGCGGCGATGTGGCGATGCACGGCCGCGAACGGCGCGCGCTGCTCGATGCCGTCACCGCGATTCGCCATAACTGTTCGGTGGCGGAACTGGGCTGGCGCCGCGACGGCAATGGCGAACGCTGTCTGCGCGCGCTCGATGAGCTGCACACGCTCTATCGCGAAGCGTGGCTGCAACAGAGCGTCGCCATTGCCGAGCGCTGTCACTTCTCGCTCGACGAGCTGCGCTACGAATATCCGCCGGAGGTGGTGCCGGCTGGCATGGATGCCGCCGGCTGGCTGCGTCACTGTGTTGAAGAGGGGGCGAAAACGCGCTGGCCGGAGGGAATGTCTGACGAGGTGAAGGCGCGAATCGATTACGAATTGCGACTGATCGCCGAACTGGAGTACGAGCACTACTTCCTGACCGTGCACGACATCGTCAGGTTCGCGCGCGACCAGAAAATCCTCTGCCAGGGACGCGGCAGTGCCGCCAATTCCCTTGTCTGTTACTGCCTCGGTATCACCGAAGTATCGCCCGAGCAGGCGACTCTGCTGTTCGAGCGGTTCATCTCCACCGAACGACGCGAGCCGCCCGATATCGATGTCGACTTCGAACATGAACGTCGCGAAGAGGTGATTCAGTACATCTACAAGAAATACACGCGCGAGCGTGCCGCATTGACGGCGACGGTGATCTGCTATCGAACCCGCAGCGCGATCCGCGATATCGGCAAGGCGCTGGGTCTCGATCCGCTGTTCGTGCAGCAGCTCGGCGAATCGCTGGCCTGGTGGGATAAGCGCAGCGAACTGCAGGCGCGCTTCCAGGCGGCCGGCATGGCCGGCGGTTCGCGCACGGCGCTGCTTTTTCTGGCGCTGGTGCAGCAGCTGAAAGGTTTCCCGCGTCACCTGTCGCAGCATGTTGGCGGTTTCGTCATCAGCAGCGGGCCGCTGGCTCAGCTGGTGCCGGTCGAAAACGCGGCGATGCCCGAGCGCACCGTGATCCAGTGGGACAAGGAAGATATCGAAGCGCTCGGCCTGATGAAGGTCGATGTGCTGGCGCTCGGCATGCTGACCGCCATTCGGAAATCGCTGCAGCTGATCGAGCGTCATCACGGTCGCCCGATGACCATGCAGGATATTCCGCGCGAAGAGAAAGCGGTCTACGACATGCTGTGCCACGCCGACAGCATCGGTGTGTTCCAGGTGGAGTCGCGCGCGCAGATGTCGATGTTGCCGAGGCTTCGACCGGAGAAGTATTACGACCTGGTCGTGCAGGTGGCGATCGTGCGGCCGGGGCCGATTCAGGGCGGCATGGTGCATCCCTATCTGCGACGCCGGCAGGGGTTGGAAAAACCTGAAGCGGATGTCGATCCCGACGTGGCGAAAGTGCTGGAGCGGACACTGGGCATACCGATCTTTCAGGAGCAGGTGATCAAGCTGGCGATGGTCGCGGCTGGATTTTCGGGCGGCGAGGCCGACCAGCTGCGGCGCGCGATGGCGAGCTGGGGCAAGAACGGCGATCTGGAAAAATTCCGCGACAAGCTGATCAACGGGATGTGTGAGCGAGGTCATGCCGAGAGTTTCGCCGAGCGCTTGTTCGAGCAGATGAAGGGGTTCGGCGCCTACGGATTCCCGGAGTCGCACGCGGCCAGTTTCGCACTGCTGGTCTACATCTCCGCCTGGTTGAAACATCACTATCCGGCAGCTTTCACCTGCGCGCTGTTGAACAGTTTGCCGATGGGGTTCTATTCGCCGTCACAGCTGGTGCAGGACGCGTGTCGTCACGGTATCGAGGTGCGTCCGATCGATATTCGTTTCAGCAGCCTGGATCACGATCTGGAGTGGGATCAGTCGGGCGACGGGGCAGGGCAGCCGGCGATTCGTCTGGGACTGTGCCTGGCGAAAGGCATGGGCAGGGAGGAGGTCGTAAAACTGTTGGAGCTGCGTGCGCGGAAACCATTTTCCAGTGTTGCAGATTTCCGCCGACGCGCACGGCTGCCGCGCGATCAGATCGAAGCCCTGATTGCATGCGGTGCGCTGCAGGGGTTGAGCAGGCATCGCCATCAGGCGCACTGGCAGGCATTGGTGGCGGATGCGCCAACGGTTTTGGAAGAGGGGCTGACAGATGCCTCTTCAGAAAACTCCTGCATTTCTGATCCCTGCGACTCTGATCCCTACGACTACGACGATGGTGTCGAGCTGCCGGCGCCGAGCGAAATCGAGGAGCTGCGCGCCGATTACAACAGCACAGGGCTGACGCTGGGTCGCCATCCGCTGGCGATGTTGCGTGAACAATACGATGAACTGCGTCGCTGTCGTCGTCACAGCGAACTGTCCGAACTGAATCACGGCCGTTTCGTTCGCCTTGCCGGCATCGTCACCGGTCGCCAGCGACCAGGTACGGCCAGTGGCGTCATCTTCATCACGCTGGAGGATGAGACCGGCAATGCCAGCGTCGTGGTCTGGAGCGATCTGCAGCAGCGTCGGCGCGAGGCCTTGCTGAAAGCGCGGCTGCTGATGGTGAAAGGGGTGGTGGAGCGCAATGGTGAAGTGGTTCATGTACTTGCGGGCGATCTGATCGACTGCAGCGAGTGGCTCGACGATGTCGCGCTGCGGTCTCGCGACTTTCATTAGGTGATGGCATTAGGTTGATGGCATCAGATCGATGGCCGTTTCCCAACACTCTGGCCTCTTGCACGACTCGAAAATGGCAGTAAGATAGTGCCCACTATTTATCGGCTCGACCCTGGCGGGCAGGGTTCGAGAGATCGGGGAGAGGCAGAAGAGCGATGAGTACTCCACGTGCGAAACCGAAACTCGACGAAGACAACCGCCCGTTCTGGACCGGCGGTGCCGAGGGCAGGCTCAACATCATGAAGTGTCGCGATTGCGGCGAGTACACCCATCCGCCACGCAACATTTGTCGTCATTGCCAATCGGAAAACATGTTCGCCGACGCGGTGGCCGGAACCGGCACCATCGATACCTACACGATCAATCACCAGAAATGGGTGCCGACGCTGGAGGTTCCCTACGTCATCGCGCGCGTGCGGCTGGATGGCGTGCCCGGTGTCTACCTGACGACGAATATCGTGGGTTGCCCTGTCGAGTCGGTCGATTTCGACGACAGGGTTCGCGTTGTTTTCGAAGAGCAGGAAGGCGTTTGGTATCCCCTGTTTGAAAAAATCGGTGCCGGGAAGATCGATGCAGAGAAGGCGGGCTAAGCCATGAAAACCAACGAGGCTTACATCACCGGTATCGGCATGTCCGAGGTGGGTGTTCGGCTGACACGCTCGCCAATTGGCTTGACGCTGGATGCCGTGCGCGAAGCGATTGCCGATGCCGGCCTGACGCTGTCGCAGATCGACGGCGTTGCGACATACCCTGGCAGGATGGGTTCGTTCCTGGGGTTTTCGCCGGTCAGCTCCGACGAAATGATCGAAGTGCTTGGCCTGAACACGCGCTGGCATCTGGGCGCCGGCGAAATGACGGCGCAGCTCGGTGCGATTACGGCCGCTGCGATGGCCGTTCAGACTGGACAGGCACGCCATGTACTTTGTTTCCGCACCGTTTACGAAGCGGCGGCAATGTCGCGCCCGGATGAGTTCGCGCCGCTGAATCGCAAGAATGTGGATGGCGCTGGCCAGTGGGTTGTGCCGTTTTACGCTTACTCCGCCGCCAACTGGACGGCACAGTTCGCGATGCGGCACATGAAGCGTTACGGGCTGACACGCGAGCAGCTGGCTCAGGTTGCACTGAACGATCACGCCAACGCCGCGCGCAACCCGCACGCCATCGTCAAGAAGCCGCTGACGATGGATGAGTACATGTCCGCGCGCATGATCACGACGCCGTTCTGTCTGTACGACTGCGATCGCTTTACCGATGTGTCGACGGTGCTGATCGTGTCGGCGGGCGATGCGCTCGGTGAAGTGAAAACCACGCCGATTCGGGTCGCCGCCTCGGCCGGTTCGGTGGAGCGCTACAGCTGGGATCAGGCCGAGTGGGCCGCCGCCTACAAGACCGGTGCCGACCTGTGGGCGCGCACCGACTACACGCCAGCCGATGTTGACACCGTGCAGTTCTACGACGGTTTCGCCTTCCAGCCGATAACGTGGCTCGAAGGTCTGGGCTTTTGCGAAGTGGGCGAGGGCGGCAAATTCCTCGAAGGTGGCAAGCGGATTGCGCTGGATGGCGAACTGCCGATGAACACCGGCGGTGGCCAGCTCGGCTGGGGGCGCCTGCACGGATTCGGCTATGCGTACGAATCGGTGGTGCAGCTGCGTGGCGAGGGCGGTGAGCGCCAGATTCCCGGCGATCCGCGCCTGGCGGTTGCCACCTCCGGCGGTGGGCCGATGGCGGCAGCACTACTGCTGGCCAAAGATTGATAGCTCTGGCCAAGGATTGACAATTCCGGCCATCCCGTCGGCGCTGTTGTGCTGGCGCGGAGGTGGATTGATTAGACTTGCGAACGGTCCAAGGCTTTGACAGGCCAGCGCTACAGTCAGTGAGTCGAACTGTCAGTAAGGAGTGCCGAAATGCTAGAAGGTAAACACTTTCAGAACGCCTATATCACCCGCGATATCGACAAGGCGATCGACCTCTTCTGCACCCGTCTGGGCGTCAGGGAGGCGAAGAGCTTCGAGGTGACGGTGGAGGTGAATACGCCCGCCGGACGCGGCAGTGCCACCAACAAGCTCGCCTTCATCTGGGTCGACAATCTGCAGTACGAATTGATCCAGCCGGTCTCCGGGCTGGTCAGCGTCTACAGCGACCAGCTGCCGGCCGACGACAGCCTGAAGTTCCACCACATCTGCATGCGGGTCAACGACTGGGACAGCTTCCGCGCCAACGTCGACAGGCAGCGCTACCCGGTGGTGCTGGAAGGCAGCAGCGATGCGCTGAAGTATGTCTATCTCGATGCGCGCGACACGCTCGGCCACTACCTCGAATACGTCTGGATGACGCCCGAGCGCTGGACCCAATTGGGTGGTCGCTAAATAAAGCGGGCGGGAAATGAAAGCAAAACAGCCGGGCGGCCAATAAATCAGAGCTCTTTCCGAACTGGATCAATTTTTGAAACCGCAAAGTCCATAAGATCGGAAGTTAATCCGAATCCGATTTTTAACAGTATGAAAGCGGTACCAGCCGCCAATCGAAGCGAGGGGAGATGTCATGAATATGAACGACATGGTGATCATCAGCACCGATGATCACATCTGCGAGCCGCCGGATCTGTTCGACAAGCACCTGACAGGCGATGCGCTGAAGAGCGCGCCGAAGCTGCTGACCGACAAGAACGGCAAGAACTACTGGTCCTATCAGGGCCGGCAACAGCCGGGCATCGGCCTCAACGCCGTGGTCGGCCGCCCGCTCGAAGAGTACGGCATGGAGCCGAACGCGATCACCCAGCTGCGCAAAGGCTGCTACAACGTCCACGGCCGCATCGACGACATGGACGTCAACGGCATCGCCGCGCAGATGAACTTCGGCAACTCGATCGGCTTCGACAACCGCACCTTCCACCAGGCCCCGGACAAGGATCTGGCGCTGCATCACCTGCGCGCCTGGAACGACTGGCACATCGACGAGTGGTGCGGCGCTTATCCCGGCCGCTTCATTCCGCAGGCGATCCTGCCGACCTGGGACATGAAGGCGATGATCGAGGAGATCAAGCGCGTCCACGCCAAGGGCTGCAATGTCGTCAGCGTCAGCGAGAACCCGACCAAGCAGGGGCTGCCGAGCATTCACAACGAATACTGGGACCCCTTCTACAAGGCGATCGCCGAGCACGACATGACGATCTCGCTGCACATCGGCAGCGGCAACCCGCAGCCGCACGCGTCGATGGAGACGCCGATCGAGGCGTGGATCACGACGATGCCGCTGTCGATCGCGGTCGGTGCCGCCGACTGGCTGCAGCTGAAGGCGCTGCACCAGTACGACAACCTGCGCATCGCGTTGTCCGAGAGCAGCATCGGCTGGATTCCCTACTTCCGCGAGCGCGCCGACTTTTCCAACTGGCGCCACAAGGCGTGGACCCACTCGATCTTCCAGAAGCGCAAGCCGAGTGAAGTGTTCAACCAGCACTTCCTCTGCTGCTTCATCGACGATCCGTTTGGCCTGAAACATCTGGAAGATATCGGCGAAGATATCGTCGCCTACGAAACCGACTACCCGCACTCCGACGCGGTGTGGCCGGAGGTACCGGAGTATCTGTGGGAACAGCTCAAGCACCTGACCGACCGGCAGATCGACAAGGTGACGCACGCCAATGCGATGCGCTTCTTCAAGTTCGATCCGTTCAAGCACCACAAGCGCGAGGAGCTGACGGTCGGTGCGCTGCGCGAACGGGCCAAGGCGAAAGGCGTCGACACCACGCCGATCTCCAGCGGCGGCGCGCGTCCGGTCGATCCGGGTACCGAACGCCCGATCACCTCGGGCGACCTGATGGCGATGTTCCAGAAACACGCGGATACCATCGCCGAATCGAACGCCGCCTGATCGGGGCGTTTCGGCCCACGGAACGCGGAGCCTCGTGCTCCGCGTTTTGTTTTATATCCCCGGCAAAACTACTGTCGAGAGCCGGCCACTTTTTATCGGCCCGGCCGTCGTGCCACTGCCCCTCTTCGCAAACGATGCCAGAATGGCCGGCACCGTTTTCGAACCACCGGATAAATCATTCAAAGAGGGGGGATCGTCATGGCAAAACTCGTTGTGGACCGGCTGATCGACGCGGCGCGCAAGCAGACCGGGCTGGAGACGTTCGACAGCGACAGCTACCGCGAAGGGCTGGAAGTGCTGGTCGCCGACATGAACGAGATCGCCCTCTCGGAGAGTGGTGCGGCGCGCAACGTCGGCAGCCTCGTCGGTTATCTGGCCGCGCGCCTGAAGACCACCGACTACCTGAGCAAGCGCCCCGAACTGCTGCAGCGCCCGATCGAGAAGCCGGTGTTCGTCTTCGGCATCCCGCGCACCGGCACCACGCTGCTCAGCAACCTGTTCGCCTGCGACCCGGCGCGCCGCTCGCCGCTGACCTGGGAGATCGACGACCCGGTGCCGCCGGCCACCACCGCCACGCTGCGCACCGACCCGCGCGCCATCGCCCGGCTCGAGCAGGAGAAGGCGATGCTGGCCGCCAATCCGGCGATGGGCAAGTACTACCGCAACTCGGCGATCTACCCGAACGAGTGCGTCTTCTTCATGGCGCACGATTTCAAGACGCTGATGCTGGAGTCGCGCGGCAAGCTGCCGAACTACCGCGACTGGCTGCTCTCCTGCGACATGACCTCGGCCTACCAGTACCACAAGCGTTTCCTGCAACTGCTGCAGGCCGACGCCCCCGGCGTCTGGAACCTGAAAATGCCGTCGCACGCACTGTGGCTGGAGACGCTGCTGAAGGTCTACCCCGATGCACGTCTGGTCTGGACGCACCGCGACCCGTTCACGGCGATGGGTTCGTTCTGCAGCATCATCTCGCTGAGCCACATGGGTTTCACCGGCACCGTCGACAAAGCGTGGATTGCCGAGAACTGCAGCTATCAGGCCTTCGAACACGCCAACCGGATCATGGATGCGCGCGCCAAGCTGGGCGAAGACCGCATCATCGATGTGCACTACGCCGATATGACCAGCGACCCGATCGGCACCATGCGCAAGCTCTACCGCGACCTTGGCGACGAATTCACCGCCGAGGCCGAAGGCGCAATGCAGCAGTGGCTCGACGACAACCCGCAGAGCAAGTTCGGCAAACACGAGTACAACCTGGAGCAGTACGGGTTGAGCATCGACAAGCTGCAGGATGGGTTCGAGCGGTATTTGTCGCGGTATGAGGTGGCTAGGGAGGGGTGACCCTGGTCTATGCACCTTCCTAATAGCGGGGGCTGATGCCTCGCTTCTTATATCTCCGTTTCTAGCGCAATTTGTTCGGCAGTTCCCTTAATCGTCAAGTGAGCTCCGTGGCGCCTTGTCAGCTATACGGCATTGACGTATATTCGCGCCCGTGTATACCGTCATAGAAACTCCAACTTTCGTCACGGACGCGAAAGACCTTTGGTCTGAGGAGGAGCGCGGGGCTTTTTGCGCCTGGATATCTGCGAATCCAGAAGCCGGTGACGTTATTCCGGGCAGTGGTGGATGCCGCAAGGTCCGGTGGGCCAGGGCCGGCATGGGCAAGCGGGGAGGAGTGCGTGTTATCTACTTCACCCGTCTGGCCAACGGCGAGATTTGGTTGCTCGTCATCTACGCCAAAAGTGTTCAGGGCAATATCCCCGCACATATCCTCAAGGCTGTTCGTGAGGCGATCGAAAATGACTAAGCGCATTTCCAAAAAATCTGAAGCGATGACCGGCGAAGAGCTTGGTCTGAAATTGTTGAAGTCTGTTCGTGAAATGAAGGCAGGCAAGGCTGCGCGAGCAACGCAGGTCGCCCCCAATGAAGTCGCGGCTGCGCGTATGAGAACGGGCCTGTCGCAGGCCCAGTTCGCCAAGGCACTGCGCATTTCGGCGCGCACGCTTCAGGAGTGGGAACAGGGTCGCCGCCATCCTTCAGGGGCGGCTCAAGCGTTGATCCAGATCGCCTTTCGTCATCCGGAAGTGATTGCTGAATCGTTGATGTGAAAGTGGTTATACGCGCTGATCAAGAACTCGGCGCCACCTGCACCTTGGTCTCGTTGTTCTCCCCGCGCAGCTTGTCGAACGTCGCCGGCAACTGATCCAGTGTCACCACCGAGCTGATCAAAATCTTCGGATCGACATGGCCGCTGCCCATCACATCGGCCGCGTGCTGAAAATCCTTCAGTGCATAACCAACCGGAAATTGCAGCGAAACCCCCTTGAAACCGGCGACTGCCGGGATGATCTGGTCGGGCGATGTGCAGAACCCCATCGAGATCACCTGTCCAAGATCGCGCACATGCTGCATGCCTTTCATCAGAAAGCCGGGTGTGCCGACGCATTCGTAGACGATGTCGGGCTTGCCGCCGAGCGCTTCGATCACTTCTCCAACCTCGTTGTCGCCGTACTGTACGAACGCATCGGCGCCCATCTGCAGTGACATCTCCTTGCGCCGTGCCGAGCGCGACATGGCGACGATGCGACTAGCCCCCAAACGCTTGGCCCAGTAGATCGTGCAGAGCGCGACCGAGCCGGCGCCGAGCACCAGCACGCGATCGCCGGGCTGGATGTGAGACATGCGCACACCGTACAGCCCGACTGCCAGTGGTTCGATCAGTGCGCCGTCGGCTGCCGACAATGTGCTCGGCAATTTCACGGCGACACTGACCGGAATTTTCATCATCTCGGCATAGCCGCCCATGACGCCCGGCGCGTGGTGACACAAGGCGAGATTGCCGTGATAACAGGCGGGGCAGTGGCCACAGCCGGTGGAGGGGAGGGCGGTGATCAGGTCGCCGAGTTTCAGTGTTGTCACCTTCGAGCCGAGCGCGATCACCTCGCCCGAATATTCGTGGCCCGGCACCGTGCCGGCGGCGAACTGCCATTGATGCCCTTCGGTCATATGCAGGTCGGTGCCGCAGATACCGCAGCGCTGCACCTTGATCACGACATCGTGCGGACCCGGTTCCGGATCGGGCAGGGTCTCGATGATCAGCGGCTTGCCCGCGCCGGGATAGACGGCAGCTTTCATAAGGGTACTCCTGCTCTTTTTGAAATGATGGAATCTAACGGGCCCTTTGTCATTCCGCGCGTAGTCGCGGAATCCATGGTCACCGCAGCAACCGGATGGATTCTGCGACTGCGCTTCGCTCCGCGCAGAATGACGGAAATCAGAATCAGGACTTCAAGTCAAAACGATCAAGGTAGTCACCGAAACGCTCCCGAATCTGCGCTTCGGTCAGTCCGAAGTCCGCGACGTCGTAGCGGTGGGCGCCATGTTGGCGCTCAGGGTCATCGGCGATACGTTGTTGCATCGCGGTGCGAATGTCATCCGTCAGGTTCATGCTGATAAAGCGATAGATGCTTTCCATCACTGCCATCGGATCGCGATGGAAATCGCTGTGGATGATGTCGAGTACCTGTCCTGAATGTGCCTGTCGTACCGGTTCCGCTTTCTCCACGGCGTTGGCCCACTTCGCCACTTCGCGCGCCAGCATGTTGTGTGCGCGCTGCTCAACGCGACCCTCTTCGACGATCGGGTGCAGTTGCATCAGCAGCGAGCAGAGAGATGGCACGGCCTTGGCCGGATCGCGATGGATCTGGATCACACGGGCATCGGGGAAGGTGGCGAACAGCAGATCGAGATTGTCGATGTGGCCGGGGTTCTTCAGCAGCCAGCGTTTGTCCTGCTCATTGCTGCCGATCAACTGCATGCAGCGATAGTAGTGTCGATAGGCTGGCGCTTCGCTTTGACATTGCCACCAGGCGTCATAGGTGGCAGCGGACCAGCCGACGGCCCACAGGTTGGAGACAAAACCCTGGCGCAGTACGAGGCAGCATTCATCAACCTCTTCGGCGGCCATGTTGTGTGCGGCGCGCTTGACCGGTGCTGCCTTGAATCGCGCTTCGAGTGTGGCCGCGGTTTTTTGAAACGCCGGATAGCTTGCCCAGCTTTCGACCGGTGGGCGCGGCATCGGCGAATCGAGCAGCCAGGTCTGCAGCCCCTGAAAGCGCGGGTCGACCGCCATCAACTTGTGCAGTGCTGTCGTTCCGGTTCGCGGAATACCGGTGATGACCACCGGACTGGAGATGGGGCGGGAATCGAAGCCGTGATTCTCCGCCATCGATTTGAGCGCATGTGCCCGGCCTTTCAGCACGCCGACAACCGTACCCCAGGCGTAGCGTCGCCCGCGCTCGGTGAAACGCGGGTCGTAGTCCATCGATTGCAGCAGCACCTTGAGTCCCGGCAGGTAGTCGTCAGCGCCGAAATCCGTTGTCCCCACGTCGTGCGAGACCAGTTCGTGCAGCTGATCGATCGCCGTGGCGAACGTGGCGGGTGGGTCGTATCGGTCATCCATAAATATCTGTCACGCGATGGCTGTTGATAGGGAGGTGGTAGCGGATTCCGCTGCTCAGTCGTCGGGAATGCCGCCCATGGTCGGGCCGCCGTTGACAGCCAGTGTCTGGCCGGTGATATAGGTGGCGGCATCGCTGGCAAGAAAGACGATGGCGTTGGCCACTTCATCGGGCGTGCCGGTGCGGCGAAGAGGGATGCCCGTCAGATTGCTGGTATCCAGTCCCGCCACTTTCCAGCCTTCCACCGCACGTTCCGAGGCGATCATTCCCGCCGCGACACAGTTGACGCGAATGCCGTAGCTACCCCATTCGGCGGCGGTGACGGAGGTGAACATCTGCAGTGCTGCCTTGGCCGACGCGTAGTGCGCGCCGCCTTTGACGCCATGGATGCCGGCGCTGGAGGAGATGTTGACGATGGCACCGGCTCGCTGCGCGATCATCTGTTTGCCGGCTTCGCGCGTGCAGAAGTAGGCTGCGCGTACATTCAGGTCGAAGCTGGCATCCCAGGCTTTGGTCGGCAGATTGGCGAGGTGTCCCATGCGTGAGCCGCCGGCATTGTTGACAAGGATGTCGATGCGGCCGAACTCGTCGAGGGTTCGCTGCATCAGCTGCGCAACACGCTCTTCATCCCGGACATCGGTCGGCACCGCCAGGCAGCGTGCGCCGGTGGATTCCCGAATCAGGGCAGCACTGCGCTCCAGCTCCTCGACACCGCGGCTGGCGATGACAATGGTGGCGCCCAATGTCGCGAGTTGGCGAGCGGTTGCCAGACCGATGCCAGTGCCTCCGCCGGTGACAATCGCGACCCTGCCGCTGAAATCGTAACCGGACACATTCATGCGCTTACCACCTCCGGCGCCGCTGGCAGGCGCGCACACGCCGACGCAATTCGTCGGCGCGTTCCTCCTGCGTGACGACCGGCGTATCGGCCGGCAGATGTTGTCGCAGTTCCGCAAGCGGTACGCGCTTGATGATCGGCGTGGGGTTGGTGTCGCAATCGAACCAGCGGCCGTAGATGCCGCCTTCGTTATAGCCGGCGGGGTCGAGCCAGTTCGGCACACCGGGGTCGGTCAATGAGATCACCGCGCGGAATTTCCCATCCGAACTGATCTTTGCCGTGTGACCGTTCAGGCTGGAGAGTCGGTAGACATACTCCAGCGCATTGAACAGCGGATCGTTGAGCTGGATGTTCCAGTAGGGGCGCTGCGCCGGCAGTTCGGTTTCGATGATCAGCGCTTCGTCATCGTCGAGCTGGAAACAGGCGGGCCAGTAGACCTGTTTCGCCAGCGCGCCTTTCATGCGGATTGGCTCGAACACGTTGAAGCCGACGCGCTCCTTGACGCCGTTCTGCATGCGGTAATAGCTGCGAGTCTTGCGCACCGGAAACTTCGCCATCTCCTGAATACGCGCGACGATCTCGTCCTGATTCAGACGTGGTTTCGGCGGCACGGTATCAAGGCATTCGATCGACAGCGTCGGGTCGATCTCGCTCTCCCAGTCATAGCTGCGCAGGCGCACCATCATGCCGGTGGCCTCCGGATGAATCGGTGCCCAGTTGCCGTCGTAGCCTGCGGGCCTTTCGACGCTGAAGATCAGCTCGAAATCGCCGTTGGCGTCGAAGTTGATCTGCGAATCGTCGATCTCGTTGTGGCCGCCGATCTGCGAAATGTCGTCGACCATGCCGGACATATGGCGCTGCGTGGTGAAGCTGAGAATTTTTACCGTGCCGCGATTGCCGCTGACCCTGTAACGCAGGTCGCCGCGCAGCGGGCTGTAGAGATAGATGTCATCCGGATTGGGCTGCAGCGTGAATACCGGATTCCACAGTGGCGCCCAATCCGGGTGTTCCGGCGTGGCATGGAAATAGGCGAAGTAACTGTAGGAGAGGCTCATCATCGTCTGTCGATAGACATCCGCCCGATAGTTCGGATCGTCCGGTCGCCAGGTGTTGGCCAGTTCGGCAACGGCCTCTTCGAGACTGCCGAGGTAATCGAGAATGTTCGGTGCGATGTTTTCTTTCATCACTTGTCTCTTCTGGTCGATTGCGTTAACGATGGTGCAGGGCGATAACGGATCAGTTTCCGGGAACGCCTTCGAAGAAGGCGAGGCCGGCGGGTTCGGGGAATATGTATTCGAAGTAGTGGCCGAGCTCCGGTACGTCGACGAAGCAGCTCTGCATGAAACCGGGGTTGTCGCTCTTCGATGGCATGCTCCAGCCGTTTCTCGCAATCTCCGTCATCAGCGCTTCCCACTGCGCCTCGTTACTGATCATGAAACCGAGGTGGTGATGGCGAATGACGAATTCGTCGCCGGGCAGACGCCCGACATAGAGCTCCGATCCCGGCCCTTCGGCAGTCAGCAGCTCGTACATCACCGTGCCGACCCAGGCCAGCTCCACATGGATATGGCCGCCGGTGCGCAGCGGGCCTTCCAGGCGGCGAAACTCCCTGATGCCATAGCGCTGTTGAAACAGCGTGCGCGCCCGCTCGATGTCGTTGGTCGCATAGGCCATCTGGAAATGCTCGGTGCGCAGCAGGCCCGCAGCGGGGTCGAACCTCGATTCCGGTCTTCGCATATCTGTTTCCCGAGCTGTATCGGCCTCTCCTTCGGTGTTTCCGGGAGACGCCGCTGGCGCTCTTTCGGTTGTCATGATGCCGATGATAGTATTCACTATCTAAGGTGTCTGGCAAGTCGTGGTTTGAGGTCGGGCCGTTGCAGATATTGCAGTCCGGACCAGCAGTGCCAAACAGATATAAGCCGTCCATATAAGCAGCCTCAGGGAAATGAACTGAATTGGCGATAAAACCGAAAAGCCCCGCAGCACAGCGCCCTGCAGCAAAAGGCTCCAAGGCGAAGAGCCCCACGGCGAAGGCAGCTGCCAAACCGGTCAGGAGAAAGCGGCGCGCGCCGGAAGAGATTCGCGAGCGGCTGATTCATGCTGCCCGGGAGGAGTTCAAGCGTTGCGGATTCGTCGGCGCGACGACGGCAGCCATCTCTCGCCGCGCCGATGTGACGGAGGCGCAGCTCTTCCGCCATTTCGATTCGAAGGCGGATCTGTTTCGCGAGGCGGTATTCGGGCCGCTGAACGAACACTTCTCCGACTTCAATGCCAGACATATGTCGGGGGTTTTCGAAACTGAAAGTGTTCACGATCAGGCGGGTATTTATATCGCCGAGTTGCAGCAGTTCATCGACGAGCATTCGAAGCTGCTGCTGTCGCTGATCGTCTCGCAGATATTCACGTCGGGCAGCCTGCAAGTAGGGGAGATCGAAAGCCTGCGCAACTACTTCGAGCGCGGCGCGGCGATGATGAGCAAGCGGGTCAACAAGAATCCGCAGGTCGATCCGAAACTGCTGGTCAGGGTCTCGTTCGCGGCGGTGCTCGGCTGCGTGATGTTCAAGGACTGGATCTTCCCGGCCGGAGTTGCCAGCGACGACGAAATCCGAAAAGCCATCATCGATTTCGTTATCGACGGCATCAACGTCAATGATGATCCGGGATTGAAGCAGGCAAACGCCAAATCCGGGTCCAAATCCAAACCTGAGCCAAAACCCAAACGAGGAGCAGCCCGATGAGCCAGGATAACCACCAGCTGGTCAGAGAGTTCTTTGCCGCCATCGGCAGCGGCAATCTTCCCGATGAGATGCTGACCGACGACATGACGGCCTGGACCGCGACCTCCGGGGAGACGGCGAAGGCGCGATTCCAGGGCGGCGTGAAAATGCTGGCGTCGATCTTCGGCGGCACGCTGGTCTACACCATCGATGCACTGACGGCGGAAGAGGATCGTGTCGTTGCCGAGGTGCAATCGCACGGCACGCTGATCAGTGGCGAGCCTTTTCACAATATCCATGTGTTCATTTTCCGTATCCGCAATGGACATATCGCGTCGGTTGCCGAACACATGAATCAATTCATCGTGCGCGAAAAGATCGTGCCGCTGATGCAGGCCCTGATGGCCAGGCCGCAGGCCTGAGCGTTGCACTCGGCGTCGCAAGGCGTCGTCAATTCGTTGTAGAGGTGGAGAGTTCGTATGTCACAGGCCATTGCGTCGCAGGCTGGATTGATTCCCGCGCTGGTTGCCGGTACCGGTCACGGTTTGCGCGTCATCGTGCCAGCAATGCGTGCATCGGGTTTTGATGTTGTCGGCATTGTCGGAAACGACCCGGCTCGCACGCAGAGACGGGCCGAGAATGGCGGCGTTTCGCGTGCCTTCACCGATCTCGATATCGCCATCGTCGAAACGGGGGCGAAGGCCGTAGCGATTGCGACGCCGCCGCACACCCATGCGGCGCTTGTGCGCACGGCGGTTGCCCGTGGCTGTCATGTCCTGTGCGAAAAACCCTTTGCCCGGGATTCCGCTGAGGCGCAGGAGATGCTGGCAGCGGCGGAGCGCGCGGGGGTTGTCCATCTGATCGGCAACCAGTTCCGGATGATGCCCGAGCGAGTGGTGATGGCGAGAGCCATTGCCGATGGCCTGATCGGAGAGCCGCGGCTGGTAACGATCACCCAATACTCAGGTATCGTCGCCAATCCCGAGACCAGGATGGCGCCGTGGTGGTTCGACGCCGATGCCGGTGGCGGCTGGCTTGGTGCCTCCGGCTCCCACATGATCGACATGATCCGCACCTGGCTGGGAGAATTCGCATCGCTCAGCGCGTCGCTGTCGATCGTTGCTGACCGCGCTGAAGGTGCCGACGATACCTACCTGGTACGCTTCACGCTGGCAAGCGGTGTCTCGGGCCTGGTGATGCAGACCGGCGGTGCATGGGGTGGTTTCGCGACGATGAATCGCGTGGCCGGCACGCATGGCACGCTGTCGATGGAGAACGGCAAGGTATTGTTGTCCGACCGAAGTGGCACGCGGGAGCTGCCTATTCCCGCGGAACTTGAATTGCCGCACGAGGCACCGAGCGATGATCCACGCAAGCAGTACCTGCATGTCGAGATACCGCCTGCGCGTCGTCTGTGCGAAATCTGGCGCACGGCTATCGATGGCAGGTCTCCAGCCGTTCCTGTTGCCACATTTGCCGACGGCGTTGCCGGCATGCGGGTGATCGATGCCATTCGGGCATCCGCCGCCGCTGGCGGTGCACTGGTGACACTTTGATTTCACACTCTGCTATTCCATTCGATTGAGATAAAAATTACATGAATCAATTCGATGAGATGTTCGACTGGGTTGTTGTCGGTAGTGGCGGTGGTTCGATGTGTTCCGGACTGGTCATGCGCTCGCAGGGCAAGAGCGTCGTCGTACTGGAGAAAACCGATCTGATCGGCGGCACCACGGCACGGTCTGGTGGCGTGATGTGGATTCCGAATAACCGCTTCATGCAACGGGACGGCGTGCCGGATAGCTTCGAGCAGGCTGCTACCTATCTGGATGCGCTGGGCGGCAACGATCCCGACGCGAAAGGGGCGACGCGCGAGCGCCGCCATACCTATCTGAAGCAGGCGCCACAGATGGTGGAGTTTCTGCTGAGCCAGGGGATCGGGCTCACGCGCGCCAGGTACTGGCCAGACTACCGGGATGAATGTCCGGGCGGCTCGGAAGCGGGGCGCACGGTAGTTGCGGAGCTGTTCGATCTGAATCGGCTCGGCGACTGGAAGCAGAAACTGCGCCCCGGTTTTCTGATGATGCCGGCGACGCTGGAGGAGATGCTGCAGCTGCCGCGACTGCGCTATTCATGGGGCGCGCGGCTGGTCGCCATGAAGGTGGCACTGCGCACGATGCTTGGTCTCGTAACCCGCAAACGCTATGTTTCGGCCGGCGCTGCGTTGCAGGCGTGGATGCTGGATGCGTCGATACGTGCCGGTATCGATATTCGCACCGAATCGCCGGTGCGTGAGCTGATCGTTGAAGCGGGCGCGGTGAAAGGGGTGGTTACCGTCAAGGACGGCAAGCCGTGGCGGATTGGCGCGCGCCTTGGCGTGCTGGTCAATGCCGGTGGCTTCGCCCACAACCAGCGCATGCGCGACCAGTACATTCCGGGCACATCGACGACATGGAGCAGCGCCGCACCGGGCGATACCGGCGAGATGATCGAAGAGATGATGCGCATCGGCGCGGCGGTTGCGCAGATGGAGGAGCGGGTCGGCAACCAGACCACGCTGCCACCGGGCAGCGAGCGCGCCGAGATCAAGCCCGGCGCCCAGCAGCTGACGGCTGCGCCGCACGCCATTCTGGTGGATCAGAGCGGTGTTCGTTACATGAACGAAGGTGGCTCCTACATGGTTTATGCCAAGGAGATGCTGGCGCGAAACAAAACGACGCCAGCGGTGCCGAGCTGGGCCATCTTCGACAGCCAATACATTGCACGCTACTGGCTGGCTGGCACGATGGCGGGCACCAAGAAGCCGCAGCAGTGGTATGACCAGGGCTATTTGAAGCGTGCCGACACCATCGAAGCATTGGCGGCGGAAATCAATATCGATCCAAAAGTGCTGAGCGCGACCGTCTCGCGCTTCAACAGTTTCGTGGCCAACAATCGCGACGAGGATTTTCAGCGCGGCGAGCGCGCCTATGATCGCTGGCTGGGTGATCCCACCAACCAGCCTTCGGAGACATTGGGCGCCATCGAGCGGGGGCCGTTCCATGCGGTTCCGGTCTATCCCGGTGATGTCGGAACCTACGGTGGTGTCGTCACCGACGAATGCGCGCGCGTGTTGCGCGGGGATGGTTCGGTAATCGATGGTCTCTATGCAACGGGCGTATCGACGGCGTCGGTCATGGGGCGTGTCTATCCGGGGGCCGGCTCGAGTGTCGGTCCGTCGTTCGTCTGGGGATACCTGGCAGCGAAGCATGCGGCGGGGCGGTAACAGCGCCGTTGCATCGCGCGCTTACCTCATCGCTTGGGCATCATGAAACGATTCGACGGGCTGCCCAGCGACTGCGAATAGATCAGCGGTTGCTTGCCGTCGAGATCGGCGATGCCGTAACGCTGTCCAAGCTCCGCCGCAATCAGGCTCTCGCCAGACAGCGCCATCCGCTCCGGGTCGCGCCATAACCGCTCGATCACCAGCCCGGTGAAATCCGGCGTTTCGAAGGCAGGCAATCGCGCTGCAAGTTCCGATGGCATTCTGTCGCGCGGAATCGACTGCAGCATTTCGGTCAGGATGAAGCCGGGCCAGATCGATACCGATGCGACATCGTCGGGGCGCAGATCTGCGGCCATGTCGAAGCTCATCTTGTCGGTACCGGCTTTTGCTGCACCGTAGGCCGGGCCGCAGTGATAGGAGACGGCGCCATAGAAGGAGATATGCGCCATCAGGCTGCTGCCGGTCTCCACCATCAGTGGTGCTGCATGGTAGGCCGCCACGTAGCTGGAGCGCAGTCCGACATCGATCATGTCGACGAGATGCAGTGGCTTCTGCCAGAACGCGCCCGGCTTCGACAGATCCATCGCATGCACGATCGTTGCGTTGTTGACGAGAATGTCGAGTCGTCCGCTTTCAGCACGTACCTGCGCAAACAGTGCCTGTACCTGCTCATCGGAGTGGTGGTCGCAGGCAATCGCAACGCCGCGCCCGCCCGCAGCATTGATTTCGTCAACCACCGGACTCAGCGTCTCCGCATGACGTCCTGTGACATAGACGGTAAATCCACGACTTCCGAGCGCGCGTGCAATGCCGCGACCAAGTCCGCGGCTGGCACCTGTGACGACGGCAACATTTTTGTTCAAGGCTGTTCTCCTGTTTATCAGGGCGACATTTATTCGGATTGAGGCAGGGGCTGATCGGCTGCAGGTTTGCGCAAAACTGGAATTTACTATATTCGATTAAATTCGAATATAGTAAATTCCATATCCCTATCGGTGTTTCTCAACGTCGATGTCTTGAACAGCCGTTGGAGCAGGCCATGCTGGTTGCCGCAGAGATCATTGAGAGCGCTGAACGCCAGGCGGGTATCGCCGACTCCGACACGCCGCTGCGGCGGAATCTGCAGCAGCTGGTGGCATCGATCAACAACGATGCGAAATTGCCGCCATGGGGCGAGGCGAGCATACGCAAGGCACTGGTGGATCGCACCGCGGATCGTCTCGAAGGGCTCAAATGGCTGCGCGATTACCCCGAGATCGCCGAGGAAAAGATTGTCGAACCGGTATTTCTCACGGGGCTGCCGCGCTCGGGCACGACATTCTTTCAGTATCTGTTCGATCAAGATGCGCGCTTTCGGCTGATTCGTACCTGGGAAGCGGTTTTGCCGCTACCGCCTCCGGGCTTCGATGTTGCGTCTGTGGCGCGACGCAAGACAGAGGAGGGGGAGCGCCGGCGCCAGACAAGACCGCAGATCGAGGGGTTCGAGGCGCTGCACCTGATCGATGCCGACGGCTCTGAAGAGTGTCATGCGTTCATGGAGCAGAGCTACGCGGCGGCCGGCCTGAATAACCTGCTCAATGTGCCGTCCTTCTTTGAATATCTGTCGACGGAGCTGGATTTCACGACAGCCTACCAATGCCACAGGCGGCAACTTCAGCTGTTGCAATGGCGCATGCCACAGCCGCGATGGGCGCTCAAGTACCCCAATCATGTACTGGCGATGGACAGGATTCTGGCGGTGCACCCCGATGCACGTTTCGTCATGACGCATCGCGACCCGGTGCAGACACTGGCATCCATTTCCAAGATGTCCTTCACACTACGCGGCGCTCGTTACGATCAACCGATCGATCCGCAGGTGGTGGGGCAGCAGATGCTGACATTCGTGCAGCGGCATATCGATCGCATCATGGCATTTACTGGCAGTGCCGATGCCGATCGTGTGACGCACGTCGACTACTACCGTTTGCTCGATAATCCAGCCGAGGTCATGACGGAGGTGCATGCGGCGTTGAAAATCGATACGCCTGCCGCGGTACACGACGCCGTTGCCGAATGGCATCGCCAGAATCCGAAGAATGCCCGGGGCGCCAATCCGTACGCGCTGGAGCAGTTCGGCCTGAACGCAGATGCCGTGGCCGAACAGTTCAGCGATTACATGCGTCGCTTTGACATTCCACGCGAACGGGAGGGTCTGGTGCGTATGAATGGATCTACTTCGCGGCGCGAAATGGAGTGACTGCCCCCTCTGCGATCGCTGTCGCTTCTGCGATGGCTTCCGCCAGCGCCTCATTGGAGCCCTTGCATAGCTTGCCGACTGCATCGCGATGCTTCGAAAGGAAGAGACCGATCGCTTCAGCTTGCGCTTCACCGATTTCCGGCGAGATCGCCATGATGGCGGTCGCAAAGTGATCGCCGATTTCCAGCATCAAATCGTGTTTGTCAGCATCTGACTTGCTCGTGTGCATGCTCTTGTCTCTGTCGACTTGCCACATCGGTATGACGGCCATGAAGGATTCCTCGTTGGGGATGATGTCTGCGGGCCGGCGACAAAATACTGTTGTTATATACAGTTGGTCAAGTTCCGCCAGATTTACTCTCGCTTCAGGCCTTCATGCGTATTCCCGTTGGGTTTGCCTTATGTCCAGGGGCTTCCGGCGGAAATCGACTTTGGTCTTTAAAGTACTGTGCGGTACTATATGGATATGTGAGGCTTTATCTTCACTGAACAATAAGCATGAATAATCGAGAGAGTGTCCGGCATGATTCGAAATTTGCCCGATGAGTGGGATCTGGAAGCGGATGTGGTCGCCGTTGGTTCCGGTGGCGGAGGGCTGTGTGCGGCGATAACCGCGCATGACCATGGCGCCAGCGCATTGGTGCTGGAGCGCTCGGACCAGGTGGGCGGCGTGACAGCCTACTCCATGGGTGAAGTCTGGATTCCGGGTAACCATCTTGAGGCTGCACTGGGTATCAAGGATTCTCCGGAAAGTGGCTTTCGCTACATCAAGCGTCTTTCGATGGAGTATGGCAACGACACCGCCATTCTCAATCAGATGGTGCATGGTCCTGTCGCGCTGAAATTCTTCGAAGAGAAGATCGGTCTGAAGATGTGTGTCGTTCGTCATCTTCCGGACTACTACTACCCGCATGTGAGCGATGCGCTGCCCGAGGGGCGCTGTCTTGAAGCATTGCCCTTTCCGGCGGAGACATTGGGTGAATGGCAGCATAAAACGCGAGTCTCGCCCCATGTTCCCTACAGCCTGACCCACGAAGACATTTTCAAGAATGGCGGTCTGGCGAACATGTCGAAGTGGGACTACAGCGTGATGGCGGAGCGACTTGCCAAGGACGAACGCTGTGCAGGTCCCGGCCTGGCGGCCTACTTCGTCAAGGGTGTGCTCGATCGCGGCATTCCGATGCATACCGGCGTCAATGTTGAAGAGCTGGTGGTCGATGGCGAGCAGGTCGTGGGTGTGCGTGCGACGCGGGACGGCAGGGATCTCTTTGTAAAAGCGAACCGTGGCGTCGTCATTGCCGTCAGCAGTTATGAGCGGAATCCGGACTACGCCAAAACGCTGGGGCATCAGCTCGACCCCGTCTCCATGGTGATGCCGTCGATCGATGGCGCGCATCTGCGATTGGCCGGGCAGGTCGGTGCCCGCATTGCGCGGGTTCCCGATGTCACGATGCTGGGCTTTCATGTCCCGGGGGAGGAGCAGGAAGAGGGGATTCCGCTGTGGCGTGGCGCGCTGCCTTTTCTCGGCCTGCCGCACACGATTCTGGTCAACAAGGTCGGCAAGCGGTTTTCCAACGAAGCGTTCTACCGGTCCGTTTACTTCGCGCTCGAAACCATTGACGGTGCGACACAGACGCATCCGAACTTCCCCTGCTGGGCGGTGTTCGATAGTCAGGCGCGTGAGAAATATCCGTTCGGTTCGCTGATGCCTGGTCAGGAGGTTCCAGAAGCCTTGGGCGTGACCGCCAATTCGCTTGCCGAGCTGGCCGAAAGGACGGGCATTGATGAGCAGGAATTGGCACGGACCATCGCCAAGTTCAACGACTACAGCACAACCGGCGTCGATCCCGAGTTTCAGCGCGGCACCTTCCCATGGGGTGCCTTGATGTGTGGCGATCCGTTGCAGCAACCCAATGCCAATCTGGGCGCGTTGTTAAAAGCACCGTTCTACGCAGTGCCTCTGCATCGCATGGCCGGAGGCGGCATCGCATCCACCGGTATTCTCGCCGACAACCACTGCCGTGCCGTCGGGTGGGACAACAAGCCGATTGAAGGTCTTTACGTGGCGGGCAACTCCATGGCCCGCTTGGATAACGGCGCCCTGATGCAAAGCGGCATCACCAATGCGCGCGGCATGACGCATGGATATCTCGCCGGGCGCCACGCTGCTGGCAGCCCCAGCGACCTGCTGCAAAAAGAGATCGACCGGTTGGGTCGTTGAGGAAAAGAGATGATCGAAGCAGAACATCCCGTCGACATTGCTGCAGACATCGATACGGTTTGGGATTACGTCAAGGATATTCGCAAGTGGGCCACCTTGTTTCCGGGCTGTCGCGAATGCCACGTGATCGATGACAACAACTCACGCTGGGTCATCAAGGTAGGCGCAGGCGGTCTGGTCAAAACGGTCAACGTGCTGGTGCACATCGAACGATGGGGTGGACCCGAGCAGGTTCTGTTTTCGTACAAGCTGGAGTCCGAGCCGGTCGTCGGCGGCGGCTCGTACACGGCCAAACGCTTGAGCACGCATGAAACTGAAATCAAGCTCCAGGTGCGTGTCGAGGGCAGCGGGTCGATGGCACCGATGTGGGAGGCCGTCAGCAAACCGCTGCTGCCGCAACTCGCCAAAGCGTTCTCCGGAAAGCTCAAGGCCGAAATAGAGGCGTTAGCCAATACGGGCGCGCCGCAATTGACTGCATCGCCAATTAAGCAGAGTTGGTTCGCCCGATTGTTGGCATGGGTGAAGGGCGGCTGGCGCCGGAAGGCGCATGTCGAATAAGCCAGTCCGTTATTGAATGAAACGAGAGGGTTGATCGAAATGCTGGAAACCAATAAGCAGTTGGTTCTTAAATTCATCGACGCGATGGGGCGTTGTGATGGCATCACCGCAGCCGAATGTCTGGCACTGGATGCCTTCACGCTGGCAAAAGGCTTCGGAAAATTCGCGGGTATTCGTCGCTATGAAACCATTGTCGGCACCATTGACGCCTTCCAGAAGCTGATACCCGATGGATTGAATCCTGACATCAAGAATGTCGTTGCCGAAGGCAATCAGGTTGTCGTTGAGTTCGAAGGCAATGCCACCACCTGCGATGGCAAGCCCTATCACAATCAATATTGCATGGTATTCACCGTGGCCGATGGCAAGATCAAGCAGGTCAATGAGTACTTCTGCACCATCCATGCGGAGGAAATCCTGTGGCCATTGGTTGAGCAGATGACTAACGAGATTCCGTAGAGTCATGCGATGAGTTCCCTAATGGCTTCACCACGCAAATCGCCTGTCTCCAAACAGGTTGCGACGAAATCGCCTCGAACGCGCGGTCGTCCTCGGCCTGAAGATCTCGTTGCCATCGAAAATGAGCTGCTGGAAGTCGCGTTGCGGGAGTTTCTGCAACATGGCTATGGCGGGGCCTCCATGACACAGATTGTGAAGGTGGCCGGCGTTTCCAAGACCACGCTGTATTCGCGCTATCCGTCCAAGGCGGAATTGTTTCGCGCCATCATCTACGCACAGATAGATCATCTGTCTCCCGAGGCTTCGTTGCGCGCGGGTGAGAGCCCCGTCAATCTGGAACAGGGCTTGATGTCGTATGCCAACCATATGCTGGCGATCAGCCTGCAGGGCGATCTGCTGGGCGTGAATCGGTTGATCTATAGCGAGTCATATCGCTTTCCAGAGCTGGGCGCTGCGGCGGCGGAGCGAACCGCACTGGGGATCAAGCGCATTGCGGGCTTCATTCGAGCATGCGCGACCGCTGATGGCCTGCCTTGCAAGGATCCCACCGGAGTTGCCGAAGCGTTCATCCTGATGATTCGCGGTTGGTACGTGAACGTCATCCTGACCAACGGCACGGTATCTACGGCACAGCGTGAGCGCTGGGTGAAGCGTGCTGTCCATACACTGGTGTCGGCGCGCGAGGATTGGTGATACCGGGTGGACGACCAACTAAATCGTTAAACATTTTGTATCATCGCTGGAGTTTTCGCATTCCCTGAGGAGAGGATTGCTATGAATCAGGGATGGCGGCGATCAGCGCTCTGGTCGCTCGGATGTGTTTTCTATATTGGGAATCCTGCTGGCTGGCCTATCTATTGGAGGCGCCGGTGTTTACCTGATATTGAAGAACTCATACTCGCCATGCCGTAGATCAAATTAAGACCCTGAATATTGATGCGGTTGTCCGGGGCGATCTGCGCGCTTTGGCTGCGACCAATCTCGGCTATTTTTTAGTGACATTAGCTGATGAGATCCGAGCCCTTCATCCGGATCAAGATGTGTCGCCATTTCTGAATGAAGCTGCCGCGATAGTCGATTCTGTCAGCGTTTTCGTCGAGTCGGCAGTGCGGATGCGCCGCACCGAGGATTCCAAATGGTGGGAGGTGATGGAGTCCCGCCTGTACGTGCTCTTCAAAAGCACGTCGCAGCCCAACATCTGAGAGTTCAAATGCGAGATCGATAAAATCACGGCGGACACCATGATTCCGTTGAAGGACAGAAACGAAATCGGCGCCATTTGGGCGCCGATGCTGTCACGAGGAGGTTGATGGCTGGGAAGCGTCAACACGGTTGGTTACTTGGGCTTGGTGTCTCCGGGGCGGATCATCCTATCTCTCCAAATACAGCGCTGAACGTTGCCAAATTCTACACCCAAATAACTGGGAGTCGTCCAACGGCGCGATTTTCGCCCTAGGGGTGGCGCGACCCACAACTGCGCATAATGTACATTATGTTAAATTATGCAGGCCTCGGATTTCAGATACCCAGGCCCAACTGATCCCCACTTCGTGCTGGCCGTCTGAACTGCGCACAATCGAGTGACACCACTGAGCGCTGGTTCAGGGCGTGTTTACGGCTGGCCAGCTTGAAGCGTTGCCGGATCAGGTCGGCGTAGACGCCACGGCCGCGCATGCGCTCGCCGAACTGGCTGTTGTAGAGCTTGCCGCCACGCATGTCGCGCAAGGTGTTGAGCACATGGTTGGCGCGCTGGGGAAAATGAGCCTGCAGCCACTCGACAAACAGCGGCGCTACCTCGTGCGGCAATCGCAGCAATACGTAGCCCGCCTGTTCTGCGCCAGCCTCGGCGCACGCCTGCAGGATCGACTCCAGCTCCGCGTCATTGATGAAGGGAATGACTGGCGCGACCAGTACCGAGACCGGCACGCCGACGGCGCGCAACTGCCGGATCACCTTCAGTCGTGTTGCCGGCGCAGCGGCGCGTGGCTCAAGAACGCGTTTCAGGTCGTTATCCAGTGTCGTCACGCTGACGCCGACATGGATCAGGTTGTGAACCGCCATCTCGACCAGCAGATCCTGATCGCGCAGGATCAGGCCGCTTTTGGTGATGAGCGACAGCGGCTGGCGATAGTCGAGGGCGATCTCGATCAGTCGCCGCACGATGCCCTGCTCTTTTTCGACCGGCTGATAGGCATCGGTATTGATGCCGAGCGCAATCGGTTCACAGCGATAACGCGGATTGCGCAGCTCCCGTTCGAACAGCGCCGGCGCGTTGTGCTTGACGCTGAGCCGGGTCTCGAAATCGATACCGGGCGACAGGTCCAGATAGGAATGCGTCGGTCTGGCGAAACAGTAGATGCAGCCATGCTCGCAGCCGCGATACGGGTTGATCGACTGTGTGAATGGCACGTCGGGCGAGTCGTTGCGGGTAATCAGCGAGCGCGCTGTCTCCTGGCGCAACTCAGTGATTGGGCTGGGTGGCAACTCATCATCGATATCCAGCGCATCGATCCGCTCTGCCCTCCTCTCGACTATTTCCCTCTCGACTGTTCGCCGCGCGAATCGTCCCGGTAGTGTGGATGCGGTGCCCCTGCCCTTGAGCGTTGGTGGCGGAGCCGTGCCGAAAGCTGTTTCCAGCGAAAAGTCGTCGCTCATGGTGGCTAACCCGTGATCGGTGCGAATACTGTTGTTATATACAGTATTTGTGCCGAGGCATGATTGCAACGAGAACTTTCACTGTATTTACACGGTCTGTGCTGGTCCGGGGCAACAGCGGTCACGTGGTGTCGCCCTATAATCGCCCACTATTCGCTTTGTCTGTCTGCGCCGGTTCCGGTGCGATACGCCCACCGGGCGCCATATTTTTCACGGAGCATCAATGAATCAACCACCCCGGCTGCCACTCTCCCCCGCTGCCAGCCGCTGGCGTCCGCTGGCGCAGTCGCTGCGTCGTCATCCCCGTGCGATCGCGGTGGCTGCTGCACTGGTTGCCGGGGCCATCTGGTTTTTCTGGCCGAGCGGGTTGGCGCAGATGCCGAAGGGACAGATGTCGCCCTGGATGGGGCCGGTTCCGGTTCGTGTCGTGACCGCCACGACGGAAATACTGCCGATCGAACTTTCCGCATTGGGTACGGTGACACCGCTGAACACGGTGACGGTGCGCAGCCGTGTCGATGGCGAACTGACCCGCGTGCTGTTCCGCGAGGGCGATTACGTCAAGGCAGGCGATCTGCTGGCCGAGATCGATCCGCGCTCCTATGCCATTGCGCTGGCCGAAGCCGAGGGGCAGCAACAACAGAATCTGGCGCTGCTGCGCAATGCCGAAAGCAAGCTCGAACTCTATCGCGGTCTGTTCAAGCAGGATTCGATCGCGCGTCAGCAGCTCGACGATCAGGAGGCGCTGGTGCGGCAGTATCGCGGCACGCTGCAGATCGATCAGGCGCGGGTCGACAATGCCCGCCTGCAGCTGTCGTTCACCCGGATCGTGGCGCCGATTGGCGGTCGTCTTGGCCTGCGCACGGTCGATGCCGGCAACCTGATCAGCGCCTCCGACACCGGCGGGCTGGTGGTCATCACCCAGACCGATCCGATCGGTGTGCTGTTCAACCTGCCCGAGGCGGATCTGCCGCGCGTGCTGGAAAACCTGCGTACCAGCGACAAGCCATTGTCGGTTGAAGCGCTCGATCGCGAGGCGACGACGCTGCTTGCCACCGGCGAACTGCGCACGCTCGACAATCGCATCGATACGCGCACCGGCACGATCCAGCTCAAGGCGGCGTTCGCCAACACCGATACCCGGCTGTTCCCGAACCAGTTCGTCAATGTGCGGTTGCGTCTCGGCATGCTCGCCGATGCGACGACGCTGCCGGCCGATGCCGTGCAGCACGGATCGATTGGCACTTATGTTTATCTGGTTGAAAGTGCCAAGGCCGAGGTTGTCGATGCCAACGCCGGTGCCGATAAGAAAGGCGCCGCCGACGGCCTGAAAGTGACATTGCGCAACGTCACCACCGGCGCACGCCATGGTGATCGCATTGCCATTGTCGAGGGCATTGCTCCCGGTGAGCGTGTCGTGCTGGAAGGTCTCGATCGCCTGCGCGATGGCGCCAGCGTGCGTGTTGTCACCGACGAGGCGGCAACCGGGACGCCCGCGCCGCAGGGTGATGCATCGGCGAAACGGCAGCGCGGGCCCGGCGCATGAATCTGTCGCAGCCGTTCATCCAGCGGCCGGTCGCCACCATCCTGCTGATGGCGGCGCTGCTGCTGACCGGTCTGATCAGCTGGCGTCTGCTGCCGGTATCGGCGCTGCCGCAGGTCGACTACCCGACCATTCAGGTGCTGACCTTCTACCCCGGCGCCAGCCCGGAGGTAATGACGCGCGCGGTGACCGCGCCGCTGGAGCGCCAGTTCGGGCAGATGCCGGGGCTCAAGCAGCTGTCGTCGACCAGCGCCGCCGGCGCGTCGGTGATCACGCTGCAGTTCGCGCTGCAGATTCCGCTCGGCGTCGCCGAGCAGGACGTGCAGGCCGCCATCTCCAGTGCCGAGAGCCTGCTGCCCAACGACCTGCCGTCACCGCCGGTCTACAACAAGGTCAACCCGGCCGACACGCCGATCCTGACGCTGGCGATCACGTCGAAGACGATGGCGCTGCCGGCGCTGCACGATCTGGTCGAGACACGCGTGGCGCAGAAACTGGCGCAGCTGCCCGGCGTCGGTCTGGTCAGCATCGGCGGCGGCCAGCGCCCGGCCGTGCGCGTGCAGATCGACACCGCCGCGCTGGCCTCGCACAACCTGACGCTGGAGACGGTGCGCAGCGCCATCGCCGCCACCAACGTGCATCAGCCGAAGGGCAACTTCGACGGCCCGGTGCGGCAGGTGCTGCTCGACGCCAACGACCAGCTGCGTTCGGTCGACGAGTACCGCAAGCTGATCCTGGCCTGGAACGACGGCGCGCCGCTGCGGCTCGGCGACGTCGCCACCATCAGCGACGGCGCCGAGAACCGCCAGCGCGCCGCCTGGTCCGGCGACATGCCGGCGGTGCTGGTCAACATCCAGCGCCAGCCCGGCGCCAACGTCATCGAGGTCGGCGACCACATCAAGGCGCTGCTGCCGCAGTTGCAGGCGACGCTGCCGGCCAGCGTCGACGTGGCGCTGCTGACCGACCGCACGCAGACCATCCGCGCCTCGGTGCGCGACGTGCAGTTCGAACTGGTGCTGGCGATCGGCCTCGTCGTCATGGTGGTACTGCTGTTCCTGCGCAACGCGCGGGCGACGCTGATTCCGAGCGTCGCCGTGCCGTTGTCGCTGGTCGGCACGCTCGGCGTCATGTATCTGGCCGGCTTCTCGCTGAACAACCTGACGCTGATGGCGCTGACCATCGCCACCGGCTTCGTCGTCGACGACGCCATCGTCATGCTGGAGAACATCGCCCGCCATCTGGAGAAAGGCGAAACGCCGCTGCAGGCCGCCATCAAGGGCGCGCGGCAGATCGGCTTCACGCTGATCTCGCTGACCTTCTCGCTGATCGCGGTACTGATTCCGCTGCTGTTCATGGCCGACGTGGTCGGCCGGCTGTTCCGCGAATTCGCCATCACGCTGGCGACGGCGATCCTGATCTCGCTGCTGGTGTCGCTGACGCTGACGCCGATGATGTCGGCGCGGCTGCTGCAACCCAACGCGCTGGCCGAGCACGGCAACGACTGGCTGACGCGCATCATCGACCAGTACGACCGCGCGCTGCAGTGGGTGCTGCGCCACCAGCCACTGATGCTGCTGGCGACGGTCGGCACGCTGCTGCTGACCGCCCTCCTCTATATATGGGTGCCGAAGGGCTTCTTCCCGGTGCAGGACACCGGCCTGATTCAGGGCATCAGCGAGGCGCCGCAGTCGATCTCGTTCGCGGCGATGAGCGAACGGCAGCAGACGCTGGCCGCCGAGCTGCTGCACGATCCCGACGTGGCCAGCCTGTCGTCGTTCATCGGTGTCGACGGCACCAACAGCGCCATCAACAACGGTCGCCTGCTGATCAACCTGAAGCCGCACGCCGAGCGCAGTGCCAACGCCACCGAGATCATCGCCCGGCTGCGCGAGCGCGCCGCGGCAGTGCCGGGCATCGCGCTCTATCTGCAGCCGGTGCAGGAGCTGACCATCGAGGATCGTGTCAGCCGCACGCAGTTCCAGTTCACGCTCAGCAGCCCCGACAGCGCGCTGCTGGCGCAGTGGACACGACAGCTGACGGACAAGCTTCGCGGCGCGCCGCAACTGGCCGACATCAACAACGACCTGCAGAACGACGCCCGCCAGGCCTGGCTGGAGATCGATCGCGACACCGCGAGCCGGCTCGGTGTCAGCGTCGGCGAGATCGGCAATGCGCTCTACGATGCGTTCGGCCAGCGCCAGATCTCGACGATCTTCACGCAGACCAGCCAGTACCGCGTGGTCATCGAGGCCGATCCAAAACTGCAGCAGGGGTTCGATGCGCTGCGCACGCTGCATGTCGCCGGCAGCAATGGCGCGCTGGTGCCACTGACCGAGCTGGTCACCATCAGCGAGCGGTCGGCACCGCTGGTGGTCAGCCACATCGGCCAGTTCCCCGCCACCACCCTCTCCTTCAACCTCGGCGAGGGCGCCTCGCTCGGTGAAGCGGTTGCGGTGATCGAGCAGGCCGCCAGCGAGATCGGCCTGCCGCCGTCGGTGGAGCTGCGCTTCCAGGGCGCGGCCGAGGCGTTTCGCGCCTCGCTCGACAGCACGCTGTGGCTGATCCTCGCCGCCGTCGTCACGATGTACATCGTGCTCGGCATTCTCTACGAGAGTTTCATCCATCCGGTGACGATCCTGTCGACGCTGCCGTCGGCGGCGGTCGGTGCGCTGCTGTCGCTATTGCTCTCCGGCAGCGCGCTCGATCTGATCGCGATCATCGGCATCATCCTGCTGATTGGTTTGGTCAAGAAGAACGCGATCATGATGATCGACTTCGCGCTTGAAGCTGAACGCAAGCAGGGCATGTCGCCGCAGCAGGCGATTCACCAGGCGGCGTTGCTGCGCTTCCGGCCGATTCTGATGACGACGCTGGCGGCGCTGTTCGGCGCGATTCCACTGATGTTCGCCAGTGGCTCCGGCGCCGAGCTGCGCCAGCCGCTCGGCCTGACCATGGTCGGCGGCCTGCTGCTGAGCCAGCTGCTGACGCTGTTCACGACGCCGGTGATCTACCTCTTCTTCGATCGCCTGAAGCAGCGCTTCAGCGGGCGCGCGGCGGTGGTCGTGGAGAGTGCGCGGTGAATTCCTCACGCCGATCAATGAATCCGTCCCGACACTTCATCGCGCATCCGGTGGCGAGCGCGCTGCTGGCGGTGGCGCTGTTGCTGGTCGGTGCGCTCGGCTTTCGGCTGCTGCCGGTGGCGCCACTGCCACAGGTCGACTTTCCAACCATCCAGATCACCGCGACGCTGCCGGGCGCCAGTCCCGAGACGATGGCGTCGAGCGTCGCCATGCCGCTGGAGCGCAGCTTCGGCAACATCAGCGGTATTACCCAGATTTGGTCGGCGAGCAATCAGGGCAACACGCAGGTGATCCTGATGTTCGAACTCGACAAGGATCTGAACGATGCCGCGCGTGAAGTGCAGGCGGCGATCAACGCCGTGCGCAACGAACTGCCGAGCGGCATGCCGGGCAATCCGGTCTACCGCAAGCTGAATCCATCGCAGACGCCGGTGCTGGTACTGGCGCTGTCGTCGTCGACGCGCAGTGTCGCCGAGCTGTACGACCTCGCCGCATCGGTGGTGGCGCAGAAGATTTCGCAGGTCGATGGGGTCGGCGAAGTGCAGCTCGGCGGCGGTTCGCTGCCGGCGGTGCGGATTGCGCTGCAGCCGCGCGCGCTGAATCAATACGGCATCGCGCTCGATCAGGTGCGCAATGCCATCACCAACGCCAATTCGCCGCGTCCGAAGGGCGAACTGGAACAGGGGGCGACACGCTGGCAGATCGGCGCCAACGATCAGCTGCGCGGCGCCGATGTCTATCGCGGCCTGGTGGTCAGCGAGCCCGATACACAGCCGGTTCGGCTCGGCGATGTCGCTGTTGTCACCGACAGTGTCGAGAACCGCCGCGCCAGCGGCTTCTACAATGGCGAGCCGGCGGTAGTGCTGCAGGTCAATCGCCAGCCCGGTGCCAATGTCATCGCCACCGTCGATGCCATTCGCACGCAGCTCACTTCACTGCGCGCCCTGCTGCCCGCCGATGTCGAGCTGACGGTGACTTCAGACCGCACGCCGGGTATTCGCGCAACACTGCACGAGGCCGAGCGCACGCTGCTGATTGCCGTGGCACTGGTGGTCGGCGTGGTGCTGCTGTTTCTCGGCAACCTGCGCGCGGCGCTGATTCCGACACTGGCGCTGCCGGTGGCGCTGATCGGCAGCTTTGCGCTGATCTATCTGCTCGGCTTTTCGCTGAACAATCTGTCGCTGATGGCGCTGATCGTCGTCGCCGGGCTGGTGGTCGACGATGCCATCGTCGTGATGGAAAACATCAGCCGGCATATCGACGCCGGCGCCTCGCCGCTGCGAGCGGCATTGCGCGGCAGCCGCGAGGTCGGCTTCACGCTGCTGGCGATGAACCTGTCGCTGATGGTGGTGTTCCTCGCCATCCTGTTCATGGGCGGCTTCATCGAAAAACTGTTCCGCGAATTCTCGCTGACACTGATCGCGGCGATGGCGCTGTCGCTGCTGGTGTCGCTGAGCCTGACACCGACGCTGTGCGCGCGGCTGCTGAGTCGCAAACAGCCCGAACCGATGTTCGGCACGCGCTGGTTTGCCCGCTTCTTTGTGCGGCTGCAGCGCGGCTACGCCAGCTCGCTGCAATGGGCGCTGCGCCATGCGCGGCTGGTGCTGGCGCTGCTGATCGCGGTCATCTGCCTCAATGTCTACCTCTATGCCGTGGTGCCGAAAAGCCTGCTGCCGGCGCAGCAGACCGACCAGCTGATGGCGTTCGTGCGCGGTGATGACAGCCTCTCCTACCTGGCGATGCAGCCCAAATTCGAGGCGTTCCGCCAGTATCTGGTGGCCGATCCGGCGGTGGCCGACGTGGTTGGTTTCGTCGGTGGCGCGGGGGGGATCAACAACGCCTTTCTGATGGTTCGCCTGAAGCCGCTGGACGAACGCGGAGCATCGTCGCAGCAGACACTCGATCGGTTGCGGATGCATGCGCCGGTGCAACCCGGTGCGCGGCTGATGATGTTCATTGCGCAGGACATCGCGCTCGGCATGCACGGCAACCGCGGTACCGAGCAGCGACTGCTGATGCAGGCGAGCGAGCTGGAGCTGTTGCGCGAGTGGGGTCCGAAGGTAGGACAGGCGCTGGAAAAATTGCCGGAGCTGACCGATGTCGACGGCAACTTCAACGAAGGTGCGCTTCAGGTGCAGCTGTTCATCGATCGCGTTGCCGCGCGGCGCTTGGGTGTCGATGTCGACACGGTGACGCAGGTGCTCAACAACTCCTTCAGCCAGCGCCAGGTGGCGACGCTGTTCGACGACCTGAACCAGTACCGCGTGGTGCTGGAAATCGATCCGTCGATGACCGAGAGCCCGACGGCGCTCGACGAGGTCTATGTCATCACCAGGGACGGGCGCGTGCCGCTCTCTGCCTTTGCCCGCTACGAATACACTGTGGCGTCGGATCGCATCAAGCACGAGGGGCAGTTCGCCTCCGAGGATATCGGCTTCAACCTGGCGCCCGGCGTCAATCTCGGCGATGCGAAGAAGGCGATCGATCGCGCCTTGGCCGAAGTGATGCTGCCCAACTCCGTTCAAGCCAAGCTGGCCGATGCCGGCGCCGCCTTCAGCGAGGCGCAGGGCGATCAGCCGCTGCTGCTGCTCGGTGTGGTACTCGCCGTCTACATCGTGCTCGGCATTCTCTACGAGAGCTTCACCCATCCACTGACGATCCTGTCGACGCTGCCGTCGGCCGGCATCGGTGCGCTGCTGGCACTGCTGCTGCTCGACACCGAGTTCAGCCTGATCGCCCTGCTCGGCCTGTTCCTGCTGATCGGCGTGGTGATGAAGAACGCGATCCTGATCATCGATGTCGCGCTCGATGCCGAGCGCCGCCGTGGCCTGTCGTCGGAGCGTGCAGTGTTCGAAGCCGCGCAGCAGCGTTTCCGGCCGATTCTGATGACGACACTGGCGGCGATCTGCGGCGCGTTGCCGCTGATGCTGGGCACCGGCGAGGGCTCCGAAATGCGGCGTCCACTCGGCATCGCCATTGTCGGCGGGCTGATCGTCAGTCAGGTGTTGACGCTCTACACCACGCCGGTGATCTATCTCTATCTCGACCGGCTGCGACTGTTCTGTCTGCGCAAACTGCGCGGCGGGAATGCCGCGGCCGTTTCAGTTTCTTAACCAGGATTTTCTTCAGCAAGGTGCCGCTCGTGTTCCGTTCAGCCATGATCAACGCTCCCACTCCCCTGCTGACCGTGCTGCTGCTTGCCGGCTGCGCCGTCGGTCCCGACTACGAGCGCCCCGATACGGCCAAGTCGGCCACCTACAAGGTGGCCGCCGGTGAGATTGCACCGGGCTGGAAACTGGCCGAGCCCGCCAGTTTCGACGCCAGCAAGCCGTGGTGGCAGCGTCTCGAAGATCCACAGCTCGATGCCCTGGTGGCCCGGCTCGACATCGACAACCAGACCGTCGCCCAGGCCGATGCGCGCTACCGGCAGGCACAGGCCGCGTTGCGCGGTGCACGCTCGGCGCTCTACCCCACCGCCGATGCCAACGCCGGCTACAGTCGGCGCCAGTACGGCGATGGCAGTGCGCTGAACAGCGGCAATGGCCGCAGCGGCAAGCTCTACGACGCGTCGCTGTCGCTGGGTTGGGAGATCGATCTGTGGGGCCGGCTGCGGCGCGAGCGCGAAGCGTCGGCCGCGCTGCTCGACGCCAGCGCTGCCGATCTCGCCGGTGTCCGCCTCAGTGCGCGCTCGACACTGGTTCAGAGCTACCTGCAGCTGCGTGTACTCGATCAGCAGCAACGCCTCTACGCGCGCACGCTGGAGGCCTATGCCCGTTCTCTGGAGATGACCGAGAACCAGTATCGCGCCGGTGTCGTGGCGCGCTCCGATGTCGTGCAGGCGCAGACGCAGATGGAGCGCACGCGCGCCGCGGCGATCGATCTCGAATGGCAGCGCAGCCAGCTGGAAAATGCGATCGCGGCGCTGACCGGTCGCGCGCCGAGCGAGGTGGTGATCGCGGCCGCAGAATGGCAGCCGCCATCGCTGGAGATTCCGTTGCAACTGCCGTCGCAATTGCTGGAGCAGCGCCCCGACATCGCTGCCGCCGAGCGCGAAGTGATGGCAGCGAATGCGCGTATCGGCGTGGCGCAGGCGGCCTACTTCCCGACGCTGTCGCTGGGTGCCACCGGCGGTTACCAGAGCGGCGACGACAGCGGCTGGTTCGATATGCCCAACCGCTACTGGTCGGTGGGTCCGTCGCTGGCGCTGACGCTGTTCGATGCCGGCGCGCGGCGCGCGATCAAGGCCGAAGCGGTCGCCGCCTACGACGAGAGCGTGGCCAGCTATCGTCAGAGCGTGCTCGACGGTTTTCGCGAGGTCGAAGATGCGCTGGCTCGCGTCGAGGTGGTGTCGCGGGAGATCGCCGTGCAGCAGCGCGCTGTCGATCTCGCCGAAGAGGCGGAGCGGCTGATGTTGAACCAGTACCGCGCCGGCACAGTCTCATTCCTCGATGTGGCCACGGTGCAGGCGGAAACACTGGTGACGAAGCGCACGCTGCTGACCCTGCAGGGCGATCGTCTGCTGGCCGGCGTGCAACTGATCGCCGCGCTGGGCGGCGACTGGCAGCCCGGCGCTGTCGAGACCGCGGAAGCCAATACCGCGCAAGCTGGCACCGCAGGGACCAACTGATCCGCGGGTTCGATCCGTCGAGCTCTGACTCAAGGGAGTGGCGACGCCCGATGGCTTTGAAAATCCGACAGCTGGGCACATTCGCGCACAACGTTTATCTGCTGCTGAAAGAGAGCGTGCAGGAGTGGAGCAATGACGATGCGGCATCGCTCGGCGCCGCCATGGCCTACTACGCGGCCTTTTCCATTGCGCCACTGTTGTTGCTGGTCATCGCCGTTGCCGGACTGTTGATCGGTGACGAGACGGCCGAGCGGCAACTCTTCTTGCATTTGAGAGAGCTGATTGGTGAAGGCGGTGCCGCCACGCTGCAGCAGATCGTGCGCAGTGCTCATGACGATGGCAAGGGGTTGCTTGCCGTACTGATCTCTGGCGCCACACTGTTCA
Source organism: uncultured Verrucomicrobiaceae bacterium (assembly GCA_964638025.1). Taxonomy (GTDB): domain Bacteria; phylum Pseudomonadota; class Gammaproteobacteria; order Pseudomonadales; family CAMLJR01; genus CAMLJR01. The sequence continues at coordinate 120,728 of CAZWXW010000001.1, forward strand.
TCGGCGCCACCTCGGTACTGGCGCAGCTGCAGAAATCACTCGACCGCATCTGGGGCGCACCGCCCCGCCAAGGCTTCAATGTCTGGAGCCTGGTGAAAGTGCGTCTGCAGGCATTCGGGCTGGTATTGACGGTCGGCTTCCTGCTGGCGGTATCCATGGTGGCGACCGCCGCCATCGCAGCGATCGCCTCGCTGCTCGGCGGCTGGATTGGCCAGAGCGAGCCGCTGCTGCAGTTGATCAACATCGTGTTTTCATTTGTCGTCATCACGCTTTTATTTGCGATGACCTATCGTTTTCTGCCGAACCTGACCATCGCCTGGCGCGATGTCGTGATCGGTGCGGCGGTGACATCGCTGTTGTTCAGCATCGGCAAGACCGCCATTGGCCTGTACATCGGCCGCAGCGCGATTTCGTCGTCGTTCGGTGCCGCCGGCACTTTCATCGTCTTCCTGGTTTGGATCTACTACTCGGCGATGATCTATCTTTTCGGCGCCGAATTCTGCTATGTCTACGCGCGCCGACACGGTTCTCTTCGCACCCGGGATACTTCTGGCCGCACGCCGGAAACCTCCACGCGCCCTTTGGAAAAAACCGCATGAAAATCTATTCATGGAACGTCAACGGCATTCGCGCCGTCATCAGGAAAGGAACGTTCCTTCCCTTCATCGAGCAGCATCGTCCCGACATCCTGTGCCTGCAGGAGACCAAGGCACAGCGCGATCAGGTTGAGATCGATTTGCCCGACTATCGCGAGTACTGGAATTCGGCGGTGCGCAAGGGCTACTCCGGCACCGCCATCTTCTCGCGTTGCGAGCCGCTCGATGTCAGTTACGGTCTGCTGCCGGAGGTGGCCGATCGCTATCCACTGGCGGCCGAACTGCAGTACGAGGCCAGTGGCGAAGGCCGTATCGTCAGCGCCGAGTTTGACAAGTTCTTCGTGGTCACCGTCTACACACCCAATGCCAAGGACGACCTGAGCCGTATTCCGTTGCGTCACCAACAGTGGGACCCCGCCTTCCTGCAACACTGCGTTGAGTTACAGAAAAGAAAGCCGGTGATCTTCTGCGGCGACCTCAATGTCGCCCACACCGAGCTGGACCTTGCGAACCCGAAACCCAATCGCGGCAAGAAAGGTTTTACCGATGAGGAGCGTGCCGGCTTTCAGGCGTTCGTCGATGCCGGTTTTGTCGATACGCTGCGAATGTTTCGCGAGGGCAATGGCCACTACACCTGGTGGAGCCACTACGCCAATTCACGCGAGCGCAATGTCGGGTGGAGAATCGATTACGTGCTGGTTTCATCGGCACTGAAGGCTTCGGTAAAGTCAGCCGACATTCATGCCGATGTCATGGGCTCCGATCATTGCCCGGTTAGCATCACGTTGAAATAAGAACGACAGATAACGGAAGAATTAGAGTCCCCGTCCTTTTCGTGTCAAAAAAGTAATGGTTTCGAGAATGAATAAATTTTCGAAGCTGCCTTTCGGAGGACTTCGTTTCGTCGTTCTCGCTGCCATCGGCAGGTTTTTCGACCCGCTCTGCGAAACATTGCGCTTGACGTCTTCACACAAAAATATAATGATAATCATTCACATTATCAGTGGAGGATGATCATGCGTAAGATCGGATTGGGAATGCTCGGAGTGATCCTGAGTTATGGAATTCACGTTGGCGCCGCTATGGCGGATGCGTACGTCGAATGCAGGGACTGCAACCACAGTGCTCGTGTTGGCGCTGCACATGATTGGCGTCGAGTCAATCCGTCCGCACCCGCCGACACCTTGGTTCATGTGGTCGACATGAAGCAAAAGGAAATCTCTTCGTTTACGACTAAATTGAATCCGCCTACCCCGCCAAATCAGGGTCCGCCCCGAGTCACCATCAGTGTATTCAATGCTACAACCCCTCCTGCTGTTCAGGCTTACATGAACAATGTTAGATCTGCATCGAGCCAGTATCGTTCGACGATCTCGGGAACGCCGATTCCCACGAGTGTCATTCCAAATGCTTGGCAAATGGTGAGCTGTGCATTCTGCGAGAACGATATTGAGACCTGGATACGAGCACAGGCGGGCGCGCAAAAAGTTCTCTTAATCGAGTCAATCGATGCACTTTTACAGGCATTTGGAATCCAGCAGACGTCAATTGCAGATATCTACGTTATCCAGTTGGAATCTGGTGGTTATGTTGAAGTTGAAATTTCCGTCACCAACGAGCCCGTTGAAATCGATGTGCGTGTTGTCAAGGTGGTTGATAAGGACAACAATAGCGTGCCCATTAGCGCACAGCAGTTGAACAATCTGACGATCAGACTCTCCGGTGGTTCAGCGGTGATCGTGAATCGCTACATCAATCCGTTTCAATTCTACGTTCCATCTGTCCAGGGGATCGTGACAATCGTGGAATGCCCACCGCCGAATCCTAATGGAAATGATCCGTGCTACAGATAATTGGCTCAACGTATATATTTGAAGGCCCGCGATTCGCGGGCCATTCTTTTCCGACCCTGGCCTGCCCTGGAAAAGATAGGATTCCCGTCCTTTCATACTAAAAGGATGGAACCTCTGAATGAGGCCGCAGCAGTTTTTGCGTTGCGTACCGTGAGCAGGAACCCGCCCGGCCACGCAAGGCGCAGCCGGAAATGGACAGGGATTCTATTTTTTCGGCGAGTAAGAGAACTTCTGGCCGCCGACCGAGGCTTCGTACATCAGCCCGCCCTTGGCAACCGTGAACACGGCCATGCCCTTGTAATAACCCCCGATCTCCTTGGTTGACGCGTCTTTCTGCCCACCACTGGCGCCTGCCGAAGAGCCGGTGGTGGAGGTTGTGGCGGATGCACCTGCGGTGATGGCCACGGCGCTCGCCTGCGCGCCGAACTCGAAGTTGCCACTGGTGAATTCGTCGTAGGCCCGCTGATCCTCGAAAAAAATGATCTGGCTGTAGGCCTGACCGCCGAGCTGGAGTCCGACCGTGAGCTGTGTCATGGAGGTGTCGCCGACGTATGTTCCCTGTTTGTAAACTCGACCCTTGCCGTGGGCGCCGCCGATGCCCATGCCACCTTTGCCGATGGTTGGAAACAATGCGTAGCCGTAGCTTTTCTTGAAGAAGTCGCTGCTTTCGCCTGCCGTTTTGAACACCTCGATACTATCGGAGTAGTCGTCAGCGTGGGCCTGTGCCATGCCAAACAGCAGTGCCAGCAGGATCATGGGGATACGGATTGCAGATTTCATGGAAGCTTCTCCTTGCTTGTCAGAAGTGAAGCGCGATTGCGCCGGAGCTACGGCGTTGCAGAGCATACTCCCCAATCTTCGACTTTCGGAACCGTGCAGAGTTCGGGTGGACCGCGCAATGCACACCGCATTGCTATAGCCGGGTTAGTAGATGTCCTCCAGCGCAAACCGGATTTCAGGCAGCATGCGCTCGACGCTCTGTCGACCCTCCTCAATCGCCTCCTTGCCTCGATAGAACTCCAGCAAACCGATCTGCGACAGCTTGGGCGAGATCAGAATGTCGGGAGGGTCGCCCGCCATGCGGCTGCGGGTAATGCGGTCCTGCGTGATGTTGACCGAGCTGACAATCGCTTCGAACAGCCCCGGCGGCTGCGTCAGGCTTTTCGCGCTGGAGAGGATCGATGCGCGGTAGTCGGCGACCAGGCTGGAGAGTTTGCCGACGACACCGGATTTGGTCTTGGTCTCCTCCGCGTCGATCTGCGCGACATCGCTCTCCTGCAGCCGCTTCTGCTGGGCTCGCCGCGCGGCGTTGGTGCGGCGTTTCATGATGTCGCCGTTGAGATTGATGGCGATGACGATGTCGGCCCCGAGTGCGCGACAGAGTGAGACCGGCACGGGATTGACCAGCCCGCCATCGACCAGCCACTGCTCCTGATGGCGAATCGCCGGAAACAGTCCCGGCAGCGAGATCGATGCCCACACCGCCTCCAGCACCGAACCCTTGGTAAACCAGATCTCGCGGCCGCTGGCCAGTTCGGTTGCTACCGCGCCATAACGTTTCGGCAGTGCGTCGATTTCGGTTTCCGCCGGCGCGACGTGCTCGCACAGAAACTGATGGAAACGATCGGTGTGAACGAAGCCGGTCAATGAATAGTTGATCTTGAAGTAACGCGCGGTTTCGAATCGGGTCAGTGAGCCGACCCACTGCTCAAGCCGTTCTAGATTGCCTGCGAGATAGGACGCGCCCACCAGCGCACCGACAGAGGTGCCGCAGACGATGTCCGGCACGATGCCGTTTTCCTGCAGCGCACTGATGACACCGATATGCGACCAGCCGCGCGAAGAACCACTACCCAGAGCCAGACCGATCTTCACTGCCACCTGCCCTCCGTTTATGAATGCCGGCGAAAGCCGCTCGCCTATTCTCGATCCTGTTCGCGATATTGCCGCAGATAGACGCGGTAGGCGCCGGCCAGCGCGAGCGCCAGCAGCGCCGGCGCCGCCAGTGCATGAAACTGCCAGTGCCGGTAGCCTACCGCACCGAACAGACCGCCGCTGATGAAGCCGGAAACGATCAGCAGAAACAGCAAGGCCTTGCGTCGATCGAACGAGCGGCCGCGCAGTCTCGCGCCGATCATCAGTCCGAGATCGGTAACAATGCCCGTGACATGGGTGGTGCGAATGGTGGCACCGCTGTAGGTCGTCACCAGCGCGTTCTGCAGCCCGCAGGCCGCCGACGCGAGATGGTGGCCCAGCGGCGAACCGCGATTCAGCGCAATCATCGCCATCAGCAGCAGTATCGCCTCCAGTGTCAGCGCGGAGCTGTAGTGGCGTCCCATCTTCAGGGCCGTACCTTCGATCAGGAAGCCGCTGATGCTGGCGCCGATGACGAAACTCAACAGTACCAGCAGCAGATGTATCGTTGAGCCATCGAGCTCGATCAGGCTGACACCGAGTTGCGTTGCGCTGCCGGAGAGATGCGAGACCGCCTCGTGACGAAAGCCCAGAAATCCGATGGCGTTGACGAAACCGGCGAGCAGCGCCAGCGAAAAGGCACCATATTCAACCCAGCGCGGCAGTTTTCTGAACAATGCGGATACCTCGCCGGGTTGTCGGCTATCGCCGTGAAAGGCTATTGCCGTGAAAATTGCCGTGAAAGAAGGACGATGGCCTCGCTGTGCCCCGATTGCGGAAACATGTCGACCAGCGCGGCGCGTTCGACGGTGAAACCGCCGCTTGCCAGTATCGCCACATCGCGCGCCAATGTCTGCGGGTTGCAGGAGACGTAGACGATGCGCTGCAGATTGCGGGCCTTTTTCAGCGATTCGCAGAGCGCTCGGGCGCCGGCGCGAGGCGGATCGAGCAGCGCGAGGTCGTATCCCTGCAGCGCGACGGCGTCCGGCTCGAACAGGTCGGCGGCAATGAAGCGTGCATTCTGCAGCCCGAGGTCCGCGGCATTGAGCCGCGCCCGCTCCACCATCGTCGCGCTGCCTTCGACGCCGGTGACCTGCGCGGTTCGCTTCGCCAGCGGCAGCGTGAAGTTGCCGAGACCGCAGAACAGATCGATGGCGCGACTTGCCGGTGTCGGCGCAAGCCACGTCAGCGCATGCACTGCCAACTGATCGTTGATCGCGGGGTTGACCTGCGTGAAGTCGCGCGGCGAAAAGTGAAAGTGACTGTCGCTCGCCGGCATCGCATAACGCAGTGCGACATCGCTGCCGGTCGCCACGCCATTCTCGCTGCAGAGCCGCTGCAGCAATTCGCGATCGGCTGCCGGCAGTGCTCCCTTGCCCTGCCAGTCGATGGCAATGCGGCCATCGGCGTCGACGATGGCGATGATCTCTTCGATGCGGCGCCACTGTTTGAGCTGTTCGAGCCACGCCGGCAATAGCTGCAGCAGCGGCTGCAGACGTGGATCGATGATGTCGCACCGTGTCGCTGCGACAAGACGATGGCTGGCCGCGCCCTTGAAGCCGATGGCTGGCTTGCCGCCCTCCTCGCCCACGGCAAAGCGGGCGCGGTGACGGTAGTGCCAGGGGTCGGCGACGATCGGCGTCTCCCATTGCGGATTGAAACGATCGAGCAATCGGCGCAACACCTGCTGCTTGTGATGAAGCTGGCCGGTGTAGTCGAGCATCTGCAGCTGACAGCCACCACAGCGTCCGAACAGCGAGCAGCGCGGCTCGATGCGGATATTCGAAGCCACGGTGACTGCCAGCAGTTGGGCATCGGCATGATCGCGGCGCTGGTCGGTGATCCGCGCGCTGACCTTTTCGCCCGGCAAGGCGCCGGCGATGAACAGCGGCTTGCCATCGATGAAACCGATACCGCGTCCCTCATCGCTGAGTCGCTCGATGGTCACTTCGACGGTGCGCTGCTGTTGGACGCCAGAATTTGCCGATTTCTTGGCAGCCGCCGGTTTGAAAAAACGTGGTTTCGAGGGACGGCTCACGACGGCAGATCCTGCAGCAGTTCGTGCCAGTGCGGCACGCAGGGAAAATAGAGCGCGAGTCGCGTTGGACGCGACTCCAGTGCCGCAACCAGCGCGCGATAGCGCTCCAGTTGCGGCCGGTAGAGGGCCGCCTCGCGCGCGGCGAACTGCGCCAGCGTTTCACCGCTACGTGGTCGCGAGCTCTTGTAATCGACGATCCAGCGCACGCCGTCGCTGTCGATGAAGCTGCGGTCGATGATCTGACGCCGACTGCTGCCATCCCCGGCGATCGCGCTGATCTCCCATTCGCTGGCGGCATCGCGGTGAGCGCTGTCGAACAACCAGCTTCCCTGTTTGTCGGCCAGCGTGTTGTCGATGGCGGTGGCAATCAGTTCGGCGGCGCCATTGAGATCGTTGCTGGCAACGCCCTGCTGGCGCAATTGCATCGCGGCGAGCTTCTTGCGCTGAGCGGTATCGCGCCGGTGCCAGCCATCGCTGCCGTGACGGCCGATCTGTTCGAGCAGCGCATGCAGGGCCGTACCGATCCGGGTTTCGAGCGTGTCGATTTGCCGTTCTGCTGTCGTTGCCGATTCTGCCGCAGATTCGTCGGTGGTCACGGTCGTTGATTGGTGATCGGTCGCGACCGCTGCGGACGTCTTCTCTGTCTGCTGCCGCTCTGCCCATTGTTGCCACCACGCCAGCGGCACGCGTTGCAGTGTCGTCACATGAAGCGGTTGTATTGCCGCGTCGGTAATCGTGGCGACGGGTTGCGGCACGTCGATCCAGATGACTTCGCGTTGGGCTGTCTGCCAGATGCGCGCCAGCAGTGAGCCATCGCCCGGTTTCCAGTTGTCGCCTTTCTCTGTCGAGCGCTCGGCCGAGCGGCCGCTGCCGTCGCGAAACAGCAGCCACAGCCGGGCGACGGCGCGCGTTGCCGCCACGTAGAACAGGCGTGTCTCTTCAAGACGCAATTTGCGTTTGCGCTCGCTGTCGAGGTAGCGATAGACCGGATCACCGTCACCGCCGACGGCCTCCTTCAATGCCAGCAGCAGGCCGCTACCGCCGCTGGCATCAAGATATTCGCCCCATTGCAGCAGCGGTTTGTCGTCGCCGCGACTGCCGCGATCGAGACCGGGAATGATGACGGTGTCGAACTCGAGCCCTTTCGATTTGTGAATGGTCATCAACACGACGCGCGCATCGGCACCGCCGCGCGGCTTGGCGTAGAGCCTGGCAAGACGGCGCTCCAGTTGTTCGGCGGCGCCCTGCTCCGGCAGTTGCTCAAGCAGGTCGAGCAGCACGTCGACATCGTCGCGATCGGCGCTGCCCTGCAGCGTCAGCTCGCCGCCGAGCGCGCGCCAGCAGCCTTCGAGCCAGACCCGCAGCGGTTTGCGATGGCGTTGTGCGCGTGTCTGGCGCAGTACATCGCTGATCGCGGTGAGCCGTTGCCGCGCGCTATCGCTCAGTGCTGCGTGTACTTCCGGGTCGCTGATGCGCGACGTCATCGTCCGGCGCGAGCCGCGCTCGTCGTGACCGGCGACCAGTGCGTGCAGGTCGGCGTTGTCGAGCCCGACCAGCGGCGAGCGCAGCAGCGCCAGCCAGCTGATGCGGTCGGCGGGATTGGTCAGCGCCTTCAGCAGCATCAGCAGGTCGCGGATCGACGCGCGCTGCTGCAGCGGATCGATTTCGGTGGCGCGCCAGTCGATGCCGGCCGCCGCCAGTGCCGGCACGATCTCGGCGAGGTGGCCGCGACTGCGCACCAGAATGGCGATATCGCCGGTAGTCTCCTGCAGCGCGCGTTGCACGAGCGCGGCGCACTGTTTCGCCTCGGCACGGCCATCGCTGTCGCCGCGCATTCCGAACAGCTGCACGTCGCTATCGGCATCGCTCTGCTTGAAGGCGTGCGACTCGGCATAGCGGACGGCGCCGCGCGCGATCTGCTCCTGCTGCGGAAAGGCGGCGGCAAAGGTGTGGTTGACCCAGCCGACCACCGTTGGCGTCGAACGGAAGTTGACCTGCAGCGCGAGATCGTCGGCGACGATGCCGTTGACGCCGTGGCGACGCGCATCGAGAAAGACGCCGACATTGGCGGCGCGAAAGCCGTAGATCGACTGCATGCCGTCGCCGACCAGGAACAGTGTCTGTGGCGCAACGCCATTGGCGTTCTGTTCCGCCCAACCTTCGACCAGTCGCTTCAACAGTTCGTATTGCGACAGCGAGGTGTCCTGGAATTCGTCGACGAGAATGTGGCGAATGCTGGCATCGAGTCGCAGCAGCAATTCGCCGGGCGCATTGCCGTCACCGAGTGCATTCAGTGCGGCCAGTGCCACCTCGGTGTAGTCGACTTCGCCGCGACGCTGGAACACCAGTCGCAGATGCGCGACGGCAACCGGCAGCAGCGAAGTCAGTTCGGACAGCCGCTGCCACTGGTAGTCGTCGTACTGAGGCAGCGGCAGTTTGCGCAGGTCATCCAGCGCTTCGCGCGCCTCGTCGTCATCGGCGAGCAGCTGCAACAGGTCGAGCATGTCGCTCTTGCGCTGCTGGTTGCGCGCCTTGTCGCTGCCCTGCGCGGCCGGAAATCCCTGCGCCTTGGTGACGGTCTTGCGCCACTCCGGATCGTTCTTCGTCAGCAGCCAGTTGGCGATCAGCAGCCATTCGCCGTGATGCTCCGGCGTTGTTGATGGCAGGTCGATGCACCCTTTGAAGTGGGCCAGCGCAGTGTCTGGTGTCTCTTCTTCGAGTCGACAGGCGGCGTAATCGAGCAGCGGCAGCAGGTCACCGTTGTAACGCAGCAGCGCCTGGCGCGCGCGCTGCAACCCTTCGCGCAACACGGTGGCGAGTGTCTGCTGCAGTCGAAGGCGCACGGCGTCGCTGTCGACGGTGATGCCGATGCCGAGGTGCGGCAGCCACTGGTCGCGCTGCGCCAGCAGCGGCATCAGCATTCGCTGCAGCCGCGAGGCATCGTTGTCGAGATGGCTCAGCAGTTGCGCCAGCGTGTCGCCAACCGGGCCCGGTTGCTCCAGTTGTGCCAGCAGCGCGCCGACTGCTTCGGCGTAGCAGCGCTCCGGTTCATCGCTGAAGCGGGGCTGACCGCCGAACGCCGACAGCAGTGGCAACTGGCGCGTCAGGCTGGCGCAGAGTCCGTCGATGGTCTGCACCCGCAGTCGGGTTGGATTCTGCAGCAGCCCCCACTGACGTTCGGCATCCTGCGCCAGCGCCGCCCGCGCCAGCTGCCAGGTCTGGCGCCGGTGCGGTTCGCTCGGCTCATCGTGGCTGGCGGCAAAGCGCAGCGCCTCGATGATGCGCTGCTGCATCTCGGCGGCGGCCTTGCGCGTGAAGGTGATGGCAAGGATCTCTTCCGGCTGCTGCGCGCGCGCCAGCAGACAGAGCACGCGCTGGCTCAGCAGCTCGGTCTTGCCGGAGCCAGCCGGTGCGGTGATGCAAAAGGAGCGCGTCGGATCGAGCGCGCGGACACGGATATCGGCGTCGATGGGCTGCCTCATGCACTCGCCTCCGCGCCAACGTCACCGCGGTCGTGTTCACTCTCGGCGCGCTCGACACCGATACGGCAGACATCGGCGAGATCGCAGTTCTGGCAGGCGCGCCGTGAACTGGGTGCCACGTCGGCGCGGCCGTGCACATACTCGTCGGCCAGCAGCAGCAGCGCGATGCGCCACTGCTCCAGCTGCTGTGGCCATGGCATGGCGGAAACATCGATGCCGTGACTCTGCAGATCGAGATCGCCGAGCCCGATCAGTTTCAATTTGTCGCCGCGAATCTGGGCGAACAGCAATCCGGCCACCGACCCGGATTGTTCGCTCTCCAGTGCAGTGCCATACAGCGGCAGTTGCGGCTGTTCCGGACGCGCGCCGGTCCACGCCGCTGTCGACAGCATGTTGCTGCTCTTGTAATCGATGATCAGCTGGCGACCGTCGGCGAGGCGGTCGATGCGATCGACGCGCAATTGCAGTGTCAGTTCGCCGAGGGTCAGTTCGCGGTTCTGTTCGATCGCCTCGATCGAAAATTCGGGGCGCTGGCGTTCGAGCTCAAGCCAGGCGCGCAGCAGTTTTGTCAGGCGCTGCTGTTCGAGCACGGCAAAGCGCGCGCCGAGACGCTCCGGAATGCGCTGGCGCAATGCGGAAACGGCATCGCCGGCGGCGGTGGCGATCAGTGTCTGCAGTTCGTCGTCGTCGATGCCGGCAAGTCTCTGGCTGTCGCCAAGTGCATGCCAGATGGCCTCCAGCGCACTGTGCAGCAGTTGCCCGCGCTCGCTGTAATCGAGTCCTTCCAGCGCGGATTCCAGCGCATAACCGCCAAGCCGATGACGGGCGAAGGCCTGAAACGGGCAGGCGGACTGGCTGGCGACAATGCCGCTGCCGCCGCGGGCGCGTGTATTCAGGTTCAGCATCGGTGCCGGGCCCGGCGTGAAACTCTCCAGTGCCAGTTGCCGTGCCGATAGATGCGCGTCACTAGCATCCATCGACAACACCGGCAATTCACCGAACAGCGGGCTGTAGCGACGCGGCACGTCGTCGCGCTGATGTTGATAGCAGACGACGACATCGCGCGATGCCGACAGCAGCGACTGCGTCAGCCGGCTGGCGAATTGCTGTTCGCGCGTCGCGTCGCAGTGCGGCATCGCCAGTCGTCGCTGCAGATCGCGCGGCAGCAGCGGGTTCGGCGCCGCTGCCGGAGGCCACAGATCCTCGCCCATGTCGCACAGCCAGAGTCCGTCGAACTGCAGGCCGGCCGCTTCGAGCAGGCCGAGCACCTGCAGCGGCGCATCGGGCGTCTCCGGCTGGAACAGCCGCGCCGACAGCAGCTCCTGCAGCGCGCCGAGCGCGCTGTCGACATTGACGCTGTCGAGCACGCCGTCGAGTCGGGTGAAATCGTCCAGCGCGCGCTGCCACTGCTGCATCTGCTGGTATTCGATGCTGTCCAGCGAACGTGTGCCGGGCCACTGCAGCAACTGCAATATCGATTCGATGGGACCGCGCCACTGGCTCGGCGTCAGTCGCACCTGCAGCAGCTTGTCGCGTCGCACGCGGTCGTGCAGTTGCTGCAACCGGCTGGAGAGCGTCCAGTTCGGGAAGATTTCCGTCAGCCGGGCAGCGATGCCGCGCAGTTGTGCGCTGCCGATGCGTTCGCTGCGCAGGTCGCAGATCGCCTTGATGGCGGCGGCATTGGCATCGAGTGCCTCGCTGAATCCATGAAACGGTGAATCGAGCAGCGCCAGCAGCAGATCGCGCGGCGTTTCACGGCGAACCAGTCCCAGCAGCTGCAATGCAGCGGCGATCATTGGCACATCGGCCAGCGCGGCGCCGGCGGAGACGTTGAAGGGCGGCGGTCGATGCGGTGTTCGGGGATCGGTGTGATCGCGCTCGAAATGGTCGCGCAGTATCCGTTCGACGCTGCTGCGCTGTTGCGCGAGCTGCGGCACGACGATGGCGATCGGTGCTGCGGGATTCGCCTGCAGCCGCTGTTGTGCCCAGCGTGCGGCCTGCCGGATCTGGGTTGCAAAGTCGTCGCAGCCGAGCGCCGCAACGCTGCGAGTGCGCGCCGGAGCGGGAAGAGATTGTCGGGTGGCGATGCGATCGAGCAGCGCGGCATGCAGCGGCGTCAGTTCGTCGAAGGCGACGGTCACCATCGCCTTCGGCAGCATCAGCTCGCCCCGCTCCGCCGCCTGCAGCAGCCGCAGGTCGCGCTCCACCGCCGGGATCGCGCCGAGCACGCGGCAACGGCGTTCGAACTCGCCGAGCCAGTCGCGAAAGGTGCGGCTCTCTTCGGTGACATCGAATTCGGCCGCCACGTCGCGGCGCAGCGGCAGCTGTCGCCACAGGGTCAGGGTGCGGTGTGCCTGTTGCGCCTGCTGTGCCGCCTCGGCGGGACGCAACAGCTGGCCGGTGTCGTTGTGCTCGACAATGCGCTGCCACAGGGCGCGCTCCTGATCGCTGTCCAGCAGCCAGACGTCATCGCCTCCCGGGTTCGTGAAGCAGAGCTGGGCCCACAGCTGATCGAGCCAGTCGGCCAGTGCCAGCACCGGCGGCGTGGGCACGGCGATTCGCCCCTGCGCGGTGGCGCGCTGCACGATGGCGGTGCGAATCCGGCTCGCCAGCCGCCGATTCGGTGTCAGGGCCAGCCACCCCTGTGCCAGCAATGGCTCAAGGTCGGCGGTGTCGAACAGCAGGGTCTCGGTCATCGGTGGGGAGGATCGGGCGGGTCGGGTTGGCATTGTAGCCGTCAGTCGTTTCATGCCGCGACGATTGGCGCAGGCTTGCCCTGCCATAGCGGCTGCGCGCTGATCGAAAAGGTGAATTGAGTTAGACTGGCAGCCCTTTTGTCGACCGCCACGCTGCGGAATCTGTGGGTATCGCCATGTCAGCGCCAGTCGTAGAAACATTGCCCGTCGAGAACGTCTCCTCGCCCGTCGAGAACGTCAACGTCACCGCGCAGGAGATCCTGGTCACGCCAGCGCAGCTGAAAGCCGAGCTGCCGATGTCGACCGCCGCGCGCGATACGGTGACCCGTGGTCGCCAGGTGATTCGCAATATTCTCGACGGCAAGGACCATCGCATCTTCGTCGTGGTCGGCCCCTGTTCGATCCACGATGTCGACGCGGCGATGGAATACGCGCGGCGGCTGAAGAAACTGGCCGACGAGCTGCAGGATTCGCTGTTCATCGTCATGCGCGTCTATTTCGAAAAGCCGCGCACAACGGTGGGCTGGAAAGGACTGATCAACGACCCCTACCTGAACGACACCTTCAAGATTCAGGAAGGGCTGCATATCGGTCGCAAGCTGCTGCTCGACATCAACGAGCTGGGGCTGCCCGCCTCCACCGAGGCGCTCGACCCGATCTCGCCACAGTATCTGCAGGACCTGATCAGCTGGTCGGCGATCGGCGCCCGCACCACCGAATCGCAGACGCACCGCGAAATGGCCAGCGGCCTGAGCTGCGCGGTCGGCTTCAAGAATGGCACCGACGGCGGCATGGCAGTGGCGATCAATGCGGTCAAATCGGCGTCGCGCCCGCACCGTTTCCTCGGTATCAATTCCGGGGGCCAGGTAGCGGTGATCCACACCACCGGCAACCGCTACGCCCACGTCGTGCTGCGCGGTGGCAACAATGGCCCGAACTACGACTCGGTACACATCAGGCTGACGGAGCAGGAGCTGGAGAAGGCAAAACTGCCGGCCAAGATCATGGTCGACTGCAGTCATGCCAATTCCGACAAGAAGCCGGAACTGCAGCCGCTGGTGGTCGAAAACGCTACCAACCAGATTCTGGAAGGCAATCGTTCAATTGTCGGGTTGATGGTCGAGAGCAACCTGTTCGCCGGCAATCAGAACATTCCGGAAAACCTGTGCGACCTGAAATATGGCGTATCGGTCACCGACGGCTGCATCGGCTGGGACACCACCGAGCAGGCGCTGCGCAATATGCATGAGCGGCTGGTGAAGGTGCTGCCGCAGCGGTTGCAGGGCAGCTGAGCAAGAAGAGGTCGAGTAAAAAAGAGAGGGGCTTCAAGCCCCTCTTTTTTTTCAGCAGATTTTTTCAGCAGAGAGTTTGCCGATCAGATATAGGCCTGCGACCGGTCGCTGTGGTCGGTCACATCGCGCACGCCCTTCAGTTGCGGAATCTGCTCCAGCAGGGTTTTCTCGACGCCCTGCTTCAGCGTCGCATCGACCATGCCACAGCCCTGACAACCGCCACCGAATTTGAGGATGGCGACCGCCTCCTCGGCGATTTCGACCAGGCTCACCTCGCCACCGTGCGCGGCCAGCGACGGATTGACCTCGTTGAACAGCACATAGTTGATGCGATCTTCGAGCGGGCTCTCTTCGGATACCTGCGGCAGCTTCGCATTGGGGGCCTTGATGGTCAGCTGGCCGCCCATGCGGTCCTTGGCGTAGTCGACGGTGGCGTCGAGCAGGAACGGCACGCTGCGGCGCTCGAACCACGCCTTCAGCTGCGTGTACTCCCTGACCACGTCATCCGGCTTGAGGTCGGCATCGCGGCAGTAGGCAATGCAGGTCTCGGCGCGCGATGTGCCGGGATCGTTGATGAACATGCGGATGCCGAGCACTGTGTCGTCCTGCCGGGCGAGCAGCTCGGCGAGATAGTCGAGTGCCGACTCGGTGATCGTCAGTTTCAGTTCCGTACTGCTGCTCATGTGCGGATGGGCCTCGAATTTCGATACGAGTGAAAAGGGACTCCGGTAGAAACGCGCTCGGTAAACGCCTGCGCGCTGTCCGGATATTTCAGCCTCTCTGATAGAATCGCCAATCTATCACAGGGCTATGCCCTACTTCCACAGTCAACTATTCCTCTCTTTGCCCTAACACCTTGGTTAATCAATGATTCTGGATCGTCCGCAACGTATTGCCGCCCTGCAGCAGGCCCTGAAACAACGCATCCTCGTGCTCGATGGCGCCATGGGCACGATGATCCAGGGCTATCGGCTGCAGGAGGCGGATTATCGTGGCGAACGCTTTGCCGAGTGGCCGCGCGACCTGAAGGGCAACAACGACCTGCTGCTGCTGACGCGCCCCGATGTGATCGGCGAAATCCACCGCGCCTACCTCGATGCCGGCGCCGATATCCTCGAAACCAACACCTTCAACTCGACCGCCGTATCGCAGGCCGACTACGGGCTGGAGGAGATCGTCTACGAGTTGAACGTCGCCGGTGCGAAGCTGGCGCGCGAGTGCGCCGACGCCTGCTCGACGCCGGAGAAGCCGCGCTATGTCGCCGGCGTGCTCGGCCCGACCAGTCGCACCGCCACCATCTCCCCCGACGTCAACGACCCGGGCTTTCGCAATGTCACTTTCGATGAGCTGGTCGCCAATTATCGCGAGGCGACACGTGGCCTGGTCGACGGCGGCGCCGACATCATCATGATCGAAACGATCTTCGACACGTTGAATGCCAAGGCGGCGATCTTTGCCGTGCAGGGCTATTTCGACGACATCGGTTTCGAATTGCCGATCATGATTTCCGGCACCATCACCGATGCCAGCGGCCGCACGCTCTCCGGCCAGACCACCGAGGCGTTCTGGTATTCGGTGGCGCATTCGCGTCCGATCAGCGTCGGCCTCAACTGCGCCCTCGGCGCCGACCAGCTGCGCGCCTATGTTTACGCGTTGTCTCAGTGCGCCGACACCCAGGTCAGTGCCCACCCCAACGCCGGCTTGCCCAACGAGTTTGGCGAATATGACCAGACACCGGAGGAGATGGCGGACATCGTTGGCGAATTCGCGCGCAGCGGGCTCGTCAACATCGTCGGCGGCTGCTGTGGCTCGACGCCCGACCATATCCGCGCCATCGCCAATGCTGTCGCGACACTGCCCCCGCGCGCCCTTCCCGAACTGCAGCCCGCCTGCCGTCTCAGCGGGCTCGAACCGTTCGTCATCGATGAAAAGTCGCTGTTCGTCAACGTCGGCGAGCGCACCAACATCACCGGTTCGGCCAAGTTCGCGCGGCTGATTCGCGAGGAGAATTACGCCGAGGCGCTGGAGGTGGCGCTGCAGCAGGTGCAAGGTGGCGCGCAGGTCATCGACGTCAACATGGACGAAGGGATGCTCGACTCGGTCAAGGCGATGGTCACGTTCCTGAACCTGATCGCGTCCGAGCCGGAAATTTCGCGCGTACCGCTGATGATCGACTCCTCCAAGTGGGAGGTGATCGAGGCCGGCCTGAAATGCGCGCAGGGAAAGTGCATCGTCAATTCGATCAGCATGAAAGAGGGCGAAGCCGACTTCATCGAGAAGGCGAAGCTGTGTCGCCGCTACGGTGCGGCCGTTATCGTCATGGCTTTCGATGAGGTGGGTCAGGCTGATACTGCCGCGCGCAAACGCGAGATCTGCAAACGTTCGTACGATCTGCTCGTGAATAAGGTCGGCTTTCCGCCCGAAGACATCATTTTCGACCCGAACGTCTTTGCGGTGGCGACCGGTATCGACGAACACAACAACTACGCCGTCGACTTCATCGAGGCTTGTGCCTACATTCGCAAGGAGCTGCCCTACGCCAAGATCTCCGGCGGCATCTCCAACGTGTCGTTCTCGTTCCGCGGCAACAACCCGGTGCGCGAAGCGATCCACGCGGTATTCCTGTACCACGCCATTCGCGCCGGATTGACGATGGGCATCGTCAACGCCGGCCAGCTGGCGATCTACGAAGATATTCCGGCCGAGCTGCGCGAGCGCGTCGAGGATGTAATCCTGAATCGCCGCGCCGATGGCACCGAGCGCCTGCTTGAGATTGCCGCCAATTACGCCGGCGATGGCGCCAAGCGTGTCGAGGAGGATCTGAGCTGGCGCGAGCTGCCGGTCAACAAGCGGCTGGAACATGCGCTGGTCAAAGGCATCACTGCCTTCATCGAGGTCGACACCGAAGCGGCGCGGCAGGCGAGCACAAAGCCGATCGAGGTGATCGAGGGGCCGCTGATGGATGGCATGAACGTGGTCGGCGACCTGTTCGGCCAGGGCAAGATGTTTCTGCCGCAGGTGGTCAAGAGCGCGCGCGTGATGAAGCATGCGGTCGCCTATCTGACGCCGTATATCGAAGCCAGCAAACAGGCTGGCAGCCGTGCCAACGGCCGCATCCTGATGGCCACCGTCAAGGGTGATGTGCACGACATCGGCAAGAATATCGTCGGCGTCGTGTTGCAGTGCAACAACTACGAGGTGATCGACCTCGGCGTGATGGTGTCGTCCGACGAGATCCTGCGGGTGGCGCGTGAGAAAAATGTCGACATCATCGGGCTCTCCGGGCTGATCACGCCGTCACTGGATGAAATGGTGCATGTCGCGCGCGAAATGCAGCGACTCGATTTCCATGTGCCGTTGATGATCGGCGGCGCTACCACCTCGAAGGCACACACGGCGGTCAAGATCGAGCCGCAGTATCGCAACGACGCCGTGGTCTATGTGCCCGATGCCTCCCGCAGTGTGTCGGTGGCAAGTGCCCTGCTCAGTCAGGAACAGAAAGCGCCTTACATTGCCGAGCGCCGCGAGGAGTACGAGACGATTCGCGTGCGCAACGCCAACCGCCAGCCGAAGTCAAAGCCGGTCACCTACACCGAGGCGGTCGCGCGCGGCCTGAAGATCGATTGGGAGAGCTACGCGCCACCGGTACCGAAGCAGCTCGGCGTGCAGGTCTTCGAAGACTATCCGCTGGAGGCGCTGGTCGAGACCATCGACTGGACGCCGTTCTTCATCAGTTGGGACCTGGCCGGCAAGTACCCGAACATCCTGCAGGACGACAAGGTCGGCGAAGCCGCGCGGCAACTGTTCGCCGATGCGCAGGCGATGCTGAAGCGGCTGGTTGACGAGAAACTGATTCGCGCCCGCGCGGTGATCGGTATTTGGCCAGCGGCACGTATCGGCAGCGACGCCATTGCCCTGTACGACGATGAAGCGCATTCGCATCCGATCGCGACACTGCACCACCTGCGTCAGCAGATCGACAAGCCCAGCGGCCAGCCCAACCTGAGTCTGGCCGACTATGTGGCGCCGGCCGGCAGCGGTCGCCCCGATTTTGTCGGCGCCTTTGCCTGCACGGCGGGCATCGGTGCCGATGAGCTGGCGCAGAGCTTTGTCGCCAAACACGACGACTACAGCAGCATCATGGTCAAGGCGCTGGCCGACCGTCTCGCCGAGTCGCTGGCGGAAACATTGCATCGGCGCGTGCGCCGCGAAATCTGGGGCTATGCCGCCGACGAGCAACTCGACAACACGGCGCTGATCCGCGAGGAGTACCGTGGTATCCGTCCGGCGCCGGGTTATCCGGCCTGTCCGGATCACACCGAGAAGGCGACGCTGTTCAAGCTGCTCGATGCCAGCCGCATCGGCATGACGCTGACGGAGCACTTCGCGATGTATCCGGCCGCCAGCGTCAGCGGTTTTTACTATTCCTATCCGGAGGCTCGCTACTTCGCCGTCGGCAAGATTCAGCGCGATCAGGTTGAAGATATTGCCGCCCGCAAGGGCATGGCCGTGGCCGAGATGGAGCGGTGGCTGGCGCCGGCGCTGGGTTACGACCCGGTGTAAGTGCTCAATTGGAAGCTGCGTAGCTGTTCGAGGAGAAAGTTATGAACGACTCACCGAAGCGGGATGGCAAACCGGGGGTTCTGGCCGTCATTGGCAGCGTGCTGGCGGCGGGATTCGGCGTGCAGAGCAGCCGCAACCAGCAGCGCGACTTCGCGCAGGGCAAGTTGCGCAATTTCGTCATTGGCGGAGTGATTTTTACCGCGCTGTTTGTCTTGACCGTCTATCTGGTGGTCAGCACGGTGCTGGAGAGAGCGGGACATTGACCTTGCCCCGCTCTGTCGGCCAAGCCTCAGTTCAGGTGGCTGAGCCAGTAGACAGCAGCGCTGACAACAATGGCGATTACGGCAATGGCGGCAAAGGCGTCGGCAGCGCCGTCGGAATGGGTTTGCTGCTGGTCGGACATCGGGGCACCTGCACTCGACTGGGTGGGGGATGCGCCGTGAAATGGCGCGGCGCGGCATTCTAATGCAACAAGTCTCATCGGCAAAAGCCGCGCCTGGCACCCTGCTGCAAATGTATCGATATTTCGGTCATGGCGAAGAGGCTTAGTGCTATTTTTCAAGACGTTATGCCGGTTTGTTGGTTTGTCTGGAAGCCCGCTTCTGCTAAGGTACGCGCCTCCTGAAAGCCGGTCCGGGCCGGCTCCCTGAATCTCCAGTCGTCCATGCCGAATGGGTACGGACGACACGATACGGTGCTCCGCGATGTACAGGTACGACTCTTTTGACCAGCGCATGATGGCCGAGCGCGTCGAGCAGTTCCGGCGCCAGACCCAGCGCTACCTCGCGGGCGAACTCACCGACGCACAGTTCCTGCCACTGCGCCTGCAGAATGGGCTCTACCGGCAGCGTCTGGCGCCGATGCTGCGCATCGCGATCCCGTACGGCACGCTGAACGCCACGCAGCTGCGCAAGCTGGCCGATATCAGCCGCAACTATGACAAGGGCTACGGCCACTTCAGCACACGGCAGAACCTGCAGCTGAACTGGCCCAAGCTCGAAGAGGTGCCGGATATTCTGGCCGAGCTGGCCAGTGTCGAGATGCACGCCATCCAGACCAGCGGCAACTGCATTCGCAACACCACGGCAGACCAATTCTCCGGCGTCGCCGCCGACGAGATCGAGGATGCCCGCCCCTATTGCGAAATCATTCGCCAGTGGTCGACCTTCCACCCCGAGTTCGCCTTCCTGCCGCGCAAGTTCAAGATCGCGGTGTGCGGTTCGGAGTCGGACCGCGCCGCCATTCATGTGCACGACATCGGCATCGAGATCGTGCGCAATGCCGGCGGCGAGACCGGTTTCAAGGTGCTGGTCGGCGGCGGCCTCGGTCGTACGCCGGTGATCGGCGAAACGATCTGCGACTTCCTGCCGAAGCGCCATCTGCTGACCTATCTGGAAGCGATCCTGCGCGTCTACAACCAGCTTGGTCGCCGCGACAACAAGTTCAAGGCGCGCATCAAGATCCTGGTCAAGGCGATGGGCGCCGACGCCTTCCGCCAGCGGGTCGAGGCCGAGTGGGTCCATCTGAAAGATGGCCCGAGCACGCTGACCGAAGCCGAGATCGACTACGTCAAATCGTTCTTCCAGCCGCCGCCCTACGAGGCGTTCGATGCGCTGACCGAGCAGGAGGCGCTGTGGCAGCAGACCGCCGCCGACGCCGAATTCGCGCGCTGGTTCAACTACAACACGGTCGCCCACAAGCGGCCCGGCTACCGCATCGTCAACCTGTCGCTGAAACCGACCGGCGTCGCCCCCGGTGACGTCACCGCCGAGCAAATGGAATCGATCGCCGACCTCTCCGAGCGTTTCGGCTTCGGCGAGATCCGCTCGACCCACACGCAGAACCTGGTGCTGCCGGACGTGCGCATGCGCGACCTGAACACCCTGTGGCGCGAGCTGCAGGCGCTCGGTTTCGCGACGCCGAACATCGGCCACCTGACCGACATCATCTGCTGCCCCGGCGGCGACTACTGCTCGCTGGCCAACGCCAAGTCGATCCCGGTGGCCGAGGCGATCCAGCGCCGCTTCGACGATCTCGACTACATCTACGATCTGGGCGAACTGCACCTGAACATCTCCGGCTGCATGAACGCCTGCGGCCACCACCACGTTGGCCATATCGGCATTCTCGGCGTCGACAAGAAAGGCCAGGAGTTCTATCAGATTTCGCTCGGCGGCAATCAGGGCAAGGATGCCTCGCTCGGCGACATTCTCGGCCCGTCGTTCTCGCAGGCCGCCGTGCCCAGCGTCATTGCCACGCTGCTGGAAACCTATGTCGAACTGCGCAACGAGGAAGAGAGCTTCCTCGACACCTACCGCCGTATCGGCATCGACACCTTCAAGGAGCGCGTCTATGCAACAGCTCATTAAGCACGGCGCGGTGCAGGACGACAGCTGGCAGCTGCTGCGAGAAATACCCGAGGGCGGCGAACTGCCTGATGGGCAGATCATCGTGCCGCAACCCTACTGGCAGGCGAATCGCGAGATGTTGCTGGCGCGCGGCGATGTCGCTGTCTGGCTGGCCAGCGATCAGGATCCGGTGTTGATTGCCGACGACCTGTCCCAACTGCCGCTGGTGGCGATCGACTTTCCGCTGTTCACCGATGGCCGTGGTTTTTCCTACGGTCGCGAATTGCGCGAACACTTTGGCTACAAGGGCGAGGTACGTGCGATCGGCCAGTTCCTGCGCGACCAGCTCTACTACCTGAGCCGCTGCGGCTTCGATGCCTTCGCGATCGAGACCGCCGATCCGCAGGCTTCGCTCGAAAGCCTGTACGACTTCAGCGACAGCTATCAGGCGGCTGTCGACCAGAAGCTGCCGCGATTCCGCCGCCGTTCGTAGTTAGCCCGCCCCACCCTCCTGCTTGCTTCACCGCGAGCAGGCCATAAAAAAACCCGGCGCAGGCCGGGTTTTTTTATTTCTTAAACAATCGCTTACAGCGACTGTTCGAGCTCCGGTACGGCCGCGAACAGGTCGGCGACCAGACCGTAATCAGCCACCTGGAAGATCGGGGCTTCTTCGTCCTTGTTGATGGCGACGATGACTTTGGAGTCCTTCATGCCGGCAAGGTGCTGGATCGCGCCGGAGATACCAACGGCCACGTAGAGGTCCGGGGCAACGATCTTGCCGGTCTGACCGACTTGCATGTCGTTCGGCACGAAGCCGGCATCGACGGCAGCGCGGGAGGCGCCGACGGCAGCGCCGAGCTTGTCGGCCAGCGTGTAGAGCAGCTTGAAGTTGTCGCCGTTCTGCATGCCACGGCCGCCGGAAACGACGATGCGGGCTGCGGTCAGTTCCGGACGATCGCTCTTCGCCAGCTCTTCCTTGACGAAGCCGGAGACACCGGCGTCATGCGCCGAACCCACGGCTTCGATGGCAGCGCTGCCGCCTTCGGCCGACACCGGATCGAAACCGGTGGTGCGCACGGTGATGACCTTGATCGCATCGCTCGACTGCACGGTGGCGATGACGTTGCCGGCATAGATCGGACGCTTGAAGGTGTCGGCCGAGACCACTGCGGTGATTTCGGAGATTTGCTGCGAATCGAGCAGCGCAGCGGCGCGCGGCAGGTAGTTCTTGCCGCTGGTGGTGGCCGGCGCCAGCACATGCGAGAAGCCCTTGCCGACTTCGGCAACCAGCAGGCCCATGTTCTCGGCCAGTTGATGCGCGTAAGCGGCGTTGTCGGCGACCAGCACCTTGCTGACGCCCGCAATTTTGGCGGCAGCTTCGGCGGCGGCGCCGCAGTTCTGGCCGGCAACCAATACGGTGATGTCACCGCCGATGGCCTTGGCGGCCGCGACGGTGTTGAGGGTAGCGCCCTTGATCGAGGCGTTATCGTGTTCGGCTACGACTAGAATGCTCATCAGATCACCTT
>CAZWXW010000002.1:0-108736 GCA_964638025.1 uncultured Verrucomicrobiaceae bacterium
GTACGGCTTCGTGGTTGAACTGGACCGGGCCGCGCACCAGCTTGATCGGCTCGCCACCATCGGCCGCTTCCACTTCGAACAGCATGTCGTTAGCCAGCGCCTGATCGTCAGTGGCGATGTCCAGCAGGCTTTGTACCGGTGCCCACTGACCCGAGTAAGTCTTCAGGTGCTCGCGCCAGTATTTGAAGTCTTTGGCGGCGAAGGCGGCAACGATGATTTCGCTGGCGGCCTGCCAGTTTTCCATCAGCGCTTTCGGTTCCGAGAAACGCGGATCGTCGGCCAGTTCGGGGCGGTCGATATGTTTGAAGAAACTCTTGATGTGCGGGCCGGGCGTCAGCGTGCACATGTTGATGACGCCGCCGTCGGCAGCGTAGTAGTTGCCCATGAACGGGTTGCCCGGGTTGGAGCCGGACTGCGGCATGCGGTTGCTCATGATCTTGCCGGCTTCGATACCCATGTCGATCGAGGTGCCGGCTGCCCACCAGGCGGTGCTCAGCAGCGATACGTCCAGCTCAATGGCTTCGCCAGTGCGTTCGCGGTGGAACAGGGCCGCGGAGATGCCGCCGGCGATGTTCATGCCGCCGATCGAGTCGCCGAAGGCGGGAATGCCTTGCGAGAGCGGACCGCCCAGCTCCTTGGGGCTCATCGCGTCGGCAATGCCGCCGCGGTTCCAGAACGCGGTACCGTCGAAGCCACCGAAGTCGCGCTCCGGGCCTTTATCGCCGTAAGCGCTGCCGCGAGCGTAAATGATGTTGGGGTTGACCGCGCGAATGTGTTCGATGTCGAACTTCATTTTCTGGCGCTGGTTGGGCAGGTAGTTGGTCAGGAAGACATCGGCGGTCTTGGCCAGCTCATAGATGACTTCCATGCCTTCCGGCGTGGAGATATCGACACCCACGCTGCGTTTGCCGCGGTTGGGGTGTTCGACGAAGGGGCTGCGGTTCGGGTTGGTATCGATGCCGCCCAGTTTGACGAAGCCGCGCTGGGTGTCGCCGCGCGTGGGGTGTTCGATCTTGATGACGTCTGCGCCCCAGTCGGCGAGGATGGCGCCGGCGGCGGGCACGAAGGTGAACTGCGCGACCTCGAGAACTCTCACGCCTTTCATTACTTGCGTCGTCATAAAGTCTCCCCCCTGAAAAGAGGCCGGTATCATACTGTTCAACATCTCTGTTGCATAGTTCCGCTCGACTGCGCTAGAAAGGGTCCCCCGCAAGGCCTTCTGAACAGCCTTCCTCAAATCATGTAACTGCTGGAGAAATCAATGAAAATCGACTCGTCAATTGCCGCCGTGGTGACCGGTGGAGCGTCCGGTTTGGGCCTCGCGACGGTGCAGGCTTTACGCGCCGCTGGCGTCAAGGTGGCGATCTTCGATTTGAACGAGGAAGTGGGTCAGAAAGCGGCGGCGGAGACCGGCGCGCTGTTCTGTCAGTGCGATGTGCTCTCCGATGAGAGCGTCGATGCGGCCTTCGCCAAGGCGCGTGCCGCCAACGGTCAGGAACGCATCCTGGTCAGCTGCGCCGGCGGCGGCAACGCCATCCCGACCGCGCGCCGCGACAAGGAGACCGGCGAGATCAAGATCTTCCCGGCCGACAAGTTCGAGTGGGTGCTGAAACTCAACACCGTCGGCACCTTCCGCTGCATCACCCGCGCGGCGGCCGGCATGATGACGCTCGACCCGATCGACGGCGAGCGCGGTGTCTGCATCAACACGGCGTCGGCGGCGGCGACCGAGGGGCAGATGGGGCAGGCGGCCTATTCGGCGGCGAAGGCCGGCATCGTCGGCATGACGCTGACGATCGCACGCGATCTGTCGCGCGAGGGCATTCGTATCAACACGATTCAGCCCGGTATCTTCGACACGCCGGCGATGGCGCGCGCGCCGCAGCAGATGAAGGACGCGCTCGGCGCGATGGTGCCGTTCCCGCCGCGCCTCGGTCATGCGGGGGAGTATGCGAGCCTGGCGCTCGAACTGGTGCGCAACGGTTACATCAACGGCGAGACCATTCGCCTCGATGGCGCCATCCGGATGCAGCCGCGCTGATCGGCGCTCTGGCATGAACGAAGAAGGGCGGCCAATGGCCGCCCTTCTTCGTTCATCCGCACCGGGTTCAGTCGGCGTCGAGCGCTGCCGTCGTCGCGGCGATCTCCGATTTCAGCCACATCGTCTCGCTGAGGTTGCTGCCGCCGGAGGCTGCCAGCAGCTGTTCCAGCGCACTCCTCTTGGTGGCCAGCGCCTCCTTGCTGGAAGGCTCCACGCCGAGCGCGATGTCCAGCAGGTGGATCGCCTCCAGCGGCTTGCCCTGCGCCACCTTCTCGCCAGCGCGTTTCGACAGCACCGAGGCGCCGCCTGCCAGCTCGGCGAGATCGGTGTAGACGCTCGAGCGCGGTACGCCGTACAGCGATGTCGTCGAGTCGTAGTGGAACCAGCCGGCGTTCTCTTCCCAGATGGCGCGCACGACCCACGGCGTCTTGCCGTGGAATTCGCCGATGGTCAGCTCGGCCGGCAATTTGATCTCGCGCATCAGCGTCTGCACGTCCTTGCCCGCGTTCATGCCGGCAATGGTTTCGCGTTCGAGATAGGAGACCGCCGCATGCATCGTGTCGAGGTCGGCGCGGATCCTGCCGGCCCCGCGAATCGGCTCGCCATGCCCGGTGATCAGCAGTTCCGCATCGAGCGCGCGCACCTCTTCGACCGAGCGCAGGTAAGCCCGCACCAGCCGGGGCCTGTCGCCGCGCATCGTGACGAGGTTCGGCATTGCCCGCCACACCGGCCCGAACAGGTTGCCGGTGAAGACGGTGCGTTCGTCGGGCAGCCAGACGAACACGGAGCAGAGTGTTTCGCCACCGGGTGTCTTGACCACTTCGAAGCGGCGACCGCCCTGCTCGAAAGTGTGGCGGTCGGCAACCTCGATATCCGGCACCACTTTCGGCGGCTTCGGCGGCGGACCGTTGCGGCGCGTCATCGATGCCCACAGCTTGCCGGAGCGGCGGCCGAGGAAGGTTTCGAGCTTGTCGAAGTATTCGGCAGTTTCGGTAAAACCGTGGCCGGCGATGATCTGCGTGCCGTCCTCTTTTTGCTCGGGCAGCGCGCCGTAATGGTCGGCGTGCGATTGCGTCAGGATGATGCGGCGCAGCGGCCCGGTGCGATGCGGTGCGAACAGCGCCTTGTTTTTCTCGCCGTTGCCGAGAAAGCCGGTGTTGACCAGCAGGTCGCCATCTTGCGTCGTCAGCAGATAGGCGTTGGAAATATCCTTCACCATGAAGATGGTGTCGGTGATTTTCGTCGCCTCGGTCTGCTGGTCGCCCGCCGTGACGAGCGCACCCAGCGGAGTCTGTTTGTCGTTGCTCATGGCTGTTCCCCGCTCACGCTTGTCGCGCTCATGGCTGTCCCTCGTCGATGTTGATCATCACTTTCGCTGACTGCGGCGTCGCCGCGATCTTCAGCCCCTCCATCACCTGACTGAGTGGCAGGTGGTGGCTGATCATCGACGCGATCTTGTCTTTCAGGCGCGGCATCGCCGCGATCACTTCCGGCATTTCGGTCGGGTAGCCCATCGCCGTGGTGATCGTCATCTCGCTGGTCAGCATGCGGCCGAGCGGCACTTCGACCGGGCGCATGTAGGCGGCGGTGATGACGAGGCGCGAGTGGAACTTGGCCATCTGGATCACGTCGCCGACGATGCCCGGCGCGCCGGCGGCATCGATGAAGGCATCGGTGCCGACGCCGACGCGACCGTAGGAGGGGGCTTCGCCGTGCAGTTTCATCAGTTCGGCGCGCAGGTCGACCTGGGTCGGGTCGAGCGCGACACGGGCGCCGAGCGCCATCGCGCGCTCGCGGCGCTCCGGCGCCAGATCGAGCGCGACCAGATCGGTGACGCCGCGGTCGACCAGCCACAGGATCATGCCGAGGCCGATCGGGCCGCAGCCGAACACCACCACCTTGTCGCCGGCCTTCACTTCCATCCGGTTGACGCCGTGCATCGCCACCGCCAGCGGTTCGCACATGGCGGCGATGTCGTATGGAATGCCTTCCGGAATCGGCAGAATCGAATCGCCGAGGCGCGCCTCGCGCACCAGCAGCTCCTCGGTGAAGGCGCCTTCCGGACCGCCGCTGCCGATGTTGCTCGGCGTCATCATCGGATTGACGATCACGCGCTGGCCGACCGAGATGTTTTTCACGTCGGCACCGACCTCCATCACCTCGCCGGCGCCTTCATGGCCGAGCGCGGTGATGGTGCCCGGCGTCGGGATACCGCCGATCTTGATGTAGGAGAGGTCGCTGCCGCAGATGCCGCAGGCCTTCATCTTGATGACCACATCGTTTGGTCCCGCCGCCGGGCGCTCGTAAGCGTCGAGGCGGGCATCGCCAGAGCCATGAATCTTGAGCAGTCGCATCTCCGGGTTCTCCTTTATTTATTGCTGTCGGCTACTTTCTCTGGGTTTAGGGGCGAACCATGTAGCCGCCGTCGACCTTGATCGTCTCGCCGGTAATGAACGAGGAGGCGTCGCTGCACAGGAAGGCGCCGATGCCTTCGAAATCTTCGGGGTAGCCGACGCGCTGGATCGGGATCTGTGGGCCGAACATGCCGGCTAGCGCCTTGACGTTCTGCTCGCCACCCATCATTGGCGTCATGATCAGCCCCGGTGCGACGACGTTGGCGCGGATGTTGTACT
The DNA here is from genome assembly GCA_964638025.1 of uncultured Verrucomicrobiaceae bacterium. Taxonomy (GTDB): domain Bacteria; phylum Pseudomonadota; class Gammaproteobacteria; order Pseudomonadales; family CAMLJR01; genus CAMLJR01. The sequence goes on from CAZWXW010000002.1 coordinate 4,675, forward strand.
TGCCGAACTCCACCGCCATGCAGCGGATGATGGCGGCGACACCGGCTTTCGAGGCGGCGTAGTTCTGCTTGCCCGGCAGTCCCTGGAACAGCGACAGGCTGCCGCAGGCGACCAGACTGCCGCCCGGCTCGCCGGCTTCGGAGCGCGCGACCATGTGGCGCGCCGCTTCGCGCAGCGTGATGAAGGCGCCGTGCAGCGCGACATCGAGGAACTTGTGCCACTCGGCCGTCGGCATGTCGAACACCGATTTGAAGCCCGGCGCGCCGCCCGAGTTGGCGAACACGCAATCGATGCGGCCGAAATCCTTCAGCAGCTTTTCATAGCCGCCGAGAATCGCGTCCTCGGAGGAGACATCGACCTGGTAGGTCTCGACGCGACGGGCGCCGGCGGCCAGCAGCTCCTTCTTGGCGGCGGCGTTCTTCTCTTCATTGCGCGCCCAGATGGCGACGTCGCCGCCCATCTTGGCCACACCCATCGCGAAGCCGAGACCAATGCCGCCGTTGCCACCCGTAACCAGCGTCACTTTACCGGTGCAATCGAACAGACCTTTAGCCATTGTTTCCTCCTGTCGTGCCGGCGCTTGGGGGCCGGCGTTGTATGAATTTGGTAGCCGGCTAGTGTCGGCCAGCCAACCGCCCCCCTCAACCGCCAAGCATGTCGACAACCGGCAGCAATAGCGCGGCTGGGCCGTATGGCCGGCTTTAGGGGGTGGTGATGCGGCGGGTGGAGCGCTTTGCCCACAGCCAGCGTCCGCCGCCGAGGATCAGGCCGAAATAGGCAATGCCGACCAACAATGCGATGGCGGCCGCGCCGAAATCGGCGTGCATCTGCACGTGGGGAATGGTGACTACCAGCAGGAAGGTCATCGCCGTCATATTGATCAGCAGCGATAACTTGCCGAGAAACTGGCAGTACAGGATCGGTAGCATCAGCGCACCGAACAGTGAGCCGCCGGTGGCGCCGAAGCGCGCGACCAGCAGCTTCAGCGCCAGGCCGAGCGCGAGACCGAACAATGCACCGAGCACGGCGTGTGGCAGGCGGTCGAGCCGACCCTGCTCGAGCACCATCCAGCAAAGCAGGAAGGTGAAGCCGGTGTAGAACTCAATATTGCTGAGCAGGCCGAGCAGGGCGATGTAGCCGCCGACCAGCAGGATGACACCGCCGAGCATGCCGAGCGCCTGCAGCGGAGTAGGTTTGTGCACGGCGTGGCCACTGTGGTCATGCATGGTCGAGTACCTCGTTGTTTATCGTTATGGTCGTGTGGTCATTCGTCGGATTTCTAGCTCGGGCTGCTGACGCGGCCAATGCTGTGGCCGCCGTCGACCGTCAGGCAGGCGCCGGTCGAAAACGACGCCATATCGCTGACCAGGAACAGCACGGCGCCGGCGATCTCCGGCGGATTGCCGGCACGCTGCAACGGCATCGTGCGTTGTGCGTGGCGCTCGAAGGCATCGGAGTGCGACCAGCTGCTGGTGGCGTCAGTGTGGAACGGCCCCGGCATCACCGTGTTGACGCGTACTTTCGGGCCGAACTCCTGCGCGAAGGTCTGCGTCAGCAGATGCAGGCCCGCTTTGGCGGCCGCATACGGTGCGAAGCTCGGATCGGGACGCAGCGAGCCGCTCGATGAGATGTTGACGATGGCGCCGCCGCCCTGCGCAACCATCTGCGCGCCGAACAGCGCCGACAGTCGAAACGCCGAGCGCAGGTTGACGGCGATGATCATGTCGAACAGCGCCTGACTGGTTTCCACCGACGACGGCGCCACCGGCGACTTGCCGGCATTGTTCACCAGAATCTGCGCACCGCCCCAGCGTTCCGTCACCTCGGCGTAGAGACGGTCGCAATCCTCCCAGCGGCCGGCGTCGAACGCGTGCGCCGAGGCGCGACCGCCGGCAGCTTCGATTTCATCGACCGCGCGCTGGCAACTGTCGAGTTTGCGGCTGGCGATCGCCACCGTGGCGCCGGCATCGGCCAGACCGCGAGCAATGGCAAAACCCAGGCCGCGACTGCCGCCGGTGACCACCGCGACCTTTCCGCTCAGGTTGATGCTGTTCATGGCAGGTCTCCGTATCAGGGAAGCTTCTCAGGGAACCTCTGATCAAGTTCCCTCTCCCTTCAGGGAGAGGGGAGATATCTAGTCAGCCAGCAGATGCGCGTATTTTTTCTTCGCCTCTTCGAGCCGGTTCGGCAGGTATTCGCTCGGGAATATCCCGGGTGCTGGCGTCGCGTTTTTCAGCAGCGCTTTCGCCACCTGCACCTGATGCACCTCGGTCGGCCCGTCGGCGACGGCGAGCATCGGCGCGCCCATCCACAGTTTCGCCAGCGGCGTGTCGCGCGAGGTGCCGAGAGCGCCGTGCAGGTGCACCGCGCGTTTGGCGATTTCGTAATAGACCTTGCCGAGCGCCATCTTGGTCATGCCGATGTGCGTGCGCGCGGCGCCGGCCGGCAGGTTGTCGATCATCCACGCCGTTTTCAGTACCAGCAGCCGGAACATTTCGAGATCCATCGCGGTGTCGGCGATCATCCCCTGCACGAACTGATGCTCGGCCAGCAGTTTGCCCTGCGTGCGGCGCGACACCGCGCGCTCCAGCATCATCTCCAGCGCGCGGTTGCACATGCCGACGGTGCGCATCGCGTGATGGATGCGGCCGCCGCCGAGACGCGCCTGCGCCACCTTGAATGCCTCGCCGGGTTTGCCGAGCATCGCATCGAGCGGCACGCGCACATTCTCGTAGCGGATGTAGGCGTGGTGGCCGGTCTCCTCGGTGTCGTTCATGCCGCCGGTGTTGCGCAGGATGTTGATGCCCGGCGTTTCGCTCGGGACGATGAACATCGACATGCGTTCGTGCGGCTTGTTCTCCGGATTGGTCACCGCCATGACGATCAGGAACGCCGCGTAGCGCGCGTTCGACGAATACCACTTCTCGCCCTCGATGACCCACTCGTCGCCGTCGCGTGTCGCCCTGCAGGTGAACTCCTTCGGATCGGCGCCGGCCTGCGGTTCGGTCATCGAGAAGGTTGAGCAGATTTCGCCGTCGAGTAGCGGCTGCAGGAAGCGCTTTTTCTGCGCCTCGCTGCCATAGAGCGCAAGAATGTCGGCGTTACCGGAATCGGGCGCGGCGCAGCCAAACACGTTCGGCGCGAACGAGCAGCGGCCGATGATCTCGTTCATCAGCGCCAGTTTGAGCTGGCCGTAGCCGGGGCCACCGAGCGACGGGTCGAGGTGGCAGGCCCACAGTCCTCTCTCTTTCACCTGCTGCTGCAGCGGCTTGACCAGCCTGACGATCTTCGGATTCTTCTTTTCGTACGGTGCACCGGACCACGGAAACAACACGTCGAGCGGCTCGACCCACTCGCGCACGAAACTGTTCATCCAGTCCAGTTTTTCCTGAAACTCGGGTTCGACGCTGAAGTCCACGATGGTTTCCTCTCTATTGATTTTTGAGATTTAAAAGATCAGCCAGCGATGGTCTGGCGCGCTTTGTTCATCAGCCAGGTGGCGTAGCCGTGTACCGATTTACCGATGTCGGCGGGGATCTGGCCGGCGCAGGAGCGGGCGTAGGTGCCTTCGAGCAGGCAGGCGAGCTTGAAACAGGCCAGCGTGAAGAACCACGGCATCGCGCTCATGTCGCGGCCGCTGATCTCGCCGTAGAGCCGTACCAGCTCGGCGCGGGTCATGAAGCCGTCCCACGGCTGTACCAGCGGCTTCTTGCCTTCCGGGTCGCCGGTTTCCAGCCAGCTGGTCAGGATCCAGCCGAGATCGAGCAGCGGATCGCCGAGCGTGGTCAGCTCCCAGTCGACGACGCCGGTAATGCGTGGCGCCAGGTGCGAAAACATCACGTTGGGAAACTGCAGGTCGCCGTGGATCAGGCCGATGCGGCGATCGCCCGGCAGGTTGTCGGTGAGCCAGCGGCTGACCTCGTCGATATGCGGCAGCGAGGTGTCGTAGTTCGGCGTCTCGCGGTAGCCGTCGAGTTGCGAACGCCAGCGCGAAACCTGCCGCTCGTGCCAGTTGTCCGGCTTGCCGAGATCGGCGAGTCCGACGGCGGCGGGGTCGACCGCAGCCAGTGAAGCGGCAGCCCGCACCAGCTCCTCGCCCATGGCGCGGCGCCAGCTCGGGTCGGTTGCATAGCTGCCGGGCAACTGACCGCTCGGGGCAAAACCTTCGAGCGGCTGCATCAGATAGAAGCAGGCGCCGATGACCGATTCGTCGTCGCAGGCGGCGTAGAGGCGAGGGTGGGGCACGCTGGTACCGGCCAGCGCTTTCAGAATGCGCGCCTCGCGCAGCATCGTTTCGTTGGCACCGGGGCGCACATGTTTGCCGGGTCGACGCAGCACGAAGCTTTCACCACCGCGCTCGACCAGAAACACGCTGTTCTGTACGCCGCCGGTCAGCCGGCGTACCGCTGTCGCTGGTCCTCTGCCTGGAAGGTCGTGTGTCTCGAGCCAGCCATTCAATGCGGCCCAGTTGATCAGCCCCTTGAAGTCATCGAGGGTGGTCTGCTCGTTATTATCGGTAGACATAGCGTCTCCTCCCGAAGCTCCGGCACTGTCGTTATCGACGCCCCGGCCCGTGTTTGGTTGCACATGGCGGCCTAGCTTTGGCGAACTGGGAGGAGGCCACAATGCGCCATCATGTCGTTATCGGGACGCAACAAGCCTATCGGGCCGCTTTGCCGCTTCAGCTGCCTCGATGCAGGTCGTATATTGGGCCCGAGCTGTCGACGCGGGTGGCTGGTCAGGAGGCGAGATGAGTACTTCAACAGAGCCGTTGGTGACCCCTTCAGCAGGGCCGTTGGTGACCCCATCGGTGGAGCCGTTGGTGACTATTGATGCCGAGGCACATGCGCCCGGCATGACGGCGCAGGTCATCCGTTTCCAGATGAACGGTCCGGCCGACAATATCCTGCGCGAGGAGGATGCCTACTGGCTCGATCTCTCGCTGACGCCGAGGCCCGGCAACGCCAGAGCCTGCTACAGCGATCACTGGAACCCGCATCGCTTCGAGCGCATCGGCAAGCTGTTTCTGGTGCCGCCCGGCGAGACCCTGCATGCGCGCAGCGATGGTGGCTCGTCGCAGACATCGATCGTCTGCCATCTGCGGCCGGAGGCGTTGCGCACCTGGCTCGATGGCGATTTCGAATGGAGCGATCGCGGGCTCGAGGCCAGCCTCAATATTCAGGATGACAACGTGCGCAGCCTGCTGCTGCGACTGGCGCAGGAGACGCGCTATCCGGGGTTTGCCAGCGAAATGCTGGTGGAACTGATTGCGTCGCAGCTCGCCATCGAGCTGGGGCGCTACTTCGTGCGGATGAATGACATTCCCATCAGCGGCGGCCTGGCGCCGTGGCGGCTGCGCCTGATCGACGAGTGCCTGCGCGAAGTGCGCGCGACGCCGACGCTGTCGGAGCTGGCCGGCCTGTGCAAATTGTCGGTGAGACAGCTGACGCGGGGCTTTCGCACCAGTCGCGGCTGTTCCATCGGCGATTACGTGGCCAGCAACCGCATCAACCATGCAAAGGGTCTGCTGGCATCGGGCCAGAGCGTGAAAGAGGTGGCCTACGCGCTCGGCTTCTCCTCCCCTTCCAGTTTCTGTTTCGCCTTTCGTCGCGCTACCGGAGTAACCCCGCGCGAGTTCCTGCGGCGGACGGCTCATCTTTGACTTTTGCTATGGGGAAACCCATTGGGGGAGGGTGTTACGTGAATCCACTGGAAAAACTTGAAGCCTGGATGGCGCTCAGCGAAGCCAAGGCGCGTTACTGCCGGATGCTCGACACCAAGGACTGGGCGGGCTACGCCGATCTGATGACCGAAGATATCGTGCTCGATGTCTCCGAGGGCTCTCAAGTGCCGGTGATCACCGGGCGCGACGCCGTGGTGGCACAGATCCAGTCATCAATACTGACGGCAAAAACGGCACATCAGGTTCACTCCCCCGAAATCGAGCTGAATGGCGATGAGGCGCAGGTGATCTGGGCGATGCAGGACCGGGTGGTATGGGGAGCGGATCGCCCGTCAATTGTTGGTTATGGCCACTATCACGAACGCTGGGTACGTCGGGCCGGCCGGTGGAAGCTCGCCGCGCTCCGGCTGACGCGACTGCATATCGATCTGCTGCCGCCAACGCAGGCATGAACCGTCAGTTGGTGGTCGCCGCACAATGTTGTTGAAACAGAGCTGTTGAGTAGTATCATGCTTCGGCGCCGAGTTGCGCCTACGTCGCGGTGAAGGTTTTGTCTTTGCTGACGGTGTAGGGAGCGAAAGGCTCAGGAAGGTAATTCACGTCAATATCAAGAGGTTGAGAAGTCTAGCGGTAAAGCCAATCGATTCATCCGTGAATGTGCCAGCCATAATAATCAGAGGGGAGCACAATGAAGCAGAAGAAGCGAAACACCCGCAATAATCTTTATAAAAGCGTAATTTGGCCAACCACGGTGCTCAGCTTGGGGTTGTCTGCACCGGTCTTCGCACAAAGCCAGTCGAGCGCAGTCGTCGAAGAGATCATCGTTTCGGCTCGTCGTCAGGAAGAAAGTGCACAGGACATTCCGATCGCCATTACCGTGGTCGATCAGGCAACGATGTCCAACAACAACGTTTTCAGCTCGGTCGACCTGAAACAGTTCACCCCATCACTCTCCGTCAACACCCGTTTTGGGCCAGACCAAGCCTCGTTCGCGATTCGCGGTTTCACGCAGGAATTGCGCACCACGGCATCGGTCGGCTTCTACTTCGCCGAAGTGGTTGCGCCGCGCGGCGGTGGCTCGGTAACGGCCGGTGACGGTGCTGGTCCGGGTGCCTTCTTCGACCTGCAGAACGTGCTGGTACTGAAAGGTCCGCAGGGCACGCTGTTCGGCCGCAACACCACCGGTGGTGCAATCCTGTTGACGCCGCAGGAGCCGACCAACCAGTTGGAAGGTTACCTCGAAGGCTCTGCTGGCGATTACGACATGCAGCGTATTCAGGGTGTCATCAACGTGCCGATCGGCGAAACCGTACGTGCGCGTTTCGGTGTCGACACCATGCAGCGCGACGGCTACCTGAACAACATATCGGGTGTCGGGCCGAGCGAACTGGCGGATGTCGATTACATCGCTGGCCGGGCCAGTGTGATCTGGGACATTACCGATTCGGTCGAGAACTACACCATTGTCAGTTATGCCGATTCCGAGAACAACGGCACGGTAACCAGCCTGTTTGCATGTAATGCGGTCGGAAGCTGGTACAACCCCGCTGTGGCAGGGGGGGGCGGTGCGTGTAATGCGCAACTCGCGACTCAGGGCGACGATTTCTATGCCGTCCATAGCCTGATGAAGAATCCGACCAGCAAGCTGGAACAGTGGCAGGTCATCAACAAGACCAGTTGGTCCATCAATGATGATCTGACGTTCCGCAACATCATCTCCTACTCTGACTTGGAACAGACCAACCGGACCGACGTCTACGGTATCAACTATGCCTATCCCACCGATGGGGGACGGTATGGTTTTACCAACTCGGATCAGATTCCTGGTGGCATTCCGACCAACAGTCAGGCCAGCTTCGTTGAAGAGATGCAGCTTCAAGGCTATGCGATGGATGGTGACCTGACCTGGCAGGCAGGTCTCTACTTCGAAAACAGCATGCCGGATGGCACGTCGGGTTCGCAGTCGGTCAACCAGCTTTACTGCTCCGTTCTCGACAAGAATGGTCCATCGAACTCCCAGTGCGCGAGTATCGGCGGTGGTACCGGGCGGGCGGGTGGTCTTTCTCGTACTTCGGGCGAGATCGAATACATAACCCAGGCGGCCTATACCGAGATGACGTATGACCTGTCAGATCAGTGGAAGGTCACTGGTGGTCTGCGTTACACGAAAGACAAGGTTATCGGCAAGATCACCGATGCGCGAATCTGGACGGCGTTCCCGAACATGCCGGCGGCACCAGCGACGTCGGGGAGTTATCGTTGTTCCTATGGCGGCGCGGTAAATCCGGGGCCGAACGACTGTAAGGATGATATTGATCAGACCAGCGAGGCTGTTACCGGACTGCTCGATTTCGATTATTTCCTAACCCAGGACGTCATGCTTTACGCGAAATATTCGCGTGGTTATCGGATGGGCAGCATCAATTTGTTCGGTGGCGATCCGTACCGTACGTATGACAAGGAGAGTGTTGACGCTTTCGAGATTGGCTCGAAGACTACTTTCGGCGGGCCAGTGCCGGGAACCTTCAACGTTTCGGCTTTTTACAACGAGCTGAACGGTCAACAGATCCAGATTGGTTACGTCCCGCTCGACGGCCGCACACCGACTACCGGTATCGACAATGCCGATCTGTCGGTTATTCAGGGGGTCGAGATCGAGACAACGCTGATGCTGTTGGAGGATCTGGTATTGACGCTGTCGTACACCTATCTGGACACCGAGCTCAAGGAGATTGCACCTCTGCTTGGTACACAGCTTGCGCCGGGTCTGAACATGTTTACGGCGCCTGATGGGTCGGCTGCGATTCTGTCGTCGTCTTCCGCGAAAGATGAGCATCTGACGTTCTCGCCAACGAACAGTGTCGTGGCGAACCTGAACTATCGGTTGCCGTTGCCTGTGGAGATTGGCGATGTATCGTTAGGGGCAACCTACAGCTATACCGGGGAGCAGATGAGTACTTCTCCGGGTACTACGCCATATGCGTGGCTGTCCTCGTATGAGGTCGTGAACTTCAATGCGAACTGGAAGGGCATCTTCGGCAGTAACTTCGATGTCGGTGCGTTTGTTACCAACGCATTTGACGAGGAGTACACGAACTATGTGCCGGGGAACTACAACAGCGTAGGCATTGAGATGCGCAGTGTAGGTGTGCCCAAGATGTGGGGCGCGAAAGTGCGTTACAACTTCGGCGGTTGATTGTCGTTGTAGTGGGTGGCCGTTTGGCCACCCTGAAACGGTGCGCAGGCCTTCCGGCCTTCGCGCCGTTTTTGTTTGTGGGTCCCCTGCGTTAGCGCATGCACGATTTTCGTGCTTTCCCCGCCGTGAATTGTCAATTGTTTGGCTTTGGTCGAGGCCGAGTGCCTCTGTCCTGTTAGCTGGTTGATGCGGCAGGATTTTTATATATATCCATTGAAACATACTAATTATCTATTATTATTTCTCGCCGCTATGGCCGATGAGTGGTTTCTGCTGGCCTTGGGAGTGCGCCGCTTTGGGCATGTTGTTCCCGCCGGTAACAAAAACCGCTCCAGACTGCCACCGAGCATGCTGGCGATAAGTAAATATTAGAGGGGAGCACACTATGAACCAGAAGAAAGCAGGTCGCATGAATCGCGGGTTCTATCAGGCCGTACTCTGGCCGACGACAGTTCTCAGCCTCGGTTTGGCTGCGCCCGTAATGGCGCAGACGGGCGGACAGGCTATGCAGGTCGAAGAGATCATCGTTTCGGCCCGCCGTCAGGAAGAAAGTTCACAGGACATTCCGATCTCCATCACCGTGGTGGATCAGGAAGCCATGGCGAACAGCAACGTCTTCAGCTCGGTTGACCTGAAGCAGTTCACACCGTCGCTGTCCGTCAACAGCCGATTTGGACCAGATCAGGCCTCCTTCGCCATTCGTGGCTTTACGCAGGAGCTGCGCACCACCGCTTCGGTCGGTTTCTACTTTGCTGAAGTCGTTGCCCCGCGTGGCGGCGGCTCGGTTACCGCCGGTGATGGTGCCGGCCCGGGCGCTTTCTTCGACCTGCAGAACGTGCTGGTGCTGAAAGGTCCGCAGGGCACGCTGTTCGGCCGTAACACGACTGGCGGTGCCATTCTGCTGACCCCGCAAGAGCCGACCAATGCGCTGGAAGGTTACCTTGAAGGTTCCGCTGGCGATTACGACATGCAGCGTGTTCAGGGCGTCATCAACGTGCCTGTCAGCGATACGGTTCGCGCGCGCTTTGGCGTCGACACCATGCAGCGTGATGGCTATCTCGAGAACAGTTCCGGCTTTGGTCCCAAAGAGCTGGGTGACACCGATTATGTCTCTGTGCGCGCCAGCGTGATGTGGGATGTAACCGATACGGTCGAGAACTACACCATCGTCAGCTACACCGATTCCGAGAACAACGGCATCGTTTCCAGCCTGTTCGCATGTAACCCCAACCCGACGAGCCCGACTGGATCGCCGCTGCTGTTCAAGGGGGGCTGTGACGCCCAGCTTCTGCGCCAGGGGGATGACTTCTATGGTGTGCAGAGCCGTTTCGAGAAGCCGAAAAGCAAACTGGAACAGTGGCAGGTCACCAACAAGACCTCCTGGGCGATGAACGATGACCTGACGCTGCGGAACATCCTCTCCTACTCCGAGATGGAGCAGCGCAACAACACGTCGGTATATGGCATCAACTACCAGGCGGCATTTGACGGTGGTTTCTATGCCTTCACCGAGTCGAACGACGTTCCCGGCTATCCGACCAACAGCCAGACCAGCTTCGTCGAAGAGCTGCAGCTGCAGGGCTACGCAATGGACGGCAGCCTGACGTGGCAGGCCGGCCTCTACTTCGAGAACAGCAGGCCGGACGGCAAGTCCGGTTCGCAGGCGCTCAACTACCTGTATTGCACGAGCTATGACCCGAGCAACCCTGCTGCCGCTGAGTGTCTGGGCATGGACATCGCCGGGGCTGCGGGCTGGGCTGGTATTTCGCGGCAGGTCAGCGAAGTGGAGTTCACCAGCAAGGCGCTTTATACGGAAGCGACCTACGACCTTAACGAGCAGTGGAAAATCACTGGCGGTCTCCGCTACACCAGCGACAAGACCGAAGGCACAGCTGAGTCGACGGTATGGGGTGGTTTCCCGCTGGGTCTCAATCCGGTGGCGGTGCCGGGCAATCCAGCGCTTGAACATTGCGTCTATTCGACTGCCGATGCCAACTGCCGGGACAGCCTCGAACAGTCCAGCGAAGCGGTTACCGGTCTGATCGACGTCGATTACTTCCTGACCCAGGACGTCATGCTGTACGCGAAGTACTCGCGTGGCTACCGTCAGGGCAGCGTTAGCCTGTTCTCTGGCGAGGGCTTCAGAAGCTTTGACCCGGAGCAGGTTGATGCTTACGAGATCGGCGCCAAGACGACCTTTGGCGGTCCGGTTCCGGGTACCTTCAACGTTGCCTTTTTCTACAACGATCTGCAGGACCAGCAGCTCCAGTACGGCTACCTGACTCCCGGAGCAGCACCGACCCAGGCCATTGTGAACGCGGGTAAGTCGGTCATTCAGGGGGCTGAGGTCGAGACTTCGCTGCAACTGCTCGACGACCTGGCGTTGAACCTGTCGTATACCTATCTCGATACCGAGCTGAAGGATGCGGTCGATATTCCGTCGACGGCTGATTACACCATCATCAACACGGCCACCCCGGGTTCGGATCTGACGTTCTCGCCGAAGCACAGTGTTGTGGTGGGGCTGAACTATCGTCTGCCGCTGCCGGTTGAAGTGGGTGATGTATCGCTTGGCGCGACCTACAGCTATACGGGCGAGCAGTTCAGCACCGGGGCGGATGCCTCGCCGTACGCACTGCTCGACTCCTACGAAGTGGTCAACCTGAACGCGAACTGGAAAGCCATCTTCGGCAGCAACTTCGATGCCGGCCTGTTCATGACCAACGCGCTGGACGAGGAGTACACGACCTATGTTGCCGGTCTGTACAACTCGATGGGCTTCGAAGCCCGCATGACCGGTGTGCCGAAAATGTGGGGCGCGAAAGTGCGTTACAACTTCGGCCTGTGATCGGCTGATGGCCTCTGACGGGTGACGTAGCAGCAGTCACCCTTTGAGCGGCGCGCAAGGTGGGGCGATCCCATTTTGCGCGCCGTTTTTCTTTCAGCCCGCTCTGGGCTTTTTCCGTTATTCGCCGCGTTCGGGCTCGCCGCTCGCGGTCATCCTCTGTCTCTGTCTCTGTCTCAGGCTCTTTCTTCTTTATATATCCCTGCCGCCGGGTGTATGGGGCATGTGCCTGTTTGAGGGCTTGGGCGACAAAATTTCTATATATGAGCATATAAATATATTTTTTAAGCTCTGTTACTGCTTATTACGCTGTTGACAATCAAATAATATGCCTTTTAAATCTCCGCCTGTTTTGGCTGCGATCCGGCGCCGAGCCGATGGTGTTGGCGCTGTCCTGATTGCCGTTGCCGCCATGTCGCGGCGAGGTGTGGTCGGTTCTGCCTGAGGAGTGATTCAGATGAGCTTTGTTCTTCCGAGCCGGGAGCGCCTCCCGAAGTATTCCGTGATTGCCGGTGAGCAGATGGCCGCTCGCGGTAGCGGGAACACCTTCGCGCACATCTATCCGGCCAATGGTCAGGTCACCGCCGAAATCACTCTGGCTGGACCCGCCGATGTCGAGCTGGCGGTGCAGGCTGCCCGCGCTGCGTTTCCCAAGTGGCGCGCGCTCACCGGAGACAAGCGCCGCGACCTGATGCTGAAGCTGGCGGCGCTGATCGAGCAGAACACCCAGGATTTCGCGGTGTTGTCGACGCTGGAAAACGGTGCGCCGAGCATGATGGCGCCGTTCTTCGCGCTTGATGCCGCGCAGAAGTTTCGCTACTTCGCCGGTTGGGCCGACAAGATCAAGGGCGAGACCATTGCCACCTGGGGCGCGCCGTCGCACAACTACGTCGCCTACGAGCCCTACGGTGTGATCGGCGCGATCATTCCGTGGAATGGGCCGCTGGTGGCGGTGACGATGGCGATCACGCCGGCGCTGGCTGCCGGCAACTGCGTTGTCGTGAAGGCGCCGGAAAACGCGCCGTATACCGTCATGCGCCTCGCTGAACTGGCGATTGAAGCCGGTTTTCCGCCCGGGGTGTTCAACTTGGTCGTCGGTGGTCCCGATGTCGGCGAGGCGCTGGTCGCCCATCCCGGCGTCGACAAGATCCAGTTTGTCGGCAGCGGTGCCACCGCCAGGAAGGTGTTGCGCACGGCGGCGGAGAATCTGAAACCGTGCGGGCTGGAGCTGGGCGGCAAATCGGCCGTCATCGTCTTTGCCGATGCCGATCTGACACAGGCCGGTCGGCGCGGTTTGTCGGGCGCTATCAGCGTCAGCGGTCAGGGTTGCGTCAACGGCACGCGCCTGCTGGTCGAGCGTTCGATCTATGAACAGTATCTCGGCATGCTTCAGGCGATCGCTCCGCATATCAAGATTGGCGATCCGCTGGAGCAGTCCACGGTGATGGGACCGGTCATTTCGGAGGCTTCCGCCAACCGCATTCTCGGCATCGTCGAGAAGGCCAGGGGCGAGGGTGCGAGGGTGCTGACCGGTGGCGAGCGTCTCGGCGGCGAATTCGCGGCAGGTTTCTATCTGCCGCTAACGGTTATCGCCGATGTCGATCACAGCAGCTCACTGGCGCAGCACGAAGTGTTCGGGCCGGTGGTGTCGGTGACGCCGTTCGATACCGAGGAGGAGGCGATCGCGCTGGCCAACGACAGCGACTACGGCCTCGGTGCCTACATCCACACGCAGAATCTGCGTCGCGCGCATTACGTTGCGAGCCAGATGCAGGCCGGCATGGTGCAGGTCAATGCTTCCGGTGAAGGCATGCAACCGAATGTGCCGTTCGGTGGCATGAAGCAGAGCGGCTACGGGCGTCTTGGCGGCGAACATGCGGTTCGCGAGTTCCTGCAGGTCAAGAACGTCTACGTCAACATTGCGCCGCCACAGCCGCAATAACCGAGGCCGAGAATAATAATGAGTAATCTCGATCCTCAGACACGCACGCAACGAGGCGCAGAGTTGCAGCGCGAATTGATCGGTGCCGCATCGAATCCGGTTTCGCTGCTGGATGCTTCGTGGCGCGATTACCTCTTTGCCGAGGTCTGGTCGCGCCCCGGTCTCGATCGGCGCTCGCGCTTTCTGATTTCACTGGCCGGTTCGGCGTGCGAGGGGTGCAGCCCCGATGTGATCGAGGGCTATGCCCGCGGTGCGCTCTCCACCGGCGCGTTGACACAACTCGAATTGCGTGAAGCGGCGCTGCATCTCGCCGTCTATGCCGGCTGGTCGCGCGGCACCGTGCTCGATGCGGCAGTGACACGCGCCGCCAAACAGCTGGATCTGCCGCCTGTCGATATTCCGGCGATTCGTGCCGAGCCGTGGGATCCGACGCAGCGAATTGCGGAGGGAGCGGCCAACTTCAGCGCGGTCATGACTTTTCCGTCGCCGCCGCCGATTTCGCCCTATTTCGAAGGCGGCATTCTCAACTTCGTGTTCGGCGAGATGTGGATGCGCCCCGGCCTCGATCAGCGTTCGCGGCGCTGGATAACGATGGTTGGCGTTGCCGATTCCGCGTCGACGACACCGATTCGTTCGCACACTTACGCGGCCATGGCGAGTGGCAACGCGACGGTGGTGGAGATGCAGGAGTTCGTTCTGCAGTACGCCATTCACGGCGGCTGGCCCAAGGCTTCCGTCATGCAGGCGGTGGTGTTCGAGATGGGCAAGCGCGTTACCGAAGGGCTTCCTTTCGAGTGAGTTGCGGTGTGACGGTTCAATCACGGCTTGGCGTGCGAGATAAATAATCGGAGTGCGAGATCAATGACCAGCGATATGAAGGGCAAGGTTGCACTGGTGACGGGCGCTGCCTCCGGGCTGGGGCGGGCGACGGCGCTCAAGCTGGCGCAAGCCGGCGCGAATATTTGCATTGTCGATCTGAATGCTGCAGGTCTTGAACAGACGGCAGTGCAAGCGAAAGATCTGGGCGTCGATGTGCTGAGTCATGCGGCGGATCTGGCTCAACGCGACAATTGCTTCGGCGCGGTAACGGCTGCGGTTGAGAAATTCGGTCGGCTCGATGCGTTGTGTAACGTCGCGGGCATTCTTTTGCTGAGCAATGCGCATGAGATGAGTGCCGCCGATTTCGAAAAAACCATGGCAGTGAATTTCAACGCGCCGTTCTTCCTGATTCAGGCGGCGATTCCGCATCTGCTTGAGGCCAACGGCGCGGTGGTGAATGTCACGTCGTCGGGAGCGCTGATCGGTGAGGCCTATTGCGGTGTTTACACGGCGGCGAAAGCGGCGCTGACCCATCTGACCAAATCACTGGCGATGGAATATATCCACAAGCCGATTCGCTTCAATGCCGTCGCGCCCGGCGGCATGGCAACCAACATTGCCAACAACTTCAGGATGCCGGCGGGGTTCGATCCCGAGTTGTTCAAGCGCTTCACACCGCTGCGCGGTGTGGTCGACGTCGACGATGTCGCCGATCTGGTGGCATTTCTCGCCTCGGATGCCGCGCGTGGCTATCACGGCACGTGCATTTCTCTGGATAAAGGCATCACCGCCGGCTGAGGTGTCCCATGCTCAAGATTGGTTTTATCGGCCTCGGCAGCCAGGGCGGGCCGATGGCGCGCCGCATCATCGATGCCGGTTTCCCGACCGTGTTGTGGGCGCGGCGCCCCGAGACACTGCAGCCCTACGCCGATACGTCGGCGAAGATCGCGGCCAGTGTTGCCGAGCTCGGTGCGGCAGTGGATCTGGTCTGCATCTGTGTCGTCGATGATGCCGGGGTGCGGCAGGTCTGCGATGAGCTGATGCCGGTGATGAAGCCCGGCGGGCGTCTGGTTATCCACTCCACGGTTCACCCCGATCTGTGCAGGCAGCTGGCCCTGCAGGCGAAGGCGCGCGGACTGGCGCTGATCGACGCACCGGTCAGTGGTGGCGGCAGTGGCGCCGCTGCGGGAACACTCACGGTGATGGTGGGTGGCGATGCGAAGGATGTGGAAGCTGCGCGACCGATCTTCGAAACCTTCGCGGGCCTGATCGTTCATCTCGGCGGTGTCGGTGCCGGACAGATGGCGAAACTGGTCAACAACGCGCTGATGGCGGCGCATGTCGCCATCGCCTACCAGGGGCTTGAGGCCGCTGAAACACTCGGCATCGATCGCGCTGCGTTGATCGAGCTGGTGAAGGTGAGCAGCGGTCGCAGCTTCGGTTTCGAGGTCTGTTCGCGATTGTCGAGCCCCGCGGCGTGGCAACACGGTGCTGCCCTGTTGGCGAAGGATGTGCGTTTGCTGGGCGAGGCGTTGGGTGACGCGCCGTCATTCCCGCCATTCCGCGAATTGACGCAACCGTTTTTCGAGCTGGCGTTGAACGCCTAGATTTCGTCATTCTCTGCCCTCACGTTAAAAAATAGTGGTGTCGCTGACGCCGTTCAGGAGATGAACCATGAGCTTTTCCCTTGATCAATTTCGACTCGACGACAAGGTTGCCATCGTCACCGGTGCCGGTGGTCGCGGTAACAGCATCGGCCGCGCTTATGCGCTGGGTCTGGGCGGCGCAGGCGCTGCTGTTGTTGTCGCCGATCTGAATGCCGACGGCGCGAAACGTGTTGCTGATGAGATTGTTGCCGCCGGTGGCAAGGCGATCGCGGTCGGTGTCGATATCACACAGCCCGATTCGGTAGCGGCGATGGCCGCGGCTGCGGAACAGGCCTTTGGCGGTGTCGACATTCTGGTGAACAACGCGGCGCTGATGGCGGAGCTCAAGGGCGGTTCGCTACTCGATATGCCGGGCGACGAATGGAACAATATTTTCAACGTTAACCTGACCGGTGCGCTGAACTGCTGCAAGGCGGTGGTGCCGCTGATGCGCAAGCGTGGCGGTGGCAAGATCGTCAACCAGACCTCGGGCGGTGCTTTTCCGGCGATCGGTGCCTACGGTATCAGCAAGCTGGCGCTGGTCGGATTGACGACGACACTGGCGCGCCAGCTCGGTCGCGAGAAGATCAATGTCAACGCGATCGCCCCCGGCAATGTCACCAGCGATGCCGGCCGTCAGCTCACGCCGGACGACTCGCCGTTCGTCAAATTTCTCGAAATGAGTGTGGCGATGCGCGTGCGCGGTGCCCCCGATGAGCTGGTCGGCGCGTTGCTGCTGTTGTGCTCGTCGGCAGGAGACTGGGTTACCGGGCAGGTGCTGCACATTGACGGTGGCTGGATCCTGCGGCCCTGAGCTGGAATCACGATGCTTGGTTTCGAAAATAAAAATGCGCTGATATTCGGCGGCGCCAACGGCATTGGTCGCGCCGTGGCGCTGGAGTTCGCGCGCCGTGGCGCCAATGTCGCCATCGCCGATATCGATCTGGCGAGTGCTGAACAGTGCTCGGCAGCGGTTGTCGAGCTGCAGCGGCGGGCTATTGCGATCGCCTGCGATGTAACGCGGGAGTCGTCGATAGCTGATGCGGTTGCCGCCGCGCAGGCAGCGCTCGGCGAGATCGACATCGTCGTCAACAATGTCGGGGTGATCCTCTCGGGCAATCCGGAAGATATTCCGCTTGCCGAGTGGCAGCGCATTCTCGATCTCAACCTGATGTCGGTGGTGCGCAGCAACGCGGTGATGTTGCCGAAGCTGCTGGCGCGCGGTGCCGGTTACATCGTCAATACGGCATCGTTTGCCGGTCTTTATCCCTATGCGGCGAACCGCATGCCCTATGTCGCCGCGAAGGCGGCCGTGGTTGCGCTGACCGAGTCGCTGGCGCTCTATCTGCTGCCGAAGGGAATCAATGTCAGCTGTTTTTGTCCCGGGCCGGTGCTGACCGGTGTCATGCAGGGGATGAAGAGCTGGTCGGATGATGTCGTCATGTGTGGCCCCGGCAAACAGTTCGTGCCGATCACGGCGGAGCAGGCGGCGACGATCCTGGCCGATGGCATGAGCAGCGGACGCATCGTGATTCCGACCGACGAAAAAGTCTGGCCGCTGATCCAGCAACATGCGCAGTCACCGGATCAGTTCTTGCGCGACAGGATCGAGGCCTTCGATCGCGGCGATTACGGTCGGCCGGGACGTTAGATTCTGCGGGCGAACACCGTTCGATCAGGCGCGCGGTCCGCGTGCGAACAAGCGGCTCTGCAGCAGCGTGAAGCTGGCGTCTTCGGGATAGGCCGGAACGGGCGTGTTCGGTTCGACCGCTCGGCGCGGCGCCTTGTAGTCGTAACTGACGATGCGCTGCGCGAATTTCCAGCGACCTTCTTCCTTGCGGTAGCGATCGATGTAGCGCACCGCCATCAGATCCTCCTGCCAGCCGCCCTTGCCGTCGGGAATGACGTGATAGGCGAGCGCATAAACTTCACCCTCGCCTTCATCGCCATTGACGGAGATCAGGTGGTTGCAGATGTGGTGACCGCTGTAGCGCATGTAGGGAAACGATTTTTCGAGGAAATCGACGTACGCCTCGGCCGGGCCATCGAAGGTATCGCCGTGGGTGTCGGTGGCATCTTTTGTATAGAGCGTACGCAGTAACGGGCCATCCTTGCGGTCGACGCCGCGTGAATAGAGCATCCCCAGTTCGCGAATCTCCTCTTTCGCCAGCAGTGTGGCGAGTGCGTGTCGATTGACGCTCATTGTTTCTCTCCGAATTTGCAGGTATCGCGAAGCTCAGCCGGCGGTAATGCCGTTGTCGATATTGATGATGGCGCCGTGGTAGCCGCTCGCTGCATCGGAGGCGAGGAAGGCCACCATGTCGGCGACCTCATCAATCTCCACCAGACCGCGCAGCGGCGAGTAACGCTTGATCAGTGCGGGGTCGGCGTCCTGCAGATTGCGGAAGCCGGCGGCGAGCGCCGTCATCATGCCGCCGGGCGCCACCGCGTTGAAACGGATTGGCTTGTGCATGTACTCCATCGCCAGCGACTTGGTCATGTGCGACAGACCTGCTTTCGCCGCGCAGTAAGCGGCGGTATAGGCCTGGCCGATGTGTGCGGCACAGGAGGTGACATTGACGACGGCGCCGTGGGTGGCAAGCAGGTGGGGAATCGATGCGTGTATCAGATGGAACGGCGCGCTCAAATTGACCGCGATGGTCTTGTTCCACTGCTCGATGCTCATCTGATCGGTATGACAGGGGATGAAGATCGCCGCGACATTACACAGCGCATCGAGTCGGTTGAAGGTCTCGACCGTTGTTGCAACGGCATTGCGGCAATTGTCGGCATCGCCAATATCGGCGGTGAGCGTGATTGCGTTGACACCGAGCGCTTTCGCTTCGGCAGCGGCTGACTGCAAGCCCTGCGCATTGATGTCGACCAGGCAGAGATCGGCACCGGCACGCGCAAGTCGCAGTGCCGTTGCTCGCCCCAGCCCGGCTGCGGCGCCAGTAATCAATGCCGCTTTTCCTTTCATGTCACTGGCTGATGGCACGATGAACGCTCCGAAAACTTGTGATGAATGCAGCGACGATCACTGCGTGAACGAATAGCCGCCGTTGACCGGGTAGGTTTGGCCGGTGATCCACGAGGCGGCATCCGAGCAGAGGAACAGCGTCATGTAGGCGACATCGTCCGGCTTGCCGAAACGTCGGATCACATACCGCGATACATGCGTTTTGGCGCGTTCGCTGTCGAGATATTCGGTCAACTGTTCGGGTGGCAGCGGGGGTTCCAGTGTCGACAGCGAAATGGCATTCGAGGTGATGCCGAAACGTCCGGCCTCCTTGGCGATCGAGCGAATGAAACCATTGGCGCCGGCCTTGGCGGCCGAATAGGCGGCCAGTCTTGCTTCACCGACACGGCCGGAGTCCGAGACGATGGTGACGATGCGCCCCTTGCCCTGCGCGACCATGCCCGGCAGTGCGGCGTGACAACAGTTCATGACGCCGTGGAGATTGGTGTGGAAGTAGCGATCCCACTCCTGCGGTTCGGTTTCCCAGAACAGCGGCGACGCGCGCATGTCGGCGTTGGGTCCGGCATTGCCGGCGTTGTTGACCAGGATCGTGATCGGCCCCAGCGACGATTGCGCTGCCTCCACCGAGGTCTTGACCGAGGCGTAGTCGCCGACATCCGCCTGCACCGCGACGGCGGCAACACCCATCGCCCTGATCTCGGCCGCGACGGCTTCGGCGCGTTCGAGGACGAAATCGTTGACCGCGACACCGCCGGCATTGTGTTTGGCCAGCGCCAGTGCGATGGCGCGGCCCGCGCCCTGGCCGCCGCCAGTGACGAATGCGACCTGGCCGCCGAGGTCCAGTGGATCCTGTCCAATCATTGCTGTTTACCTCTGTTTGGATTTGTTGTCCGTGGCTGTGGTTATATCGACCGCTGTTCCGGGGTGATGGCTTTGCAACGGCGGCGGGTGCCCACGGGTAATGGCCCGGAAATAGTGTTTCATAATATTCAGTTTTTTCCGAATATTGTAAAGTTGAATTGTTTGCAGCCGCGATGACGGTGGGAGTTTGCTGTTCATGAAGACCTTTTTGACGCGCACCTGTTCCGGTATCGATTCGCTGGCGATCGAGCAGACGCCGCGACCGGGTCCGCTGGGTAGTGGCGAGGTTCGCGTCGCATTACGCGCGGCTGCGCTCAACTACCGCGATCTGATGGCGGTATCGGGTGTCATTGCCAAGGCGGGACCAAACGGTTTTATTCCCTGCTCGGATGCGGCGGGCGAGGTGATTGAGACGGGCGCGGATGTCAGTCGCGTCAAGCTTGGCGATCGCGTGGCGCTGACCTTCAATCCCGACTGGATTGGCGGGCCGTGGCGCGCGACCACCGGTACGCTCTGTCGCGGCAGCGGCCTGCCCGGTGTCATGCAGGAAGAGGTTGCCGTGCATCAGAGCGAGCTGGTGCTGCTGCCGGCGCATCTCGATTTCGAGGAGGGTGCTGCGCTTTCATGCGCGGGGGTGACGGCGTGGCACTCGCTGTGCGGCGCCGCGCCGCTGCTGCCCGGCATGTCGGTGCTGTTGCAGGGTGCCGGTGGTGTCTCGGTATTTGCGCTGCAGTTCGCCAAGCTGTTTGGCGCGCGCGTGATCATGACAACCTCCAGCGAAGAGCGCGCCGAGCGCCTGCGCCAGCTGGGTGCCGATGAGGTGATCAACTATCGGCAGCAGGAGCAGTGGGACAAGGCGGTGCGCGAGCTGACGGTGGGGCAGGGTGTCGATCTCGCCATCGATCTCGGCGGCGCGGGCACCATCGATCGCACGGTGGCGTCGACGCGGCGCGGTGGCCGCGTGGCGCTGGTTGGACTGCTGACCGGCTGGCCGAATGCGGTGTCGTCGCTGTTCAGCGCCGGCGTCAATGTGTCATCGGTGGCGGTTGGCACGCGCGATGACTTTGAAATGATGAATCGCGCCATCGATTTCCATAAGCTGCGCCCCGTCATTGACAGCCGTTTTGCTTTCGAACAGTTGCCCGAAGCCCTGCACTATCTGCAGAGCGGTCGCCATTTCGGCAAGATCGTCATCAGCTTCTGAGTCGCGCGCCGTTGATGATCTGCATCCCGAAAACAGCGGTAGCTCTTTGTATGCAACGAGGTTGAGTGTGCCCAAGAAGAAACTGACGGCGGATGATCGGCGCTTTCTCGATGACATTGTGGCGCTGCTGGTGCCGTGGGGCATGTCGAATGTGACGGCGCGGATTTACGGCTATCTGTTGCTGAGCACCCAGGCGGCAACGCTCGATCAGATCGCCGGGGATCTCGATGTCAGCAAGAGCAGTGTCAGTGTGGCGGCACGAGCACTGGAGCGCAGTGCTCTGGTGCGTCGCTCCGGCGAGCGCGGCAGCAAGCGCATATTCTATGAAGCTTCCGATACCTACGGCGCGGTGTTCAACGAGCGGATCGTCATGCTGGAGTCGATGGCGAAGCTGCTGCAGGGGCGGGCGACGACCGTGTCGTCGGAGGTCACCAGGGAGCGGCTGGAGACGGTGGCGACTTTCTATCTGCTGATGCGCGACGTCGTTGGAGAGGCGATTCAGCGGGTCATCGATTCGTCGACCAAAGGGCGCTGAAAGCGCTTGTTTTGATCGATCTCATGGGGATCGATCGATGATCGCCTGCACCGATTCGGCAAACCAGGCGGCGATTTTCTTGTCGGTCCCGCGCGCGGAAAACAGCCCCGGCAGTTGTCGCGTGTAGAGCACGAACCCGGTTGCCAGCAGCATCACTTCCAGTGCGCGCGCACGTCCATCCGGCGCCCCCAGCCATTTGGCGAACGGGATGATCACATGCTCTTCGGTGACGCGGGTGGTGATCTCTCTCGCGTCATCGTCGCTGGTCGACAGCGCGATCATCGAGGGTGGCGTGATGTTGATGTCGGCATTCAGGAACAGATCAGCCAGATGCTGGCCGAATCCATCTTTACCGCGTTGCAACAGCTCATCCATGCGCATGGCATCGATCAGCGCGGCTTCGAACAGGCCGGCCTTGGAGCCGAAATAGCGGATCAACAGTGCCGAGCTGACCTCAGCCTGCGCGGCGATATCGCGAATGCCCGACTGCGAATAGCCGCGCTCCGAAAAGGATTGTTGCGCGGCGGCCAGCAGTCTGGCCCGGGTGCGGGGTGCGTCCCGGCGTTTGGGTGGCGGTGTTGAGGTCATGGCGGTCAATGGGTTGCTTCATCATTGCGCAGTCTGGTCATGAACGCTTTCAGGTAGCGCTCGGCTTCGAATCGTGCCAGCTCTTCATCCTGTTTGAGGATCGCCTGCACGATGCGGTGGCGACCTGTCTTCCAGGCCTGGACGCCGGTCTCGCCCGAGAAAACCAGGGGTCTTGGATGGGTTCGATAGAGCTGCGTGGTGACGCGTGACAGCAATTCGATGAGCGGGCGCGACACGATCTTGAAGAGCGTATTGCGCAGCTCTTCTTCAAATTGAACGCGCTCTTCCGGGGTTTGGCACAGGTCGATGCGGCCATCCAGATTGCGCAGCTCGTCGCGCAGCTTTTCATCGGTGCAGCGCGCGGCAGAGGCGACGATTTCGCAATCGATCAGCGCCATCATTTCCGAAATGTCGCGTTGACCGAAACTGTGTACGCGCAGATAGGCGGCAAAGGCGCGTTCCAGCGCGGCTTCGTCGGGGCGCGCTCCGTAATAGCCGCCGTTGGGTCCGCGTTTAACCGTCAGTAGCCCTTCATGTTCGAGAATTCTGGCGGCTTGCTGCACGGTGACGATGCCGACGCCAAGCAGTTGTGCAACCTCATTCAGCGATCCGATTTGCGTGCCGGTTTCGCGTGCCAGAATCACTTCGCGCAGTTTTTCCGCGGTCTCCTGCACCAGGCGGCGTTTCTGACTTTTTTTCTCTTCGCTCACGGTGGGGGTGATGTCCGGTTGTCGCGGTGGCTGACGATGGTGGGCGCAGGCAGTCTGAGGGGCGAGGCTGAATTTATCAATTCCGCAGCGCCGGTGACCTGTCCGCTGGCTCGACCGGGTCGGGTGGGCGGGAATAGACTGGCCTGCGTTGCATGAATCGGGCGTGATGAGGAGGGCGGTAATTGCATTCGCTTCGGGTGCGATTGCTCCGGTATCGATATGTTGATTGAAAGAAATACCACCGTTCGTGCACATGGCGTCGACCTGCACACGTCGTTGCGCGGGGACAGGCCGGGCGCCATTTTTCTGCATGGTCTGGGCGATGACCTCAGTACGTGGGATGGCGTCTGGGCGGCGACAGCGCAGGTTCTGCCCGCGCTGCGCTACGATTTGCGCGGATTTGGCCGCTCGATTGCCGATGACGATGCCGCGTTCAACCATGCGGATGATCTGTTGGCGATCGTCGATGCGGTCGGTGTTGAGCAATGCGATCTGATCGGGGTGTCGATGGGCGGCAGCATTGCCCTCAATTTTGCGCTGGATCATCCCGGGCGCGTGCGCAGCCTGGTGTTGATCAGTCCCGGCATGGTCGCCTGGGAGTGGTCGGAGCGGTGGCGTGAATTGTGGGATGCGATTGCTGAGCGCGCACGCGCCGGTGCGATGGATGAGGCCCGACAGTTGTGGTGGCAGCACCCGCTATTTGACACAACCCGGGACAGTCCCGGTGGCGCGGCGCTGTATGAATCAATCCAGCGTTACTCCGGCGCGCAGTGGGTTCGGGATAACCATCAGTTGATGATGCCCGACGTGGAGCGACTGCATCAGCTCGATGTGCGCACGCTGTTGCTGACCGGCGGTCGCGATTTCGAGGATTTCAGATTGATCGCCGATCTGCTGGAGGCCAGTGCCGGCGATCTGCGGCGCGTCGACTATCCCGAGCTCGGGCATTTGCTGCATCTCGAGAATGTCGCGGATTGCGCGCGGCAGATTCTCGCGTTCTTGAAGGTATCGGGCTGACAGCTCTAGCGACCGGACGCCGTTTCAAACAGCCGGCGCAGGGCGCCCTGATCGACCTTGAACGAGAGCGCGGTTCTCGGCATCTCTTCGACGAAGCGCCACGCCACCGGAATGTGCGTCGCCAACAGGTGATCGCGCAGATGGGTTTCGAGTTCGGCGGCGGTGGGTGCCGGCATCTCCGGTTTGAGCTGAACGACAGCGGCGGGTACCTGACCGAGCCGCTGGTCAGCGAGGCCGACGACGGCAGCGGCGGCAACGGTGGGGTGCAACTGCAAGGCTCTTTCGATGGTTTCCGGCAACAGCTTGAAGCCGCCGCGAATGATGGCGCCGTCGGCGCGTCCGCGCAGGAACAGGAAATCCTCTGCGTCGATGACGGCGATATCGGAGGTGCGTATCCAGTCCGGCCCGATGCGCGGTGACACCACTTCAAGCACGCCTTCCTCGCCGCGTTGCAATTCCACGCCTGTAACGGCATCGACCACGCGCAGTCTGGCGCCCGGCATGGCGCGGCCGACGCTGCCGATCTTGCGGTCGCCATGGGTGGCGCGCAGTTCCGGTGTCATGGCCGCCACCGGCCCGCCAAATTCGGTGGCGCCGTAGGAGAGCAGGATCGGCACGCCGTAGCGCGCTTCGAAAGCCTGCTGCACGCGCGGGTCGAGCGGGGCGGCACCGGCGCCGAGACGTTGCAGGCAGGAGAGGTCCTCCACCGGGATGTCGGCGTCGAGCACCATCTGTATGGCGGCCGGCGGCAGTCCGCTGGCTGGTGGGCGAAAGCGCAGCAGGTGGTCGTGCCAGGCGGCCAGGCTGAAGCGTTCCAGCAGCACGATGCGCTGACCGCGCAGCAGTGACGGCAGCGTCGAATAGAGCCCGGAGATATTGCCGACCGGAAAGTAAAGCAGCGACGGCGGCAGCGTGGCCGGGTCGGGCGCGCCGGGAGCAATGGGGCCGACGATGTGCTGGGCAATCGCCTCGTAACTGAGGGCGAAGGGCTTCGGCGTACCGGTGGTGCCACTGGTGAGGATTTCGATCTGCAAGGGTGCCGGCGTGTCGCGCTGGCGTCGCGTGCGTTCGAAATCGTCCAGCGCGCGCGCTTCCATGCTCGTTTCGTGCAGCGCGATGCCGGCACTGCCGCAGCTGCGCAGGGCGTCGAGGATGGGCTCGCAGAAGTCGTGGGCACTGGCGACCAGGATGTCGGGCTCGACCCGTTCGAGGTCGCGGGCGATCGCCACGGGCGACTGGAACGGGTAGATCATGCGCACCGAGCAGCGCCTTGCCAGCAGGGCGAGCAGGGCCGCCAGTGCCGACGGGTGATTGCGGGCGACGAAGGCAACTTTCGGTGAGGTTCCGGCGCCGCTGGCCTCGATCAGCGCTTCGAGCTGTTCCGCGAGGTGCCGCAGCTCTCCCCGGGTGATCCACCGCTTTTCGAATTCGACGGCCGGTTCGGCGGCGTCGCGCTGCAGTGCGACGCGGCTCATCTGGTCGAGCGAGGCGGTGTTGCGTTGGTCAAACGTGTCCATCGGCGTTAGAATCCGGCGCCGCGAACGATGGCTGTCCCGCTTCGATCATTGTGCAAATTCGGGCTGTCGAAGCGCTTGATGTGCCAGGTTCGCTTACGGTCGATGCCCTGATCGCGAAGCGATGCAGATCAGGATCTTGGGTGACTCGAACGGGTCTCCGGTTGTCCACGGAACCCTAGATCTAATGGTCACCATTGTTGTATAACATCGCATTCCCAGACAACCAGTCATGACTCCGACTCCAAGCGAGTGTACGCATGAACGCCACTGAAAAATTCTCTCCATCAGCTCTTCTTGAGGTCTACCGCAAGGCCTTGCTGATCAACATGGTCGGCGATCGCCTCAAGCTGCTGATGACGTCCGGCAAGCTGGCCACCGTATTCCACCCGCCGCGCGGTCAGGAGATCGTTGCCGCTGCGATGGGCGTGCACCTGCAGCCCACCGATTATCTGGTCACCATCTACCGCGGCATGCACGATCAGGTCGCCAAGGGCCTGCCGCTGCGCAATCTGTTCGCCGAGTACTTTGCCAAGGTCACCGGTACCTGCAAAGGCAAGGGCGGCCCGATGCACATCACCCACCCCGAGACCGGCGTCATGGTCACCACCGGCGTCGTCGGCAGCGGCATGCCGATCGCCAACGGTCTGGCGCTGGCGTCGCAGATCAAGGGCGACGGTCGCGTCACCGTGACCTGCTTCGGCGACGGCGCCTCCAACATCGGCGCCTTCCACGAGGCGCTGAACATGGCTGCGCTGTGGAAGCTGCCGGTCATCTTCCTGTGCCAGAACAACGTCTGGGGCGAGTCGACCCGCTACGAAAAAGCCACGCCGGTGGCGAGAGTCTCCGACCGCGCCAGCTCCTATGGCCCGAACATGGCCGGTGTGACCGTCAACGGCAACGATGCGGAAGAGATGTGGACCGCGATGCGTGACGCCGTGGCCCGCGCCCGCGCCGGCGACGGCCCGACCCTGCTGGAGGCGATGACCTTCCGCTTCTGGGGTCACTACTTCGGCGACCCCTCTCCCTACATTCCGAAGGAAGAGATGGCGGCCGCGCTGGCGAAAGATCCGGTGCCGATCACCCGCGCCCAGGTGCTGGCATCCGGTGCCGCCACCGAAGCCGATCTCGAACAGATTGCCAAGGAGTTCACCGCCATCATCGACGACGCGGTGCAATTCGCCCTCGATAGCCCTGCACCCGACCTGGCAGAAATTGATCGGGATATTTACGGAGAGGCCAAGTAATGAGCGACCTGAAACCTATCAGCTTTACCGAGGCCTACAACCGCGGCCTGGACGAAGCCATGGCGGCGGATTCCAGCGTCATCCTGCTGGGTGAAGACATTGCGGACGAAGAGGGTGGCGGCGCGTTCAAGGTAACCGCCGGCCTCTCCACCAAATACGGCATCGAGCGCGTGCGCACGACGCCGATTTCCGAGCAGGCGATCGTTGGCGCGGCCATCGGTGCCTCGCTGGCCGGCATGCGTCCGGTTGCTGAAATCATGCTGATGAACTTCATCACCGTGGCGATGGACCAGATCGTCAACCACGCCGCCAAGCTGCGCTTCATGTCCGGCGGCCAGACCTCGGTGCCGATCACCATCCGCACCCGTACCGGTGCCGGTTACGGCGCGGGCGGCCAGCACTCCGACATGCTGGAAGCGTGGTTTGCCCACGTTGCCGGCATGAAAGTCGTGATCCCGTCCTCGCCGGCTGACGCCGTGGGCCTGCTGCGCGCCTGTATCGAAGACGATGATCCGTGCCTGTTCATCGAGGACGCCCTGACCCGCGCCATGAAAGGTCCGGCGCCGGTGGCGAATTACAAGATTCCGCTGGGCAAGGCCAACATTGTTCGCGAAGGCGGCGATGTGACCGTCATCGGTTACGGTCGTCCGATCATGGAGACCCAGAAAGTTGCCGAGCAGCTGGCTCAGGAAGGCATCTCCGTCGAGATCGTCGACCTGCGCACGGTCAATCCGTGGGACAAGGAAGCGGTACTGAAGTCGGTCGCCAAGACCCGTCGCGCAGTCGTGGTTCACGAAGCGCCGCGCAGCTTCGGCGTCGGTGCGGAAATTGCGGCCACCATTCAGGAAGAGCTGTTTGGCCAGCTGCAGGCGCCGGTGCTGCGTGTCGCGTCGCGCGATGTGGCCGTGCCCTTCGCCCGTGTGCTCGAACTTGAATACCTTTACAAGGCCAGCTCCATCGAAGCGGCCATTCGTCAAACCCTGAAATGAGAGCTGCCCAATGAGCACTGAAATTCGTATTCCCCAGATCGGTTTTTCGACCCAGGAAGGCACGCTGGTTGAGTTTCTGGTCGCCGATGGCGCTGCGGTAGAAGAGGGTGCTCCGCTGTACACGCTGGAGCTGGACAAGTCGGTGCAGGAAGTTGCCGCGCCGGTATCGGGCACGCTGAAAGTGATCGCTGCCGTCGGTGAAGCTTACGCAGTAGGAACGTTGATCGCGGAGATCGTATGAATCAGGCGAGCGCTGTCATCCAGACCGATTGGCCCGAAAGCTGGCGCACCCTGTCGCATGGCATTCGCTCGGGCCGTTACACCGACCCGGCATTCCTGCGACTGGAGTACGACCGGCTTTGGAGCAAGGTCTGGCAGGCTGCCGCTCGTCTCGACGAGATTCCCGAACAAGGTGACTTCACCGTCTACGACATTGGCGATCAGTCCGTACTGATCGTCCGTGTCGACGCCGACACCATCAAGGCCTACCACAACGCCTGCCCGCATCGCGGCACGGCGCTGGCCGAGTGTTCCGGCAGTTTTGAGAAAGACCGCATCATCTGCCCGTTCCACGGCTGGCGCTGGAACCTGGCGGGGCAGAACGAGTTCGTGCTGGAGCGCCAGGAGTTCCGCAACGGCGAACTGCGCGATAGCGATGTCGCGCTGCGCGAAGTGAAGCTTGAGCTGTTTGCCGGCTTCATCTTCATCAACCTCGATCCCAATCCGGTTTCGTTCGACGAGTTCATCGCACCGGTGCGCGAAGTGGTCGAAGGGCTCGCCATTGGCGACATGCACCACTACTGGTGGAAGGCCATTCCGGTGCCGGCCAACTGGAAAGTGGCGCAAGAGGCCTTCTTCGAGACCTACCACGTTCCGGTAACGCACCCGCAGCTCGAAACGAACGCCGCCGCTGCCGTGCTCGGCGACGATCCGGCTTCCTACGGTGACTATGCTCATCGCCATGTCGCCTATGAGGGACTTCCGTTCGGCCACGGCCGCTTCTTCGCCGGTCCGAAAACGCCGATGGCGGGACATGTGAATCAGGAGGGCGATCCGGTCGATGCCATGGCGGATCGACTCAACCTGCTGGTCGAGGGCATGGACGCGATGGTGCTCAAGGAGGATGTCGACATCGTTCGCTCGCTGAAGGGCAAACCGATTCCGCAAGGATCGAGCCTCGGCGCCGAGTACGTGAAAGCGTTGTACGCCACCGCGGCGGCACAGCAGCGGCCGATGCCGAAGCCGACCCCCGAGATTCTCGGCATGTGGGGCGGCGAGGTGTTCATCTTCCCGAACCTGATGATCCTGCCGCAGGCCGGCAACGCGATGATCTACCGCGTGCGCCCCGATGCGCGCGACCCGGACATGTGCACGTTCGAGATCATGTCGACCAAGACCTACCCGGCCGCGGTCACGCCGCCGCGCGCGACGCTGCAGACGGCGACCGACTACACCGACCCGGAGCAGGTGCGCCTGATTCCGCGCCAGGATCTCGGCAACATTCCGCGCATGCAGCGCGGGCTGCATTCGCGCGGCTGCAAGCAGATCTGGCTGGCCAGTGAACAGGAAAAGATGATCCTGAACATGCATCAGGAACTCGATCGTTATCTCGGGGCTCCCGAAGCCCCCCGCAGCTGAAGTGGAATCGCCATGGAATTGAAGAACAAAGTCGTTGTCGTGACCGGTGCGCTGGGTTCGCTCGGCCGCGCCGTCTCCGCCGCCGCCGTCGCCGCGGGTGCCACCGCGATCGCGGTCGATGTGGTGAATGGCGAGCCGGCGCCGGGTGTCGAGCCCTCGCCGGCGCTCGATCTCGGCGATGCCGAGGCGACCCGCGCCGCGCTGGCCGCGATCGCCGCGAAGCACGGCCGCATCGATGCGCTGGTCAACGTCGCCGGCGGTTTCCGCTGGGAGACCATCGCCGACGGCTCGATCGAGACCTGGGACAAGCTCTACCAGCTCAACGTGCGCACGGCGGTCAACGCCAGCCGCGCGGCGCTGCCGCACTTCCCGGCGAGCGGCGGGCGCATCGTCAGCATCGGCGCCAACGGTGCGGTCAAGGCCGGTGTCGGCATGGGCGCCTACGCGGCGTCGAAGTCCGGCGTCGCGCGTTTCACCGAGGCGCTGGCCGAGGAGCTGAAGCCGCGCAACATCACCGTCAACGCGGTGCTGCCGAGCATCATCGACACGGCGCCGAACCGCGCCGACATGCCCGATGCCGATTTCTCCACCTGGGTTACGCCGCAGGCACTGGCCGAGGTCATCCTGTTCCTGCTGAGCGCGCGCGCCGAGGCTGTTACCGGCGCACTGATTCCGGTTACCGGCCGGGTGTGAGATCGCGCGACTTCGCTGAATGTGCGAAGTCGCCGCCCCAATTTTTCGAACTGATCACCTGCCTGCATCGCACTTGATGACGTTTCGTCTGCGGGCAAGTGATCGTTCTGGTGAAGGCAAGGACCGGCCGTTCGCCGGCGTTAGAATCCTGCGGCCGATCCATTCGCTAGCCTGATCGATCCGCAACTCATCAGCCGCCTGGCATGTCAGCTCGTTATGAACGACAGCCTGGATGGCCTCGTTACCACGCTTCCTGAGAGTCAGCTATGAGCACAACGATAATTGTCGGCGCTGGCCAGGCCGGTTGTGACATGACCAGTGCGCTGCGGCAACTGGGTTACACCGGCAAGATCATTTTGATTGGCGACGAGCCGGCGCTGCCGTATCGCCGTCCGCCGCTCTCCAAGGCGTACCTGTCTGGCGACATTGGTGAAGAGGCGCTGTACATCAAGCCGCAGGCTACCTACACCAAGCAGGATGTCGAAGTTCGCACCGGCGTGCAGGTCACGGCGATCGATCGTCAGGCGCACACGGTGACGCTGAGCAATGGCGAGACCCTCCACTACGACAAGCTGGCGCTGACCACCGGCGGCCATGCGCGGCGCCTGCCGCTGCCGGGTGCCGAGAAGCCCAACGTTCACTACGTGCGCACGCTCGAAGACATCAAGCGCATGAAGGAGCAATTCAAGCCGGGTGCGCGCCTCGTCATCATCGGCGGCGGCTACATCGGCCTGGAAGCGGCGTCGGTCGGTATCAAGAAAGAGCTGAAAGTGACGCTGGTCGAAGCGCTGCCGCGTCTGTTGGCGCGGGTGACCGGCCCGGAGCTGTCGCAGTACTACGACGGCGTGCATCGCAGCCACGGCGTCGACATCCGGCTGGGTGCCGGCGTGCAGGCGCTGGAGGGCGATGGCGAGCTGGTCGAGGCGGTGGTGCTGCAGGATGGCACGCGGATTCCGGCCGACCTGATCATTGTCGGTATCGGTTTGATTCCCAACACCCAACTGGCCGAGCAGGCGGGTCTCGACGTCGACAACGGCGTCATCGTCGATCTGTATGCGCAGACCAGCGACCCGGACATCCTTGCCGCTGGCGACTGCACCAATCACGACAACGGTTTCCTCGGTCGCCGTCTGCGATTGGAGTCGGTTCCCAATGCCAGCGAGCAGGCGCGCGTTGCCGCCGCCAACATCTGCGGGCAGAAAGTGCCGCACGCCGGGGTGCCGTGGTTCTGGTCCGACCAGTACGACCTGAAACTGCAGATGGTGGGTCTGTCGCAGGGCTACGAGCAGGTCGTCATTCGCGGCTCGATGGAGGCGAACAATTTTTCCGCCTTCTACCTTAAGGATGGCGTTGTCATCTCGGTCGATACCGTCAACCGTCCGCAGGATTTCATGATCGGCAAGAAGCTGGTCGCCGCCCGTATGAAAGTCGATCCGGCGGTGCTGGCGGATGAGTCGGTCGTGCTGAAGACGCTCGTCGCCTGATTTCGTGGCGCTCGCCACCGCCGAAATCCTGATGCAATCGCGCTGATGCCGCCAAGGCCAGCGCGATTTCTTTTTGGGGTCATCGCATGACCGCCGACCACTGCATGCAGCCTGTTACGCCGACCAGTCATGCGCGTCGGCTGCTCGATGCGCTTGAGTTGCATCAGTTGCAGCCAGTGGTCGATGAGCGTTCGGCCGAACTGCTGTGGGCACACTCCGGTGCCATGTGGCTCAGCGGCCATGCCGATGGCCCTGCACGTTCTTGTCCAGCGCCACTTGCCGCTTGTGCACAGGGCGCCTGGCTGGCGCTGGCGGCGCTCTGTCCGCAGCGCTGCGATCCCCACTTCGCGGCCCATCGCCTGCTTGGCGAACGCGCCGCCATCGCCGGA
This sequence comes from uncultured Verrucomicrobiaceae bacterium, assembly GCA_964638025.1. Lineage (GTDB taxonomy): Bacteria > Pseudomonadota > Gammaproteobacteria > Pseudomonadales > CAMLJR01 > CAMLJR01. The sequence continues at coordinate 36,655 of CAZWXW010000002.1, forward strand.
TTGACGCGGCAGGGGCGTCGCTCCGCCGGCGGCGCCTGCCGGTTGTGGCAAACGGTGGACGGCATGCTGGCACTGAATCTGGCTCGCGCCGATGATTTCGAGCTGTTGCCGGCGTGGGTCGAGCAACCGGTGCCGGATATCGAGACGCTGGCGTCGGTTCTGCTTCGTTGTGAGAGCGCGACACTGCTGGAGCGCGCGCACTTGTTGGGGCTGGCGGCAGCGCCGATGGTGGCGCCGAGATCCTGCGCTGCCTGGTTTCACTCGACGCGCCATGCACCGCCGCGGCCTCCCTTGCAGGCAGTGCCGCTGGTGGTCGATCTGAGCGCGCTGTGGGCGGGGCCGCTGTGCGGACAGCTGCTTGCGCAGTGCGGGGCGCGCGTCATCAAGGTCGAGAGCCGGTCGCGCCCGGATGGTGCTCGCCATGGCCCCGCCGATTTCTACGATCTGCTGAATGCGGGCAAGGAGAGTGTCGCGCTGGATCTGCACGATCCGGTCGGGCGGGCGCAGTTGCATGCGCTGCTGCAGCGGGCCGACATCGTGATCGAATCCTCGCGGCCGCGCGCGCTGGAGCAGATGGGGATCGTGGCCTCCGAGCTGGTGGCGGCAACGCCCGGCAAGGTGTGGCTGGGCATTACCGGTTACGGTCGGCGCGAACCGATGCGCGACTGGATTGCCTACGGCGATGATGCCGGCGTCGCGGCGGGGCTGTCGTGGCTGCTGGGTGGTGATTGCGGCGATCCGGTTTTTTGTGCCGATGCGATTGCCGATCCGCTGACCGGGTTGCACGCGGCATTGCTGGCGCTTGCCGCGTGGCGCAGTGGTGGCGGGCAGCTGCTGGATGTTGCGCTGCGCGATGTCGTGGCTTACTGCATCAGTGCCGGTCAAAACTGCGCGGCAGGCGCTGCGCCCGGTATCGAGATATCGCCGCCGGTGGCGCGAGTTGTCACCGTGCGGGCGGCATCGCTCGGGGCGGATACCGAGCGTGTTCTGAATGAATTCTTGTAAGGGGATTTCGATGCCGAACCCCGCTCCGAACAGGCAGATCGAAGCGCCGCTGCTGATTCGCGGCGCGCAGCTGTGGGCGCGCGGTCTGTTCGATCTGCGTATTGCTGGCGAACAGATCGTTGCCATGGCGGAGCAGTTGCAGCCGCTGGCATCGGATCTCGTTGTCGACGCGCGTGGCAATCTGCTGCTGCCCGGCCTGCACGATCATCACCTGCACCTGTTTGCCACGGCGACCGCGCGCTCATCGCTGCTGTGCGGTCCACCCGCCATCGCTGATGAAATGGCGTTGCGCGAGCTGCTGATCAGGCACAGCGAGCGCGGTGACGGCTGGATTCGCGGCATCGGTTTTCACGACAGTGTTTGCGCCGATCTCGATCGCCACTGGCTCGACCGCGTCTGCCCCGACCGGCCGGTGCGTATCCAGCATCGCAGCGGCATGTTGTGGATTTTCAACTCCTGTGCGCTGGCTCAGCTGCAGTTGTCGTCGATCGAATCGCTGCCCGTGGGTGTCGAGCGTGCAGCGGACGGTGAGCTGAGTGGTCGCTTCTTCAATCTCGATGCCTGGCTCGGCGAACGGCTGGCGCGCGCGTGGCCATCGCTACGCGAGCTGTCGATGGAGCTGGCGCGTTTCGGCATCACCGGTGTCACCGATACCGGCGTCAACAACGGCCACGCTGTCTGGCGGGCGCTCGCTGCTGCCTGTGCGAGTGGTGAGCTGGTGCAGCGGGTGTTGGTGATGGGCAACGAAGAGTTGTGCGAACCGTTGTCGCCGCACTCGGCGCAGCTCGACGTTGGTCCGCTCAAACTCTATCTGCGCGAAGCCGATCTTCCCGATCTTGAGGTATTGATGCAGCGAATGCGCGCGGCACACGAGCAGGGGCGCGCTGTTGCCGTGCACTGCGTGACGCTTGTTGAACTGCATGTCGCACTGGCGGCGCTGGGCGAAGCAGGGGCAATACTGGGTGATCGCATCGAACACGCGGCCGTTGCGGATGACCATGCGCTGCAGCGCCTTGCCGAACTCGGTGTCACGGTGGTGACACAGCCGCAATTCATTGCCGAACGCGGCGATCAGTACCTGCGGGATGTCGATGCCGAGGATCTGCCGCTGCTCTATCGCGGCGCCGGTTTCCTGCGCGGCGGCGTCCAGCTGGCAGCGGGCAGCGATGCGCCGTATGGCGCGACCGATCCGTGGGCCGCGATGCGCGCCGCGGTTGTGCGCCGCACGCGCAACGGTGTGCCGATGGGAGAGGACGAATGTTTGACGCCGTCACAGGCGCTGGCGCTGTTCGGCGGCGATCTGCGAAAGCCCGCTGGTGGCCTGCGCGACCTCGCTGTCGGTCAGGTCGCCGATCTCTGCCTGCTCGATGTGCCGTGGGAGGCATTGAGCGCCGATCTTGATGCGGCGCATGTGGCGATGACGCTGTGCCGTGGCAGCATTGCCTATCGGCGTCAGGATGAACGGGTATGAGTGCCGCGATACAGCAGACGATCATTGCCGACATCGATACCTTGCCCGATGACCCCGCGTGGCTGGCTCTGCAGCCCTGTCCGGTGATTGCGTATGGCAGTGGAGAGAGTGCAGCGGCCGATGTCGTCGTCTCCGACCGACCGGCGGCACTGGCGCTGGAGCAGCGCATCCAGATGCGGCCGATCACGGCGATGACGCTGGTGCAGGTGCTGCGCAGCACCGAGCGGCTGCCGCCGTCGCAGGGGCTGGATGTGGAGTCGCTGGCCTATTCCATGCTGCAGTCCGGCGACGAGTTCGGCAGCTGGCTGCGCCAGCGGCAGGGCGATCCGCTACCGGTGGAAGCGGGCGAGCCGCTGCTGCTGAAACGTGAGGGCGCGCTGGTCGAGGCGATGTTGAACCGGCCGCAGGCGCGCAACTCGATCACGGTGGCGATGCGCGATGCCTGGGTCGAGGCGCTGCAGTTGCTGGAGGCCGATGAGTCCATCGCCGAGCTGCGGTTTCGCGGGCTCGGCGCCTGTTTCAGCGCCGGTGGCGAGTTGCGCGAATTCGGCTCGCTGCCCGATCCGGCCACCGCGCACTGGGTGCGCAGCGTGCACAGCCCGGCGCGGCTGCTGGCGAAACTGAGCGCACGGCTCTCCTTCTTCGTGCACGGTGCCTGTCTCGGCTCCGGCATCGAGCTGCCGGCCTTCGCCGGGCGGGTGGTCGCCCACAGCAAGACCTTTTTCCAGCTGCCGGAGCTGCAGGTCGGGCTGATTCCCGGCGCCGGCGGCACCGTCAGCATGACGCGGCGGATCGGTCGGCAGCGCGTGGCGTGGCTGGTTCTGAGCGGCCGGCGCATCAACGCGCAGACCGCGCTGGCGTGGGGGCTGGTCGACGAGATCGCGGATTGGTGTTGAGATGCCAGCCTGTTCGCAGAACATACAGCCAGAACTGGTAATACCCAGCCTTGGGGGATTATATTTCGCCCCTTCGATTTTCCTCAGGATCCGGTCGTCCGACCGGTCGCTGCAGCGGGTGGCGCCACGCCGCCCGACATGGATGCTGCCATGGTCCCTCCACCGCCGCAGGCGCAGATGCGCCCATCGCCGCAGGCGCCGATGCATTGGCGCGCTGCCCTGATTGCATTTCTGCTCTCACTGCTGTTGCTGGGGGCAGTGGTCGCCATTCCGCAATGGTTTTCGAAGCAGGCGCGGTTCCAGGTATTGCGGGGCCACGTCGCCGAGGTGGCGCAACTGGCGGCGGCGATGATCGATGGCGATCTGCATGCACAGCTGATCGACCCCGTCACCTACAGCGATGACCTGTACCACCGCACGCTGGCGCCGCTGGTGCGCCTCCACTCCGCCGATGACAACCTGTTCTACGTCTACACCATGGTCGAACGCAATGGTGTTGCCTACTTCGTGCTCGATACCGCGGCGTCGCCGGCGCTGAAGACGAGGCACTCGCTGCAGGCGTCGGCCTACATGGAGCTGTTCCGCGTCTACGACGAGAACCAGGATGGCTGGCTCGACCAGATTCGCGCGGGCACCACCTATGTTTATCCGCGCTATCAGCGCGACGACTACGGCTACTTCCTCTCCGGCCATACACCGATCTACGACAGCGCCGGCCGCTACGTCGGTTTCGTCGGCATCGACTACGACCTCAACTACTACCTGGCGCGCGAGACGGAGTTTCGCTGGATCAGTTTCGGCAGCGCGCTGGCGGTGTTGCTGTTGTCGCTGCTGGTCGCGCAACAGGTGGGGCGCTATTACCGGCGGGTGGAGCACCGCATCGATCTCTACCACGACGCCGCGCACCGCGATGCGCTGACGGCGCTGCTGAACCGGCGCGGCGCGATGCAGGCGATCGACGAGCGCCTGCTGCTGCAGAGCGACGGTCACGCGGTGATGCTGATCGACATCGACGATTTCAAGCTGATCAACGACACCTACGGCCACGCCACCGGCGACAACGTGCTGGTCAGCGTCGCCGACGCGATTCGCCAGAGCGTGCGCGAGTCGGATGTGGTGGCACGCCTCGGTGGCGACGAGTTCCTGATCTTCGCGCCGAACTGCGACAGCCAGGTGGCCAGCGGCATCGCCGCCCGCATTCTCGACGGCGTGCGCGGCTACAACGACGCGCTGCTCTGCTCGAACTTCTCGGTGTCGATCGGGATCTGTCCGGGCGGGGTGCCGGCGGTCGATTTTGCCGCGCTCTATCGCTGGGCCGACGAGGCGCTCTATCGCGCCAAGGCCAAGGGCAAGAACCGTTTCGCCTTCTTCTGGCCGCGCGATGCACAGGCCGAGCTGGCGTCGGTATGAGTCGTGATCAGGCGGCGCTTTTGCGCCGCTTCTTCTGTTCGTACATGCGCTGATCGGCCACCTTCAGCAGCTCCCGCAGCGAGCTGCCATCCTCCGGCGGCAGTGCCCAGCCGATCGAGGCACCCACCTGCAACAGATGGCCGTCGTATTCGATCGGCTGTTCGACGATCTGGTGCAGGCGCGCCGACAGCTGTTGCAGATCGCCGTGGCTGGCCTCCGGTACCACCACCACCAGTTCGTCCCCACCCCAGCGTGCGACCGTGTCGCCGCTGCGCACCTGGCTGCAAATACGTTCACCGACGACTTTCAGGACGGCATCGCCAGCCTTGTGGCCGCTGCGATCGTTGATCTGCTTGAAACCATCGAGGTCGATGAACAGCAGACCGCTGCAGATGCGGGTGCTGCGCACGCCGCCGATCTCCAGCACATCGCTGCAGTTGTCTTCCAGGTAGCGACGGTTGGGGAGCGAGGTCAGCGGATCGAACAGCGCCAGTCGCGCCAGCTCGGCGCGATGGCGCAGCAGCCCGATGGTGGCATTCGCCAGCAGCAGCGCCAGCGCCAGCCCCATGCCGCGCAGCATCAGCCCGATGTTGCCGGTGCCGCCGTCGCCGCGTGCGCGCGCCGCGACTACCCACTGGCCGTTGGGCACTTCGATGGTCAGCGTGACCGAGCGCTTGTCGTCGAGCAGGCCGGCATCGCCGAGGAAGGTCTCTCCCTGCCAGCCGAGCCCGTCGCGGCCGCGAATGGCGAAATCGTACGGCGCGTCGCGCAGCTCGCCGATGGCGGCGCGGAACAGCGACTGGGTGTCGATCACCGTCGACAACAGGCCCCAGTATCGGCCGCTGACCCGTATCGGGCTGCGGAAGATCAGCCCCTCGCCACCCTGTACCAGCTTCAGCGGGCCGGCCAGCGTGCCGCGATTGCTGTCGATCGCGCGCTGCACGGAGGGCCACTGCTGTGGCTGGTCCGGGTAGTTGAGCCCGAGCGCCTGTTCATTGCCTTCAACCGGAAAGATGTAGGCAATCCGGTAACCGATGGCGATGCCGAAGTTGCGCACATGGCGATTGCTGGCGAACAGCTGTTCGAGGATGGCGTTGACTTCGCGATCGTCGAGCGAGTTGCGCCGCACGGTCAGGTAGGCGGAGAGGCCACTGGAGATGAACAGAATGCTGTTCAGTTCGCGATCGATGCCGGCGCGCAGACCGCTGGCGAAGCCGAGCGTATCGGCGTGGGTGCGGGCGGCCAGCTCGCCGGCCACCAGCCGGTTGGCGAATTCGGCGGCCAGCATCGCGACGGCGAAGACACAGAGCCCCGCCAGCGGGATCAGCAGCCGGCGGCCGAACGACGGACGCTGGTGCTGTGGACCGGGAGCATCGCTGGCCGGCTGGCGCGGAGGTGCCGTGGGATCGGGCATGAGTGCGTTCGCAAAAGCTGGAGGGGCGAGCGATGAAGTAGCGGCTTACTGGCGAAGTGTAGCCACCCCAAGCGAAGATGCGGCGGTAACTTGGCTCTGCGATGAAATGTTGCAGGGATGGAGCGAGGCGTGACGCGCTTGCTGCTGCCCCCGGTGCAGGTCAACATTCGTGCCGGAGTGCTGCCGCCGGCCGAGTCCAATGGCAGCCGGTATCCGAAGATTCCGCTCAATGTTTTGCAGGCGTGCCACGCCGCGATGGCAGGCCATTCACCCCGAGGAAAATGCGATGTCAGCCGAACAGATCCGCCTGGTTGCCCCCGATCTTTACGTCAGCCCGCAGCTGCAGCCGGCCGACATGGCGGCACTGGCCGCGCGCGGCATTCGTACCGTGATCAACAACCGTCCCGATCATGAAGAGCCGGGACAGCCGCGCGCCGAAGATATGCGCAAGGCCGCGGAGGCAGCGGGCTTGGTCTACGAGTATCAGCCGGTGGTGGGGAACATGATCAGCGAAGAGGATGTGGCCGCTTTCGACCGCCATCTGCGCGAGCTGCCGTCGCCGACCGTGGCCTTCTGCCGTTCCGGCGCCCGCTGTTCGATTTTGTGGGGCTATGTGCAGGCGCTGCGCAATCGCGATTGAGCAATCGCGGTAATAAAACCCTGCCCCGCGCCGCGCTTTGTTTCCGGGGCGTGGGGCAAATGAATAGCCGAGCGATGTTCTTTATTCAGCGCATTATTCGGTGAGCGATTTTCTCAAGGCATCCATCGGACTCGCGGTGCCCATATGACTCACTCAGGGCGCCCACTTAACAAAGTCGCGCCAGCGCTCCTGCCAGCCCACCACCCAGCTCGGTGCAGCTGCTCCGACACCCGCCGGCTTCACCGATGGATGCTGCGCCAGCGTGCGCCGCATCATCTCCTCGTGGCGATCGTCGACATCGACCAGCAGCAGATGCTGGCCATCGTTGAGTGCCTGTTCGAAACGACGAAAGCGCGAGTTGGGTTCCTGAATTCCCCACAGGCCACCCTCCCAGGTGAAGAACCCGAACAGCACGATCGACAGGAACACAAACGGTACCCAGCCGATGGTTTCCGACAGGCCGCTGAGCCAGGCGATGCCGACCACCAGCAGTGACAGGCCGATACCGATCAGTGCGCCGAATTCGCCGGATCTGATCACATCCTGTCGCATGAAGGTGTTGACCTCGTGCAGATGGTGGTTCTGCACGCCGGCATCATCCTTGCTGAGCACATGAATGTGCGGCGTGCTGATGCCGTTGCTCTCCAGCTCCTGCTCCACCTGCTCCAGTTCATCGAGGTTGTCATTGATGTAGTAGTAGCGTTTCACGATGCGCCTCCTGAGTAACACCAGCTGAAATTCGTCGGATTCCAGTCTTGTTGTTGAATCACAAACGGTTAAGTCGCGAAGTTTCTGCGAGGTGACCCGATCATACGTAATTCATCCCGGTCCGGTTAATCGAATTGCTTTCTTGAAAATACCTACTTAGACGTTTAAGAGATTTGTGTCGACAGCGGAAAAATAATTACCGGCGGTCTGTTTGCGCATCATCAGGTTGTGGCATAGCATCAGGTCGCCGTGCTGCTTCAACCCGTCATCGTTTAGCACGTCATCGTTTAGTGCCTTGCGATCTATCGGATGGAAGATTGTTCGGAATTCACGGGATTCGATGCGTTTTCTGATTCGTGGCCGTGATTTTTTTCATGCCGTCGAGGCATAAAGAGAACAACAGGACAAACGACCATGGTTATTGCCATTGTCTTGATTGTCATCGTTGTCGCTTCGCTGCTGTTTCATCTCCTCAGTCCATGGACGCTGACCGAGGTTGCCTCCAATTGGCAATCGATGGATGCGATGCTGCAGATCACGCTGGTCATCACGGCGCTGGTATTCGCGGCGGTCGTGCTGTTCATGGCGTATGCACTGATTCGTTACCGCCATCGCGCCGGTCATCGCGCCCACTATCAACCTGAAAGCAAAAAACTTGAGTGGTGGCTGATCGGCCTGACCACGACTGGCATCGTTGCGATGCTGGCGCCGGGGCTGGTGGTCTACTCCGATTTCGTGCGCGTGCCGGATGGCGCCATGGAGGTCGATGTCGTCGGTCAGCAGTGGCAGTGGAGCTACCGCTTTCCCGGCGATGACGGTGAACTCGGTGTCGTCGATGTGCGCTTCATCGACAGCGGCAATCCGTTTGGCATCGACCCTGGCGATCCGCGCGGCGCCGACGATCGGCTGCAACAGGGCGGTGATCTTCATCTGCCACTGGACCGGCCGGTCAAGATCCTGCTGCGCTCGAAGGATGTGCTGCACAACTTCTACGTACCACAGTTCCGCGCCAAGATGGATCTGGTGCCGGGCATGGTCACCCACTTCTGGATGACGCCGACGCGCGCCGGCAGCTTCGAGGTGCTGTGTGCGGAGTTGTGCGGTGTCGGCCATTTCAATATGCGCAGTCGCGTGGTGGTGGCGGCCAATGACGAGTTCCTCGCCTGGCAGCAGGCGCTGCCGACGTTTGCCGGCGTCGCAGCGAAAAGCACCTCTGCAGCGACCACCGATGAAGCCGCTGAAAGCAGCGTGGCACCGGCTGAGCGCGGGCGCGAGCTGGCACAGTCGAAAGGGTGTGTTGCCTGCCACAGCATCGATGGCAGTCGCGGTATCGGCCCGAGCTGGAAGGGGCTGTTCGGCGCGACCCGCAAGCTGGCCGATGGCTCCAGCGTTGTCGCCGATGCGGCCTATCTGCACGAGTCGATCGTTGCACCCAATGCGAAAGTGGTGGAGGGATTTCCACCCTTGATGCCGCCGCTGCCGATTCCCGAGGAGGAGGCAGCGGCGCTGGTTGCCTACATCGAATCGCTGGGCGACGGTTGAGCGCGGCGCGCGAGGAGCAGGAGCGATGACCGGGAACGCATTGGTGGAAACGCAGCTGCAGCATTCGTACAGCTTCTGGACGAAATATGTCTGGAGTCAGGACCACAAGGTAATTGCGCTGCAGTATGCGTTGACGGCGATCGCCATCGGTTTGCTGGCGCTGGTGTTCTCGGCGTTGATGCGGATGCAGATCGGCTTTCCCGGCAGCCTGAAATTCATCGATGCCAACCACTATTACCAGTTCATGACCATGCACGGCATGATCATGGTGATCTATCTGCTGACGGCGCTGTTTCTCGGCGGCTTCGGCAACTACCTGATCCCGCTGATGGTCGGCGCGCGCGACATGGTGTTCCCGTACGTCAACATGCTGAGCTACTGGTTCTACCTGCTGTCGGTGATCGTGCTCATTTCCAGCCTGTTCGTGCCGGGCGGTGCCACCGGTGCCGGCTGGACGCTCTATCCGCCGCAGGCGATTCTCGGCGGCACGCCCGGCGCCGACTGGGGCATCGTGCTGATGCTGGTATCGCTGGCGATCTTCATCATCGCGGCGACGATGGGCGGTCTCAATTACGTGACCACGGTGCTGCAGGCGCGTGCGCGCGGCATGACGCTGATGCGCATGCCGCTGACGGTGTGGGGCATCTTCATGGCGTCGATCATGGCGCTGCTGGCATTTCCGGCGCTGCTGGTCAGCGCCATCATGATGTTGTTCGATCGCCTGCTCGGTACCAGCTTCTTCATGCCGGCGCTGGTGTCGATGGGGCAGACAACCGCACATGCCGGTGGCAGTCCGCTGCTGTTCCAGCACCTGTTCTGGTTCTTCGGTCACCCCGAGGTCTATATCGTCGCGCTGCCGGCGTTCGGCATCGTCTCCGACCTGATCAGCACGCACGCGCGCAAGAATATCTTCGGCTATCGAATGATGGTGTGGGCGATCATCATCATCGGCGTGCTCAGTTTCGTGGTGTGGGCGCACCACATGTATGTCAGCGGCATGAATCCCTACTTCGGTTTCTTCTTCGCGATCACCACGCTGGTGATCGCGGTGCCGACGGCGGTGAAGGTCTACAACTGGGTGCTGACGCTGTGGCGCGGTGATATTCACCTGACGGTGCCGATGCTGTTCGCGATCGCGTTCATCCTGACCTTTGTCGTCGGTGGCCTGACCGGACTCTTTCTCGGCAATGTCGTCGTCGATATTCCGCTCTCCGATACCTACTTCGTCGTCGCCCACTTCCACATGGTGATGGGCGTGGCGCCGATTCTGGTCATCTTCGGCGCGATCTATCACTGGTACCCGAAAATCACCGGCCGCATGCTCAACGATACGCTCGGCCAGCTGCACTTCTGGATCACGTTCATCGGCACCTACGCGATCTTTTTCCCGATGCACTACCTCGGTTTTCTCGGCATGCCGAGGCGCTACTACAGCTACGACAATTACGAATTCATTCCGCAGTCGGCGCACGATCTCAATGCCTTCATCACGGTGATCGCACTGTTCGTCGGCATCGCGCAGCTGCTGTTCCTGATCAATCTCGGCTGGAGCCTGCTGAAGGGGCGGCGCGCCGACGGCAATCCGTGGCGGGCGACGACGCTGGAGTGGCAGACCCCGCAGACGCCGCCCGTGCACGGCAACTGGGGCGAGCAGCTGCCGGTGGTCTATCGCTGGGCCTACGACTACAGCGTGCCGGGCAATGCGCGCGATTTCATTCCGCAGAATCAAGCGCCGGATGGCGCTGTCGATGAGCAGGGGCTGGTGCTGCCGCTGCAGGGGAGGCCGGCATGAGTGCCGTTCCGATGCGGCAGCGCGAGCCGATCGATTCTCTTGAGCCGGGCGGCAGCGATCGCGACTTCTGGCGGGGCAGTCAGGGCGATCGGCGCGCCGCGGTGCTGAACAGCGGCCAGTGGATCCTGCTGGCCGTGCTGACAGTGTTCTTTCTGTTGTTTGCCAGCGCCTACTTGATGCGCATGCGTCACGGCGACTGGCTGGTGCTGCCCGAGCCAGCGCTGCTGTGGGGCAATACGCTGCTGCTTGTCATCAGCAGCACGCTGCTCCAGTTCTCGGCGAACGGCTGGTCGTCGCGGCGCCGGCAGGCCTGGTGGCTGTTTCATACCGCCGGCCTGCTGGCGCTGCTGTTCCTTGCTGGCCAGTTGTGGGTGTGGCGGCAGATCGCCGCCAGCGGCTACTTCGCGCCGGACAATCCGGCGACGGCGTTTTTCTTCCTGCTGACCGGTCTGCATGCACTGCATCTGCTGGTCGGCCTTGCGCTGTGGCTGCGCGTCAGTTATCGCGCCGCGGCTGGGCACTCGATAACCGGCATCGCGCATCTGGCGCGCTACTGGCATTTTCTGCTGCTGGTCTGGCTGTTTTTGCTGGGGCTTTTTGTGCTGACCTGAGGTTGTGGCGAGCGGCGGGAGGGCGACATGCAGATGAAGGTGACCGACGATATTCCGCACACGCTGGAGCCCGGTTGGCGCGGTGTCGTCGCCGACTGGTCCTCCGATCGCGACGCCTTCAAGCAGGTGCCGTGGGGCAAGGCGATGATGTGGATCTTCCTGCTCAGCGACACCTTCATCTTCAGCTGCTTCCTGATCGGTTACATGACGGTGCGGATGTCGACCACGGTGCCGTGGCCGCTGCCGAGCGAGGTGTTCGCGCTGGAGATCGCCGGCCATCATCTGCCGCTGATCCTGATCGCGATCATGACCTTCGTGCTGATCACCAGCAGCGGCACGATGGCGATGGCGGTCAACTGCGGTTACCGGCGCGATCGCCGCAATGCGGCGCGGTTGATGCTGCTGACCGCGCTGCTCGGTGCCGCCTTCGTCGGCATGCAGGCGTTCGAGTGGAGCAAGCTGATCGGCGAGGGGGTGCGACCGTGGAGCAATCCGATGGGCGCGGCGCAGTTCGGTGCCAGCTTTTTCATGATCACCGGCTTTCATGGCCTGCATGTCAGCGCCGGCGTCATCTATTTGCTGATCGTCGCCGCGAAGGTGGCGCGCGGCGATTATGAATCCGGCAACGGAGCAAGCAGTGGCAACTACCAGATCGTCGAGATCGCGGGACTCTACTGGCACTTCGTCGATCTGGTCTGGGTATTCATCTTTGCGCTGTTTTATTTGTGGTGACGGATGGATGTAACGGGAGGTGCCCCATGGAACACGCCCAAGGTCAGCAACACCCGATTGCGCTCTATCTGCAGATCTGGGTACTGCTGTTCGTGCTCAGCACATTCTCCTATCTGGTCGACTACTTCCATGTGCAGAGTTACTGGCGCTGGTCGCTGATCCTCCTGTTCATGCTGCTGAAGGCGGGGCTGATCGTCGCCGTTTTCATGCATATGCGCTGGGAGCGACTGGCGCTGGTCTACGCCATCCTGATCCCGCCGCTGTGCCTGCTGCTGTTCATGGCGATCATGGCGGTGGAGGCGGACTACACGCTGCTGCTGCGGCAGCTTTTCTTCGCATCGTGAGCGAGTGGCCGGGGCGGGTTCCCCTCGGCGGCGATCCATGGTTAAGTAGCGCGGCCTGTCCATTGGAACTTTGTGCCCGCGATGGCATCGGAACAGGTTGATCGCCCGGATATCGGGCCCGCGAAGGGCCGCCAGTCAGAGGATCTAACGAACCATGAACGAACGCTTCCAAACCGTCAGTACCTATGACCGCGCCGCACCGGTGGTCGACACCGCCGCGCGCAACCGCGTGCTGCGCAACACCTATTGGCTGCTGGCGCTGTCGATGCTGCCGACCGTGGCCGGCGCCTGGCTGGGCGTAACCACTGGCATGGTCGCCGCGCTGAAACCGGGCCTGAGCCTGATGCTGTTCCTCGGTGGCGCCTTCGGCTTCATGTACGCGATCGAGCGCACCAAGAACTCCGCCGCCGGCGTCTTCGTGCTGCTGGGCTTCACCTTCTTCATGGGGCTGATGCTGTCGCGGCTGCTCGGCATGGTGCTGGGGCTCGGTAATGGTGCCAACCTGATCATGACCGCCTTTGCCGGCACCGGCGTCATCTTCCTCGGCATGGCGTCGCTCTCCACGGTGATCAAGCGCGACCTGAGCGCGATGGGCAAGTTCCTGTTCGTCGGCGCGATCCTGCTGATCGTGGCGATGATCGCCAACTTCTTCCTGCAGTCCGGCCCGCTGATGCTGGCACTGGCGGTGATGGCCATCGGCATCTTCTCCGCCTTCATCCTGTACGACCTGAAGCGCGTCCGCGATGGCCAGGAGACCAACTACATCACCGCCACGCTGGGCGTCTATCTGAGCATCTACAACGTGTTCCAGTCGTTGCTGATGCTGCTGGGTATTGGCAGCAGCAGCGACTGACGCTGTCGCGCACCGCCGACAATGGCCGCTTTCCAGCGGCCATTTTTGTTTGTGTGCGGGGTTTGCCGGGAAAGCTACTCGCCGGCGGGTGGATTCGGATTGCGCGGATCGAGTTCGGTGATGACCGACGTCGTGGTCGGGCTGGTGGGAATGTAGTGCTCCTGCGCCGCGATCGGCAGCGGTTGCACGTGGGCGATCCAGTAGCGCGCGAGCAGCGTCAGCAACAGCAGGACGACGGCGTTGCCGGCGAACAGTGCAGCGGCGCCGAAACCGCTGATCAGCATTGCGCTCAGCATCGGGCCGATGCAGGCGCCGATGCCGTAGGCCAGCAGCAGTCCAGCACTGGCGGCGACGATCTGATGCGAGTCCAGCCGGTCGTTGAGAATGGCGACGCCCACCGGATAGAGGGCCGCGCTGAGCCCCATGAACAGCGCTGTGCCAAGCAGCAGCGGTGTCAGTCCGAGCGCTCCACCGAGCGCGGCGCCGATGCTGCTGATGGCGGCACCCAACGCCAGCCACATCAGCACGGTGCGGCGTTCGAAGCGGTCGCAGATCAGGCCGACCGGCCACGCAAACAGCATCGCGGCCACCACCGGAATCGCCATGAAGGCGGAAAGTCCTGCCAGCGACAGGCCGAGCAGTTCGGCGTAGACCGGGCCCATGGCGTAGAACGCGGAGATGACGATGCCGCTGATCAGCGCCGTGCCGAACGCCAGCGGTGCTCGCTGCCACAGTTCGCGCAGCGGCACATGCTGCAGATGCTCCAGTGGTGGCGCCGCCAGTCGTGTCAGCGCCACCGGAATCAGCGCCAGCGTCAGCAGCAGCGCCACCAGGCTGAACAGCTTGAATGACTGTGGATCGCCCAGATTCATCAGCAGCTGACCACCGGCCGTCGCCAGATAAAACATCATCAGATAGGCCGCGAACAGCGCGCCGCGGTTGTCGCGTGTTGCCCGGCTCGATATCCAGCTTTCGATGGCGATCAGCAGCCCGGCCATTGCGATGCCGCTCAGCAGTCGCAGCAGCGACCACCACGATGTGGCGATCCACAGCGGGTGCAGCAACGCCGCGCAGGCCGCGCAGCCGGCAAACACCGCGAACGCGCGGATATGACCGACACGACCGATGATGCGGTTCGCATACAGCGTGCCGAGCACGAATCCCAGCGAATAGCAGAATTGCACCCAGCCAATCACGGCGGGATCGAACCCTTCGCGACTCAGGCGTACGCCGAGCAGCGTCATCAGGAAGGCATTGCCGCTGATCAGCAGCAGCACGGCCAGCAGCAGGGCAGTCAGGGGAAGCAGCAGCGAGCGCATGGCGCAAGGATGGCGATGCGGGCATATCAGTTCAACCCTTCGCGTCGGCCGTTGCAGCGGGTAAGCTCCCGGCCTTTGTTCAAGGGAGAGTGGTACTCATGGCGTTGCCGTTGGTGGTGATCGATGCATTTGCCGAGGCGCCGTTTCGCGGCAACCCGGCGGCGGTTTGTCTGCTCGATCAATGGCGCCCCGACGCCTGGCTGCAGGCCGTGGCCGCCGAGATGAATCTGTCGGAGACCGCTTTCCTGCTGCAGCGCGGCGCCGGCGAGTGGGATCTGCGCTGGTTCACGCCAACGGTCGAGGTCGATCTGTGCGGTCACGCCACGCTGGCCGCCGCGCATGCGCTGAGCCGGGTCTGGCACAAGGCGGGCGATCAACTGGTGTTCCATACCCGCAGCGGTCCGCTGCTGGCCAGCGTCGGCGATTCGGTGGTTGTCATCGATCTGCCGATCGATCCGCCGACCGCTGTTGATGCGGCGGTGGTCGGCGACTGTTTCGGTGCCGAGCCCCTGTACGTCGGCCGCGCCAGGTTCGACCTGCTGGTACATCTCGACAGCGCGGCGGCGGTGCGCGACTACCAGCCGGACATCGGCCGATTGAGCGCGCTCGACGGTCGCGGCGTCATCATCACGGCGGCCAGCGACGATCCCCACTTCGATTTCGTCTCGCGCTTCTTCGCACCGAAAGCCGGTATTGCCGAAGACCCGGTCACCGGCAGCGCGCACTGCTGCCTCGGCGCTTACTGGTCGCAGCGGCTCGGTCGCACCGCGCTGAATGCCTACCAGGCATCGCGTCGCGGCGGCGCGCTGGCGCTGGAGGTCGGCAGCGAGCGCGTGCATCTGGCCGGCCGCGCCGTCACCGTGGTCGAGGGCTGGCTGCGGGCCTGAGCCCCGCCGCTGAACTCGACATCCACCGCGGGGTCAACAGCCGCAGACCCGGCCGCCGCCGGATCTTGCCCCACCGCAACGGGAAGCGCTCATGCCGAAACCACTGAAGATCGCCCTGATCGCCATCGCCGGCCTCGCCGCTCTGCTGCTCGCCGCGCTGCTGGCACTGGTGCTGCTGGTCGATCCCAACCGCTTCAAGCCGCAGCTGATCGCCGCCGTGCAGCAGCAGACCGGGCGCGAGCTGCGCATCGACGGCGAGCTGGGCTGGAGCTTCTATCCGATCCTCGGCATCGAACTCGGGGGCGTCGAGCTGGCCAACGCGCCGGGATTCGGCGACGAGCCGATGCTGGTGGTGCAGCGCATCGCCGTCGGTGTCGAGCTGTTGCCACTGTTCAGTGGCGCGCTGAACGTGTCGCAGCTGCGGCTCGAACAGCCGCGCATCGGTCTCGCGAAGGATGCTCAGGGGCGCAGCAACTGGGACGACATCCTCGAACACCGCGATCGGCTCGATCGCGCGCACCAGCCGGCCGCGGCTGCATCGCCCGGCGGCGAAGAGGCGGACGGCGACATCCGCGTGGCGATCAGCGGCCTGCAACTGGTGGGCGCCGAGCTGCGCTGGCGCGACGCGCAGACGCGGCAGGATCTGCTGATCGCGCCGCTCGATCTGCAGACCGGCGCGATCCGCCCCGGCGAGCCGGTGGCGCTGACGCTGTCGATGGGGCTCACCAGCAGCGAGCCGGCGCTGCGGGCCGAACTCAAGCTCGATACCGAACTGAGCGTCGGTGACGGTGTCGACACGCTGGCCTGGCGCGACCTGAAACTGGCGCTGACGGCGAGCAGCGCGGCGCTGCCCGGCGATCTGACGGCGGCGCTGAGCGGCGACGGTCGCGTCGATCTCGGCGCGCAGAAGTTGGCGCTCGACCAGACCCGCATCGAGTTCAAGCTGCCCGCCGCCGGTATCGACACCAGCGGCGAGCTGCGATTGGCACTGCGCGGCGATCTGGCGCAACAGCGTTTTGAGTCGGAGCGGCTCGATCTGACGGTGACGCTGAGCGGCGGCGGCCTCGGCGCGCGGCAGAAGGTGACACTGCAGACACCGCTGGCGCTCGATCTGCAGCGGCAGACATTGGCGCTGCCCGCCATCGTCGCCAGCGGTGCCGGCATCGACCTGAAGGCGCGTGTCGACGGGCGTCAGATCGTCGATCAGCCAAGTTTCAGCGGCGCGCTCGATATCGCCGCGCTGCCGCTGCGCAAGCTGCTCGACGATCTGCACATCGAGCTGCCGCCGATGGCCGATGGCAAGGCGCTGCAGCGCGTCTCGCTGCAGACGGAGTTCACGGCGACGCCGAAGCGCGTCGAACTGAACCCGCTGCGCCTCGACGTCGACGACAGCAAGCTGCGCGGCCGCTTGAGCGCTGGCCTCGGCGATATCACCCGGCTCGGTTTCGACCTGACGCTCGATCGCATCGATCTCGACCGCTACCTGCCACCGGCTGACGCGGCGCCACCACCTGCTGGCGCTCCACCGGCTGCCGGCAGTGCGCCGGCCGCTGGCCGCGACGAGACGTTCGCCTTCCTCGACACACTGGCGCTCGACGGCCGCATCGCGATCGGCCAGCTGCACGTCAAGCAGCTCGATCTGCGCGATGTCGCGCTGACGGCCAAATCCAGCGGCCGCCAGCTGGTGCTCGACCCGCTGACCGCGTCGCTTTACGGCGGCCGCGCCGATATCCGCGTCGAACTCGATGCGCGTGGCGCGCAGCCGAAGACACGGGTGCGCAGCAACCTGCAACAGGTGCAGATCGGCGCGCTGCTCGATGCCTGGCTGCAGAAGCGCGGGCCGATCGAGGGAACCGGTAATCTGCGCGCCGAACTCGATTTCACCGGCCTCGATGCCGCCGCCATCCTGGGCAGCCTCGGCGGCAGTGGCGAACTGCGGCTCGGCGACGGCGCGGTGCGCGGCGTCAACGTCGCGCAGGAGATCCGCAATGCGCTGGCGCTGGTGCACCGGCAGCCGCGCCAGCAGGGTGCGCTGAAGAGCGATTTCACCGAGCTGGTGGTGCCGTTCCGGGTCAGCGACGGCGCCTTCAGCTGGTCGCAGCTCAGCGCCAGTTCGCCGCTGTTGCGCGTCGGCAGCAATGGCTCGCTGAACCTGCGCGAGCTGGCCGTCGACACCAAACTCGATGTCACCGTCGTGCAGTCGCTGAAAGGGCAGGGCGGCGAACCGCTCGGCGAACTGGCGGGGCTGCTGGTGCCGGTGAAGCTGCGCGGGCCGGTGATGGCGCCGAAGATTTCGGTCGACCTGGCCAAGGTGCTGCAGCAGACCGCGCTCGGCGAGCGTCAGCGCGAGCTGGAGACGGAGCTTCGGGAGAAGGCGAAAGCGCGCGAGGATGAGCTGAAGGAAAAAGCGAAGGGGCGCGAGGACGAACTGAAGGAGAAGGCCGGGAAGGAGCTGCAGCGCGGGCTCGACAAACTGTTCCGGACGCCAAAGAGCGAAACCCCTGCGCCGGCCGAGCAGGCCGACTGATTCGCCGACCGAGCCGCGCATCGGGCACGCCGGCACTAAGCGTTCAATGACTTGTACTTTTGGCTCACGACGCTAGGCGGCGGCGCGGCGCGGCCATATAGTCCGCGCCATGACGAAAACAATAATTCCAAGTCTCGGGCTCTACGGAAAGCCGGCTGCCAGCGAGCTGCCCGCGCTCGCGCACATCGAGAGCATGCGCGAACGCGGAGGCAAGCTCGGCTGGCACATAAAGCCACATCGCCACTCCCGTCTCTACCAGATCCTCTGCGTCTACGACGGCGAACTGGAGATCTGGATCGACGACCTCTATTACCACCTGAAGGGCAGCTGGGTCGTGACGGTGCCGCTCGGCAGCGTGCACAGCTTTCTGTTCAAGCGCGACAGCGAGGGCATGGTGCTGTCGATCGCTGACCAGCTGCTGACCGACGAGGCGATGTTCGCCAAGCGCGAGCCTCTCGGCGACCTGATCAACACCCCGCAGATCGTCGACTTCTGCAACGCCGGTTCGCGGCTGGCGCAGTTGCAGCGATATCTGGAGGCGATGAGCAAAGAACTCGACGTGCCGGCAATTCCGCCGGGGCTGCTGTTCGCGCCACCGTCGCTGACCGCCGCCGAAGGTGAGTCGCTCTCCTATTCGCCGGAGCATCAGGCATCGTTGACAGGCGCTTACCGGCTGCCGCTGTCGGCCGATATCGGCGACATCGTGCTGTCGGCAACCTATGTCTACACATCGCAGCAGCAGGCGACGGCGAATGGCGTTACGCCGTATGCCACCATTCCGTCGTATGAGCTGCTCAATCTCAACCTGAACTGGAACAGCATCGCCGGCACGCGGATGGACGCCGCGCTGTTCGCCACCAACGCGCTGGAGGAGGAGTACTACACCTTCGTCTCGGGGCAGTACAACTCCACCGGTTTCGAGGCGCGTGGTGTCGGCCAGCCGCGCATGGTTGGCGCGCGGTTGCGGTACAACTTCTAGAGAGTGAGGTTTTCCATGAAGTTCATCTTTCGCAGGATGATGAAACGGCTCGGCATCGAGCAGACCCATCCGGTCACGATCCGGCGCGATATCCGGGTGCCGACACCGGATGGCGAGGAGCTGCTGACCGATCTCTACCTGGGCGACCCGTCCGGGCGGGCACCGGTCATCATGATTCGCTCGCCCTATGGCAAGAGCGTCATGCTCGCGGCCGGCTCGGCCTATCCGCTGGCGGCGCAGGGTTTCAATGTCGTCATGCAAAGCTGTCGCGGCACGTTCGGATCAACCGGCAAGTTCGATCCGCATCACGACGAACAGCGCGACGGCCTGACGACGATCGCGTGGATCACGCGCCAGCCGTGGTATGGCGGCGTGATCGGCACCTACGGCATGAGTTATCTCGGCTACACGCAGTGGGCGGTGGCGGCCGCTGCCGGTCCCGAAGTGAAAGCGATGGCGATGCAGGTGACGCTCGCCGATTTCTCGCAAATGACCTACAGCGGCGACGCTTTCATGCTGGAGAACGCGCTGTCGTGGACGCACATGGTTACCGGCATGAAGAACGGCGGGCTGTTCTTTTTCCGCTACCTGATTTCGATGTTCCTCGGTCGCTCGATGATCAGCCCTGCGCAATGGCGAACGCTTCCGCTGGCGAGCATGGACGAGAAGATCATCGGCGAGCGCGTCGGCTTCTGGCAGGACTGGGTCGAACACGAATCGTCGCGCGACCCGTGGTGGGCGCCGATGGGACATCATCAGACGATCCCAAGCGTCCTGCGACCGATCACGATGGCGGCCGGCTGGTTCGATATCTTCCTGCCGTGGCAGCTGAAGGATTTCATCGCGTTGCGCGCCGCCGGCTGCGAGGCGCGCATTACCATTGGCCCGTGGCGTCACACCGATGACGGTTTGGGAAAGACCGGCATGCGCGACGCAATCGACTGGTTCCGAGTGCATCTGCAGGGCGAGCCGTCGCGCGAGCAGCGCAAGCCGGTAAAGCTGTGGCTGATCGGTGCGGACGAGTGGCGTGAATACGACCAGTGGCCGCCGCGCGAAGCGGTCAGCGAACGCTGGTATCTGCAGCCGGGGCAGCAGTTGTCGCCGGCGGTGCCGCCAGCGTCGGCGGCTGACAGCTATCTCTACGATCCGGATGACCCGACGCCCTCCGTCGGTGGCCCGGCGCTCAGCGTGCGGCCACATTCGGTCGACAATACCGAACTGGAAAAACGCGATGACGTGCTGATCTATACCTCGGTGCCGATGGCCGCTCACTGCGATCTGATCGGCCCGGTCACGGCGGAGCTGTGTGTCTCATCGACGGCGGTGAGCGCCGATTTCTTCGTGCGCCTGTGCGATGTCGATACAGATGGTGTGTCGAGGAATATCTGCGACGGCCTGCAGCGGGTGATGATCGTCGCGAATGATCAGCCGCAGCGTGTCGGTGTCGAGTTGTGGCCGACGGCCTATCGGCTGGCGAAGGGGCACCGGCTGCGGGTGCAGGTGTCGAGCGGCGCGTTTCCGCGCTGGGCGCGCAATCCCGGTGGCGGCGAACCGCTGGCGACGGCGGCAACACCGCGACAGGCGACGCAGACGATTCACCATTCGCCGGAGTGGCCGTCGGCCGTGGTCGTCTCCGCGCTGAAGTCGGTGTGAAATCGGCGGAATCCTGAAAAGTGCCCGGATATGAATTTCATGAGCTTTTGCGAGTAGTACTGCCACGAACCCTTAAGACGCCTTCAATCGTTGATAGACGCGGCGCTAGATTTTTCTTGTCAGATAGCAGAATTTCTAGCGCTGTTTTAATCATGGCCTCGATAGGGCAGGTAAAAGTAGTTAGATCGAATGATGGCCAGCAAGCTTGCTCGACATCGTCGAATCCCGCAACGCCCAGATCCGTCCCAATCTCTAGGCCAAACTCATGGCGTGCTACTTCAATGGCTGCAAGAGCCATATAGTCATTGGTGCAAAATATCGCGTCCGGTCGGGATTTCGCTGCCAATAGCTTTCGAGTTCCCTCAATTGCGCCTTCTCGGTTGAAGTCGCCCATGGCTTCAGAGTGTAGTGAAGCTCCATGCTTTGAAAGATAAGAAATGAATCCCGATTCGCGCTCGCGGCCGGTAAGTGAATTTTCGCGGCCTCGAATCAAGGAGATCTTCTTGTAGCCTTGTCGCAATAGGTGTTCTGCAATCTGCTTGGCGCCGCTTCTATTATTGCCAACGACAGTGGAAACACTGTCGATCTTCTGCGGAAGCCTGTTGAAGAATACGACGGGAATTCCTTCGCTATGGCACCGCTTCGCCATTTCCGCTGACATTCCCGCAGCCATTATAAGCAGTGCATCTACACGGTACTTAAGAAGCTCTTCCACTTGTAGATCTGCGCTGGTGGAGTCTTGCGCAGTAAATACGAGAATGTGCTTCTGCTTTTTTGACAGGCCGACGGACAGGAGATCGAGAGCAGATGCAAAAAAGGCATTCAGCGCGCTTCCAATTACGACCCCCACAATTCCCGATTCGCCCTTGATAAGCGATCTCGCCAACAAATTTGGTCGATAACCTAACGCATTGGCGGCATCGAGAACTTTTTCACGTGTCCCGCTTGAGATGCTGGCGCCGGGAGTAAACGCTCGTGAAACCGCTGCTTGTGATACGCCGGCTAGCCGCGCTACATCATGGGCTGATGGACGAGTGTGAGTAGGCATCGCGAACTGCTGATTATTTTTGGGGCCGAAATAATCGCATACTAATACCTGTAAAAACAGCAGTTTAAGTTGGCTCTAAAGGCGGGTAGATAGGATTGACATTGTTTTGCATACGTATACACTTTCGCCATTGTCGATGAGCTGGATCCTGTTTCGCTCTGGAGTTACGCCCTTGGCGGGTAGCAGTGGCTGTTGAGCGAAGGTTAATAAGGAGTAACGAAAAAGAAATGACAAATCTCGTTGGTAAAGTCGCGTTGGTCACCGGAGCTGGTCGAGGGCTGGGGCGTGCCTGCGCCCAAATATTTGCACGCGAGGGTGCGTGCGTTGTCGTGGCCGATATCAGAGAGGCAGAAGGAAATGAGACCGTCGAACTGATTCAGCGTGATGGCGGTGAGGCATTCTTTGTGGCGGCAGATGTTTCCAGGTCGACAGACGTTCAGCGCATGGTTGATAGTGCCGTCAATCGATTCGGTGGTCTTGATTGCGCCATCAACAACGCGGTATGCCCAATCGGACGATTTCCGTTGGCGGAGATTCCCGAAGAGGCATGGGAGAAATCCATCGCGGTCAACCTCACCGGAGTATTTCTCTGTATGAAATATGAGATTGGCGCGATGCTCAGGCGCGGCGGTGGCGCGATAGTCAACGTTGGGTCGGGCAATGAGTTCGGTTGTGCCCCGGGGCTTTCTTGGTATCTGGCAGCGAAGCACGGCTTATATGGAATGACGAAAGTCGCTGCGATCGACTATGCGAAAAGCAATATACGAATCAATGCCATCGGTCCTGGTGTGATGACGACGCCGGCTATGGCGGAGGCGATGCAGATAGATCCCCATCACAAGGAATTTGTCGAGCGGCTTTGTCCCACAGGAAAAATTGCGCGTCCCGAGAATGTGGCGGAGGCCGCCGTGTGGCTATGTACTGACGCAGCGTCTTTTGTTGTCGGTCATACGATGGTGGTCGATGGCGGTGCCGTTCTCGTTTGATGCTGATTGGGAGAGCCAAAGATGCTGCGAGGAAAAATAGCGATTGTCACAGGAGCCAGTGCAGGAATCGGGCGGGCTTATGTGCTGGCGCTCGCTGCGGAGGGAGCAACTGTTATCGCTGCAGCGCGCAGGCTAGGCAATGCCGACGCAGTGGATGCGGAGGCGAATACACTGGCTTCATTGATTGCAGAGGCATCTTCGCTCCCAGGAAAGGTCTACGCCCATGTATGCGACATGGAGTCGGAACAGGATGTCGTCAATCTCGTCGAGAGCGCGGCGACCAACTTCGGTCGCATTGATGTCTTGGTGAATAACGCAGCGGTGCTCTGGCAAATCGATGCATTCGACGTCGAGGGTGACGTCTGGGACCGGATGATGATAACCAATGTACGTGGCCCCTACATCGCAATTCGACAAGTGGCCAGGCATATGAAGCGGAACAATGCTGGCAGCATCATCAACATTACGGCCGGGGCTGGAAATTTTTCGCCCAAGTCCAATCATCCCAAGATGCTTCCCTATGCGGTCAGTAAAGCCGCGCTGAATCGGCTGTCGTATTTTATGGCTGCCGAGCTTAAGCCGTTCGGCATTGCCGTCAACAGCTTAAGCCCAGGCGTTGTTCTGAGTGAGTCGGCACTGAAGGCCAATCCAAATGTGGCGAGCGCCGGAACGCACAAACCGGCGACCCCGGAGGTTTTGGGGCCTGCATTGGTCTATCTCGCCAAACAGAACGCGGAGACGCTAACAGGTGAGATTCTCCATACGGATGAGTTCCGTAAGAGCTGGCCAAAGCAAGTCTGACGACTTTCCTGTAATTGAATCTCGGGGATGAAGATGCCTGCGTCGATGCTGGAGCCGATACTGGATGCTGAGCTGCCCATTATCGATGCACATCATCATCTCTGGTTTCGCCCTGAGTCGTTGCTGCTTTATATGGAGCAGGAGTCAGGTCTGACAGGCAGATCATTGGTGCCTGTATTTCGCCGCCATGCACGTTATCTGTTCGATGAGTACCTGGCAGATCTGAGTGTTGGGCACAACATTCGTGCCTCTGTATTCATCGAAGCCTCCACCATGTACCGACAAGGTGGACCCGAAGAGTATCGCTCGGTTGGCGAGGTGGAGTTTGCCAATGGCATGGCAGCTATCGCTGCCAGCGGTGCCCTCACAGGCATTCAAATATGTGCAGCCATCGTGGGGTCAGTTGACTTGCGGCTGGGTAGTAGCGCTGAGGCCGTATTGGAAGCGCATATCCAGGCCGGAGGCGGTCGCTATCGCGGCGTTCGCGCACCACACGTGGCCTTTGATGCAAATCCGGTCATATCCGGGCGGTTTGGCGGGCAACCCCATTTGCTGCTGGATCGCCAGTTTCGCGAGGGTTTCCGGCTACTCGCCAGATTTGATCTTTCCTATGACGCATGGCAGCTGGAGTATCAGCTGAAGGATCTGGTTGATCTGGCCAAAGCCTTCCCGGAGACACGGATCATAGTCAACCATATGGGCGGACTTTTCGGGATCGGCCCCTATGAAGGAAAGACGGAGCAGCGGTTTTCAGCTTGGAAGGAAAATATTCTGGCGCTTGCAACTTGCGACAATGTCGTCATGAAGCTGGGCGGACTCGGCATGCCCGTTGCTGGCGTCTCCCCGTCCAGCAGTGACTTGCCATTGAGCTCGGAAGTTTTAGCACGAGATTGGCGGCCGTATATTGAAACGTGCATTGAGGCCTTTGGCGTTCACCGTTGCATGTTCGAAAGCAATTTTCCGGTTGATGCGGCAACCACGGGGTACTTGCAGCTATGGAATGCCTTTAAGCGAGTTGTCCACGGCGCATCGTTGGATGAAAAAAAGGCGCTGTTCAGTGATACGGCAGCACAAATTTACAATATCGAAATACAAGCCCATTGAATTGCATGGCGTCATCCGTGCCGATGGTTCTCGTTTTCGAGGGGTTTATTAATGGCTTTGGCCGATGATGTTCGTCAACGCTTGACGCTGCCAGCAATGGCGGCGCCTATGTTCCTGTGCAGTGGTGTCGATCTTGCCGTGGAGTCTTGTAAAGCGGGCATTGTGGGCTCATTGACCCGCAATCACTGCAGGGATCTGGCCGAGCTGGAAGAACAGCTGAAGAGTGTGACCGAGAAGTTGGACCGATTCTCCGAAGAGAATTCCGGGCAGAAGATCGGTCCGCTTGCTGTGAATATTTCCCCAACATTCGGGGATGACGAAATGCGCTTGCATGTCGAGACCTGCAAGCGCTACGGCGTTCGAATCATCATCACTTCAGTGGGTGACCCAACGCGCAATGCACCTATCATTCAAGACGCGGGCATTCTCCACTTTCACGATGCCACCTCCATTCGATTCGCGGAAAAAGCTATTGCGGCCAAGGTGGACGGCATCATCGCAATCGGTGCTGGCGGTGGTGGGCATGCTGGAGCCATCACCCACCTCGCCTTGATTCCTCGGATTCGGCAGATGTTCGACGGCACCGTGGTACTGGCCGGTGCGGTTTCCAATGGCGCCACCATTAGAGCAGCCGAAATTCTCGGCGCTGATCTGGCTTATCTGGGAACGCGCTTCATTGCCACCAAGGAGGCCATGGCACCAGAGGCCTACAAGGCAATGTTGGTTAAGGGTAATGCTGCTGACGTGATCTACACCCGGGGGGTCAACGGCCTGCCCGCCAGTTGGCTCAAAGCTTCGTTGCGCTCGGTTGGGCTGGATCCTGACAATCTGTTTATTCCGGATGGACGCTCCGTCGACCATCTGCCTGAGGGAGTAACGCCCTGGCGGGATATATGGAGCGGTGGTCAGGGAATTGAACTCATCCACGACCTCCCGTCGGTCAGCGAACTGGTGCAGCGACTGCGGCAAGAATATGTCTCGGCTTGTGCCATGCCTGACATGGCTGCCGAGGCCTCTGTGGCCATGGAGTATTCACGTCAATGAGCGCGTCGCCGCGAGTGATTCGGGAAGAGCGAGACGGTTTATGTACGCTGACGTTGAATCGACCAGAAAAACTGAATGCTCTTGATACGCAAACCTTCGAGGAGCTGGATAGTCATCTCGCATGGCTGGAGTTATATCGGACATCCATAGGGTGCGTGATACTGCGGGGAAGTGGACGTGCCTTTTGTGCGGGAGCCGACCTTAATGCTTTAGGTACACAGGCGATATCTCCAGAGTTTAAGCCAGACGTTATCACGCGTTTTAGCGTACTTCCACAGCCCGTTATTGTTGTGGTGCATGGCATCTGTTTCACCGGTGGACTTGAGCTCGCATTAGCCGGTGATTTCATCGTTGCTGATCGGACCGCACGCTTCGCCGATACACATGGAAAGTGGGGTCTGGTAAGCCAGTGGGGAATGTCGCAGCGATTACCGCGCCGAATTGGCCAGGCCGCTGCGAAGCGGCTGATGATGACGGCTTGTGAGGTGAGCGCGGATGAGGCGCTGAAACTTGGACTCATTGATGTGTTGGTTGAGAATGATCACCTCAACGAAATGGCAGAAAATTATGCAGACACCATCCTGCTGAACAGTTGGCATACCAACTGTTCAGTGAAGCGTAGCCTGAGAGAATCAGATGGCATGTCACTGACGGATGGACTGGAGTACGAGCGTAACTACCACCCGGGATTCTCATCGGACTATCAAGATAGAATTCAGCGATTCAAAAAATAAATGTGCGGTTCCGCAGGAGGTAGCCCTCCGGCTGAACCATGGGCTTGTTGGGCAAAGGACAACCCCGGTAAGTTGTTCGGCTACGTAACATCTTCTACCTGAACCATTCGCAAAAGTTCTAATCAATGCATTGACAGCCATAACTTCCAAAAAATAGTATGCAATGCATACAGTATGTACTAATACATAATAAAGAGTGGGTATTTGCTCCGGCATAACTCAGTTGAAAGAGGCTGGCACCGAACCGGTGTTTCATGCGGGCTGTGTGATTCTCGCCGTGGCTTTTTGCAGTTCTATCAGCTTTGGAAATTCATGACGTACGCATTGGGAGAAGTGTTATGACAGTGCCGGTAACCGAGAGCGAGGCGGTCGTTTATATCGTCGAGTACGGCATAGCCTGGGTCAGCTTCAATCGTCCGGAAAAACGCAACTGCATGAATCCGGTGATCAATCGACAGATGATGACCATCCTGGATGAGCTGGAGTTTCGCGACGACGTCGGCGTGCTGGTGCTGACGGGCGAAGGTACCTCCTGGTCTGCCGGCATGGATCTGAAAGAGTATTTTCGTGAAGTCGAAGCGCAGGGCCTTGGTGCCGTGCGGCGGTCCCAGCGCGAAGCGTACAGCTGGTGGCGGCGACTGCGCTGGTATCAGAAGCCGACGATCGCCATGGTTAACGGCTGGTGTTTTGGCGGTGCCTACGGCCCCCTCTTTGGCTGCGATCTGGCATTTGCGGCGGAAGAGGCACAGTTTGGGCTTAGCGAAATCAACTGGGGAATTCTTCCAGGCGGCGGTGCCACCAAGATTGCGGTGGAGTTGCTCAGTTTCCGCAATGCGATGTACCACGCGATGATGGGCGAAACGATCAGCGGTAAAAAAGCCGCCGAATGGGGGCTGATCAACGAGGCAGTTCCACTCTCCAACCTGCGGGCACGTGTTACCGAAGTGGCGTGCAAACTGCTCCAGAAGAATCCGATTGCATTGAAGGCCGCCAAGGATGCCGTACGCCGTGTTGGCGAGATGACCTTCGACAATGCAGAGGACTATCTCGTCCGCGCCCAGGAAGCGGCCAATAGCTTCGACAGCGAAGGGCGAAAGGAAGGCATTCGACAGTTCATCGACGACAAGAGCTACAAGCCCGGTCTCGGCAGCTACGAAAAATCCCGGAGCAAGTGACCAGCCCATGATGATAGATGCCGTTGCGACATATGCTCGCAGGACGCCGCAGGCTTTGGCATGCGTCGATCTGGAGACAGGGCAGCGCTGGTCATATCGTGAGCTGGATGAGGCCGTCAATCGTGCGGCCAACTGGCTGGTCGCACGGCTGGGGTCGGCAAGCACCCGGCGCGTCGCCACCATCGCCCGCAACTCGGCTGCCATGTTAGTGCTGAATTTGGCATGTACACGGGCCGGAGCCGTCTTTGTCCCTTGCAACTGGCGTCTTTCCAACACGGAGATTTTGGCCATTCTCGATGACGCCGCGCCTGCACTTGTGTTCTGTGATGAAGCGTCCCAATCCGCTCACTGTATCGCTGGCTCACAGCTGTTGTCGGAGCTCTTCGCGCTGAGTAGTGCTGGAGCAGTAAAGCCACCTGTCGGCGCACGCCGGGCGTCGGCGGAGATGTCGATACTGCTGTACACCTCAGGCACCAGCGGGCGGCAGAAAGGCGTGATGATCAGCGAAGAGAATGTTGTCTGGAGTCAGCTGGCGTTCAACACGGGCAACGGGGTCTGTGCGACGAGCGTTTTCCTGTGCGATATGCCGCTGTTTCATACCGCCGGGCTGCTTGTCAATAGCAGAAGTCCATTACTTGCTGGCGGCACTGTCCTGATCTCCGGAGGATTCGATGCCGACAAGACAATCGATCGGCTGTCCGATCCTGATCTCGGTGTCACCCACTATTTCTCTGTACCGCAGATGGCCGGCATGTTGTGGAACCACCCGCGCTTCGACGCCGAAAAGCTGCGAAGACTCGAAGTTTACGCAACTGGCGGTGCGTCGAATCCGACGGCGCAGATAGAGCGATTCGTTAACGCCGGAATAAAAATGCTCGATGGCTATGGCATGACCGAAGCGGGATCGATCTCGGGCATGCCTATGGACGATGTCGCGAAGGTAATCCGCAAAGCGGGATCCGTTGGTGTCGCCTATCTATCGGTAGAGACGCGGGTTGTCGATGAGCACGGTGTTGATGTTCCTCCGGGTACGGCAGGCGAGCTATGGGTGCGGGGACCCGGCGTGACCGTCGGTTACTGGAACCGGCCGGATGAAACACTCAGCATGTTTTCGGACGGCTGGCTCATGACCGGCGACATGGCGAGGATCGATGAGGAGGGTTTTATCTACATCGTTGATCGCAAGAAGGACATGTTCATTTCAGGCGGAGAGAACATCTATTCAACTGAGCTTGAAGCCGTGATCGCCGAGATGACGGGTGTGGCGGCCGTTGCCATCGTCGGCGTTCCGGATGAAAAGTGGGGCGAGGTCGGTGTTGCCTTTGTTGTGGCGGTACCGGGAAAGACACTCTGCGAATCCGATATCGAAGCACACTGCCGCAGTCGAATGGCCGCGTATAAGGTGCCCCGAAAGATCTATTTCAGAAGCTCGCTGCCCAGCACGGCAACGGGAAAAGTCAAGAAGCTGTTGTTGAAGGAAGAGTTGAGCTCAATGCAACACTGAAGTCATTTTGCTTTTTATAACGGGAGAATAAAAATGATAAAGGCGCACGGTTCTCGCAAAAATGTCGTTATTACTTCCTTGTTGACCGGTATTTCGGCCCTGTGTGTACAGAGCCAGGCAAACGCAGCGGAAATAGAGGAGATTCTGGTTACCGCGGAGAGACGTAATGTCGATTTGCAGGACACCCCGATCGCGGTCAGTGTGCTGACGGGTGCTCAGCTGAGCGCGAAAGGTGTCTCGCGTCTCGAGGATCTTCAGTTCGCCACACCGTCGCTGCTTGTCACCGAGCAGGGTGTCACACAAAACGTAAACATTCGAGGCATTGGTCTGGCCAGCGAGTCTCCCAATGTGACCAATGGTGTGGCCACCTATCAGGATGGCGTATTTCAGCCGCCAGTGATGACGAGTTCTGCCTACTACGACATTGCCAGTGTGGAAGTGCTGCGTGGTCCCCAGGGAACCTTCGTCGGCGCCAACTCCACGGGTGGTGCCATCATCGTCAACTCTGTCAGCCCTGAAACCGACCGGGTCAAAGGGTCGGTTAATGTCGGAGCCGCGAATTACGGTCGCGTTACCGCCGATGGTGCATTGAACGTACCGCTCGGCGACACCGTGGCGGTTCGCGTGGCGGGGAGGTTTAACGATCGCGACAGCTTTTACGACGACGTTGGCCCTACCAATAGCTCCGCCGGCGAATTGAACGAGAACGCGGGGCGGCTCGGTCTGTTGTGGAACCCCGGGGCTTTTTCGGCTATCGCCAAAATCGAGTTCGTCGACAAGGAAACGGGCGGTTTCGCCTGGAGGCCTATCGAGGGTTCTGAATACTCCGCCGGCCGGACTGACGATATTCGGGATCTGAGTTTCAACACGCCGGTGCGTAATGACGAGGAGGCAGCCCTCGGCAGCCTGAATCTCAATTACCAGCTCTCCAATGGCATTTCGTTACGCTACATCAGCGGCTTCTCCGACCGTAAGCTCGATAACATCTTTGATTCGGATGCAACGTCGATAGCCTCGGAAGCCCTTTCGCAGGCCGTTCGCGAGAAGCAGTGGAGCCAGGAGATCAATGTCCTTTCACCGGACGATGCCCGATGGCGCTGGATTGTTGGCGGCTATTTTCAGCGCAATGAAATCGAGGTCGACATCGCCGCCAACAGCAATGGCTTACCGCTGAGCATTACTCCTGATACCAAAAAAACCACGACCGGATTTTTTGTACACAACAGCTTCGATGTCACCAGCGAACTGGAAGTCGAGTTCGGGCTGCGCTACTCCGAGTTTGAGTCGGACGGTGTCGGTGGCATCTTCTTTGGTGGGGGAATTGCGGGTTTCCCTGCAGGCGGTATTCAGGTTGCCGATCTGTCCGGAAGCCACACCGACAACGAGGTCACCGGAAAGCTGGGGCTCAACTGGCATCCGAATGAAGACAACATGATCTATGCGTTTGTCGCCAAGGGATACAAGCCGGGCGGGTTCAATTCGACTGTTTCCGAATTCGACCAGGAAACGGTGGTCGACTACGAGCTTGGCTGGAAGTCGACGTTCCTGGGTGGGCAGGTGAAAACACAACTGGGGCTGTTCTACAACGACTACAACGACTTCCAGTTTATGCAGGTGGACGCATCGACTGGACAGGAGGGCGTGGCCAACGTTTCGGGAGCTACGATTCAAGGGGTCGAAGGGCAGATCCAGGCCAGTTTGGGTGAATGGTTATTGGATGCGGGTATGGGCTATGTCGATTCGGAGCTCGATGTCATAAGCATGGTCAACACCAGGCTCTATTCGCCGTTTCCAGGCGGGAATGGTCCGCAGTGTCCAGTTGGTACGCCATCTTCTCCGCCGATCTGCTTTGACTACGGTCCCTTCATCACCGCCGCCGGTGGCGGAGATAATCTCTATTCCCCGGAGTGGTCATACAACATCGGCATTCAATATGACTTCAGCTTGCCCGGTGCACTGACACTTACGCCTCGTCTCAACTACTCCTACATCGACTCGTCCTATACCAGCCTCTTCTATGCCGATCGCGACGAACTCGAGAGTCGCTATCTTTTGAGCGCGATGCTCAGACTGTCGGGAAAAAGCTGGATGGCCGAGTTGTATGGCACCAACCTGACCGATGAGGAGTATGTCAGCGGCCAGGCCTCCGATAACGAGTTTTATGGCGCACCGCGTGAGTATGGCGTGCGGCTATCTCACTTCTTCTAACGCGGACTGACGAGACCGGGGCGACCGCCTGCGACAGGTCGCCTTCTCTCCGTCTGGTCAATTTCAACAGGGTGTCGTCAGACGATGATTAATTGGGGATTTTTTCGGTGGCTGTTGGGTAAAGCCTGCAGGCTCCCGCCGCGTCACTCAGGTCGGCTTGGGGTGCATCACGGATATCGGATCGCCATGCGCGATGGCGTGGAGCTGCTGGCCGATCGCTACTTCATGGAGAATCGAAAAAATGATCCTGTGGTAGTGATGCGTTGCCCCTACGGGCGCGGTGCGATATTTGGAATGATGGCCGCGTTGATTGCGGAGCGCGGATTCCAGGTGGTGTTGCAAAGCGTACGCGGTACGGCCGGCTCCGGCGGACAGTTGAACCCGATGCGCAAGGAGTCGACCGACGGTGCCGATACGCTGGCCTGGATCAAGCGCCAACCCTGGTTCACAGGGCGGATTTTCGCGTTCGGTGGCAGTTATCTTGGCAACGCTGTCTGGGCGATGGCCCGGGAAGCAGGCGATGAGATTGACGGCGCTGCGCTCTCGATGACGCTGTCGAATTTCCGGGATGAGTTGCACGGTTCGGGTGGGTTTACGCAGGCGGGAACACTGGCCTGGACACAGACCGAGCTGATCATGAGTGTGCCGGGCCAGAAAATGAAGCGGCCCAAGCCCGGCAGCCTTGACCACGCGCATCGTCACCTGCCGGTCGGCGCCATTGATCAGGCCGCATTTGGTCAGACGGTTTCGTGGTGGCAGGAGTGGGTCAATCACGAGGACCCTGACGATCCCTGGTGGAAGGAGATCGACCACTCGGCAGCAGTGTCCGCGCTGAGGGCACCGGTTGCGATGACAGCGGGATGGCAGGATATATTTCTGCCGTTCCAGCTGCGTGATTTCGAAGCGAGACAGGCAGCGGGTCAGCCTGCCTGGATAACGATTGGCCCCTGGGGACACGCCGCGCTGGGCGGTATGGTCGATGGTCTACGTCAGGCGATTACGCTGTTCAAGTCGCTGACTCTGCGCGAACACCCCTATCTCAACCGGAGCCGGGTTCGGCTCTATCTGCAGGGCGCGGGCGAGTGGCGCGACTATCCTTCGTGGCCGCCTATGAATGGACGCCCGCTCCAGTTTTATCTCCGCGCTGGAGGCCGTCTCGATGTGGCTCAACCTGGAGCGGAAGAGGGGTTGACTCGCTACGTTTATGATCCCTTCGATCCGACGCCATCCGTGCACGGACCGATGGTCATGGGCGGGGGCAAGGTGCGCGATATGAGCGCACTCGAAAGTCGAAGCGACACCGTGTTGTTTACCAGTGACCCGCTGGAGCGTGATATCGATGTCGTCGGGCCGGTGACGGTGAACCTGGCGATACGCTCGGATCGCGAGCACACAGACTTCTACGTCTGTTTTTCCGATGTCGATGCCAAGGGACGATCGATGCAGGTTCTGGACGGCTATTTGCGTCTGCGACCCGGAAGACCGCAAGCCGATGCGTCGGGCGTGCGCCATATCACCATTGACTGCTGGCCAACGGCGTACCGGTTCAAGCGAGGTCACAAGGTGCGGCTGATCATCGCCAGCGGTGCCCATCCGCGCTACGCTCGCAACCTCGGCACCGGTGAACCTATCGCGACAGCCACCAACATGGTGCCGGCGCATCAGGAGATCCTGCACGATCTCCATCATTTGTCATCTATCAGCCTGTTGGAGGCGGGCGGTGCGTAACTCCTCGAAGCCGCTCCAGTGCCCATCGCGGTGGCACTGGAGCGGGCACCGACCAAATATCGAGACGCTGGACAGAGATTGAAATCTCTCCGAGACTTCCCGCCTTCAGCTACCGCCTTGTGTGCAAAATCTCTAGAAAGGAAGTGCCAATGGCGCGAACCTCAAGCTTAACCAAATCTGTCAAAGCGCCAGTCAAGACCGATAAAACCGAAAAACCTGTAGATCGCAGCATCCTCGAGAGAAAACTGGGCTTTCGCCTGCGCATGGCAGAGCGCGCGATCTACAAGGTCTTTATCCAGAATGTGGGAATGACCCCGATTCAGTACAGTCTCTTCGCGCTGGTTGCGCAGAATGAAGGTTTGTCTCAAGGGTTGATCGGTGAGGCATTGAATCTCGATCGGGCAACAACGATGGCGATCATGGAAAGGCTGGAGAGCGCCGGACTGATCGAGCGGCGTAAATCTCTGGTGGATAGACGCCGTCACGCGTTGTATCTGACGGCGAAGGGAAAAAAGGCCATTGTCGAGGCAGAGAGGAAAGTCCAGGAAACCGATGATTCATTCAAACAAAAACTGAACGCAAAAGAGTTGTCGGAATTTGTTCGCTGCCTTGACGTGATCCGGCAGAGGTAGCCGAATCAAGGCGCGTAATGGTAAAGGCTTCCACTACAGCGACCCTGGCCTGGCAATGACCAGGGTCGCTGAGAATCTGCTCCGGCGTTGCTTCAGAGCGAAGGCGCCGAACGAGAAATGGGTGACCATTGACACTAGTTAGAGGCGAGATCGCCATTCAGTAAAATCAATGTCTTATAGTACTGACTAAATTTAAAGACGAGAACCAAATCTGCTTAGTGATGAGATTTTGCTGAGCCTCAAATTCGGCGCCCTGAAAAACACAATATCTGGTGGTTTTTTAGAATATTGTGCCTATATCTAGGGCGTGTGTTTTGGGTTTTCTACCGCCAATTTTGCGATACTTGGTGCGCGGGCTGGCCATTAAATGGATAGAACAAAGCCTTTGTCCGAAGGGACAGCAGTACTGATCTCAATTGGGTGGGTAATGTGTACTGGACGCGAATTTAGCGCCTAGCCAATTAATAATCGATCGGCTTTTGAAGAATCTTGCCGGTGCCGAATTGTTGACGTCGCATCTGCCTATGTAACGATTCGAGGCACTGATTGGTCATATTTTGATCGTAACCGGGGTCGAATTGATCACAGTGATGTCAATTGGACTAAGCGGCCATACTTTACCGCGTCCGGTCAGCCAGCTATTTTAAAGTGATCACGGTCACAGTTTGTTCGCATGCCCCAGGGACGGCTTCAAGTGGCACCATAGTGCCTTAAACATACTCCAAGCCCTCGCGCGTCCCCGTCAGCCATGTTTCGGCAAGCTCGACATGCCTAGTTTCTCGCTTCCTTAATGGATGAAGTAAACATGACGGCGCAATCGCCAGCTAGCAAACCCTTAACGATCAACGAAAGAACATTAGTAAGGGATTGGATACTCGATCTAGTTCCAGGAGACGGTACCGCAGTGGGCAATAAGACGCTCAAGCAGCGTCTCGAACAGAAAGCGGAGCTCCATGAGTTCGCTATTTCCGACGAAGACTATTGGTCAATACGGGAGGAGCTAATCGCACACGGCTCACTATATAAAGGAAGCGGTCGAGGTGGCTCCGTGTACCGTCTAGACCATGCATGGGAGCCTGCAGCCCAGCCAGAGATAGATGAGGCTCCCATCTGGGACGATCTTGATGAGCCCAGCGTAGACAGTCCGGCTAGTTTGGAAAAGCTTCGCAGTCGCCTCCTTGACCTCAGTGCCAGAAACCGTCTGTTAAATTTTTCACATGCCCGCTCGAAGCGCTTTGCCCGAATCATAGACGAGCTCCCCGACCACCTTTTCGAATCCCTAACAGCTGATCAAGCGATGCGCTTCGCGCCCGTTCCCGAGCCAACAGAGCGTCAGTTGATCGAGCAGGGCTACCTGAAATTTGACGAGAAGACAGGTAGCGTCACCGAGATCAGGAAACCTCCAGCCGCAGAGACATGGGCACAATTTCTTGGTTTGGAAACCAGCTACGAATTGCCATCTGGGACGGCAACGCCCAGTGACAAGCACGCTGATGATGCCATCCAAACCCTGTACTACCCCAGTGAACTGGAAGCAAGGTTACAGAATCTGCATTCCCAATCACGTTTGTCGCTGGATGAAACCGGCGCCAATATTCTCTATTTGGCAATTGGATTTCTTGAATGGGATGAATCGGTAGCCGGCAAAAATAGCTCCCGACTTGCCCCGCTTATGCTGCTTCCTGTTCGACTTGAGAAAGGAAAGCTCAACCCTAGAACGGCCACTTTTGAATATGAAGTTATATATACCGGCGAAGATATTCTGACCAATCTCTCGCTCCGGGAAAAGCTGCGTCGAGATTTCGGTATCGCACTACCAAAAATCAGTGAAGGCCTGTTGCCTGAGGAATATTTCACTCGGGTGCGTGAGACCGTTCTCGAGGCGAAGCCGGAATGGAAGCTGCACCGCTTTTCAACACTCGGACTTTTCGAGTTCGGAAAGCTGATGATGTACCTGGATTTAGAGCCAGGAAAGAATCAAGCATTGCTCAAAAATAACCTGGTTAAACGCCTGATAGGGTTGGGGGGTTTCGAATCAGATGGAACGCCGGGAGACGGATTCAGCACTGAGCACAACATCGATGAACTCCAGGATGTGCATCAAAACTATCCACTGATAGATGATGCCGACAG
This sequence comes from uncultured Verrucomicrobiaceae bacterium, assembly GCA_964638025.1. GTDB lineage: Bacteria > Pseudomonadota > Gammaproteobacteria > Pseudomonadales > CAMLJR01 > CAMLJR01. The sequence goes on from CAZWXW010000002.1 coordinate 72,535, forward strand.
CTCACAACACAGTGCACTTGTCGATGTGATAAATGGGGATGACTTGGTAATCGAGGGGCCACCAGGCACGGGAAAATCACAAACCATCACCAACATGATCGCCGCGGCACTAGCGAAAAACAAAAAAGTGCTATTCGTTGCGGAAAAGCGAGCAGCATTAGAAGTTGTTAAAAATCGACTTGGGCGTGCAGGGCTTGGGGATTTCTGCTTAGAGCTTCACAGCCATAAGAGCCAAAAAAGCACCGTGGCCGCCAGCATTGGCCATCGCATTAGCATACGAGGATGCTTTGGGTCACCCACCCAATTAATGGAATTGATCAATAACTATGAGCGCCTGAAGCAAAAGCTTAATGATCATGTTCAGCAACTACACACACCCTATGAAAATACCGGCCTGACGGCGCATCAAGTCCTGATGCAGGCCACACGCTATCGTGAAAGCCTAGGTATACGCCCAGCAGACTTTCATCCATCTAACGCCGCCAACTTGGATAGAAGCCAAGTAATCGAGCAGGCTGGGTATTACGCCCATATCTACAAAAAAACAGCGCAAGAGACCGGGCATGAAGGTCGGCTTGAAACGCACCCATGGTTCGGGTGTACAAAAACCCACATTAGCGGGCAGGAACGATCGAATATTCTCCTTCAGTTAAAGCTAGCGATAGCCGCGCTGAGTGGGCTTGAAGAGGCTCGTGCCAAAGTCGCAGATCAGCTTAAAGCGCCCGTAATTACGCAGTTTTCTCCAGCCGACCTCGAGAAGTTATCAATCGCATTATCAACAGTGCCTCTGCCCAAGGGCGACGAAGATTGGGCCTTGATAAGTCGTCTGGACGCCTCTAGCTGCAATGCACTTCAGGCATGGCTGGATGGCATGAATTACCTGATGGATCAGCAATCCATCTTGTCGAATTCCTTGAATCCAAATGTTATTGCTTCTCCTCAAGGTCTAGAGAAGATTAAAACATCCTGCATTCATATCAGGAGACACAATGACAGCGACAGCCTAAAGCTGAATACGCTATTGGAGTTGATCCAGAAAGCGAAGGAGCTCATTGAGGGAGCGCCTAAATCTCAGCTTCTCATACAGTTCATATCTAAATCAGCGGATACACCATCGCTCAGAACAGACAAGCAAGGCGTTGAGCAACTTCAGCTACTATTAGAAATTCTGTTGAAAATGCCATTTGCATTGGCAGAACTTCGGGACAAGCGATTTGAAGATTCGTCATTGGATAGAGTTTTACCAGAACTCAGTCAACTAATTACCCGAACTAAGCAGCTCCAAGAGCAATCCGCCAAGGCCTTCAATCTCAATAAGATGCCCGGCCACACTCAGCTTGAGGATCTCGAGCGCGTTCTCGAAAACACCTCAATCTTTCGTTGGTTTAATAGTAGCTGGCGATCAGCCAGGGCAGGGGTTCTCTCTATAGCGAGGCCAGGTATAAAGCTCAAAGAAGCAATTAGAACCTTGCCGGACTGCGTTGCTTACGCAAAGGGCGTTTACAGCCTCGAAACAAATGAAGCATTCAAAGAGGCACTCGGCGACCAATTCCATCACTTGGAAACTAAAATATCTGACCTGATCGCCCTGCGTAGCTGGTATCGATTGCTGCGCGACAAATGTGGCCGTGGTTTCGGAGGCAATGTTTGGATTGCGGAGTACCTTCTTCGCGAAAGCCCCCAAGTTCTTGAGCGCATACTTAGCGATGCCAACAGCCTAAAAGCGTATCTTTCAGATGTGTCGTCCCACCGAACTGAGCTAGAAGCCTCATTACCACTAGATGATCATCAGCTAAAACATGATGATTTACTTTCGCCTAATGGCGTTTACATGAGGCTGATCAAGGAGCTTGGTGGCGCACTAAATGATCTTTTGCCGCTTATACGTGAACAAGACCCAACAATGGGTCGAGTGCACTCACTAGCACAGGCTGTCGAAAGCTGGCAGGACACAGCTTCCGCACAAAAAAACAATGCTGAGCTTCTCAGCTGCTTGGACGGAGAAGAGCTTCCTCGCATCGACAACCTTGCAGACGAGCGTAGTCGATTGATCGCCTGGCACCACACGGTGTCATACATTCGACCAATCATTAACTTACCTATACGACATCTGTTGGTGGAACAGATTGCGGCCTGCACCCCAAAACAAGCCGAACAACTGGTCGGCGATTGGAATGCTCAAGGCCGACAACTTTCAGATGCACTGGGTAGCTGGGAAAAATCACTTAATGAGTTTTTCTCAAACGCCGAAATTGAGGCAGAACTCTGGTGGAAGCATGTAGACAAGAGCGATATCACCGATACAAGTAAGCGCCTGCAATGGGCATATCAAAGTGAAAATCTTCTTGAGCATTGGCTGGAATACCGTCGTCTACGCAAACGGTTAGCCGACCTCGGCTTCGAATCGGTGATCTCTGCTGTCGAGAGTCAGAGCCTTTCATCCGACAAGGCAAAAGATGCTTGCCTGGCGGGCTTGTTGGATATCTGGGCCAAGAAGATACTTGAAGAGAGTCCATCACTCGGACAATTTGCAGGCAAAGATCAAGAGTCCATTCGTGCACGCTTTGCAGAGATCGATAATCAGCTAATTAAACTACAGCGTGAGCAACTGGCGTCGAAGATAGATCAGCACAAGGTTCCAGACGGATATGCCACGGGAAAAGTGAAAGAGCTTACCCAGCTTGCATTGCTGAGACACGAAGCGAGTAAAAAGACTCGCCATGAGTCAATCCGATCGCTCATGGTGCGTGCTTCTGAAGCGCTTCAAGGATTAAAGCCTTGCTTCATGATGTCCCCCATGGCCGTTGCTCAATATTTGCCAGCGGGAAAGGTGCATTTCGACATCATCGTGATGGACGAAGCCTCCCAGATGCGCCCGGAAGAAGCTTTGGGCGCAATTTCTCGTGGCAGCCAACTAATTGTTGTGGGTGACCCCAAGCAGCTACCACCGACCAGCTTTTTCTCTCGCCAAGGCGGGGATGATGGTGAGGATGACGAAGATATCTCGCTGGCTCAGGATTCTGAGAGCATCCTTGAGGCAGCGATGCCTTTGTTTAAGTTGCGCCGACTACGTTGGCACTACCGCTCACGACACGAAAGCCTGATTGCTTTCTCAAATAGAGCCTTCTACGACGGAAATCTGGTTGTCTACCCATCGCCTCATCGTGAGTCGAGCGAATTTGGTGTCAAGTTTGTTCGGGTTTCTCGTGGCCGCTTTGTCGAGCAGCGCAACATCGAAGAGGCAGAAATCGTCGCCAAAGCTATCGAGCGGCATGTGCTGCACAACCCAGAGGAGTCGCTCGGCGTCGTCGCCATGAACATCAAGCAAGCCGAACAGATTGAGCGGATGCTAGAGCAGCTAGCTAAACAGAGCCCAGTGTTGCAGGAAGCTCTCGATAGAAATAGCCAATCTGACGAGCCCCTGTTCGTTAAAAACCTAGAAAATGTTCAAGGCGATGAGCGCGACGTAATCTACATTTCTACCACCTACGGCCCAATGGAAGTGGGCGGTACCGTGCCGCAGCGCTTTGGCCCTATTAATGGCGCGGACGGCTGGCGCCGCCTTAACGTGCTGTTTACTCGATCCAAGAAGCGCATGCAGGTATTCGCATCCTTCAGCGCCAACGACCTGCTAATTACGAGCACGTCAAGCCGGGGAGTGCAGGCCTTACGTGACTTCCTCCACTTCGCCGAATCCGGCCGTATGCCCCATATTCGTGAGGGTGTAAAGCCACCGGATAGTGACTTTGAGATTTCTGTCATCGAGGCTCTGGAGCGCGAAGGCTACCAATGTGAGCCCCAAGTCGGGGTGGCAGGATTCTTTATCGACCTTGCCGTACGTGATCCGGGTCAGCCAGGCCGTTACCTAATGGGTATCGAGTGCGACGGTGCGGCTTACCATTCTGCGAAATCTGCACGAGATCGTGATCGACTCCGCCAGAGCGTATTAGAGCAACTCGGTTGGCGTATTCGCCGTATCTGGTCGGTGGACTGGTTCCGAAATGCTCGGATGCAGCTTGAACCGATCTTGCAGGAACTCGCTGCATTGCGCACTGTGACTTCAGTTGACGAGGCGGCCGAGGAGCCAGAAGAAGAGGCTATTCAACGTGTCGAAGAAGAGCAGAGTCAACACTCCGAGAAAATCACTCTCGAAGGTTCTGCGGGCCTGCGCGACAAACTGATATACCTCGACCAGGAAATCATTCGTCCAGCTCTACCGGATACGCCAGATAATCGCCGCCTTCTTCGCCCGGCCATGCTTGAAGCGTTACTGGAGTTCCTGCCGGCTGACCGCAGTGAATTTCAACAGATGCTGCCAGGATATCTACGCGACGGCACCGATCCGGCTGAAGGTCGCTTTATCGATGATGTTCTCACCCTGATTTGTGAATACGCCTAGTGATACTGTGTTCACAAATCGAAATAGGAAGAAAATAAAATCTTCGATACATGCGAAATTCAATATAAGGCTGATTACTCCTCAAAAACCACTGTCATTAAATAACCTTCATCATCCAAGGCTGTTGTAACCGAAACACTTCGAATGGTTAGGCCCATGGTTAAAGCTCGCTCATTGGCTTCATATTCAAGCTCTCGTACGGAGGACGCAGAGAAGGTCTGAATGAACGGATTTGGCAAGTGGCGTTCGAGCAAGCTTGAATCTAAAGGTTCTCCAGGTTCGCGTACATTTTGAGCCCTTGGATTACCGCGGTTCGTAATAGTTCTTTCAAACTCAACTAAAGCTCCATCCTCTAACGAAGGGAATCCCTCAGTCTGAATATCTTCGCTGACAACGAGAACGTCTTCACCGGAGGTCGATGTAATAAAGCCAAAGCCCTTTTCCTTGTTCCACCATTTAACAATTCCAGTCGCCAATGTTGCTCTCCTTGATAGAGATTTATTTGACATCAGGCCATGCTACTTATGGAAGTTTACCAGTGACCTAAGTGAAAAATAATGTATTCGCCGCCTAGTAAGTTACTGCGCGGCAAACGTCATCGGATGAAAACTGTCGCTGTTAATCTCTCCGGATTCTGCGCCGCGAATAGGAATCCGTTTTAGATGCCGTCAACGATTTCTGCGATCTGTGGATTCCTGCAGTTACAATTTATCCGATGCCGATCTAGCTAAACGCCCAGGCTGGAACACCTTGCTCAGAAAGCTCTTGTTTATTAGCCAAGAAAAGCTGCTGAGCTCTAGGGTCACCCGTTCCGGTGTCTGAGTAATCGATATGCCAATGGCGCAGGAAATAACCCACGAGGCATGATTTCAGGGTCACGAATTTGGCTTCTTCGTTGATGGCATAGTCCATCTTGACTGTTTCTGGGTGTTCCGCGTTGGGGTGTGGAATGAGCTTAAGAGTGACTTCATTCATCCATGCTGGATCGTCTTCAAGGCTCACATTGCCAACCTCTCCTATGCTCACCTTGCCGAAGCGTGCAAGGTTGTAGTCGCGGAACGCATCCGTGTTGTGATCGTGATCGAGGCATCTGACATGCCATCTCAGGCCGTCATTTACTAAGGCCAAAGGGGAGAGGGTTCGTTTTTTTACTCCGCTACTCAGCGATGCGTAGTCCGCAATGAGCTTGCGGCCTTGATAAATGCACCTGGAAATTGTGGCGGCAAGGAGTAAAGGAATTTCCCGCTTGATATCACAATTTACCCAGCTTGGAAGGCGCTTAGCATGGCCGGAATTGATAGCAATCGCACGCTCTCCAGCCAAAGCATAGAGTGACTGCTCGACGTCATGGGTGAAATAAGGCTTGTCCTCAGCAAGGATGTAACACTTCTGACGAAGGTCGTATTGAAGTCGACCTGGTGCAAGCTCGGAATACAAGGAAAGGTCTTTGGTCGCTGCGGGTTCGCTAATCCCAAAGCGAACAACGAGGTCTTTTCGGCTCACTTGCCCCGTAAAAAGGGCTAGAAACTCTAAGTAAAACAATCGCTCTAGTTGGATGTCTCGGTGGTCGCTCATCTACTAGCCTCAAGTTGGATCTGCCCATCATAGCCGTAGTTATACTAAATACCATGTCATTTTAAAAATGACATGATAAAAAGTAGTTGCAAGATACAAAATATCAGGTAAAGTCCGGCTTGCTGTAGGGGCTGTCGAAGGGCGCGTGGCATCTATGTCGTACCCACTCCTAATCTAACCCCCTATATCTTGTGTTTATTGCATATGGGGAAGCCATCGTGGCCAAGCTGCATACTTACTTTCTAGATTTTCACAAAGCCATCAAGCTGGACGATCTGGATGAAAACGCCACGCTACGATCCAAGCGTGACACCCTTATCCAGAATCTGAAGGACAAGTTGCCGAAAGACGCCCCGGTAGTCCTGCGATCGTTCAATCAAGGCAGTTACGCCATGGGCACGGGTACCTTGCCCTTGGATGGTGACTATGACATCGACGTCGGGGTGGTCTTCGATAGCACTCCGGAGAAAGAAGCTCCGGTGGGGCTTAAAAAGACAGTTCGTGATGCGCTGTCTCATCCAAATAGAACCGTGGATATTCGGCGGAGCTGTGTCACGGTCAGCTATATCAAAGGCGAAGACATCAAGTATCACGTCGACTTGGCGCTCTACGTGACCGGGTCTGATGGGAAGCTTCGCCTGGCAAAAGGAAAGGAGAACTCTTCGGAGGAACTGCGTTTCTGGGAGGACTCAGATCCCCAAGGTCTTTGTGACGCTATCGTGAACAAGCACAAGGATGATGATCGGGCGCAGTATCGTCGCGTGATCCGATATCTGAAACGCTGGCGTGACTTCAAATTCAGCCACAAGGGTGTATTCAGTATTGCGCTGACAGTAGCGGCCTACCATTGGTTTAGCCCCTACAAAGACTGGTTCACCGAAGAGTATGACGATCTCGAAGCATTGAAACGTCTACTGGACACTATGATTAACCAGTGGTCGCTTTGCATGCATGAGGGCGAGTTGGTCTACCGCCTTAAAATAACTCTCCCAGTCACACCCCATGGTGACCTGTTGAGAAGTTTGACCAAGATCCAGATGGGAGACCTCAAGGCAAAGCTCATTGAGTTGCGTGATGCCTTGTCTGATGCCAAATCTGAACCCGAAGAGGCAGTAGCGTGCAAAGCGCTCACCAAACAATTCGGAAAGGCCTTTCCGGTGCCTGAGGCGGAGGACTCTAAAGCAGCCAAAGTACACGCATCTGTGGTGGGAACTGGATCCTCTGCTTGATGGATACCGTGTCCGCAACAGCATTGACTGCTGCACTTGCGGCAGTCAATGCTGTGCCAGAAACTCCATTAGCGTTATCTCAGGGAAAGAATTCGCTCGTTATCTGTGGTTCTGGTATTCGACCGTGGAGGCTGAGCATTGACTTCAGAATACCGCTGACGGAAATGCCCTTAATATTTCTCGTTCCTGCTTCGGCAGGAGTGGGTTTTGGCCACGTCAGCCATTCAGGGGAGGTTTGCTACTCAGACCATGAAGGAGAAGGATTCGATCCTGAAAACTGGGAAAATGTGATCGCTCATGCGGTTGAAAGAGCCATCGCTGTTCTGGATAGTTCTTTTCAGAAGGCTGAACAAGGCGATTTCAAAGATCTGGAGAATGAATTCGAAGGGTACTGGGGAACGTTGCCAGGCTGCCGCCTTGTTCCGCTGACTGTTCAACCCTCGACCGAGCATCTATATGCTCGGTTTGATCCGAACCAAGGAAAAGCTAAGAAGCATCGGGAAATGGTGTTGCTTGGGATTGACAATGGGGCAAGCAGCAGCCTTAACGGGACACGAAGGAAGGCGCACTACTTTGCGTTGGCATCAGCAATTCTTCCACCTGCAAATGGTGAACCGCTGGGCGACACTTGGATCAAAAACGCCATCCATACCGCTGGTTCTACCGCATTACGCATTAGCCAGCAGCAAGGGCATCACATACTCCTATTTTCCCAACCACGCCCTACCGGTGAGGCCCTTTTTGGGATCACATTTAAAACAGTCATTGTCGGCCGTGGATTTCGCTTTGATCAAATAAAGCCTTTCGCTGTTCAACGGGCTTGGCGGAATTACCTACTGGCAAGAACGGGCACTGAATCAACCGCACAACGTGTCGCTGTTATTGGATGCGGATCTGTCGGGAGTCGGGTTGCAGAGCAGCTTTCTCTAGGTGGCATAGATGAACTGATATTGATCGATGATGAGCCACTTAGTTATGACAACATTTATCGCCACTTACTTGGTAGCCCAAGCGTCGGACGGTCGAAAGTAGAGGCGCTGAAGCAGGAGCTAGTGTCAAAGCGCACCGGTCTGGTTGTGCAGACATTTCTGGGAAACGCTGAAGAGTGGCTACAAGACCCGAGAAGACGAGAAGGTTGTGACACTATTGTTCTAACCACCGGAAAACCGGCCATCGAGAGACACATAGTGCGTCTAGCTCATAGTGAGCGTTGGCCTCAGCGATTGGTTTCTGGCTGGCTGGAACCGCTTGGACTAGGCGGCCATGTGATGAGCAGCCAGACCGGTGTCAAAGGCTGCCTGGAATGCTTGTACACCGATGTAGGCGGATCTCGGCCAGATATGCGTGTTGCCTTTCTGAAGTCAGGGCAAGCTGTGAGTCGAAACCTCACGGGCTGTGGTGGTGGCTTCATGCCCTATACAGCACTAAATGCAATTGAAACTGCGCTTTTGATCAGCAAGGTAGTCATCGAAGGAGCCACGGGCTATCGATGCTGGGTCGGCGATCCATCTGCAGCTCTAGCGGAGGGGCTTGAAGTGACGTCTTGGCACACAAGATGTCTGCAGGGATTGCGAGCAAACGATGCAGATGTCATACATAGCGATTGCCCATGCTGCAATTCCTGAAGTCCACTCAACGGTTAATTTTGACGACAAAATCCCATTGGCAGGTTGCTATCTCAGAAGAGGTGTTAAGCGCGCTATATGGTTGTCGTCAAGTTTCGGCGTGTGCCCCCGAGGCAGGAGGTGTTCTCCTGGGAAAGCTACTTGATTCAGACGGTGCCGGTGTCATAGAAGCGCTGACACTACCAGGAAAGGGCGATCGACAAAGTCGGTTTGGCTTTTTTCGATCAGGGAGGCATCACCGGGAAGCGAGGCGCTATTGGCAAAAGACTGATCAAACCGGGGCCTATCTTGGCTTATGGCATACCCACCCAGAAGCTGTGCCCACCCCCTCATCTATTGACATGGACGATTGGAGGCGGGCATTGCGGAAGGATCTTTATCCGGGACAAGGGCTGCTGTTTGTCATTGTTGGCATCGATGCCATTGGGCTTTGGATTGGCGTTAAGAAAAAGAGTATTGAATGTATTGGGCATTGGAACTGGGAATTATTGGATGTCTAACACGTATATACCCGCTGATGTCCGTCGTGAACTCTGGATCTCATCTGGGGGACGATGCGAGTTTCGTGGCTGCAATGAAAACATCAACAGGAATTTTTTGACTGGTCAAAAAGTGGTTCTTGGTCAGTTTTGCCATATTGTTGGCGATAGTGTGAATGGGCCGCGTGGCGATCCAGAGCGTTCTAAAGCACTTGCGCAAGATCCGGATAACCTTATCCTGTGTTGTGCTAGATGCCACAAGACAATTGACGATGGGATGCACGCATCAGAGTATCCCGAAGCCGTTCTTCAAAGCATGAAACGAGATCATGAGTTACATGTACAGCGGTTGTATGACGCGACCAATGTAAAGCGTAGTGTTCCCTTTATCGTGACCGGACGCGTAAATAAAACGCCAACCTCTATCCCGACAAATCTCGTCCGAGCCGCTGTATTAAAAAAGACAGATTACATGCGATTCCCTTCTTACGACGAAGAAGTTCTTGATCTGAACAAAATTCCGTTCAGCGAAAGCGACTCTCGGTATTGGGAAGCAGTAAAGCACCACATTGATGACACGATGGGAAGCTTTTTGCGTCGCGTGAATGACCGAAATATTCATCATCTTGACTTGTTTTCATTAGCTCAGATTCCGGCCTTGGCTTACATCGGCGCATTGATTGGTGATCGAGTCCCGGTTAGTGTGCACCAGCCGCAGCGGGAGCCCTTGGATCGTTGGAGCTGGTCAGATAGTCCGACTGAAGCCCCCGATTTTTCCTATGTGATCCCAGACCAGCTGTCTTCTGACGAGCTGGCAATTAGCTTTAGTATGTCGGGGGTAGTGAAAGGGGAGGATATCAATCGTGCGTTGCCGGGGATCTCATTGGCTACATTTACCGTTAATCGTCCATCCCCGGCTTTAGTAGATAGCGAAGAGGTTATCCAGAGGTTCGTAATGGCCTGGAAGTCGTTCCAAGCAGAACTCCATCAACAGCACGGACGCCTTGCTAGGTTGCATGTATTTCCAGCGTTACCTGTATCGCTTGCCATCGAACTAGGCCGATGTGTACTCCCGAAGGTCATTCCTCAGATTCAAATATGGGATTATGTAAAAGGCGATTTTGTGAAGGCGATTTGTTGGTAGTTCTTAATATTTTATATAAGTATTAGTTTTGGCTGGAGGGGGATTTCTTTCCAACACTTTCGAGTAGGTGAGAATGTGGCGTAGTATTGCAACACAGGATCATAATTTTTCAGTCGTTATTAAACCGTCTGTGGATACGGGTAGAACCCAAGCCAAATAATTTTATCATGCTGTATTGCCGCCTCATGGATGATGTCAATGCGCCTCGCCACCTATAACGTCGAAAACCTCTTTAGTCGGGCCAAAGCCCTCAACCTTCCAACATGGAAGGAAGGTAAACCCATTCTCGAAAAGTTCGCCAAACTGAATTCGCTCCTGGGAGAGGCTAGCTATACCCCAACTAGGCGGAAGAAGATCGCGCAGCTCATGATTGAGCTTGGGCTCGAGAAGTCAGACAAGGGTCAATTCGTCATCTTGCGTCGTAACCGGGGCAGCCTGCTTAAGCGTCCCGCAGGTGGTGGGATCGAAATCGTTGCTGAAGGCAGAACAGACTGGGTGGGATCACTGGATCTTATTCAGGCGCCCGTCGATGAAGAGGCAATGCGAAATACGGCCAGGGTCTTGATGGGGGTCGACGCCGATATCCTAGCGGTCATCGAAGCCGAAAATCGTCCGGCGCTGGCAGATTTCAATACCGAGATTGTTGGCGGGTTGGGCGGTGTACCTTATCGCCATGTCATGCTGATCGATGGAAACGACTCGCGCGGCATCGATGTCGGAATATTGAGCCGGGCAGGTTTTCCCATCGGCATGATGCAAAGCCATGTCGATGATATGGCTGATGGAAAGACAGTCTTTTCTCGAGATTGTCCTGAATTTCATATCTCACTGCCCTCAGGAGAACAGCTTCTCGTATTGGTCAATCACCTAAAGAGCAAGGGATACGGGGGTCAGGCAGAGTCGAATGCCAAGCGACGACTTCAGGCGGAGCAGGTTCGAGCTATATACGAGGCACGGATTGCACAGGGAATACGGCACATCGCTATTGTTGGTGACTTCAACGATACCCCTGGGAGCAATCCACTGGCACCATTGATGGCGGGCACGGATCTGAGGGATGTCTTCCAACATCCGAATTTTGATGACGGTGGGTATCCCGGGACATTTGGTGGGTGCACGGCCTCCAGTAAATTCGACTACATCTTGCTTTCGCCAGACCTCTTTGAACGCGTCCAAAGTGGAGGTGTTTTTAGGAAGGGAATGTGGCCAGGGGTTCGCCCCGTGAAGTGGGAGACTTTTGCCGAGCTGGCTCGCCCTGAAGACGCAGGCTCTGACCACGGCATGGTCTGGGTAGATATTGATATCTGAACCAACATCCTGAGACCGACCTCCTCCCGCGTTCAGTAGCACTCGGCTTTCGAGTCCGCGGTTAATGTAGCGAATCGGATAGCTAGGGTGAGAGATAGAGAGCGTTCTTTTTTGAGAAGGTTTAGGGAATATTAGCAATCATTTTATAGGGGGCGTATGGCAACTTTTCGACCTGCGAATAAGCACTTCAGTCCACAAAGAGGCGTGTGGTGGGCCATATCAATATACGCCGCAATTTTGCTGCTGCTTTTTGTAGTAACCCCTCTAGTGGTAACGGAGTCGATGGATTGCCGCTGTAGGATCAAATATTTGTACGGGTTTCTCAAGGAATGGCAGACGGGTATTGGCGCGTTGCTGGGCTTTCTTGGGCTTATGGTCATTGAAGCGTTGAGGCGCGGTGCAGAGACGAAGGAGCGCAGATACATAGAGGACAAAGAAAGGGCGTCATTGGTTACCTTATTGAAGGAGGAAATATCTTTAGAATTGCGGATTTGGCGAAAACGGAAGGCAATTTGCTCCAGCTACTGGAGGCGGCGAAAGGGGGCGCAATAATTGCTTTAAGTGATCAGCAGTTGGGCAATATTGAGGTTCCCCCTTTGTTGTCGGAGCTCCATATTCAAGCCAACTTATATTTGTTAGATAGCACGCAAGTAGATGGAATCATTTCTTTTTTTAGAGATTACCGGGCTGCGTCTAGTCTGCAAAAAGCCAATTTTTTTAGAGGAGTCCAAGAGGTCGAAAAGAACGTGGTGAATGCCCTAAAAGGGAGCGTTTCTGCGGCGCTGGCTTCTGGACGCCAGGTGATCGGGGGCCTAGACTCATAATCGAGGTTTAGTCTATGCCTGCGACTGCTGATCGGTGGCTTGACTTTATATTTCTTCTATGGAAGATGTGTTCAGATGGACGTAAAGCTGACAAAACGAAATAGCTATTCTCTTGACTTAAGGAGTCGAGAGGACGGCTATTATGCCACGTCAAAAGATGTGCCCGGATTGCATGTGTATGTTAAAGAGCCTACTCAAATATATGCTGCGCTAGCTGATGGCTTGTCTTCTTTGTTTATCTCCCATGCGCTAATTCGAGCAGGTGAGAGGGTGGGGTTAAAAATTGTAGACAGTGGTGGTATGGAGGTCGGGCCAGAGAGATTGAGGGACGTGGTAAGACAGCACGTAAATGCCCATATAGAGTTAACTCAGTAGCGAATTCATAACTGTGGATCTTTCCAAGGAAGATGTTGAAGAAATAGTTCGTCAACTTGGTGGCGCGATTGAGCCAGCCTCTGACACTCTTCATGGAAGGACGTACAGATTTACCAATCCGCATACGCGAAAGATTTTTATACCCCATAAAATTACCGACAAACTCTTGCGTGAGATTCTTCATCAAGAGGGGTTGAGTATATCTGATGAAAAATGGCGGTTAGCTATCCAGCATAAAAGATGCTGATTCTATTGCTGATAAGTAATGCAGGATGCTTGTTCGTCGCAAATCGACTATTCGGATAGCAGGGCCGGCGCCGCTCATTGCAATCTTTCGACGATCAGTCTGACTTTCTTTTGATTTCTGGAAGCTGCAACGATTTAATCATTCGTCGGATTCTGCTGCATGACAGTTATCTCTTAATTTAAACGTTAATACCTGGTTGTTATTGAAGCAAACGATATCGCGCTAACCACGCTCCTTTTCGCGCCCTTGTTGAACTGAGCTCGTCGAGCGTTTTGTACACGCAAGAAAAGACCTTCCGGTCTATCCATATATCAACCATGTACATCTTTTCTCCTGGATATACTTCGAAACCAGAAAATGGGGTTGTATAAGCAAGCGAAAACTCTCCTACCTTGGCTTCCTGAGCAAAGCCAGGAAACGTACCGACTTGAAATGGCTCCCCATATTTTGTGATCAGTGCTATTGCGTGCTCAGCGATCCATCTTTCAGAGAATTCAACGGCATTCATTGCTTTTGTTCTCTCGATCGTAGTTTGATCGACGTCTTCCTGTATTTGGTTGGGGCCGATATGTAAAACGGGCCCGCTTGAAGGGAAGTAAACGCGTTATTTGAAAACTGGACGTCTGCAGAAAAAGAGTATCGCTAGATGTGCGCTATCGATTTGCGATCGTACATATCAATGTTCTCCATTCGTTAAGGCTTTTATCCCGTTGCTATACTCGCTTTTCTGGAAACACGTAATACGCACCTGATTCAATGGGCCATAGATCTCGTGGAGTGATCGACAGGGAGGCTGCGTCCGGTGCGCGATGAGCAGCATGGTAAAGTGCCGCTTCTAAGCGTGTACGTACTCCGCGCAGCGATTCCTTCAGCAATACTTCGATAACCTCTGGCATTAGTTGCTCTGAAAAGTCTGAAAATATCCGCTTTGTCATGATCAGATTTTTATAGACCCGTTGTATTAGGGCTTTCATCTCTCCTGGGCTTGGCTGATGCGCGGCTGCGAAGATCATTCTTGACGTGATTGGGGGAAGAAGACGTCTGGCGTTGTTAGTGATAAATATTTTATTGACGAATTCCGTCCGAAAGGGCATCTCAAAGAAAACGTCGGTAAACCACGGGTCTTCCAGAAAACTTAGCAGCGGGCCGTAGTATATCGGGTGGGCAAGTTCGGCTTCATCAAACAGATAGATCGGGTTCGCCACTTGCAATGACATCAACGATTTAATTAGTCGCCCGGCTTCTGCGCCCCGGTATGCCCGGTTACAGCCGGCCAGTTCGAATTGGCCATGCAGAGAGCTCATTGTAATGGTGACGATAGGCAGCTCCAGGATTTCAGCTACTTTGCGTATCAATTCGGTCTTTCCGCAACCAGGCGGGCCATCCAATAGCAATCTCGGCAATTGAATCGGCAGTTGCTTGCGTTCTGCGAGATAGATCGCCCCCGCGATTGGCACGGTCGCGCTCGAAAGATTGGGAAATTCGCCGATTAGCCGACGGCATGCAGCGGCCGCTCCGGCAGGCGGGATCCATAGCTCTCGCTGTTCAGAGCCTGGGATTGCCATCTGCCGAAGTTGCTCTTCAAGGGAATTTTCTGATTTCGGTAGCGCGTCTTCAAGCTGTTTCTTGGCTTGGGCAGGATCGTATAGGGCGATAGTCGGCTTTCGGGCAGATCTGATGCCTTTCGAAGTTTCACACTCCGCGCCCAATTCGTCAGAAGACTCGTCAGAGATGGCGGTAGATTCAATGTCAAAACGTTCCCCATCACATTGCTCAGATGGTTGTTCACGATCGATCGGCGCCGATTTTACCCGACAGTCTTCGCTCGCAGATTCGATAATGGTGCGGACACGCTTATCGGCCCCGCGAATCGAAAGCCATTTCAGATGCTTACAGATGCCGTCGACAATCTCGGCGATCTGCGGATCCCTGGAAATTCTCTTTAAGATTGCTTCTTCGGAGGAGATCATATTCATGGCCTCACGCTGAGAATAAACGCCGCAGAAACTTGCTTCCGATTTCCAGAGCCAACCATTACATAGATCGAATTTCTTGTTTCGAACAACACGTCATCGTGCAGCATTTGCAGCGGCGATGTTCGAACCCAGTTGCCCGGCTGAAATTGGCCAGACGAGTCAGAAATCACGCTCTCTGCATATAGATAGGCTGGTTGGTCGCCAGACAGCTGGTATTCCTTGAGCTCCTCTTCTGTAACCTCAAGATCCCACCAGCTCCAATGCTTCACGGCAACGATGCGTTTTCGGCGGTTCAGCTTGTGGGCCAATTCGATCCAGTGTTTGGTTTCCTCTAGCGGGCAGCCGTATGAACAAGGTTGGCCACCGGAGGTAAAGGTGTCGATGTGGTCGTGCATCTGGCGGTCTCGCGTTGGTGTCGGTTTGCGCCGTTGCGCATGTATCAATGAGGATTACGTACCCGCATCGATCATTACGATGAATATGGTAGTCAAAGTTTGAGTGAATGTAAACCTATGATAAATAAGGGTTTTGTAAACAGTTTGGATTTATTGTTTGGTTTATTAATTGGGGAAATCAATCACTTCCCTTGCATCCAAGCTGCGATGTCAAAGCGACATTTTTGTCGGCATTTACACACTCGAATCCAATGAGTGACATCGCATGGGCTATTGCTTCGCTTTTTTCAGTTCCATGATTTCACTTTCAATGTGTTTCGAAACCCGTTCTTCGATGGCATTGAAATCAACCTCTTCATCCGACTCTTCCGCATCTATCATGAGGTTGGCATGCTCAAAGCAGAGCGTCGATACCCAGTGAAGTTTTGATGTCACCGCATCATCGATGTGACCTGGTCTTCCACACATCTCACAGCAATGCTCAGATGCCATCTCATAAAAATCGATGATTCTCGAAAGGGTTTTGTTTGACGGATAGGGTCTAAACGACAGCAATCTTCCGAATGCTTCCGGAACATATTCCGGCGCAGCTTCCATTTCAGCGCCACCGTCATACGCGCAATAGATTCTCAGTCTTCCGAATTTCTCTTTGATCTGACGAATTCTGATTGTGCCGCCATGCTTCCTACAATATTCGGTCGCGTCCAGAAAGAAGCCGTATAAAAGAAGGCCCCATCCGGAATAGCACCGGAACTCGCTCTTCTCGTCCAGTCCAAGAACTTCAGGAAAGTCCTCGTTGAATCGCTTAATGAGCAAAGAGTGCATGTCACATTCTCCGGCTTTGATGACGAGAGATCGGCTATCGAATAGGGAGGTCGCCGCATTAGATTTCGATAATTTTTTCCGGATCGAATCCCGTTTCGCGCACTGCTTCGCTGGGATAACCCTGTTGATTGGAGACCAGTCGCGTGTTTCGCTCGACAATTTTGTCGACTGATTGATGTGTGTGCCCAAACATCCAGACATCGATTGAATGGCGACGCATTAGCTGCGAACAGTCGGAATTGAAGTACGGCGTCAGACTGTCCGCATCTGGCTCAAGGAAGCGAGGATGAATGGCGGCTCGATGAGGCGAGAAATGGGTGATGACGACGGTCTTGCCGTCGAACGGCTTAGCCAATTCGCGGTCTAGCCATTCGTAGGATGCTCGAAACCATTCTGCAATGTCTTCGGGCTGAAGCCTTCTTCCTTTATGTTTGATGTACCAAAAGTCACTGATGTTGTCCTTGGCGCTATCCATGAATCGGCCGGCGCGGTCACTGCCGAGCAGCTTAAAGTTTGACCACAAGGTGCATCCGAGGAACCGGACGCCGTCGATGATGACGGTCTCGTTCTCAAGAAAGTGCACCTTGGACATGAGCGCGACTTCGTCACGGATGTCTGCAAAGCACTGCTCGATATCGCTACCGTAAAATTCGTGATTTCCGGCAATCAATATGACTGGAGCGCCCGATGTGGCCTGGTACCACCTCGCCGTTGCTGCAGCGAGCGAACCATGGTCTATATCGCCAGCCAGTACGATGAGATCGGTGTCGGGCGGTGGATCGCAAAAATCCTGATCAAACTCAACGTGTAAATCAGACTGTAGAAATATCCGCATTTCGTTCTCTCCCAAACATGGGTGGTTGTTTTTCTCAGTTTTCAGGCAAGGCTTCGCCATCGACGAGGTGATCTAGTTCATCCCGCCGCGAAATCCACGCTGTTTAATTTAGGATCGAATGATCTTTCGCATTCCATGCCCCGCCATTACGTAGACCGTGCTTTTGGTTTCAAAGATGCAGTTGTCATGTAACTGCTTCAGCTCGCTGGTCAGCACCCAATCGCCGACTCTCCAGCGCCCCGTGCCATCTATAACCACCCGGGGAGACCAGAGATAAATGGGCTTCAGTCCGATGCGCTCGTATTCGGCAAGCTCTTTTCTCGCGTAGCGAAACTCAAGCCACTGCCACTGCTCGATAGCCATAACCGGGCGGGAATCCGCGATCGTATCGGCGGACTTCACAAAGGCAGCCATGCCACTCGTTGAGCATCCGAGTTCGCTGAGCGCTCCCGGCCTCTTCAAGGCTTCAAACGGCAGATCAAACAGCAGGTTCCCAACGTGGCGTCTCACCCCGTCATCCCCTCGGTCTTAGTGCTGGCGCATCACCGACCATCAGTGAGTTCTCGGCCTGGGAAGTAGGTCGGGATCGCGAAACACAAGGCGCTCTCCCTGTCCGATCAATACATAGTGGGTATTGCGAGTTTCAAAAATGACGCTTGCGTGCAGCGCCACAAAGTTCGTCGTCATGACGTCGCTGCCAAGAAAAGAGTTGTCGGAGTCATCGAAGACCACTTTGCCGGCTTGCAGGAACGTGAAGGACGGGTGCTCTCGAAGGGTATCTATGGCACCGAGGTCAAATACGTCACACCATCGCCAATGCATGACGGCACGTACTGGCTTGCTGGGAATGGTTTGGCGTGCATGTTCAATGTGCCCTTGCGCATCCTCCGCGAGGCAGCCCGTGGCTCTTGGTGTTGACTGAGCAGGATCTTGCATCGCATCCAGATCCAGATACATGACGGTTTCCACTAAACCTGAGTGACACATCGAATTTGATTCAGGTTATCTGTTCTGCATCGCCATGTAAATTAAGTATATGAAAAGTAAAGTAAAAGATGACAAAGCGGGTTTTTGTCAACAGTTTGGATGTTGCCGATCAAGTGGCAGTAGGACTACTCGGCACTTGCTCCACTTGCGATAGAATCGGATGCACTGAGGGGCGGGCATCAGGTACGGGTGCGATCTCAGCATCTGTTCAATCTTGCCGACGGAGATGAGGTGGCGACGAGCGATAGTTGGCGTGGTCTCGCCCACCTGCAACTATCGCCATATCGCTCGCTTCGTTCTAGCGAAGATTCTGGAGGGACGCTTTTCTGCGTTCAGCTGGTGTTGCGCTGCGCTGATATTTAGGTTCGGTACTTACTTGAAGCCTTTTAAACGTTAGACGGAAATTAGCAGTTTATCTGTGAAAGCATTGGGTCGAAGGCAATGTAACTCAATCTTCACTCCCGATTTGATTTTAGCTTTTGACCACGTTTCACTGTGCCATATTTTCGACGAGATACCAGTTCAGATCGGTTAAAATCTACGATTGTCGATCGCTTATAAAGGCGAGGTGACGGAATGAAGTCTGAGTCATCTTCTGAAAGTGCTTTCAGATATCCAAGGCGCCACCAGTTGTTGATGTCAGACGACTTTACTCCTAGAAGGGAGGCTGCTGAATTGGCGTCCAAGTATTCACCAAAATGCCTTCTAACGGTCTCTGAATCACTCTGAGATATAAAATTAATACCGTCCATAAAAATAGATCTTTTAGCGCTGAGATACCTCACTCGTTGGTGAACTTTTTCGATAGTAACACCAAGGGATTTTGCTAGCGATTCGATGCTAACCAGAGACGTTACATAGGCTTTTGTTCGGGAGAGGGAATCTCGCTGGAAGTATCGAATTCTCTTTGAGGTTACGTCAGAAGGGATTCCCATAACTAACAGGTCAGTCGATACAAAAATTGATAGTTGCTGTACTGAAACACCGAGATATTCAGCTGCTTCTGAGCTGTTAACCCATTGATCTGAGTCGATACGATCGTCCGGTTTACTTCGCCATCCTGAAAGCTTAGTAGACCCGCTATTGTTTGCGGACGTTTTCGATTCGTGATCGACAATATCGGATCTCTTGAATAAATTTATAATACCCCTATCAATTTTGGGGCCAGATACTGGGGTTATCCCGTTAGCGATGAGATTTTCACTGACGGCTTTTGGGTTTACTCCACGTTTGTTTGCTATTTCTCCAATAAGGACAAATTGTTGGTGGAATATCTCAACATCGGATTCCAAAAACAAAAGCCGATTGTTCTTGCTTTTGTCACGAATGGCTTTGAGAAATCCTTTTCTTCTAAGGCTGTGAATGGCATCCGGATAGCTTCCGATATGTGTGCATACTTGGTCGATCGTCATGAATCCGGCTGGTACGTCTCCCGCCATGACATGGCTGGCGTCAACCTCAATGTCAGAAAGTGATCGGCTCTCTGGGAAATAAGTCACAGCGAGAGAGCCTGAGATAATGTCTTCGAGAAGTTCAGCCGTACTTTGTTTGGTGACGGCGCAAATGAATTTCAGTGATTTTCCATTTCTATGCTGAGATTGTGGTCTCATCGATCTATAGAATCGATCGAGTTCGTAGAATGATACCCGAAGGGATCGTTCTGTATCGGTTGTCCGATTCGCGTTCAGCATTTTCAATAGCCAATCTATGGTTTTCGGATTTGCTCCGGTTGCGTATCTGATCTCTCCTCGTGACAAGCAGAACGATGACAAAGGGGATCCGCTTGGATGGGAGAGTTCTCGGAAATATTTTGAGGTGACCATATTTGCCGCATGGTAGCGGATGAGGTTCATCTTTGAGCAGAGAAGTGGTGCTAATGAGGCGGAAAGCGGAAGCGACGCTAGTCGACCAACTGTAGTGCTTATTAGTACTGAAAACGTTTTATAGGAACCCCTGAGAAAGGTGATCAATGAATCGTATTCGTCGATAGTCAATTCATAGCGGGTATTTAGAATAGATTCTAGCTCTAGGAATGATTCGAGTTCAGAGGGATTTTTGTTGGCAATGCATTGCTCGATAATTTTTCCTCTCGAAATTGCATTGTCTGATGCGGGTGTTGAATCAACGCATTCATATCCGCATTCACAAATGTTCAGTCCCCGCCGGTTCCATGAGAATTCTCTTTTGCAGTTCTTGCATTCGGTTTCCAGAATACAGTGATGAATGAGGCAGGTATCGATGACGTTGAAATCATGTTGCCATGGAAGATGGCCAGATTTGGCACATTCCGGGCAAAATTTCCCGGAGGTATACGTCATCCAATCAGAAAAGTGATAGTCAATGAGCATTTTAAGATCGGGTGTTACGAAGAATAGATCGTCAAGAACAGCTACTTTGTGTAGATACGTGGTCTGGCTCCTCAATGTTTCAAGGATCAAGGTCGGGATGCTACGCAAAGGATGACCTAGTGAAGCCATGAGAATCTTTGGGGTTGTGTAGTGGGCTCCACATGACCTGAGCATCACGCTGCCTAGGCTTTCTCCAGGGATAGGGCGGGGATAGAAGATGAGTGACATAGTGTTAAGAAATCTTGTGTTTTCTGGCTTCGATTTCGATCGCTTCACGGCTCAAGCTGAAAGGATTTCCATTCCGCAAAAAGGTCGTGTCTGGAGGGCTTTCATGGTAGGCCTTCTGCAGGGTTTCAATAGTTATTCCTGGCTCGCCTTTGGAAAGAGCGGCGAAAGCTGCGTCGTGAATGATGCTTCGGATTTGACCGATTCGGCCAGCGCCAGCAATCCACAAGCGCCGAGAAATATCTAGTGGGGTTCCCGCTGCGCGCAACGATATGTTGCAGTCTTCCATTAGTGACTTTTCGAGTGCTATGTATGTTTTTACCAGGGCGTGATCGTTCGAGCTAGGGTATGTAAATGGCTTGATAGAAAGAATAGGCCTAACGCGACGCGCGAGCTCCTCGCCGGATAAAACTCTTCTTCCAGACTCAAGGCCCATAAAAATAACTGACACCTTTGCATTATCGAAGAATATTTTGATCCAATTCCTCACGTTGGATAGCGAGGCACCCTTCCCATCCGTTATCTGTTGTATTTCATCGATAAATATTAGCTTCGTCTTGCACAATGTAAGCGCATTTTTTAGGGCCTTAGTAAGTGTTTCAGCGGAGTCTCCTTTTTTATAAGCAGTGTGTAGTTGATCAAGCATTCCTCTTATGAGGTCGCGTAGTGAGCGTGTGGGAGGGACTTTCACAAGGATGACTGGAGCGATACACTGAGCTCCATTGTCGACTTCCACCATGTGATCTGGGTATCGGCGTAGCAGTTCTTCAGCTATCCATGTTTTTCCGCACCCTGATTCTCCGAGAATTCCAATTGCTGGAGGATTCTTGTAAATGGAGGATTGGTTGATCATGAGCTCAGCTTTTTCGACAAACATATTGAACTGATCATGCTTTACTACGCGGTTATTGAAAGAATCAAGATTTACAAGATGTTGAAAAATGTTCATTTACTGGTTTCTCTGATGTTGGTTGTCAATGAAAAGTGCTTTTTTAAGATTTATGAAATATCAAATGCGTCAGGAGTGTCATCCCATCCACCGTCATCTTCAAACGAAGTGTTTGGATTTTCCTGCCTGACGGATGAGCTTTGAGTTGTCGATTCCGAAACGATGAGGTCGATCGATATTCCCTCTGATTTTGCGAGACGACGTAGTTCTCCAAGATAAGCTGCCTTCTTGCGTTTCGATATCTTGCTCTTTCTTTCAGCTGCCTCTTGCAGTGCTTTGGCAAGAAATGCCGATTTAAGGTATTTGTACTTCTGTATATTTCCCGAAGATATTTCTATCTCTTTGGTATAACGGCGAATTCCCTTATGTATCGAAAGGGTGAGGTTCCCCTGATAGTCGGGATCACAAGGGTCGCAACGAATGGCAATGTCAGGCTCTCGAGGGTGTCTAACCCAGGCATGCGAAAGATCGCTTGGATCGAACGAAAGAAGGGCTTTGTCGTTGGTTAGCATTAGTTTTGCCGATAGTTCCGGAAGTGAGGGCGAATACCAGTGAATTCCGTCAAAACCGACTCTTCCGTTGGAAATTGATAGTTTCTTTGTTGTCAGTCCAAGTGTTAGTGCAGCTTCATGGTCTATGAGACGGGGAGCTTGTTTTTCACATGCCATTTCCCATCTTGATCTCGGTGATACTTTGAAATGTGAATGTGGCCTGTGGTGGTATATTTCTAGAAAATCTGAAAATTTCTCGTTAATCTCTTTGAGGGAGTAGATGGCGTTTCCCTCGGAATCGTAGTCTCCTCGCTGGCTAGGGTTGGATCGAGTTGTCCCTGATAGGCAATGAATTACATAATTCATTGTGCGAAAGAATCGCTCCACAATTGCTTTGGAGTTAGGGTTTCTGGTTTGGCTGTAGACGAGCAGGATGTTCAAGGACTCTGCGACGCTTTGGAGTGATTCGTTAATAAATTCGGCGCCGTTGTCTATATGGAGCATCGTAGGGATGCAGCGGTAAAGATGGCTATCTTTGCTGCATATTGATGTTCTGAGCGTCCGCATCATTTTTTCTGAAGACGGCGATAGAATGGAGATATCCCATCCGATGACGCAGCGGGTATACCCATCGATAAATACAGTAAGCCATGGTCTATACGTAAGATGGCTTTCGTTGTCGTAGACCATGATGTCAAGTAGGTTGCTATCTGCGTAGACTATCGATCCTATATAGTTAGGTATTGTTGTAATTCTGCTATAGCCAAATTGGCGTAGTGCAGATTTATTGCCGTGCCTGGATTGCATTGATGAATAAGGGTCAATGCTAAGTAGACGATTGGAAATCGTTTGCATGCATGGGGGCTTGAGCTGAATTTCACATGCTGTGTTTTCTGAGTTTTCTAGCCTAATTGCTGTGTCTATCGAATCTTTGATGTCAGTTATTGATAGTTGATGTTCTGTGTTATAAGCGCTCTCAAATGCTTCTCGGATTATTTCTTCAACGCGTTCATCAATCCTTTTCTTTCTAAAATTGGATCGGTGATCTGGCATGGAAAGAACAGCTAGTCCAATACTGGATTCTGAGACCATCTTCTTCCAGCGGCTTGCGGTCTTATAACTTGGGATTGGCGCGAGGTTTCTATCGCCTTCATGTAGGTTTTCAATGAATAGGCGATGAGAATTTAGAATCTCTAGCTCCTGCCGATTGATGCTGGATCCAGAAGGGAGGGCATATAGAGATTTGACGCATGCTTTTCGCCAATCAGACATAATTTTGTCTTTTTTACTCAAGTTTGCATCTTTTAGTGCTGCTACCGTGCTTGTCGCTACGGCTCGTACAAGGCGTGAAACGTTCCGATTCAGACGTTGCCTCGCGCGTGTAATTGAAGATTTATAGGTGGTGGTTCCACCAACCTCTCTAAACCGGACTGAATTTAGTTGCTGAGATACGAATGTGATTTCCCATATCTTTCCATGGGTCTCAATTCTATTTCCGATCTGAATGGGGTCGCCAAAATCTGCACCGCTACTCTGACGAGAAATCGTGCTTAGGGAATGCGTCTTAGTCATCGCAGCATTCCTTGATATTGAATAGCGGCCCCCAGGAGATGTTGTGAGACGTTGTGATGAATCCGCCTTTTAGCCCAACTGCAACTTCTGAAGGGCCGATTGAAGGGTCAAGGGTTTGGATGTATCTGAGAGGAACAGGTCGTCCGGCACTTTTGACAATCTTCAGGAGCGATGGGAGAGCGTTTGCGTCTTCACTCAGATAGGGATAAAGAAATGAAAGATTGTCGCGGCGAGGCTGTTTTGAGGCCTCTTCAGACGTGATTACCAGAAAACCAAACCCCTGCTTACGGCAGGCTTTTTCCATGACTCGCATGAGGTTGGCGGTCTCAGGGACTCTGAGCATGCGTTCTGGCTTAACTTCTGCCAAAGCAGGGGGCTGATCTCGGTAGAAGATCAAAAAGTCAGGTGTGTAGTGACGTGCTTCAAATCCGTCATACAGCCATAGCCTGAACGGCTGTGGTTTGTAATAGACGACCGACGGATCGAATTCGAACAGCCAGCATCCATCTCTTTCGGAGCGACCCTCCAGAACGGGAGTGGAATAGTGCTTCGAATTTTCACGACCCTTGAACGAAGGGCATCGGACTACCAGCGGGCCGTTTTCTCTGCTTTTGGGTATTCGCACTTGGCGAAACTCTGAGGCATCGTCGATTGCTGACTTGAGGTCACTGAGTGTGTAAGTCCACGTGTCGGGATTGGTTGGGTCATAGATTTTCCGCTGGGCGGTCTCTTTGCATGGGGACATCTGACACCTCTGTAGTCAATTTCATCGCCACTTGATAACCCCGGTGGGTTGCTGGTGGATAGGGATGCCGTTGCCATTTCCATAAAAAGGTCAAAGACATTGACCATAATAGAATGAGCTCCTGGTCTGTCAAATTTATAAAGTGGTCATTGGCGTTGATCACTTTACAATTCGGTGACAAAGCCCCTATTCTGCTTATTAACGATCCGTCCAAGACGTTGGGTTGCCGCAGTTCGGTGGGGTGTCTTTTTGTCAGAAAGAATAGAAATATCAATGCTATGTGAGGGTGGCGTCTGGCCGGGTCATCCGTTTCGGGGTCGGTTTGAGCCTCAGCCTGATGGGAACGCTCACGTGGTGCAGCTGCGGGACGTAGATCCCGTGGATGGTGTTTGCTGGGGGTCAGTTGATCGGGTTCGGGTAGAGCTGGCAGGGCGAAAGAAGGCTATTCGGTGGTTGTGCGATGGCGATGTGCTTTTTACAGCCAGGGGCACTCGGTTTGTCGCCATCTATATAGAGAGGCTGCCTACGGAGTTGCCGGTGGTGTGCTCGCCTCATTTCTATCACCTGCGCATAGATCGTCGCGTAGCACTCCCCTCATTTATAGCTTGGCAGCTCAATCAGGAGCCCTGCCAACAGCGGCTACGCGATCTGGCGGTTGGCTCCTTTTCGGCCTCTATAAAAATGACTGATTTTCAGTCACTTGTGTTACTCCTGCCCCCGCTGGAGCGGCAGGCGGAGATTCTTGAGGTCTATGACCTGCAAAAGTGGGAGCGCCGTTGTTTGGCGGCTTTGATAGGCAGCCGTGAGCGAGAAATGGCTCAGCTCGCCTGGGACTTGGAGTGGGGCGACATATGAGTATCCCGAACGGCTCTGGTGAAATTTCATTTGAGTTGCCTTTGAGCAGTGCCGTAGCTCGGCGAACTTTCCCGCAAGCGTTGGCCAACCTATATGACAGCTTCCGATTGGGGGCCGATGTTGGAGGGTATTGCGGGCGTATCTTGGCCATCTTGTTTCTAAAAGTTATTGAGGATCTTGGGATATCGACAGACCAAAGTGCAGATGAGGCGGTCGTTAATATCGGTGGAGTCTTTTTTCAGGTACCCGACGAGGTCTCTTTTAAATCTCTTTGGGGCGAGCGTCGCAAGCTTGGGAATGGATCTAGGCTCGATAGAGCCCTTCGCACGCTAGAGGACGCAAATCCTTCGCTATTGATGCCTCGTGGTACCAGGTTGTCTGACGCCATTCCCTTTAATGCTGACGAGCTGGGCGATGCTCATCAGAGGAATGTGCGTCTAGCAGCGCTGCTGGAGGGAATCAATGAGCTGGATTTGGCACTGGGTACGTTCGCAAATCCAGTAGATGAACTCCGGCCGTTGATATCGCAGCTCCTTGATCATGTGGCTTTGGCGAATAAAGGAAGCGCAGGAGAGATTCATGTCCCGGATGAAGTCGCGGCGTTGATCTTTCGCTTAATGGCGCCAAAATCTGGGGAAGCTATCTGCGACCCGATTTGTGGGTCTGGGGCGTTGCTCCGGCAATTCGGGATCAGGACTCCGGATGGTGATAGCTCAGAGGGCTGGTCGATCTTTGGCCAAGAGGCGCACCTCGCACTTTGGGCGACGGCTGAACTTTCAATTTTATTGTCTGGGGTTAGGAATCACCTAATCAGATTGGGTGATCCGATTCGATCCCCGATGATGCTCGAATCTGAGGATGTGATTCAGAAATACGATGTGGTTGTGGGCAATTTGCTACAGCCAATCGATCAGTGGAGTGTTGATGCTGCTGAAGGGGATCCGTTTGGCCGCTTTTGGCGTGGCCTTCCTCCGAAAGGTAAGGGGGAATATGCCTACATCTCCCACATGATCGAAACGCTTGATCCGAAATCCGGGCGCATGGCAGTAGTCGCTTCATCCGGTGCACTCTTTCGTGGCGCGAGCGAAGCGAGGATACGAAAGCAATTAGTAGAAGAAAACCTGTTGAGTGCCGTCGTCGGACTGCCTGAAAAGCTGTTCTATACCAGTAGTGCGCCTGCAGTCCTTCTGATCTTCGATAAGGCCAAGACGGATAAAAAGATTCTTCTTATAGATGCCGGTCGTGAATACACCCCAGGGAAAAGCCAAAATTCGATTCCTGAGGAGGCTGTTTCTCGTTTGGTTGCAGTTGTCCAAGGCCGTCAAGAGATTGAGGGCTATTCACGTCTCGTGGATGTCGACGAAATCAGAGCGGCAGATTTTAATCTCAATATATCCCGCTATTTAAGTAGCAACGAGATGACTCCAAAGGTAGACAGAGATTCGCTTGTTGAGCGTCGATATGACCTCATGCGTGAGTTACAAATTGTCCATGAAAAAATTAACAATCGATTGAAAGCATTCAGGTAGATCAATCTAAGGCTATTCGATACCGCCTCAATAATGTCGTAAGGAGAATTTCCTTTGGAGTTAAAGGGATTTATTCTGGCGATAGGTGGTACTAAGCGCATTCTGGGTTGGTCGTAAGAGTTAGGTTTTCGTGCCAATAGATATTGGTGCTCATCAAGAATTGAAAAAAGGGAAATCCATGTCGGCTTTGTCTGCGTTGCTCAATAGCTATCGTTCTGCCGCTGTTACGGAGCGTGAAAAAGGTACTTATTTTGAAGAGCTAATAGAGACCTATCTGCGGAACGAGGCTACTTATCGTGATCTTTACGATCAGGTGTGGACGTACAAGGACTGGGCCAAGGAACGGGGTGTGGATGGCAGGGATACCGGTATCGACCTTGTGGCAAAAACACAAGGAACCGGGGAGTACCATGCCATCCAGTGCAAGCTTTACGCTGATGACTATCGAGTTCAAAAGAAAGACATCGATAGTTTCTTCACGGCCTCCGGTAAGGCACCATTTTCGCATCGCGTCATTGTTACGACCACTAACAACTGGAGTGAGCATGCCGAGGACGCATTGCAGGGACAGCAGCCTGCCGTCAGCAAAATTGATCTGCAAGCTCTAGAAGACAGTCAGATCGATTGGGCCAAATATCAACCGAGCCATGCCGTCGTACTCAAGGCAAAGAAAAAGCTTCGTGATCACCAGAAAACTGCTGTCAATGCTGTAGCGGAAGGTTTGCAGTCGGCAGATCGCGGCAAGCTGATCATGGCGTGCGGAACGGGAAAGACTTTTACCAGCCTAAAGATCGCTGAGCGGTTGGCTGGCAAAGGTAAGCGAGTTCTGTTTTTGGTTCCTAGCTTGTCTCTACTGTCGCAAACGCTCACCGAGTGGACGCAAGAGAGTGAGATCCCGCTCCATAGCTTTGCCGTCTGCTCCGATAGCGACGTCGGTAAGAAACGTAAAGCTGAAGATGATGCGGTACAAGTGTTCACCCATGAGCTGCGCTATCCCGCGACTACCAAGGCGGATCGCCTCGCAGCGGAGATGCTCAAGCGTCACGACGATGACCATATGAGCGTGGTGTTCTCTACCTATCATTCCATTGATGTGATTAGCCGTGCGCAGCTCGAGCACAAGCTGGCTGCCTTTGATCTAGTTATCTGCGACGAAGCGCACCGCACTACGGGTGCTACGTTCGGTGAAGATGACGAAAGTAACTTCGTGCGTATTCACGATGGAGAATACATTCGGGCAACCAAGCGCTTGTACATGACGGCCACTCCGCGCATCTATGGCGACAGTGCCAAAGTAAAGGCTGAGTCGGAAGATGTGACGCTGTGCTCCATGGACGACGAGGCGCTCTATGGCAAAGAGCTGTTCGTTATCAACTTCTCTGAGGCCGTTCAACGGGGTCTTCTCACTGACTACAAGGTTCTGGTGCTCACGGTCGAAGAGAGCGTCATCAACCGTCGCCTCCAAGATCTACTGAAAGATGGAAACAACCAACTCAAAGTAGATGACGCAGCAAAGATCGTCGGGTGCTGGAAAGCGCTGGCCAAGCAGGGGCTGTCAGAGCAGCTGGTCGGTGATGATCAGCCTATGAGGCGTGCAGTGGCTTTTTGTCAGGTGATTTCGCCGACCTACAAAGGTACTAAGCACAAGGTCAGCTCCGTCAACATAGCCAGCATGTTCAAAGCCGTGGTGGATGCCTATCAAGAATCTGAGGAAATTGAGGAGGCTTCGCGCCTGATCTGCGAGGCTGAGCACGTTGATGGCGGCATGAATGCCAGCCAGAAGGAAGCCAAGCTCAACTGGCTCAAGGAGGATTCACCGGTCAACACATGCCGCATTCTCAGTAATGTGCGTTGCCTATCCGAAGGTGTGGACGTGCCGGCTCTGGATGCTGTGCTTTTTCTAACCCCGCGTAATTCACAGGTGGATGTTGTCCAATCTGTTGGCCGCGTAATGCGCAACGCGCCGGATAAGAAGCGTGGTTACGTAGTGCTGCCTGTGGTGATTCCAGCAGGGATGGAGCCCCACGAAGCGCTCAATGACAACCAGACCTACAAAGTGGTTTGGCAGGTGCTTCAGGCATTGCGCTCGCATGACGACAGCTTCGACGCGATGGTCAATAAGCTCGACTTGATCGGCTCAGACCCGCGCAAGATGGAAGTCATCGCCATCACGGACAAGGTGGAAAAGAAAGCGAAAGGCGGTGGCACGAAGAACAAACAAGCTGGTAAGGGCCAGTATGGTATTGGCAGCAAACACGATACTGAGGGTCAAATGACCCAGCAGAATAAGATGGCCTATGAGGTCGGTGAAATCGAGCGCGCCATCTACGCCAAGATCGTTGAGAAGTGCGGTAACCGCCACCATTGGGAAGATTGGGCCAACGACATCGCCAAGATCGCCCGCACTCATATTGATCGTATCCAAGCCATTCTGGAAAACTCCGCTAACGTCAGCGAGCGCGCGGCCTTTAACGCCTTTGCCGCCGAGCTGCGTGATGACCTCAACGACAGCATCAGCGATGGTGAGATTGTCGAAATGCTCGCGCAGCACTTGGTAACCAAGCCGGTGTTCGATGCGCTGTTCGAGGAATACAGCTTCGCCAGCAACAACCCCATGTCCAAGGCCATGCAAGGTGTGCTGGACGCGCTTCATGAGCACCATCTAGCTAAGGAAGCCGACACCCTGGAGAAGTTCTACGCCAGCGTTCGGCAACGCGCTGCCGGCATCAACAACGCACAGGGTAAGCAGAAGATCATCGTCGAACTCTACGATAAATTCTTCCGCAACGCTTTCCCGAAAATGACCGAGCGATTGGGCATCGTTTACACGCCGGTTGAAGTGGTCGACTTTATCCTCCACAGCGTCAATCACCTGTTGCAACAGGAGTTCGGCCAGACTCTCGGTAGCAAGGGCGTCCACATCATCGACCCGTTCACCGGCACCGGCACCTTCATTACCCGCCTGATCCAATCGGGCCTGATCAAACCGGAAGAGCTGCCGCACAAGTACAAGCACGAAATTCACGCAAACGAGCTGGTGCTGCTGGCCTACTACATTGCTGCCATCAATATTGAAGCGGCGTATCACAGCGAAGTAATCGATGAGTACACCCCTTTTGAAGGTATCTGTCTGACCGACACCTTCCAGATGTATGAAAAGGATGATCTGGTAGACGCGCTGTTGGAGGACAACAGTGCCCGGCGTAAACGACAGAAGGCGTTGGATATTCGTGTGATTGTGGGCAACCCACCCTACTCCGTCGGACAGAGAAGCGAAAACGACAACAACGATAATGTCGAGTATCCATCGCTCGACGCCCGCATCCGCTCCACCTATTCGGCACGCTCCAGTGCCACCCTCGCCAAGGGGCTATATGACAGCTACATCCGGGCCATCCGTTGGGCAAGCGACCGTGTTGGAGATGCTGGCATCATCGGCTTTGTCACCAACGCGGGTTTTCTAGAAGCCAACACCGCAGCAGGCCTGCGCAAGTGCCTGGTCGATGAATTCTCCACCCTGTATGTATTCCATCTGCGTGGCAATGCCCGCACTTCAGGTGAACAGCGCCGAAAAGAAAAAGACAATGTTTTCGGCATGGGCAGCCGCGCCCCCATCGCTATCTCGCTGCTAGTCAAGAATCCCGACGCACAGGTTCATGGCCAGATCCATTTCCATGACATTGGCGACTATCTCAGCCGCGAGGAAAAGCTTGAGAGAATCGCAGGCTATAACAGCGTTGCTGGTATCGAGCAATGGCAGCAGATCACCCCGGATGATCATGGAGACTGGCTCAAACAGCGCGATGACAGCTTTAACCAGTTCATCGTCGTGGGCGACAAGAAAGGCGATGAGCTCAAACTATTTGATAACTTTTCACAAGGAATCCTGACTGCCCGCGATGCCTGGGCCTACAACGCCAGCAAGCATAAGCTGGAGGCCAACATGAGCAGTATGATTGGCTTCTACAACGCCGAGCTGCAGCGCTTCAATGCGGCGCATCCAGCGCTGGATAAAAAGGGGCGCGAGGATGTACTGGAAGCATTCATCGACACCAATCCCCAGCGCATCAGCTGGACGCATAACATCAAACAGGATCTTGCCAGAAATCGCCTATACGCTTTTGAAGGCGAGAGCATGGTTTTTAGCCTGTACCGCCCTTTCACCAAGCAATGGCTGTATTACAACCGTCGATTCAACGAGCGTGTCTATCAGATGCCGCGCCTTTTCCCGCGGGCTGGGGAGGAGAACTTGGTGATCTGTGTTGCTGGGATAGGCGGTGTAAGCGCATTTTCCGCAACCATTACTAATGAAGTGCCGAACTATGACTGCTTGGCTAAAGGTCAATGCTTGCCCCTCTATCTCTATGATGACGCTGCCCAGGTCTCGGAAGACGACCTCTTTGCCGGGCCGGCTGAAAGCGGCCTGCGACGTCGCGATGCTATCAGCGACACTGGTCTCGCCCACTTTCAGGCGGTCTATCTAGGCGAGCAGATCAGCAAGGAAGATCTGTTCTACTACGTGTACGGCATCCTTCATTCACCGGACTACCGTGAACGTTTTGCAGACAACTTGAGCAAGGAGCTGCCGCGCATTCCAGCATTGAAGAGGGCTGCCGACTTCTGGGCCTTCAGCAATGCTGGCCGCGCTCTGGCTGACATTCACCTGAACTACGAAACTATCGAGCCATACCCACTGACCATTGAGGCCAAGGGCACGCTCACCGATGCTGATTACCGTGTGGAGAAGATGAAGTTTGCCAAGAAGGGCGACAAGACTACCGTCATCTACAACCACCGAATCACGATCAAGGGCATCCCTGAAGCTGCATGGGATTACGTGGTTAATGGCAAGGCCGCGCTGGACTGGGTAATGGAGCGTCAAAGTGTGAAAGTCGATAAGGCTAGCGGTATCGTCAACGACGCCAACGACTGGGCCATCGAAACCATGGGCAACCCCAAGTATCCGTTGGAGCTCTTCCAGCGAGTAGTAACAGTCAGCGTGGAGACCCAGAAAATAGTCAATGCATTACCAGTCTTAGATATTTAAGACTGGAATTTTTTTAGGCTGACGTGATCTCTATCAGCCCGCTCCTCATGAGGATTGGGCGTAGTTCTTCGAGTGCGTTATCAGGGACACCCAGCCAAAAGAGATTTCGTGCGCGAGTAACAGCTACATAGCCTATGCGCCCGACCTCGCTATCAACGCCTGCTAGCAACGCTTCAACGTGAGCCTTGGTGGCTAGATAGAGAACTGCATCAAGGCTTTCACCTTTCACTTGATGAACAGTATCTATGCGTATTAGAAGATCGTTTGTTGTTACGAGATCTGTAGCTGTTATCAACGGCGCGCTAGGTAGTTTCTTTTTAGTCAGTTTGTTTCCTAGGGTGCTTACAGGAGCTAACCCATATCCATTGCAGATGTTTTGCAAAAGCGCCTTTACCCGCGCAAGTAGCAAAGAGTGCCATTGAGTATCGGCTACCAATGTTACGGAAGGCAGTCCGTCAACTGGATTGCGGGTGAAGTTCCAAATTTCGCGTCTCAATGATCTGGCCTCTGGGTAGCGCCCCGGCTGCGTAATCATTTCGACAATTCTTGGTGGCGGATCGACCAGCAAGTTCACAATGGAGCCAACCACTGCCTTGAACGCGCTCATATAGTCCAACTGCTTATCTCTATAGATGGCGGCAGAAGCAAAACCCTTGACCGCGCCTTGTCCAAAGATTGAATCGCTCCCTGTCAGCTTGTTGACTTGTTCGCGACCTCGACATATGACCGCAGAGCGTTCCAGCCGCGATCCGGCAGCAATAGTCGCGGAGCGAAATGTGCTGACAAGGCGTTCTTGATCGGCGTTTTTGTAGCCGATGAAGAATGCGCCTTGCTGAGCTTCGGATTCCGAGCGCTCTGCGGTGTCTGATCGAGATGAAAGACTGTTAGCGAGCGAAAGTATGGAAGGGACAGAGCGGTAGTTGCGAGTTAAGCGGTAAGAGCTGACACCTCGTTTCTGGCCATAGGTGGTCAGGAACCTGCCATCTGCTCCTGCAAAACCGTAGATGCCCTGGTGAGGGTCGCCTATGAGGGAAACCTGGGATCCTGCGCTTGAAAGCAGTGCGAGAATAGCTTGGTGGAGCGTTCCAATGTCCTGCGACTCATCGACCAATATATGTGGGTAACGCCGAGCAAGCGCTTGTAGCAGTCTTGGTTGCTCGGTCAGTATTCGATGACACCAATATCGGCCCAAGTCATGGGTGTAGGCGCCGACAGCACCCAGCCGTACAGCGGCTATGCGTCCGTTATTGATCGGCAACAGTGCACTATGCTGTCGGAACTGAAAGGTTGTTTTTTCTGCCTGTATATTCACCACGACCTTATGGAGGTCGTTGGGCTGTACTGGAAATGCTTCGCTGCTGGATGGTTGCACCCAGAACTTGAAATCCTTGTTCTGCAGAAATGGTTCGGTGCCAGTAACAAGGAAGGGAGGGCGGTCGCAGCCCATAGTTCGATAAGCGTGCGGACGAAGTATGTTGGTGGTGATAAAACCATCCATGGTATCGATTTCAACTCTGTGGTGACGAATATTGTGTATGCCATTGGTCAGCGCGCGAAAATCAGATCGAAAGGTATCAATAGCGACATTTGAGAAGGAAAGCAGTGCCACTCGTCCTCGATGCTCTCCGAGCTTCCTGAGCATCTCGATCACACGATGGACTGCAGTGCGTGTCTTTCCGCTGCCAGCACACGCAATAACTGACATCGGTTCAAGGGGGGCATCAACAATGGCTTGCTGTTCGTCGGACAGCATATTCATGGTCGGGGTGAGTCATCTTGGCGGGCGTGCTCAATAGCGTTGAGAATATAGTCTGGGATCACGCACTGACTTCCTGATTCCGAAAAGACTTGCGCAAGCGCCTGCCCAAACTTACCTTTCTGAACGTTGTTCTGTGGGCGCTCAAACATTCCACTGAACAAAGCCTGAGCCTTTGCGGCATCGCCGCTAGCCATCTCAACAGCTATTTCGACCGTTTTTCCAATTCCTGGGTGCAGATCCTTCAGCGCCTTCAGCATGGATGTGCGATTGGCTGCGTGTAGTGCCAAGTCGTATTCCAAGGTTTTTAATCCATGAAAGACTTTTATGTACGTGTCCTCATGTTCTTTCATCTTGGCGGTATTTGCCGAGACAATTATTGCGTCTCCTAAAGCAGGATAGAGCGGTTTTGGCTCACTTCCATTTGTGGGTTTGTCGAGCGGGTCGGCATCGGTAATAAGTGAAACAGGAATCTTGAGGGCTTTTTCACCAAATAGCGGGAGAAATGAATCAAAGTTCAATCCCTCAACGCTGATGAGACTGACAGCATGTCTTCGCAGATCGAATCCAGCTTTCTCTGCTAGGACGCTGACCAGCATCATTTCTGCCGCCCCTTCAACAAAAATGACCCTTCGAGCGAAGAACAATTCTGCTCGGGTCACATCAAGGTATCGCGTTAGCTTTTCGCGTTTTCCTTTCTCAAACTGGACGGTTCTCGGTGAGAACGTCTCGACTCCCTTGCCTGTGTCTACGAGGCAAATGAGGCTGTCTAGGTCAGCGATGCTGGCAAAATTCGGGGAATGGCTGGTAACAAAAAGTTGTACGGGCTTCTCACCATCCACTGTATGAATCGATTCTAGGTACCGCAGAAGGACGGCCTGTAATTGGGGGTGTAGGTGTGCCTCTGGTTCTTCGACAATGAGGCTTCTGTAACTTGCTTCTGGATTAATAGCTAGTTCGCTGAGAACGACGGCCATAAAGATCAGATTGTTGAACCCTAACCCGTTTTGCTCGATCTCGAATGCGTCGGCAAGCAATGAAAGCCGTGATGCGAGACGCTGGAAGTCACTCCCGCTCAGCCCGATCTCTAGGGCTTGAGCCAATGGAGGGCCGAGCATACTGTTGTGTCGTGTGTGAATCGCGGAGTGCGTGTTGACGAGTGGCGACTGCTTTTTTAGATTTTCGTCAAGCTCTTTCAGTGCGGTATTTATGCTGTCCTGCCCTTCCTTGTCGGTTAGGAGGCGAAAGAGTCTCGAAAGCAGGCTATTTCGGCTTGGCTTTAGTCCTTGAGATGCGTCGCGTAGCGGTGGCAAGTACACGCCGCGCAAGTTTTCGGCCATGTCTGATGTTAGACCCACATCTTGGTGGTCGCCGCACCAACGTTTAATACGAAAACGACCAGCTTTATCGGGCTCAGAATAGGTAACAGTGATATGAGCTTCGAAGTTTCCTGCAGCATCAGGTTTTAGTGCTGGCAGAAAATCCGCTTCGTCATCGGCATCGAGTCCTCTGAAAACATATTGGAAGCTGATGTCGCCGGCTGGGGTTCCATTCTTTGGACAATGCAGGTCGTTGGTGTCTAGTCGAGGATACGGATCATCGTGACCTGCCAAGAGGGCGCGGAGGGCATCGACTATTGCTGTTTTGCCAACATTATTGGCGCCCACGATGATGTTAAGTCCGGGCCTGAAGTGAAGATCAGCTTGCTTAAGCTTTCTAAAGTTTGTGATGTTCAGTTGAGCTAAATACATTTGACCTGTTCCGGCTTTAGTCGCTACGAGAAGTTCGTGGCGTCATATGAATTTGCTCTAAATGCGGAGGTTAGGCGAGTGTCTGGCGGGGACATAAGGTGGTGGATATGTGCGGTTTGCGCGATTGAAGGAATTGGTGGATCCAGAGCCCAAGCTTCGGATTTATGCCCAAGTGCGGCAGGAAACGGGGGGATGAGGCTGATTGATGTTTGCCTTCCATGGCATCTCCATTGTTTTTTGGTGGGCAACCGACGAGATTCGACAGGCGGTCTCACCACTAGCCTTATATTCTCACCTCTAGACTTTGAATCTCTTCTCTAGCCTTCCAATCGCATCTCAAAGCAGTT
Organism: uncultured Verrucomicrobiaceae bacterium; assembly: GCA_964638025.1. Classification (GTDB taxonomy): domain Bacteria; phylum Pseudomonadota; class Gammaproteobacteria; order Pseudomonadales; family CAMLJR01; genus CAMLJR01. The sequence continues at coordinate 108,373 of CAZWXW010000002.1, forward strand.
GCAATGGTGACAGATTACTCCCAGCTCAACGCGCCACCGGTCTGGTACTCGGTCACGCGCGTTTCGAAGAAGTTCTTCTCCTTGCGCAGGTCCATGATCTCGCTCATCCACGGGAACGGGTTCTGCGCGCCGGGGAACTGCTCCGGCAGGCCGAGCTGGTTCAGGCGTCGGTTGGCGATGAAGTGCAGGTACTCCTCCATCATCGCCGCGTTCATGCCGAGTACGCCGCGCGGCATCGAGTCGCGCGCGTATTCGACTTCGATGGCGGTGCCTTCCAGGATCATCTGGATCACTTCGCGCTGGAACGACTCGCTCCACAGGTGCGGGTTTTCCAGCTTGATCTGGTTGATCATGTCGATGCCGA
>CAZWXW010000003.1:0-97077 GCA_964638025.1 uncultured Verrucomicrobiaceae bacterium
ACTACTTCGGCGGCTGGGCCGGCGAGTGGGGTCAGATCGTGCACTCCAACTGCGCCTATCGCGGCCCCTCGTTCACCGGCGACATCACCGTGATGAACGCCACCGTGGTCGACAAGATGGTGGATGCCGACGGTCGCCATCTCGTGCAGCTGGATTTCAAGATGATCAACCAGCTGGGTGTGACTTCGGCCACCGCCAAGGCGGAAGTTGAACTGCCGAAGAAATAACGGCAGCGACAAAGATAACGACAATGATCGGAGGCGCGACGATGGGCTCGCTGTCTGGAAAGGTCGCCGTTGTCACCGGCGCCAGTCGCGGTATCGGCAAGGGCATCGCGCTCGCTCTCGCCGGTGCAGGGGCGACGGTTTATGTCACCGGCAGGACGGTGTCGGCCGGTGACAATCCACTGCCCGGCACGGTCGGCGAAACGGCGGCGGAGTGCGATAAACGTGGCGGCAAAGGTATTGCCGTGCAGGTCGATCACGGCAGTGACGAACAGGTCGCCGCGCTGTTCGAGCGGGTGAAACGCGAACAGGGTCGCCTCGATATTCTGGTCAACAACGCCATCGCCATTCCGGCGGAAATGACGCAACGCGTGCCGTTCTGGCAGAAGCCGATCGCGAACTGGGAGATGGTCGATATCGGCCTGCGCTCCAGTTTCGTGGCGGCGTGGCATGCGGCGAAGATCATGGTGCCGCAGCGCTCGGGGTTGATCGTGGCGCTCTCCGGCTACGTCGGCGTGACCTACACCTACGACGTCATCTTCGGCACCTGCAAGAGCGCGACCGATCGCATGGCGCGCGACATGGCGATCGAGCTGAAGCCGCACAACGTCGCGTCGCTGTCGCTGTGGCAGGGGTTCACCTACACCGAGCGCGCGCAGGAGAACCTGAAGACGGTTCCCGGCATGGCGTCGCAACTCAACAGCGCGGTCGGCAGCTCGGTCGAGTTTCCCGGTCGCGTGATCGCGGCGCTCGCCGCCGATCCTGAACTGATGACGCGCTCGGGCGGTACGTTCATCAGCGCGGAACTGGCGCAGGCCTACGGCATTACCGATATCGACGGCAAGGTGATTCCGTCGCTGCGCGCCGAACGTGGCGCTCCTCTGTGGACGCCGGTTTAGGAGAGATATAAATGACTGAACGCAGATTCGACGGCCGCGTCGCCGTGATCACCGGTGCCGGGCGCGGATTGGGTCGCGCCTATGCGCTGCTGCTGGCCGCGAAGGGCGCCAAAGTCGTCGTCAACGATATCGGCGGCAGTGTGAAGGGCGATGACACCGATGCCGGCCCCGCGCAGGAAGTCGTGCAGGAGATCCGGGCGGCGGGCGGCGACGCCGTTGCCAACACCGACTCGGTGGCCACGCCGGAAGGTGGCGCGGCGATCATCCAGTCGGCGCTCGACCACTACGGGCGCATCGACATCCTGATCCACAACGCCGGCAACGTTCGCTACGGCGCGCTCGACGAGATTTCGCAGCAGGATTTCGAAGCAGTGGTCGACGTGCACTTGATGGGCGCGTTCCATGTGGTTCGCCCCGCCTTCCCACTGATGTGCAAGGCCGGTTACGGCCGCATCGTGCTGACCTCGTCGATCGGTGGAATTTACGGCACCAACAACGTCGTCAACTACGGTGTGTCGAAGGCCGGCACCATCGGCCTCAACAATGTGGTGGCGATCGAGGGCGCGCCGCACGGCGTGAAGAGCAACATCATCCTGCCGGGCGCGGTCACCCGCATGGCCGATGGGCTGGATGTGTCGCAATACCCGCCGATGGGGCCGGAGCTGGTGGCGCCGGTGGTGGGCTGGCTCGCGCATGAGTGCTGCTCGGTCACCGGTGAAATGCTGGTGTCGATGGCGGGGCGCGTAGCGCGTGCGTTCATCGTCGAAACCGAAGGGGTCTTTCGTCCGTCGTGGACGATCGACGATGTCGCCAGCGAACTCGATGGCATCCGCGATACCAACCGGTTGTGGATGCTGCCGCCGGTGCCGTCCGGCTACATGGATCATCTGCAGCGCAGCTTTGAAATGGCTCGGAAGGGCATCGCCGGCGAGCTCTGATGCGGTGGGCCGGTCTTCTCTTGCAGACAGGCTCGACCATTGAGTTGGATCACATGACCGCCTCGATGGATTTTGTCCGGACAATATCGGGCGGCAAATCGCCGGCGGGGCTGCCGTGGCCGCCACTACACAGGCCCAGCCTTTAGCGTTTACAGTGTCGCCCTTTTCGGCGGAGACGCAGCGCGTCCATCGCGGCTCGTCGCCCAAATATGTCCGGAACTGTTGGCGACCCAAGAGGTGAATCGACCATGAAGTGCGAACCGACAAAAACCCCCGCTCATGTTGATATTCCCGCCATGCGCGAGAAGTACCGGCAGGAGCGCGACAAGCGCCTGAATTCCGGTGGCCAGGAGCAGTACGTACACGTTGCCGGCAGCCTCAACGAGATCTACGCGGTCGATCCGCACATGCCTGTCGCCGAGCGCGCGCCCATTGTCGAGGAGCTCGATGTTGCCATCCTCGGTGCCGGCTTTGGCGGCATTCTGGCGGCCCATCACCTGACCAACGCCGGTGTCACCAGCTTCCGCAACATCGATCTCGCCGGCGATTTCGGCGGTGTCTGGTACTGGAACCGCTATCCCGGCGTGCAGTGCGACAACGATGCGTACTGCTATCTGCCGCTGCTGGAAGAGACTGGCTACATTCCCTCCAGGAAATTTACCGATGGCGCCGAGATCCAGCGTTACTGCCGCCTGATGGCGGAGAAATTCGGTTTCGCCGACAAGGCGCTGTTCCACACGCTGATCACATCGCTGAACTGGGATGAGTCGATCAAGCGCTGGCGCGTCGGCACCAACCGCGGCGATGAAATTCGCGCGCGCTTTGTGGTGATGGCCTGCGGCGTGCTGAACATGCCGAAGCTGCCGGGCATCAAGGGCATCGATGCCTTCAAGGGCAAGATGTTCCATACCTCGCGCTGGGAATACGACTACACCGGCGGCACCTCGAAGAGTCCGGTGCTGGACAAACTGGCCGACAAACGTGTCGCCATCATCGGCACCGGTGCCACCGCGATTCAGGCCGTGCCGCATCTGGCCAAATACGCGAAACAGCTCTACGTACTGCAGCGCACGCCGTCCAGCGTCGACGAGCGCCCGAATCCGCCGACCGATCCCGACTGGGCGAAATCGCTGCAGCCGGGCTGGCAGCAAGAGCGCATTGCCAACTTCCAGCGCGCGGCGATGGAGTTTCCGAAACCGGGCGAGCCGGATCTGATCTGCGACATCTGGACCGAGATCAGCCGCAACCTCTCCGCCGAAATGGCGGCCGAGGGCTGGCCGCAGCTGTCGCCGGAAGAGTTCATGAAGCGGCGCGAAGTGGTGGACTACCAGGTGATGGAGCGTCTGCGCGAGCGCGTCGACGCCATCGTCAAGGATCCGCAGACGGCTGAAGCGTTGAAGCCGTACTACCGCGCGCAGTGCAAACGCCCGCTGTCGAACAACGATTTCTACGCGATCTTCAACCAGCCCAACGTCAAGCTGATCGATGTCTCCTCCACCAAGGGTGTCGAGCGCATCACCGAGAAGGGTTTCGTCGCCAACGGTGAAGAGTACGAAGTCGACTGTATCATCTACGCCAGTGGTTTCGAAGTGACCAGCGACCTGGAGCGGCGCTGGGGAATCAGCGAAGTTGCCGGCAGTGAAGGCCAGTCGATCTACGATCACTGGCGCAACGGTCCGAAGACGCTGCACGGCACCATGACGCACGGTTTCCCGAACCAGTTTTTCATCGGCTACATCCAGGGTGGTCTCAACGCCTCGGTGACGGAGCAGTTCGGCCAGCAGGGGCGTCACATCGCCTACGTCATCGGCGAAGCGGTCAAGCGTGGCATTGGTGCGGTCGAAGTGACGCAGCAGGCGCAGGACGCCTACGTGCGCCATTTCGAGGAGATCGAGATCGACATGTCGGCATTCCAGCGCGAGTGCACGCCGAGCTACTTCACCAACGAAGGGCAGGTGAAGGCGCCGTGGGCACTGTTCCGCGCTTACGGCCACGGCTGGGGCGCGTTCATGAAGCTGCTGCAGGATTGGCGCGACAAGGGCGATCTCGACGGACTCGAGATCCGCAAATAGTTGTCGTTGTGGAGTGATTCGATGATCGACGTCTCGCGTCTTTCTGATTGAATCCTGTTGGTCTGTGAGGTCGCGGTGCCGGTAAAGCCCAGCCAAAGTGCGTCGCGAGTACTGGCGGTTCTGGAGGCAATCGCCGCGCATCAGCCGATCGGCGTGCGGGCGCTGGCGCGACTGCTCGAATGCGACAAGAGCGCGATGCAACGCGCGCTGAAGACGCTGGCTGAAGAGGGCTGGATTCGCGCCACGATCGAAGCGCCGGTGCGCTGGGAAGTTTCCGCGCGCATTTTCGCCGTCGCCAATCTCGCCTACGGCGGCAACGATCTGCGGCAGCGCGCGCGGCGGGTGCTGGAGCGCCTGCGCGACGAGACCGACGAGACCGCGATGCTGGTGCTTCCCGATCTGCAGAACTTCGTTGTTGCCGATGTCGTCGAGAGCCGGCAGGTGTTGCGGATGGCGCCGCATGTCGGCACCAAGGTGTCGGTGCGCAACACCGCAACCGGTCGCGCGGTGCTGCCCTACCTGAGCGCGGATCAACAGCTGGCGCTGCTCGGCGAGATGCCGGATCCGTCGATGCTGGAAACCTACGCGCAAACTCGCGAGCGCGGTTACGCCATCAGCGACGGCGAAATCAATCCCGGCGCGACCAACCTCGCGGCGCCGATCATCGAGGTCAACGGCGAGGCGATTGGCGCCATCGTGTTGACCGCGCCGCGCGAACGTCTGGCCAGCGCCAGCCAGCACGAGGCGGGTCGATGGGTGGCGCGCGCGGCGCAGGAGCTGTCGCGCGGCAAGGCGTGACCTGCGAACCCGATCTCTTCAGTCGCCGTGGTCATGCCGTATTGCGATGGCAGAACATTCGATCAGCTGCCGGATTCGGTAAAGTGCGCGTTCCGCTCGCGCGGATCTGCCCGATTTTTCCCGACCCCAATCGATACTGTGCGAAACGATGAACAAGCCTGATGCAGCTCCGATGGATACCGTGCGCGGCGATGTGACCGGCCTGTCCATTCCCGCGCACCCGGCGGCGCTGCAAGCCGGTGGCGAAGCATTCCTGACCGAAGCTTTCCGTGCATTCGGTGCGCTCGACCCGAACACCCGCGTTGCGCGCATCACGCGACTGGAAACCTGTCCGGGTGGCAGCACCGGGCAGAAGCTGTTCCTGTCGGTGGCGTACGATCCGCCGGCACCGCAGCTGTGTGGCGATCTCTTCGTCAAATTCTCGCGCGATTTCAGCGATGCCATTCGCGATCGCGGTCGCTATGAGATGGCGGCAGAGGTGCGGTTCGCGGTGTTGTCGCATCAGGCCGATTTTCCGATCCATGTGCCTGCGGTCTATTTCGCCGATTACCACGCCGCATCCGGTACCGGGCTGATGATCACGCAGCGCGTCGCGTTTGGTCGCGACGGCATCGAACCGCAACACCAGAAGTGTCTCGATCACGAGCTGGAAGATCCGCTGAGTTACTACCGGGCCGTGGTCAAGGCGCTGGCCCGGCTGGCGGCGGCACACAAATCCGGTCGTCTCTCCGCCGATGTCGACGCGCGCTTTCCGTTCGATGCCGAAGCGGCCATTGCCAGCGACACGATTCGCTATGACGAGCAGCAGCTGCGCGATCAGGTTTCAAGATTCGCGGAATTCGCGACGAAATATCCGCAGCTGTTCCCAGCCAATCTGCGCGAGCCGGCGTTCTTCGCCAGGCTGGGAAGCGAAGTGGGCCAGTTCCTGAAGCATGAGAAAGCCATCAAGCGTTATCTGCAGAGCAAGCCGGAATTCATCGCGCTGTGTCACTGGAATGCACATATCGACAACGCCTGGTTCTGGCGCGATGAGAGCGGCGAGCTGCAGTGCGGGTTGATGGACTGGGGGCGTGTCAGCCAGATGAATGTCGCCTACGCGCTGTGGGGAAGCCTCAGCGGTGCCAGCGTCTGGATCTGGGATCGACACCTGCAGGAGTTGCTGGAGCTCTTCGTTGGCGAGCTACAGGAACATGGCGGTCCGTCACTGGATGTCGACGAGTTGAAGCTGCATCTGCAGCTGTATGTCGCGATGATGGGGCTGGCCTGGCTGCTGGAGGCGCCAGCCCGCATTCTGTTCCGGCTGCCCGAGGCGGTGAATGCATCGGGGCCGTTCGATGCTGTTTTTCGCAACAGCGAGACGGCCCGCAATCAACTGCACATTGCCACCGCGTTCCTGAATTTCTGGCAGACCTCCGATTTCGGCGCCGGCCTGGAACGTCTTCTCGCTCGATCCTGAGTTCGATATCAGCCGCGTGGCGGCAGACTGAAACCATCGACAATGAAAGCGCGGTAGTCGGCGGACTTCAGCCGATGCGGCAGCGCGGTCTGATAGCCGGGGCTGTCGTACCAGGCCCTGGCCTCTTCCATGGTGGGAAATTCGAGCACGATGACGCCGTCCGGCGCTTCGCCTTCGAGCGCCTGCGTGGTGCCGTAGATGACGCGCGGCGTTGGCTTGAGGTCGCCCTTGATCTGCCGGGTCAGGCGCTGGTACTCGGTAAACTCGGCGGCATCGCGGATGGGGCTTTCGCGCAGCACGATCACATAGGCAGGCATTGTTGTTTCTCCGTCTGATTGGTCGGCGATGGCAATCCGCGCATGATCCCTCAGATTCGCTCGCCGGTCAGCTTGGCCGAACCGAAGATGCCCATTTTCACTTTGCCCGCGAGCCGGTTGCCCTCCACCGCGATGTCGTACTTGAGCGTCAGCTTCATCGGCTTCTCGACCTTGAGGTCGAATTTCACGCGGTTGCCTTCCACCGTGCCGGTGAAGGCCTGCTGCCCTTCGGCGGCACTGAGATAACCGCTGAGCGACGCGCCGTCGGTTTCGAAATGGCCTTTCATCTCCTGCGGACCGACCGGTGTGGAGAGCACCATTTTCCAGTCGCCATCGATAACGGCTTCGGTGCTGGGAGCCGGTGTGGCTGCCGGTGAATTGTCCGGCGTTATTGCAATCGTGGCGGCCGCTGTTGCTTCCGCGTTTGCGGTCGTCGCGACAGCCGCCTGAGTCGACCGGCTGGTCAGGTCGCGACCCTCGATGACGCTGAGAATCTTGGCAGGCGTCAGCGGCAGCTCAAGCGCAATCTCTCCGAACGGGGAGAGCGCATCGGCGATGGCGTTGATCAGGGTCGGCGTGCCGATGATGGCGCCGCCTTCACCGACGCCGCGCATGCCGCCCACCGATTTCGACGGCGTGTTGGCGTGCACGAATTCGAAGTCGGGAACATCGGAGATGGCCGGCAGCATGTAGTCCTTGTAGGTCGCTGCCAGCGGATTGCCGCGCGCGTCGAACGACATCTCCTCCAGCAATGCCATGCCGATGGCCTGCGCCAGGCCGCCGGCAACCTGCCCTTCGACCACGGCCGGGTTGATCGCCGTGCCGCAATCTTCCGACGAAATCCAGCGCTGGATTTTGACGAAGCCGGTGTCGCCATCGATGTCGACGACGCAGAGGTTGGCGGCGCTGGCGAAGGTCATCGGCGGCGGCTGGTAGCGGTATTGCGCTTCGAGGCCCGCTTCGAAACCGGCTGGCAGGCGATCCGGCTCGCCATAGGCGATCTCGGCGATCGAGCGCAGCGTGCGCGACTGCTCTGGCGCGCCGTCGACATGCACCATGCCCTCTTCGATACGAATCGCTTCGGGCGTGGTCTTGAGCAGATGCGCGGCGAGCGTCTTCACCTTGGTTGCCAGCAGGTCGGCGGTCATGATCGCGGCGCCGCCGGCAATGACGCCCTGGCGACTGCCGGCCGCGCCGGGCGAAAAGCCGCCACGCGAACTGTCGCCCTCGAACACGGTGACATCTTCGTACAGCACGCCGAGCCGGTCGGCGATGATCTGCGCCATCGTCGTCGCGGTGCCGTGACCCTGCGAATGGGTGCTCATCGTCGCCGTGACCTTGCCGCTCGGCTCGATGCGAATCTGCGCCAGCTCGCCGGTCATGGTCGGGATGGCGCCGGCGGCGCCGGTCGGCTCGACATAGGCGGCGATGCCGAGCCCGAGATAACGGCCCGTCTTGCGCGCCGCTTCCTGCTCTTTGCGAAACGCGGCGACGTCGAATTTTTCGAGCAGCTTTTCCAGGCATTCGGCCGGCGTGATGTCGTCGAGCGGAATACCCATGCAGGAGGTGACGGGCTGATCTTGCAGCGTCACCAGATTGCGCCGGCGCATCTCGATCGGGTCGATGCCGATGCGGCGCGCGGCGACATCCAGCGCGGTTTCGCGAATCAGCGACTCCATCGCCCACGGGCCGCGATAGGCGGCATAGCCGACGGTGTTGGTGTACCAGCCGCGCGTCAGGAAGCCGTAGGCCGGCATCTTGTAGGCGGCCCAGACGAACATATGAACCGCGATATTGCATTCCGACAATTGCGGAAAGGCGCCGTTGTTGCAGCTGTAGTCGCCGTGCGAGGCGAGCAGGCGGCCATCGGCGTCGAACGCCACCTGCAGCGTCATCTCCTGTTCGCGCGCCTGATTGGCACCGATCAGGTTTTCGTAGCGGTCCTCGATCCATTTCAGCGGGCGGCCGAATTTCATCGCCGCGAGAATGGTGGCGACCTCCTCCTTCCACGGATGGTTTTTCAGGCCGAAGCCACCGCCGACATCCTTGGCGATGACGCGAACCGCGGTCTGCGGCAGACCGAGCGCCAGCGATACCCAGTGCGCCACCAGGTGCGGACTCTGGCAGGTGATGTAGAGCGTCAGCTCCTCGGCGCCGTCGCGCGTGGCGACAACACCGCGTGTCTCCATCGGCGATTGCGAGATGCGCTGGTGCACCACTTTGTGCGTGATCAGATGTGCTGCGCCGTTCAGTTTGGCCGCCAGCTCCTCGTCGATCTCCTCGTCGCCCATCTGCGCGGAGATGTTGTCGTCGGTGCCCGGATGAACCGGCGCGCCGCGCCGCGCATCGGCGAGCGTGACGACCGGATCCTCTTCGGCGTATTCGATCTCGATCAGCCCGGCGGCGTCTTCGGCGATATGACGGCTGTCGGCGATGACCAGCGCCACCGGCTCGCCGACATAGGCCACCCTGCCATTGGCCAGCGGTGTGGTTTCCACATCGGGCGGCGTCAGGAAGAAGGTGATCATGTTGATGTTGAACGGGGCGAGGTCGGCCTGCGTGTAGATGGCATGCACGCCGGGGGTGTCGCGCGCCACATCGGAATTGATCGACAGGATGTTGCCGCGCGCGATGGCACTGCGCGCGAAGGCGACATGCAGCATGCCCGGCAGCGAGATGTCGTCGACAAACTGGCCGCGCCCGGTCAGCAGGCGCGGATCTTCCTTGCGACGAACGCGCTGGCCGATATATCTGCCCTTCAGAACCGAGCGTTCTGCGCCGACAGTGTCATCGATACCGGAGCCGGGCGCATTCATGAGGCTTCTCCTGTATTGCTGCAGGCGCCTGCACCGCCGCCGCAGGCGAGCTTCTTCGCGGCGCGGCGCATGCCCTGATAGCCGGTGCAGCGACAGATATGGCCCGACAGTGCCGCGATCAGTTTTTCCTCGCTCGGCTGTTGCGCATCGTTGGTCAGCGCCGCCAGCGTCATCACCACGCCGGGGGTGCAGAAGCCGCACTGCAGCGCGTATTCGTCGAGCATCGCCTGCTGCACCGGATGCAGCGTGCCATCCTCCGCGGCGAGTCCTTCCACCGTGGTGACAGCCGTGCCGTCAGCCTGCACGGCGAGCATCAGGCAACTGCGCACCGCCTTGCCGTCGACGATCACGGTGCAGGCGCCGCAGACGCCGTGCTCGCAGCCGAGATGGACGCCGGTGTAGCCGAGATCCGTGCGCAGAAAGTCGGAGAGCGAGATACGCGCTTCGACATCGCCGGTGTGGCGGCGGCCGTTGATGGTCATTTCGATGTTGTGTTTGCTCATGCGGTCTCTCCGCCATTTTTTCCGGTCGCCATGGGCGTGAGAGCCTCGCGCAACGTGCGGGCGAACAGGCGTCTGCCGACGGTGCGGCGATATTCGGCGCTGGCGTGCTGGTCGTCGAACGGCGCCGTGTCGGCGATGGCGCGCTCGGCCACGGCTTGCGGATCGATGCTGTCGAGCGACTGGCCGATCAACAGCTGCTCCGCCGCCTTCGCCTTGATCGGTGTCGGACCCATGCCGAACAAGGCGATGCCGGCGCGGGTGATCTTGTTGTCCGCGACGACCAGTGCGCCGACCAGCCCGACCAGCGCGAAGTCGCCGGGGCGCTGCGCCAGTTCGCGGAACAGCGTGATGTGTCCTGCCGGCCAGTCCGGAAAGGTGATGCCGGTGACCAGCTCGTCCGGCTCCAGCACATTCATGTAGGGGCCGAGATAGAACTCGGTGGCCGCAATGTCGCGTGTGCCGCGCGCCGAACACACTTCGATCGTCGCGCCCAGCGCCACCGCCGTGGCAGGCAGCTCCGCCGCCGGTTCGCCGAGGGCGATCGAGCCGCCGATGGTGCCGCGATTGCGGGTCTGGTGATGGCCGACATGACGAACCGCCTGCACCAGTACAGGAAGATCGCGCGCCAGTTCACTGCTGTCGATCACTTCGCACTGCCGCGTCATCGGTCCGATGCGGGTGCCGCCATCGCTGCGGGCGATACCCTTCAGTGCTGCAATCCTGTTGATGTCGACGACGATGAACGGCTGGCTCATGCGCAGATTGAGCAGCGGCATCAGCGTCTGTCCGCCGGCCATGATTGTCGCGCCGCCACCGGCTTCGGCGAGCAGCGCGCAGGCCTCGTCGACGCTGCTCGGCGCGACATAGTCGAACGGCGCCGGTTTCATTCCTTGGCTCCGTCGAGCAGGCGGCGCAACGAAGCGTTGTCGAGCACGACGACGGTCGCTGCCGAGCGCCGCCCCTGTTCGAAGGCGGCGGCGGCAACCACGATCAGCAGCAGGCCGATGGCAATGCCGATCCAGTCGGAGCCGAACGCCCCCTGGCTGCGGCCGACCATGAAGCCGACCAGCATCGCGACCACCGTCGCCAGTATCCAGGTGGTCGGCAGGCCGCTGGCTGCAGGAGCAGAACCGGAGACGGTTGTGCCGGAAGAGGTTGCCGCTGCCTTGCCGCCGGCGGCTGCGGCCGGTTTGGCGACGCCGCTGACGATGTCGCCAAAGCGACTGAAGAACTTGCCGGCCAGCTGTTTTGCGGTGGCGTCGATGATCGGGCCGCCCAGCTGGGCCATGCGCCCGCCCACCTGCGATTCGATCTCGTAGGAGATCAACGTGCCGCCGCTGTCTTCGCTCAGTTTTACCTTGGCGATGCCCTTGACCGTGCCGGCGACGCCGCCGTTGCCTTCGAGAATGAGGGTGTAGCCGTTCGGCGGATTGAGATCCTCCAGCGAGACAGCACCCTTGAAGCGCGCGCCGATCGGGCCGACCTTCACCTCAACGGTGGCGGTGAAGCGAACGTTGGACTCCTTGCTGAGACTCTGGCAGCCGGGAATGCTGGCGCGCAGGATCTCGGCATCGTTCAGCGCTTCCCAGACGCGCTGACGCGGGGCGGCAATGCGTTGCTCGCCATTCATGTTCATATCGATCGATTCTCCGGCACGAAAATTATTGTGGCGAACGGCGCCCCGGGGCACCCGGCTACCTGCTGCCGGGATGTCGGATTAAGCGCCGTCGTCGGCATTATTGGAACCATTTGCGCAAACCGCCGCGACGTGTGCCGTGCAAGGCCGCGCTCATATGGCGCAGCGCTGTCCTGATCGCATGGCGTCTTTCGGGAGGGGCAATTAAATTGGTGGCAGCATACTGACTTCAATCTTTGGTGAGGTCAATCCGCCGTTCGAGCCACGCTCGCAGCGCCAGTGTCAGCAGCGCCAGCAAGGTCAGCAGTGCGGCGGCAGTGAATGCGCCGACGGAGTTGTAATCCTGGTGCAGCAGCTCGATATGCAGCGGCAGTGTCAGTGTCTGGCCGCGGATGGTGCCCGACACCACCGATACCGCACCGAACTCACCGGCGGCGCGCGCCGCTGTCAGCGTGGTGCCATACAGCAGTCCCCAGCGAATCTTCGGCAGCGTGATATGCCGAAAGATCTGCCAGCCGTTGGCGCCCAGCGTCAGTGCCGCCAGCTCCTCGTCATCGCCGAGCTCTTCCATCAGCGGAATCAGGTAGCGGGCGACGTAGGGGCAGGTGATGAACAGCGTCGCGAGAACAATGCCGGGCCAGGCGAACATCACCTGGATCTCCTGCGCCGCCAGCCAGCGGCCGATCGGGCTCTGGCTGCCATACAACAGCAGATAGCAGAGCCCGGCGACCACCGGTGACATGGCAAACGGCACATCGATCAGCCGCGTCAGCAGCAGTCGTCCGCGAAACCGGTAGTGGACGACGCACCAGGCCAGCAGCAGGCCGAATGCCAGATTGACGGGCACCACCAGCAGCGTCACCAGCAGCGTCAGCGCGATGGCATGCCGCATGTCGCGTTCGAGCAGGTTGCTGGCGATGGCGTGCCAGCCATCGGCCAGCGCCTCGACAAACACCAGTACCAGCGGCATCACGAGCACGAACAGCGCCAGCGCGATACCGATGCCCAGCAGCAGTCCGTCGATCCAGTTCAGGCGGTTTCGACGCGGGGGGCGAGCAGCGATGCGGAATGCGCGACGCATGATCAGACGGCTGTGTCGCGGCGCAGGAAGCGCGTTTGCAGCCACTGCACCAGCGCCAGCAACAGCAGCGACGCCAGCAGCACCACCGAGGCGATGGCTGCCGCCGCCGGCTGGTTGTACTCCTGCAGACGGACAAAAATCATCAGCGACGTCACTTCGGTTTCGTAAGGCATGTTGCCGGCGATGAAGATGATGGCGCCGAACTCGCCGAGGCAGCGGGTGAACGCCAGCGCGGTGCCGGTCACCAGCGCCGGGCTGATGGTCGGAACAATCACATGCAGGAAGATCTGCCAGCCGGTGGCACCCAGCGTCGAGGCCGCCTCTTCATATTCGCCGCTGACCTCTTCGAGCACCGGCTGCACGGCGCGCACCACGAACGGCAGGCTGGTGAACAGCATCGCGATGACGATGCCGTTCCAGCTGTAGGCAAGGCGCACATCCCACGGCGCCAGCCAGTGGCCGACCCAGCCGTTGCCGGCATAGATCGCCGACAGCGTCAGGCCCGCCACGGCGGTGGGCAGTGCGAATGGCAGGTCGATCATGGCATCGAGCGCGGCGCGGCCCGGAAACCGGTAGCGAACCAGAATCCAGGCCAGCCACAGGCCGATGACCGCGTTCAGCAGCGCCGCGGACAAGGCGGTGCCGAGCGTGACGCGATAACTGGCAACGATGCGCGGATCGCTGATGGCCGCCCAGTATTCGCTCCAGCTGAGCTGGATCGAGGTCAGCAACAGCGCGCACAGCGGCAGCAGAATGATGACGCTGACGAACAGCACGCTGACACCGAGGCTCAGACCAAACCCGGGCAGCGTGCGGTTGCTCTTTGGCGATGGACTGCGTTGCAGTGAGTGATCGGGCGGCACGAATTACCGCTTGATCAGCTGGTCGAAGATGGCGTTGTTATCGAAGTGAACACGCTGGATCTGCTCCCAGGAGCCGAGCACCGACTCGGGCGACAGCAGTTCGACCTGCGGAAACTGCGCACCGTATTTCTTCAGCGCGGCGGCGTCGTGAACCCGGTAGCCATGCCTGGCCAGAATCTCCTGACCCTGCGGCGAGTAGAGGAACTGCAGGTAGGCGGTCGAGACTTCGCGGGTGTTGCGCTGGTCGACCACCTTGTCGACCACCGCCACCGGAAATTCGGCGAGCACGCTGGTGGAGGGCACGATCACTTCGTATTTGTCGCTGCCGTACTCCTTGGTGATGCCCTTCACTTCCGATTCGAAACTGAGCAGGACATCGCCGAGTCCGCGCTCGGCGAAGCTGACGGTCGCCGCGCGTCCGCCGGTGTCGAACACGGTGACATTGCCGAGGAAGCGTTTGATGTAGTCGCGGATTTTGGCGTCGTCGCCGTTGAACGTCTTGTTGGCATAGAGCCAGGCGGCGAGGTAGCTGTAGCGGCCGTTGCCGGAGGTTTTGGGATTGGGAAATACCAGCTTCACGTCGGGACGCGCCAGATCGTCCCAGCTCTTGATCCCTTTCGGATTGCCCTTGCGCACCAGGAAGGCCGTCGTCGAATAGTAGGGCGAGCTGTTGTTGGCGAACGCCTTCTGCCAATCCTTGCCGATCAGGTCGCCCTTGTCGTGCAGCACCTGCACATCGGTGACCTGGTTGAACGTGACGACGTCCGCTTTCAGTCCCTGCAGGATCGCCTGCGCCTGCTTCGACGAGCCGGCATGCGATTGATCGATCTGCACCGAATTGCCGGTTTTCTCCTGCCACTGCTTCTGGAAGGCCGGGTTTATCTCGTTGAACAGCTCGCGCGATACGTCGTAGGAGGCGTTAAGGATGGTATCGCCGGCCATTGCGCCAATCGGTGTCAGCAGCAGTGCCGCGGCGGCGGCGATGAATTTCGAGCGAAGCATGAAAAGTCCCCGTGAAAGCTGAGTGTGGTTGCCGACGAATGCGGCATCGTCGGCAACGCTACGGGAACAAATGGGGCGCGATCCAACGAATAAAAAAGATTTGGTTATCGACGGACGTGAAATGGCAGCCGTCGTGATGTGCAGGGGATGACGTGCGCGGCCTGCGCAAGCAGCGCGGCAATCGCTGCTGGCTGACGGTCAGTGGCTGGGCGGGCGGTGTTGCTATGGCAGCAGTCGTGGCGGCGATGTTTGTGGTGACGTGCCGGCAAACAGCGGTGCTTACCGCTGTCCACACGGTGGCACGCCGGCTGCTAGTAGCCATTTGGCTAGGGAAGTTCTGAAAAAGTCATGAACCCCGGTGTCCGTCATTCCGCGCGCAGTCGCGGAATCCATGGTCGCTGCACTACCGCATGCATGGATTCTGCGACTGCGCTTTGCTCCGCGCAGAATGACGAAGAGCCTCAATTCGGTGGGGGCAAGGTTGATTCAGATGCTTCCTAATGCCCATTGCCCTGTATCTGTTGAGCAGCGGCAAGTGCCGTCGCCGGTGACCCGTCTGCAGGAGGCGGCGCCGGGGCTTTTGCATTTTTTGAAGAAGGCGAGAGGTGGTTGATGAAATCGGTCGGCAAGGCGTTGTTGGCGACGCTGCTGTTGTTGGCGCTGGGTGCCGCCGCTGCGGAACAGCCGCTGCCCAAGAAACTGCGTATCGCATCGGTGGCCTATTTCCAGGGCGACAGCGTCGTCTATCAGGGCAACCCGGCGGTGGTCGCGGAGCAGGGCTGGCTGGCCGGGCAATTGAAACAGCGCGGTGTCGAGCTGGAGTGGGTGCCGGCGCCGCACAGCAATGTCGGTCCGGTCATCAACGAGGCATTTGCCAATGGCGGCATCGATTTCGCTGCCTATGGCGATCTGCCGGCGATCATCGTCAGGTCTGGCGGTGTCGATATCCGTCTGATCGTGCCGGGCGGTCGCGGACAGGAGACATTCCTGGTGGTGCCGGCCGTGTCGACCGCACGCAGCATCGAAGATCTGAAAGGCAAACGCATTGCGATCCATCGCGGCCGCCCGTGGGAGCTGCCGTTCAGTCGCCTGCTCAAAAGCCGGGGACTCGGCTACGGCGATTTCAAGATCGTCAATGTCAACCCGCCGGCCGGCGCCGCTGCCATTGCCGCCGGCGGTGTCGATGCGCTCTACACGCTGAATGACGCCTACCTGCTGGAGGACAAGGGTGTCGGCCGCATCATCTGGTCGACCGAGGAGGCACCGCCGGAGTGGCGCATGCGCGCCGAGCTGTGGGGGTCGGCTGCATTCCTCGACAGTTACCCGGAGCTGGCGCAGCTGGTGGCGACCGCGTTCATCCGCGCCGCGCACTGGACCTCGCAGGAGGAGAATCGCGCCGCGTTTCTGCAGATCAATACACGCAACGGCTCGCCGCTCAGTGTCGTCGAGCGCGAATACGCGCTGGGTCGGATTTCGTGGCGCCAGCGTTGGTCGCCGCTGTTTGCCGGCTATGTCGAAGACCACTATCGCGGCGCCATCGACTACGCCGTGCAGACGAAGCTGATCCGCCGCGCGCCGACCTACGAGACGCTGGTCGATACCCGCTTCGTGCCGGTCGCGCTGCGCGAGCTCGGTCTTGAAAATTACTGGAGTGATTCGTCGAAAGTCGCGGGGGTCGTTGCGCCGTGACTGTCGTGGTGACATTTGCGACGTGCGGATTTCTGCGATGAGCGACGCGGCGAAGAAGTTGCGAGCGGGCGGTGAGATATTCGGACGCTGGCTGGCGCCCGCTGTTGCCGGCCTGCCGCTGCTGCTGTTGCTCGCCGTCTGGTTTCTGGTGGCCGCTGCCGGCTGGTATCCGCGACAGCTGTTCGTGCCGCCGCAAGAGGTGATCGCCGCCGCGCGCGAGTTGCTCGACAGCGGTGAGCTGCAGCTGCACCTGAGTCAGAGTCTGGGCCGACTCGGCATCGGCATGCTGATCGGCTGTGTCGGCGGCGTGCTGTTTGGCGTGCTGATGGGGCTGTCGCGCAGCGTCGAGCTCTACACGGCGCCGCTGTTCCACGTCGTCCGGCAGGTGCCATCGATCGCGCTGATTCCGATTTTCATTCTGCTGTTCGGCATCGGTGAAACCTTCAAGATTCTGATCGTGGTCAAGGCAGCGTTCTTTCCGGTGGCGCTGGCCACCTATACCGCCGTTCAGCAGATACCGAAGCAGCTGATGGAGGTGGCGCGGCTCTACCGACTCTCCTCAGCGGCGCTGTTCCGTTACGTGGTGTTGCCGGCCACCGTCCCGCCGATCGTCACCGGCGTGCGACTGGCGCTGGGCCGGTCGTGGGGCACGCTGGTGGCGGCGGAGCTGCTGGCCGCGGAATCGGGCGTCGGCCAGATGATGGAGCTGGGCCGGCAGATGTTCCGGCTCGACATCGTCATGCTCGGCGTGGTGATCGCCGGCCTGATCGGCTTCGCGCTCGATCGCGGCATCAAGCTGTTCGAACGCCGGCTGCTGCGCTGGAGAACGGCATGAGCGCAATTCATTCGCACGCGTTGACCAACACGGCGCGCGGGCTGGCGCTGCCGCTGCTGCTGGTTGCCGGCTGGCACTATCTATCGACGCTGGGACCGGGTTACGCCTACGCGTTCGTACCGTTGGGCACCGTGTTCGACAGCGCGGCGGAACTGCTGGCCAGTGGCGAACTGGCAACGCATGCCCTGGCCAGCCTCCGCACCGCACTGACCGGGCTGGTCACCGGCGCCAGCTGCGGCCTGCTGTTCGGTATCGCCATGGCGCTGTTCCGTCCGGTCGACTGGCTGTTCGGGCCGATCTATCACGCGCTGCGGCAGGTGCCGACGCTGGGGCTGATTCCGCTGTTCGCGCTGTGGTTTGGCAACAGCGAATTTTCCAAGCTGCTGGTGGTCTCGCTCGCCACCTTCGAAGTGATGACGCTGAACAGTTATGAAGGGCTGCGCAATGTCGACCGGCGCTTCAGCGAGCTCGGCCAACTGCTGACACTGAATCGGCGCCAGCTGTTCCTGCGCGTGATGCTGCCGATGGCGATGCCGTCGATCATCACCGGGCTGATGCTGGCGGTGGCCTTCGCGTGGCTCGCCACGGTCGGTGTCGAGCTGCTGTTCACCGTCGGCCCGGGACTCAGCACGTTGATGGAGCGGGCGCAGCTGGCGGAGCGGATGGATGTGGTGCTGATCTGCATCACGATCATCGGGCTGCTCGGCCTTGTCATGAATCAACTCTGCGTATTGCTGAGCCGGCGCGTACTGCGCTGGCGCGAAAGCCGCTGAGCGCTCGTTCGAGGATGTTTCGCATGAATGCCCGTCTCAATACCCATTTCAATGCTCGTCTTGGTGCCAGTGTGCCGCCGGTGCCGTGGTCGCAGACCGCGCCTTCGGGTGGTGTTTCCATCCGGGGTGTCAGCAAGTCCTACCGCATCGATCGGCGCCAGCTGCCGGTGCTGCACGACATCGCGCTCGACATTCGCCCCGGCGAATTTGTCAGCATCGTCGGCCCGAGCGGCTGCGGCAAATCGACGCTGCTGCGGCTGATCGCCGGGCTCGATGCCGATTTCAGCGGCGACATCGCGGTCGATGGCGAGCGTGTCGCCGGCACCAGCCTCGATCGCGGCATGGTGTTTCAGGACCACCGGCTGCTGCCGTGGCTGACCGTCGAGGAGAATGTCGCGCTGGCGCTGTTGAATCGAGAGCTGTCGCCACGGCGCAAACGCGAGCTGGTGGCCGACCATATCGCGCTGGTCAATCTGGCTGGCTTCGAGAAGGCCTATCCGCACCAGCTCTCCGGCGGCATGGCGCAGCGCGCGGCGATGGCGCGCGCGCTGGTCAACGAACCGAAGGTGCTGCTGCTCGACGAACCGCTGGGCGCGCTCGACGCCCTGACCCGCATTCATCTGCAGCAGGAGCTGCAGCGTATCTGGATGACGCAGCGCGGCACCGTGATCATGGTGACGCACGATGTCGAGGAGGCGGTCTATCTCAGCGATCGCGTGGTGGTGATGAATGCCGGCCCCGGCACCGTCGCGCGCATCGTCGGGATTCCATTGCCGCATCCGCGCGAACGCTCGTCGTCGCTGCTGCGCAGCGTACGAGATGAAATTCTCGACGAGCTGATTCGGACGCCGGTCAGTGCCGGCGATACGCAGCGCGGAGACAAATAAGTTGAGTGGCAGCAGTAGCGCATTCATCGCCCGCTTCATGTTGCTGTCGGTGATCGGTGGTCTGACCATCGGCATGGGCAAGGTGGTTACCACCTTCTTTGCACTGCATGTCGGTGCTACGTCGTCGCAGGTCGGCTTCATTGCCGGCATCGAGGCGACCGGCCGCATGCTGGTGACGATTCCGGCCGGCTTCATCATTGCCCGTCGTGGCGCGCGTGTCGTCTATTCGCTGGCCAGCCTGGTACCGATGGTGCTGAACGTGGTCACGCCGGGATTGACGCTGTGGTATGTGATCGCGCTGACGCGCGGCGCCATCGGCCTGTCGATTCCGTTCCGCGTGGTGGCGATGAACAGCGCCTTCCTGCAGCAGCTCAGCACGCTCGGCGCCAGCCGGGCGGGCTGGTATCGCGGTTCGCAATCGCTCGGCATGACGCTGCTCGGGCCGCTGCTCGGCGGCTTGCTGGTGCAGCACGGCAGCTACTGGGGATGCTATCTGCTGATCGCCGGGCTGTTCGCCGTCATGGCGCTGTTCGGCAACAGTTTCATGCCGAACGTGGAACCGGCGCCGGTTGAATCGCACGGCGCGGCGGAGCAGGGCATGTGGTCGGAATCGCTGGCGCTGCTGCGCAACAAGGCGATTCGCGACAGCTGCCTGATCGAGGCGATCGGCAGCTCGACGGTGTCGCTGTTTTCGACCTTCATCCTGCTGCTGGCGATCAACGACCTGAAAGTGTCGCAGTCGCTGGCGGTGATGCTGCTGGTGGTGCAGGGCATCACCACCGTGCTGGTCTCCTTCCTGCTCGGCTTCATGGTCAGCGGTGCCGCGCGCAATATCGTGCAGCCGCTCAGCTTCGCGATGATGGTGGCCGGCCTGCTGGTGATCGCCACCGCCAAGCTCTATCTGCTGGTGGCGCTCGGCGCGGTGCTGCTGAGCGCGGGCGGCGCGCTGATCGGACTGGCGCGAACGCTGCAGCTGAGTCGCATGACGATCAGCAAGGGCAAGATTTCCGGCGTCTTCAATCTGGCGACGATGGGCGGCACCGCGTTCGGTGCGCTGGCAGGCGGCGTGCTGGCGGAAGTGATCGGATTGCGCGGCCTGTTCCTGAGCTGGATTCCGCTGGTGGTGGCGGCCGCACTGTTCTGCCGACTGCGCGCCGATGATCTGAATGCGCCGGCAACGGTTCAGCAGGGCGCCGGCTGATCGCCGGCGCCCTGCCACTATCAAGACATGAAAGAAATCACAGCATGCCGTAGAGCTTGAGGCGATGTCGCAGGATGTTGCGACTGATGCCGAGCAGCTTCGCGGTCTGCAGCTGGTTCTGCTGGCAGTAGTCGAAGGCGCAGCGAATCATGCGCCGTTCCAGTTCGGCATACAGCTCGTCGCCGCCGCGCTCGAAGATGTTGATCATCGCCCGCTCGTAGGGCTGATCGGAGTCGGCGATATCCTCGACCAGTCGATGCGTGCCGGTCGGCTCGCTGCCGTGCTGCTGCAGCCGGTATTCCGGCAGATGAAGATCCGAGGCCTGGATCAGGTGGTCGCTGTGGATCAGCAGCGAGTGGTGAATGACATTCTCCAGCTCGCGGATATTTCCCGGCCAGGGATATGACAACAGCGCCTGCCGGGCGGCGGAGGTCAGCTGCGGCGGCCGCAGTGACAGCTGCTCCGAATAGCGAATGACGAAGTGCTCCGCCAGCGGCACGATATCGCCGCGCCGATCGCGCAGCGGCGGCACCTGCACCTGCGCCACGTTGAGGCGGTAGTACAGATCTTCGCGGAAGCGACCGCCGCGAACCGCTTCGGCGAGATTGACGTTGGTCGCCGCGACCAGCCGGATATCGATCGGTATCGACACGCGCCCACCGACGCGACTGATCTCGCGCTCCTGCAATACCCGCAGCAGCTTGACCTGGGTGGCCGGTGGCAGATCGCCGATTTCATCGAGAAACAGCGTGCCGCCGCTGGCGATTTCGAACCAGCCCTTTTTCTGCAGCACCGCGCCGGTGAAGGCGCCTTTTTCATGGCCGAACAGTTCGCTCTCGACCAGCTGTTCCGGCAGCGCGGCGCAATTGACGGCGATGAAGGGACCGTTGCTGCGACCGCTGAGGTGATGAAGCCGGCGCGCCACCAGCTCCTTGCCGGTGCCGGTTTCGCCGATGATCAGCACGCTGGCATCGCTCGGCGCCAGCCGCATCAGGCGATCGTGCATCGCGCGCGAGCGCGCATCCTCGAACACCAGCGCGGTGGCGCGAATGCTGCGCGTATAGGCACCGGGGTTCTTGAACGAGATCAGGCGATCGGACTGGGTGTCCGAGCGCTGGTCGCCAAGATGCCGGGTGTCAAACGATGGGTCGAGAATGTCGTTCATTTGCTCCGCTCTCCATGACCGAACATGCTCTTTCTGAAAAAGCAGAATTTGTTCAGACAGCCTGATTTTCTTCCGTGAAAGTACCATCGGCCAGAAAACGGCAAAAACAATAAAAAAATGAATAGATATACGGAGCATTGCATTTGCAATGCGTCGATCCGGTGCGGCAACAAAAAGGGGGAATGGCTTACCGGATGGCCGACGGTTCGATGTTGTGTTGCAACTCCGGTTTCCACTCCGGATGCGGGGCGCCGAACAGCGTGCCCTGTGCCTTCGAAATGCCGGCCCTCTCCATCACCGGGCGAAGGTTCTCGCTGTTGACGCCGGTGGCAATGACCTCGATGCCGTTGTCCTTCGCCGCCGCTACCGCGTAGCTGACCAGTTCGCTGTGACGGGTGGAGGTCCGCGCCGCTTCCAGCGCGGTGCGATCCAGCTTGATCAGGTTTGGCTGCAGGCCGAGCACCCGGCCGATGTGCAGGTGATTGCGGCCGAAGGCATCGATGGCGACGCGATAGCCGCGCGCCTGCCAGGCGCTGATGGCGTTGCGCAGATGCAGGCGGTCGCGCACCGGGAACTCGTTCACTTCCAGCACGAAGCTGGCGGGGGCCAGACCACAGCCGCGCAGAATCTCTTCGAATACCTGGCCGTGGTCGGAGCTGACGGTCAGCAAATGTTCCAGGTGCACATTCAGGTGCAGCGTGCCGCTGCCCTGCTGAACCAGATAATTCAGTGCGTGCAGCGTGCGACTGAGGCGGTCGATATGCGTGATGTCGGCGTTGTCCGCCACCGATGACTGGATCGGGCTGCTGGCCAGCAGCGGCTTGCGAAACAGCGCGCCGTTCTGCCCCTCCAGCTGCAGAATGGCTTCGTGCCCAACGAGCTCCCCGGTGTCGATGTCGACAATCGGCTCATACAGGCTGTCGAGGCAGAAGCTGGCGTAGCGGGCGTTGATGCGATCGCCGGCGATGAACAGCGGAAGCTCTTCGCCGGTCGCATAACGATCGCGCTGAAAGTAGTTGTGGTTCAAATAGATCAGCAGGTGCTTGACGACTTCGGTGCGGCTCATCGTCGCTCCAGGGATCATTGGTGAAAGGTGCATGGGTGGAAAGTGCACGAGTGAAGGTTGCGTGGGTGATGCTGGCGCGAATTCTGTTGGGCAAATCGACGTCTGTAAATTCTTTCGCTTCTATGGAGTTCTCATATCGATATCAGGCGGTTTTTCCAAACGATAGAGGGTGTTTGGCGCTGCTGGCGTGTCACCAGTGTTGTGGCAGGAACTGTTGCTGTAGCAACAGTTGGTGGATCGTGGTCGCCTTGGCCTTTGTGGTGTTGTATAACCACGGGCGCTGTTGTTTGTCGCCTGTATCGCCGCGAATGCGCGCTCCGGTTCATCTGCACCGATGCCGCGAGCGGTCGATTGGACGATTGGTATGGCGACTGCAAGAGCGTGGCTGAGTGGTTAAGGACGATATCCGGAGTTCACGATGGCAAGAGATTTTGCAGCACCTCCCGGTTCTTCAGGGCCCGGCTCTTCAGGGCCCGGCTCTTCAGGGACTTCACGCTTTCCGACCACGCTGTGGTATTCGCGCAGCTCGGTGCCGACGGCGCTCGGCATTGCCGCGCAGCTGGGATGGCTGCAGCAGGAGTTTTCGCCTGAAAGCATCGCCGTGCGTTCGCTGCAGCAGAGCGGCGATCCGCTGCTGCGCGAGAGTCATGTCGATCACCATCTGCCCGACAGCTTTCGCCAGGGCGGCAGCGTGCCGGCGCTGTGGGCCTATTCCGCCGGCGCCGATACCCGCCTGATCGGATTGACCTGGACCGAAGAGTTTCAGGCCGTGCTCAGCCTGCGCGGCTCCGGCATCGACAGCGCGCAACAGTTGCGCGGCCGTCGCCTCGGCCTGCCGTCGCGCCCCAACGAGCGCATCGACATGGCGCGGGCGACGGCGCTGCGCGGTTACCTGACGCTGCTCGATGTCGAGGGGATCGGTTATGACGAGGTGCAGCTGGTGGATGTCGAGACCGCGCCGTTGAGCGCGAATCATCTGCCGATCGACAATCGCAACTCGGCGGCATGGGCCAGCACGCCGGCGGGACATCTGACCCGGCGCGACTACCGGGCGGATGTGCTGGCGCTGCTGCGCGGCGACGTGGATGCCATCTATGTGAAAGGCGTGCGCGGCATCGAGGTGGCGCGGCTGCTCGGCGAGCAGGTGCAGGTGGCGGCCGATATCGGCGGCCATCCCGATATTCACGTGCGCAGCAACAACTCGACGCCGCGCCCGCTGACGATCAGCGCCTCGACGCTGGAGAACTATCCCGATGTCGCCGTGCGTTTTCTGCGGCGGGTGGTGGAGGCGGGTGCCTGGGCGGAAACGCATCCGCGCGAGACGGTTGCGCTGCTCGGGCGCGAGACCGGTTCGGTCGAGGAGTGGATCAGCTACGCCTACGGCGTGGAAGTGCACCGCTACCTGCGCACCGATCTGGCTGATTACGCGCTGTCGGCGCTCGATGATTTCAAGAATTTCCTGTTCAAGTGGGGGTTTCTGCCCCACAACTTCAATCTCAATGGCTGGGTCGATTTCGAGCCGCTGGAACAGGTGCACAGGCTGCCGCGCAAGCGTATCGCGTAACTTGGCTGACAGGAGGCGTGTGTTGCGCGCGGTCGGGTTCTGGTTGCCGTGTCTGCTGTTGTTGTCCGGATGTGCATCGTCGCCGTCGCAGCCACCGGTTGCCGATCTGCCGGCTTACCGGGGCGCGGATGCGCCGGCGCGGACGACCGATCCGCGCTTTCAGGCTGATGTCAGGGCGCTGACTCCCGAGATCCGGCGGCTGCTCGACCGGCATATCGATGCCAGTGGTGACTGGCTGCGGCTGCAGCAGTTGGTGGCGTTGTTCCAGTCCGATCCGCAGTTCGGTCTGCGCTACAACGCCGCCGTCACTTTTGATGCAGCCGAAACATTCCGGCGCCGCGAGGGCAACTGCCTGTCGCTGTCGATCCTGTTTGTCGCGGCCGCGCGTCACGTCGGTCTCGATGCCCGTTTTCAGGATGTCGAGCTGCTGCCGACCTGGCGCCAGGAGGGCAATGTCTTTGTGGCCGAACGCCATATCAATGTTGCGGTGGTGATTCATCAGAAACCGGTGATCGTCGATTTCCTGGTCGATCCATCGACTGAAACGGTGGCGATCCGGCAGATTCCCGACAGCGCCATGCTGGCGCAGTTCTACAACAATGTTGGCGTCGAACATCTGGCGGCCGGCGAACTCGGTGCGGCCTACCTGTTCTTTCAGCGCGCGGTGACGCTGGCACCGCGGACCTCCTATCTGTGGACCAATCTCGGTGTCGTGCTTTCGCACGCCGGTCAGGTCGATGATGCGCGCCAGGTCTATCGGCATGCGCTACAGCTCAATGCCGTCGACGAAGTGGCGCTGAGCAATCTGGCGACGCTGGCCGACGGTGAATCCGGGGTGTCGGCGGAGCTGCTGGCGCGCGTCGAGCGTCTGCGCAACAGCAATCCGTTCTATCACTACTGGCAGTCGGAGCGTCTGCGCGCCGCCGGCGACCGCGACGGCGCCATCGCGGCATTGCGAGCGGCGATCCGGCTGAAGTCCGACGAGTCGTCATTCCACTTCGCATTGGCGCGGCTGCTGTTGCTGCAGGGGGAGCGCAAGCAGGCCGATCTCAGCCTCGAATCCGCTCGCCGTCTTGCGCGCGACGACGACACGCGCCAGCGCTACGAGGATGAATATCGCCAGCTGTTGCGCGACCAGCTTCCGGCAGCGACTGTCTCCTCGCGTACACGTTGATAGCAGCTGGCTGCTGCTGTGCGGCCAGTTTGTACGGCCATACCGCCCGCGCCGCCGCGAAACCGGCTGGAATGACTCTTGCTCTTCTCTCGAATCCCGCGGCGCTGTTGCGTCCGGGGTTTTGCGAGCGTGGAGTTCAACGTGTCCATCGTCCTATCTGCCGTGCCGCCATCAGTGCGACGCTGTCTGTCACTCCCGCTGCTCGCAACACTGCAGGTCATCGCGCTGTTGCTTATTGCGGGCTGTGGTGCCGAGCAGCCGGCGCAGGCGCGCGCCGGTGGCCAGCCGCCAGTGCCGGTGGTCACCCGTGAAGTCGGCAGCGGTTCGCTGACCGTCTATCTCGATGCCCTCGGCACCGTCACGCCGTCCAGCAGCGTGCTGGTGCGCAGTCGCGTCGACGGGCAGTTGCTGCGCGTCCATTTCAGCGAGGGGCAATTGATTCGTGCCGGCGAGCTGCTGGCGGAGATTGATCCACGGCCGTTTCAGGTGCAGCTGGCGCAGATGCGCGGCCAGCTCGCGCGCGACGAGGCGATGCTGCGCGGTGCGCGCGTCGATCTCGAACGCTATCGCGAGTTGTGGCAGCAGGATTCGATCGCTCGCCAGCGCGTCGACAGTCAGGAGGCGCTGGTCGCTCAATATGAGGGCGAGGTGGAGGCGGTGCGCGGGCTGGTCGGTAACGCCAGCCTGCAGCTGGAGTACGCGACGATTACCGCGCCGATCGGCGGGCGCGTCGGTCTGCGCCAGGTCGATGCCGGCAATGTCATTCACAGCGCCGACAGCCAGGGGCTGGTGCTGATCACGCAGCTGCAGCCGATCCAGGTGCTGTTCACGCTGCCGGAGGATTCGCTGCCGCGCCTGTTGCCGCGCCTGCAGCAGGGCGAGCAGCTGGTGGTCGCCGCCTACGATCGCGAGTTCAGTCGCCGCCTCGCCATCGGCAAGCTGGTCAGCGTCGACAACCAGATCGATGCGACCACCGGCAGCGTGCGCCTGAAGGCGCAGTTCGATAACAGCGACTACGCGCTGTTTCCCAATCAGTTCGTCAATATCCGCCTCGCGCTGGAGACGCTGGCCGACGCGGTACTGGCTCCCTCCGTCGCCATTCAGCGCGGCAATCGCGGCAACTTTGTCTATGCCGTCAACGACGACGCCAGCGTGCGGCTGCAGCCGGTGACGCTGGGCGCGACCGAAGGCGATCGCGTTGCCGTCACCGATGGCTTGGTGCCCGGCGATATCGTCGTTGTCGAAGGTGTCGACCGGCTGCGCGCCGGTGCTGTCGTTGCGCCAATCAAGAGTGCGGAGACAGAAAAGACGGCGACAAAGACCGCGCCGCTGTCGCCGCGCACCGCCGCGCGCTGATTTATCGCCATGAACCCCTCGCGCATTTTCATCAAGCGGCCGGTGGCGACGCTGCTGCTGATGCTGGCGCTGCTGATCGCCGGCGGCGTCGCCTACCGGCTGCTGCCGACGGCCGCGTTGCCGGAGGTCGACTTTCCGACGATTCAGGTGACCACGCGTTATCCGGGCGCCAGTCCCGAGGTGATGGCGGCGGCGGTGACCGCGCCGCTGGAGCGGCAGTTCGGGCTGATGTCCGGGCTGACGCAGATGTCGTCGACCAGCTCCAGCGGTGTCGCCGTCATCACGCTGCAGTTCGCGCTCGACATGCCGCTGGAGATCGCCGAGCAGACGGTGCAGGCGGCGATCAATGCCGCCGCCGGCTTCCTGCCGCGCGACCTGCCGTCGCCGCCGCTCTACAGCAAGGTCAATCCGGCCGATGCGCCGGTACTGACACTGGCGATCAGCTCCGATTCGCTGCCGCTGACGGCAGTGCAGGATCTGGTCGACACGCGGCTGGCGCAGAAGATCGCGCAGGTGCCCGGCGTCGGGCTGGTCAGCCTGGCCGGCGGTCAGCGTCCGGCGGTGCGCATCCAGCTCAACCCGAACAGCGCCGCCGCCTACGGTCTCGGGCTCGATACGCTGCGCGCGGCCATCGCCGCCGCCAACTCCAGTCAGGCCAAGGGCAGCTTCGAGGGCGAGCTGCGCGCCTCGACCATCGATGCCAACACGCAATTGCGCGGCGCCAATGAATACCGCGAGCTGATCGTGGCGTGGCGCAACGGCGCGCCGGTGCGGCTGGAACAGATCGCCAGCGTCAGCGACGGCGCCGAGGATCTGCGGCTGGCGGCGTGGAATGGCGAGCGGCCGGCGATCCTGCTCAACGTGCAGCGCCAGCCGGGCGCCAATGTCATCGCCGTGGTCGACCGCATCCACGCGCTGCTGCCGGAGCTGCGCGCGGCGCTGCCGGGCACGCTCGATGTCGAGGTGCTGACCGATCGCACCGATGCCGTTCGCTCCGCCATCCGTCATGTGCAGTTCGAGCTGCTGCTGGCGATCGCGCTGGTGGTGATGGTGATCTTCCTGTTTCTGCGCAACGTGCCGGCGACGCTGATTCCGAGCGTTGCCGTGCCGCTGTCGCTGGTCGGCACGTTTGGCGCGATGTATCTGGCCGGCTTCAGCATCAACAACCTGACGTTGATGGCGCTGACCGTCGCCACCGGTTTCGTCGTCGATGACGCCATCGTCATGATTGAAAACATCAGTCGGCATCTGGAGATGCCGGCTGATGTTTCGGCGGAGGCTAATGCCGACGCAGTCGGCGTTAAGGATGCGAATGCATCCGGCCGTAGCCAAAACATTGCCCCGGATGTGGCAGGGAGGATGTCACCACTCCAGGCGGCGCTGAAAGGCTCGCGCGAAATCGGCTTCACCATCATCGCGCTGACCTTCTCGCTGGTGGCGGTGCTGATCCCGCTGCTGCTGATGGGCGACGTGGTCGGCCGGTTGTTTCGCGAGTTCGCCATCACGCTGGTGGTGGCGATCCTGATCTCGGCGGTGGTGTCGCTGAGTTTGACGCCGATGCTGTGCGCGCGGCTGCTGCACCGTCGCGAGGTGAATGGGCATGGCGACAGCCACCCGCAGAGTGGCGCGCTGTTCAACGCCGTGCTCTCGCGCTACGCAACGGCGTTGAACTGGGTGCTGGCGCATCAGCCGGCGGCGCTGCTGGCGACGGCGGCGACGCTGTTGCTGACAGCGTTGCTGGCGTGGTGGGTGCCGAAGGGCTTCTTTCCGATTCAGGACAACGGCGTCATCCAGGGCATCACCGAGGCGCCGCAGTCGATCTCGTTCGCCGCCATGGCGCAGCGCCAGCAGGTGCTGGCCGCGGTGATCCTGCGCGATCCGGCGGTGCGGAGCCTGTCGTCGTTTGTCGGGGTCGACGCCATCAACACCGCGCTCAACAGCGGTCGCATGCTGATCAACCTGAAACCGCACGGCGAGCGCGATGGCGCGGCGGAGGTGATCCGGCGCCTGCAGCAGGCAGTCGCCGAGGTGAATGGAATTTCGCTGTTCATGCAGCCGGTGCAGGACCTGACCATCGACGACCGGGTCAGTCGCACGCAGTTCCAGCTGCTGGTGGAGAGCGCCGATGGTGAACAGCTGACGCGCGCGGTGCCGGCGCTGTTGCAGCGCATGCGCGAGTTGCCGCAGCTGGCCGACGTGACCAGCAATCTGCAGAACGAAGGATTGAAGACATATATCGCTGTCGATCGCGATGCGGCGTCACGCCTCGGCATCAGCATTGGCGCCATCGACGATGCGCTCTACAGCGCGTTCGGGCAGCGCCATGTCTCCACCATCTTCACGCAGTCGAACCAGTACCGCGTGGTGCTGGAGGTGGCGCCGGAGTTTCGCAACCGGGCGGAGGCACCGGCGGCACTGCGCATCGCCGCCGCCGATGGCACGCTGGTGCCGCTCGCCGCCATCGCCCGTATCGAGCAGCAGCTGGCGCCGACCGTCATCAATCGCGAGAAGCAGTTTCCGGCGGCGACGCTGTCGTTCAATCTCGCCGAAGGCTACTCGCTCGGCGATGCCGTCGCCGCCATTGAAGCCGAGCGCACGGCACTGTCACTGCCGCCGGCGGTGCAGACGCGCTTCCAGGGTGCTGCGCTGGCGATCGGCGCTGCGCTGTCGAACTCGCTGCTGCTGGTCATCGCCGCCGTGGTCACGCTCTACATCGTGCTCGGCGTGCTCTACGAGAGCTACATCCATCCGCTGACGATTCTGTCGACGCTGCCGTCGGCCGCCGTCGGTGCACTGCTGGCATTGCTGTTGTCAGGGCACGAGCTGAACGTGATCGCCATCATCGGCATCGTGCTGCTGATCGGCATCGTGCAGAAGAACGCCATCATGATCATCGACTTCGCGCTGGAGGCGGAGCGCAGCGACGGGCTGTCTGCACGGGCGGCGGTGCAGCAGGCCTGCCTGTTGCGGTTGCGGCCGATTCTGATGACGACGATGGCGGCATTGCTGAGCGCGCTGCCGCTGATGTTCAGCAGCGGCGCCGGCGCCGAACTGCGGCAACCGCTCGGCATCACGCTGGTCGGCGGCCTGCTCGCCAGCCAGCTGCTGACGCTGTTCACCACGCCGGTGATCTATCTCGCCTTCGATCGACTGGCACGGCGATTGACGCGGCGACAGCAGCGCCGCGTCGAAGAACCGTCAGTGCCGGTGCAGCCGGCATCGTGAGACGACTGTGATGAACTTGGGAACCTCTCATCAAGTCGCCTCTCCCTTCAGGGAGAGGGTTAGGGAGAGGGCGGAAGTGCGCATCAATCGACCCTCTCCCCTCTCCCTGAAGGGAGAGGGGAGAGATGCGTTTTTCCGGAAGCGCCAGCGATGAACTTCGCCGCGCTCTGTATTCGCCGGCCCGTCGCGACGGTATTGCTGACGCTGGCGGTGACGCTGATCGGCGCCGTCGCCTTTGTGTCGCTGCCGATCGCGTCGCTGCCACAGGTCGACATGCCGGTCATCAATGTGCAGGCGACACTGCCCGGCGCCAACGCCGAAACCATGGCGGCCACCGTCGCCACGCCGCTGGAACGGGCCATCGGCCGCATCGCCGGCATCACCGAACTGACCTCGACCAGCAACCAGGGCAACACGCGGGTCAGCGTGCAGTTCGATTTCGGTCGCAACGCCGATGCCGCCGCGCGCGAAGTGCAGGCCGCGATCAGCGCCGCGCAGGGCGTGCTGCCGGTCAGCCTGCCGTCGGCGCCGGTCTATCGCAAAGCCAATATCGCCAGCTCGCCGGTGCTGGCGATTGCGCTGACCTCCGATTTCCGCAGCCGCGAGCAGCTCTACGATGTCGCCTTCACGCTGCTCGGACAGAAGATCGCGCAGGTGCCCGGCGTCGGCCAGATCAATGTCAACGGCAGTGCGCTGCCGGCGGTGCGCGTCGCCGTCAATCCGACCGCGCTGAGCCACTACGGTGTCGGGCTCGAACAGGTGCGCGCGGCGCTCGCCGCCGCCAACGTCAACCAGCCGAAAGGGGTGGTCGAATCGGCGCAGCAGCAGTGGCAGATCGACATCAATGATCGCGCCCGCCGCGCCGCCGACTATCGCGATCTGATCATCAGCTGGCACAACGGCGCGCCGGTTCGTCTCGCCGACATCGCCGATGTCAACGATTCGCTGCAGGAGCTGCGCAACGCCGGCAGCTCCAACGGCCAGCCGGCGGTGATGCTGTCGGTGTTCAACCAGCCCGGCGCCAACATCGTCGAGATGGTCGACGCCATCAAGGCGCTGCTGCCGCAGTTGCGCGGCGCGATTCCGGCCGACATTGATGTCGTCGTCAACATGGATCGCACCAGCACCATCCGCGCGACGCTGCGCGAAGTCGAGCACACGCTGCTGATCTCGATCGCGCTGGTGATCCTGGTGGTCTACCTGTTCCTGCGCAGCGGTCGCGCCACCTTCATTCCCAGCGTGGCGATTCCGGTGTCGCTGCTGGGGACGCTGGCCGTCATCTACCTGCTCGGCTACAGCCTCAACAACCTGTCGCTGATGGCGTTGATCATCGCCACTGGCTTCGTCGTCGACGATGCCATCGTCGTGGTCGAGAACACGGCGCGACTGATCGAGCGCGGCGTGGCGCCGACGGTGGCGGCGCTGCAGAGCCTGCGCGAAGTCGGCTTCACCGTGGTGGCGATGAGCCTGGCGCTGGTGGCGGTGCTGCTGCCGGTGCTGCTGATGGAGGGAATCATCGGCCGCCTGCTGCGCGAATTCTCGGTGACGCTGTGCATCGCCGTGCTGATCTCGCTGGTGGTGTCGCTGACCACGACGCCGATGCTGTGCGCGCAACTGCTGCGACCGCATCGGCAATCCGGGACACAGCGTGCCGGTCGGATGGCGGCGCTCGGCGACCGCATCATTCGAGGCTACGGCACCAGCCTGTTGTGGGCACTGCGCCACCGCTGGCTGATGCTCGGTCTGCTGGCGCTGGTGGTGCTGTTGAACATCTACCTGATCGCGGTGCTGCCGAAGGGCTTCTTCCCGCAGCAGGACACCAGTCGGCTGCAGGGCAACTTCATGGCCGATCAGGCCATTTCATTCCAGGCGATGCGCGGCAAGATCGACCAGCTGATGCGCATCGTCGCGAAGGATCCCGCCATCGAAACCTACTACGAATACACCGGCGGTGCCGGCGCCGGGCAGAACAACAGCGGCCAGATGTTCGCGCGATTGAAGCCGCGCGATCAGCGCGATGCATCCGCCGCCGAAGTCGTTGCCCGTCTGCGGCCGCAGCTGTCGAAAGTGGCGGGCGCCACGCTGATGCTGAATGCGCAGCAGGACATCAACGTCGGTGGCCGCCCCGGCGCGGCGCTCTATCAGTATTCATTGTTGGCCAGCGATCTCGACGAGTTGCGACAGTGGGCACCGCGCCTGCTGGAGGCGCTGCGCAAATTGCCGCAACTGACCGATGTCAGCAGCGACTGGCAGGAGCGCGGACTGCAGACCGTGCTGAAGGTCGATCGTGCCGCCGCCGCGCGGCTGGGCATCTCCGCCGCGAAAATCGACGCGACATTGAACGATGCTTTCGGTCAGCGCCTGGTCTCGACCATCTACGAGCCGCTCAACCAGTACTACGTGGTGCTGACCTTGCGGCCGGAGTTCACGCGCGATCCGCAGGCGCTGCGCCATATCCATGTTGCCAACGAGGCGGGCGCCACCATTCCGCTCGCCAGTTTCAGTCGCTACGAAGAGCGCAGCGCGCCGCTGGCGGTCAATCACCAGGGGCAGTTCGCGGCGGCCACGGTGTCGTTCAACCTGGCCGACGGCGTCACGCTCGGCGAGGCTTCCATGGCGATCGATAACGCTTTTCTGACACTGGCGACGCCGGGTTCGGTGCGCGGCGGCTTTGCCGGTACCGCGCAGGTGTTCCAGCAGTCGCTGCGGAATCAGCCGCTGCTGATACTGGCGGCGCTGATCACCGCCTATATCGTGCTCGGCATCCTGTATGAAAGTTTCCTGCATCCGTTGACGATCCTGTCGACACTGCCATCGGCCGGTGTCGGCGCGCTGCTGGCGCTGGCACTGTTTGGCAGTGAGCTCAGTGTCATCGCGCTGATCGGCATCCTGCTGTTGATCGGCATCGTGATGAAGAACGCCATCATGCTGATCGACTTCGCGCTCGATGCGCGCCGCGAGCACAAGGAGACGCGCCGCGAGCACAAGGAGACGCGCCGCGAGCATGTAGAAGAGCGCCGCGAGCACAAAGAAAATGAACGCAGCGAGCACACGAATGAACGCCACGAGCATGGCGCGGACGCACTGTCGGCGATCCATCAGGCCGGTCTGATGCGCTTCCGCCCCATCATGATGACGACGATGGCGGCAATTCTCGGCGCGCTGCCGCTGGCATTGGCATTGGGTGATGGCTCCGAGCTGCGCCGCCCGCTCGGTATCACCATCGTCGGTGGTCTGCTGGTTAGCCAGCTGCTGACGCTGTACACGACGCCGGTGATCTATCTGCATCTCGACAATCTGCAGTGCAATCTGGCCGCCTGGCGGCAGCGCTTCCGGTTGCCCGGAGCGGCCGTCTGAAGCTGATCAGCTGTTTTGAAAAAAGTTGTTGTAGAGACAGGCCGGCATCAGTCGAAAGACACCATTTTTCGTCGCGCCTGCGTTACTTCGTCTGCAGCAACAACACAAGCTGCTGCAGCAACAGCGCAGCACCACTCGCTGCCTGTTTGTGCGCGCAGACAAGCAATATTTGCTCATCGATATCTGTAATGCAGCTAATCATATGAGTTTTACCTGACAGCGGAACACTGTCGTTGGCTTGCAACCTGCACTTCCCCTCCCGATGCGAATACACCGGTTCTCAATGCGCTGGTGCAAACCCTGGGAGATGGAAGTAATGAAGAGAAATACATTGTGGCTGGCCGTTGCAGCCACGCTGGCGGGAACCTCGATGTCGGCATTGTCCCAGGAAGGGGCGCGAGAACAGGCGCGCGCGCCGGTCAATGAGGAGCACCGCGCACTGGAAACCGTGGTTGTCACCGCGCAGCGTCGGGCCGAGGCCGCGAAGGATGTTCCGCTGGCGCTTTCCGTTATCGGTGGCGATGACATCCTGCGATCCGATCAGATCAAGACCACGAACGACATCGTCAGGTTTGTCCCCAACGCGCATGCCGAGCAGCCGCGCGGACCCTCGCGGGCGCGCTGGTTCATTCGCGGTATCGGCACCAACAACACCGGCAACAACACCATCAACCCGGTGGGCATTTATTACGACGATGTCTACATCGCCAACATCAGCAGCCAGGGTTTTCCGATCTTCGATCTCGACAACGTGGTGGTGCTGAACGGACCACAGGGAACGCTGTGGGGCAAGAACTCCAACGGCGGTGCCATCAACTACGTATCGAAGGCGCCCAGTTTCGAACACGATGCCTACGCCAAGTTCGGTTACGGCAGCGATGGCGAAAAGCTGCTGCAGGGTGCGGTCGGTGGCGAGATAGTGCCGGAACGCGTGGCGGGGCGCTTCTCGTTCTACTACGACGATCTCGATGGCTGGCAGAAGAATATCCACACCGGCGAAGAGCAGGCGGGCGGCACCGAGGAGGCCTTTCGCGGACAGCTGCTGGTCACGCCGACCGACACGCTGGATATCACCTTCAACGTGCACACCCGCGACTTCAGCGGGCTGACCTTCGGTACGCACTATGTGCACAGCGATGTCACGCCGCTGACTGGTGGCACCGCAACCCAGCGCGCATTCCTGTCGGTCTATCCCACCGGGTTGCCGGAGACCGGCTACGACGAAACCAGCGAAGCCAATTCGCTGCCGGAGGAGCTGAAGGCAGAGGGCGCTTTCATCAAGGTCAACTGGGACCTCGGCTTCGCCACGCTGACCTCGATCACCGCCTACGAGAACAACGAGCTGTCGACGCGCGGCGGTGCCGCGCCAGTACCGGAAACCAGTCTCTATTACGACAACGGCCGGCCGTTCAGCCTCAGTTACGCCACATCGGAATCGGATCAGTGGAGCGAGGAGATTCGCCTGACCTCGCCGAACGACGGGAAGTTCAAGTGGCTTACCGGTCTCTATGCCTTCTCCGGCGATCTGGATAACCGCAACGTCAGCGCCAACTATATTCGCGGTGCCAGTACCACCACCGCGAATGCGTGGGGCACCGGCCCGCAGTACACCGATACCATCTATTTCCAGGAGACCGAAAGCTACGCGGTGTTCGGCAACGCCGGGTATGAGTTCACCGACAGGTTCAAGCTCAGTGCCGGCGTGCGCTGGTCGCATGAAAAGATATCGATCGACTGGGACTACTCGGCGGCCAACACCGCGGGTACGGCCGCCAGCTTCATCGCCAACCTGCCGCAGACCGAGTATTGGCTCTACACATCGCGCAACGTGAATTACCTCGACAGTGACTCGCAGACCTCGACGTCGGTGACCTGGGATATCACGCCCGAATATCGCTTCAGCGATGCGCTTACCGGTTATGCACGGATCGCCCACGGTGTACTGCCGGGCGGGTTCACCAGCACCGGCTACGTCGTCGTTCCCGGCGAGAATTTCCGGGCGAACCAGATCTACAAGCTCGATCCGGAAGAGATCGATGCCTACGAACTGGGTGCCAAGACCAACTGGCTGGATCAGCGCCTGACCGTCGATCTCGCCGGCTTCTACTACGACTACAAGAATCTCGTCGTCAACGTGCCGACGGTGCTCGACCCCACCAACCCGACCGTGGCGACGGTGCTGTTCCGCAACGCCGGCGCGGCAGAGATCTATGGTTTCGAGCTGCGCGCCAATGCACTGCTGTTCGACAGCGTGAGAGTGGGCGGTAACATCGGTCTGCTGCACACCGAGTACACCGAAGACACCGGCACCACGGCGACGATTCTCGGCGCGCAGGCACCGCGTTCGCCGAAGGCGACGGCCAGCTTCTTCGCCGAGTACCGGCAGGAACTGCCGTGGGGCGGCAGCCTGATCTACGGCGTCGATGGCAACTGGCGCGACAAGTATTACTACTACCCGACGGTGTCATCGCAGAAAACCAATCCCGATCCGCTGCTGTCGCAGGATGCCTTCGCGCTGTTCAATGCCAGCCTGGGCTGGAGCGTGGACGACAGCGAGAACCTGACATTCCAGTTCTCGGTGCAGAACCTGACGGACGAGGAGTACACCACGCACGGCCTGCCGATCAGCAACGGTTCCGGGCAGCGCAATTCGGGGCGCCCGCGCAGCTATCTGCTGTCGGTGACGACGCGGTTCTGATTGGCCGTTGCCCGTGGATAAATGAAGCCTGGATAAACGAAACGCCGGCAGTTTGAGGGCATCTGATCCGCGCGGAGAAAGTTTGTAAGCGCATTAGATGTTTGTGTGCAGACAGAGTGGTGTTTATTTCTGCGCAGCTTTCGATGCCGGCTTTCATGAAATGGATTTCGAATACTGTTTTTAAAGGAATTTTATTGGGAAGCAGGAGTGGCATATTTTCTGCCTCGTCAGAAATGTATTGACAGTATTGTTGCCTTTGTTCGTGGCGCTGAGCGGTCTCTTTGAAATGTTGGCACCGTCCGCTTTGTCAGCCGCCTTCGACTAAATCGGAAATGGAGACACCATGAGTGCGCTTGCCTATTCCACATCGTCCCGCCGGCACGCCAGGCACCATCTCACCGAGGCGCTCAAGTCCGGCCCTGATGCATGGGGCAGTCCGGTCGAGCGAAGAAGCGCCGAGATTGTTGTGCTGGTTCCGCGTCAGCATGTTCCGCCGGTGGCACCGGTGCGGAAGCGCTCCGGTGGCATGGCGGCACTGACACTGCTTGGTGTCGCTGCCATCCATGTTGCGATTGCGTTGGCGTTTTCCAGTCAGCCCCAGCCAAAGATCACGCCGGCCGAGGTTCCCCCGATGACGGTGGAGTTTTATCGTCCGCCCGTCGAGCAGCCGCCGGAACCGGAGCAACCGAAGGAGCCGCCGCCACCCAAGCCGCAGCCGGTGGTCAAGAAACCGAAGCCGGTGGAGAGAGCGAAGCCGGTTGAAGTCAAGTCAGAGCCACTTCCTGTTCAGCCGGAAGTGACTGCCGCACCGCCGTTGCCGGCACCGGCGCCCGAACCGTCGCCGCCCAGGCCCGTACTTACCCAGGCGACGGCGGATGCCGGCTATCTGCGCAATCCGGCGCCCAGCTACCCGCGATTCGCGCAGGATCAGGGCTGGGAGGGCGGTGTGATCCTGAACGTTCTCGTGCTGCCCAATGGCAAGCCGAAGGAGATCACCATCCTGAAGTCCAGCGGCCGCAAGCTTCTCGACGATGCCGCCGTCAAGGCCGTGCGCCGTTGGTCCTTTGTTCCGGCGAAGCTCGACGACGTTCCGGTCGAATCGTGGGCCGAGGTGCCGATCGATTTCAAACTGACCCAGTAGGGCGTGTGGAATCAGCCCGAAGATTTTCATTGGCTTCGGCCATCGCAATAGCCGGTTCCTTAAAGTGAGTATTGAAATGAAAAGCCTGTATCAACTTGCCGTCGATCTGACCCTTTGGCTGCTGGTTCTTTTTTCCATCGTCACCTGGGCGCTGATCTTTATCAAAGGTGCCCAGAATTTTCTGGTCACCCGTCGGAATCGCCGTTTCACCAAGGCCTTCTGGGGAGCCAGTGACCTGAACGCCGCCGCTGCGCTGAATAGTCACGAGGGCTCCGCCGCGCGCGTAGCCGAGACCGGCTTTCGCACGCTGCGCAACGCGGATGCCAACTCCGCACACGATCTGGAACACAGCTGGGATCGTCAGGATCTGCTCGAACGCCATCTGCGCCAGCGCATCCAGAAGGAACGACGCGCGCTCGAAACCGGTCTGGCGGTGCTGGCCTCGATAGGCACCACGGCACCGTTCGTTGGTCTCTTCGGCACGGTGTTCGGCATCATCGAGGCGCTGACAGCCATCACCAGCAGTTCGTCCGCCAGTATCGAAGTCGTGGCCGGCCCGATAGGCCATGCGCTGATTGCCACCGGCTTCGGTATCGCTGTCGCCATTCCCTCGGTGCTTGCGTACAACTATTTCCTGCGCCGCCTCAAGCTGATTTCCGCGGACCTCGACGATTTCGCCACGGATTTCATCACGCTGGTGCAGAAGGCTGGATTCCGCTTGAAGCCGGCCGCGAGCGCGACCCGGCTGCCCAATGCGCGCGGTGGTGACGCCACCGCGACCAGCAACGAGTCACTGTCGGAGGTATTTGTGTAATGGCTATCTCCAGTGCCAGTGGCGGTGAAAACGATGAAGTGCTGAGCGAGATAAACATCACGCCGATGGTCGATGTGATGTTGGTACTGCTCGTGGTATTCATCATCACCGCCCCGCTGATGACAAACTCGATCACCGTTAATTTGCCAAAGACAGACGCGACGCCGCAGTTGCAGAAGCCGGAAGAGCCGCTGGTGGTGAGTATCGACACGGCTGGGCTTGTCTACCTCGGAAAGGAAGAGGTTCCGATCGATTTCGTCGAACAGGAACTGATTGCCCGCAAGGCAAGTAATCCCGACATCAGATTGAGTCTGAATGCCGACGAGACGGTCTCCTATGGCGTGGTCGCCAAAGTGATGGTGATCATCGAGCGGGCCGGCATCGACAAGCTGTCGGTCGTCACACAGCAGGACGGCGCTTAGGAAGTCTCTGATGAGTCCCCTCTCCTTCAGGGAGAGGGTTAGGGAGAGGGGGGGCAGAGGTTTCTTTACAGGAAAGAAGGCTTGGCGAACTCTTCTGCTGCTTCCAGTTGCACGGTGGGAACGCTGTCGTCGAGTGCGCCGCCGTCATCGACCGATTCGCGCAGCAGGCCATGGCGCTTCAGTAGAGTACGCAATACGTTGCGTGAAATGCCGAGCAGCGCGGCGGTGTGAACCTGGTTGTGGTGCTTGTAGCGAAATGCTTCGTTGACGATCAGGTTTTCGAACTGATCGAAAATGGGAGATCTGCCGCCGCCATCTTCCGTGATCTGAAACAGCTGGCGCAGCTGCCGGGCAAGTACGTCCCACGGCGTATCGTCATGATCCTGCCCGACAGGCGGCCGACTTGCTGCGCTGTTCTGCCAGGAGCTTCTGCTCAGCGGACTTCTGCCACCGGCTATCTTGATGTGTTGAGGCTCTATTGCCTCTTTCTCGGATACCAGCAGCGCGAAATGAATTACATTTTCCAGCTCCCGGATATTGCCCGGCCAGCTGTAATGTCTCATCAATTCTCTCGTGTCGAATGAAATTTCTGGCTTTCTGCAACCCATTCGTTCGGTGTAGACGCGCAGGAAATATTCCGCCAGTGGCAGGATATCGCCCGGTCTTTCGCGAAGCGGTGGCAGTTCGACGTGCGCAATGTTTATGCGGTAAAGCAGGTCGCGGCGGAAGTGGCCTGCGGCGACCGCGTAATCGAGATCGACATTGGTGGCGGCAATCAGGCGGATGTCCACCGGGATGCTCTTGCGCGAACCGATGCGCACGACTTCGTGTTCCTGCAGCACGCGCAACAGCTTGACTTGCAGTGAGAGCGGCAGGTCGCCGATCTCGTCGAGAAACAGCGTGCCACCGTTGGCGGCCTCGAACCAGCCCTCGCGCCGGCCCGTTGCACCAGTGAAAGAACCGGCCTCGTGACCGAACAGTTCGCTTTCGGCCAGCTGGTCGCTGATGGCACCGCAGTTGACCGCGAGAAAGGGGCCTTTGCGTCCACTCAGGCGATGTATGTGGCGGGCGACCACCTCCTTGCCGGTGCCGGTTTCGCCGCCGATCAGCACCGGCGCCTCGCTCGGCGCGATGCGCTCGATGTAGTCGAGCAGCAGGGCCGACACCGGGTCGGAAAAGACCAGCGCCTTCGCCCGGATCGACAGCGGCTGCGCATTGCTTCCCACCAGTGACAGCACGACTGGGTCGGATGTTTCTTCGCTCACGGAATTTACTCGAAGTGATCAGTAAAAAAGATGGAGCAGAGAACTATATTCCGGCGATTCTATTAATGAGGGTTGGGATTGCTAACGAATTTATGCGTATAAGCTTATCGATTCATTCTGCGAATTTTCCGGGATATTTTGTCGAGTCCGGAGAGCTGTTCGATATCCAGCACTGCTGTTGGATTTTCAACAGAGATCGTCAGAAAAGTGCGATATTTTCCGATTATTCCGTCGTGGTATCCCGATGCTTTGACGGCAATGTATAGTTGCGACCGGCACGCGGACTGTGAGCTTCCGTCGTTGGCAATGGGCGTCGATTTTTCCGAATTTTCTGAATATTTGGATGAAGACGAGCGCGTGCTTGATTCGGCGCATGGTTGATACTGTCAACAAATCCGGAATATATAGCGGCGGCGTGTTGCCCCTTTGCGTTGTCAGCCCCTTTGTGTCGTCAGCAGGTATAAGAATTCGTTTCGCCACAGGATTATCCGTTCATGCCAACATCCAGAAAGCCCGGAAGACTGCACGAAGTTTTTTACGCCCGAGCCCCGTTCCCGACGCCGGTGGCAATCGCCGTCCAGCTGGGTTGGATCCAGGATGCGATGCGACATCTTTCAGGTATCGAAGTCAGGTCGTTGAACGAAACGACGAACCCGGCGGATCTGCCGCACCACTTCGAGATCGATCACCTCAACGCTTTTCGCCAGGGTGGTAGCATTCCGGTCATCTGGGCGCGCGCCAATCAGCAGGACACCCGTGTCATCGGGCTGACCTGGACCGACGAATACCAGGCGCTGGTCGCGCTGCCGCAGTCGCGGATTCATAACGTCAAGGATCTGCGCGGCCGGCGCATCGGCGTGCCGAAGCACAGCATAGTCATCGACCACGCCCGCGCGTCGGCGCTGCGCGGCTTCAGCGTGCTGCTGGAGAGTGAGGGGATGAGTCTCGCGGATGTGGAGATCGTCGATCTGGAAGATCACGAGATTCCAACCATGGTGCTCGACGGGCAGGTGATCTCGATGGGAACCGGTCGTCGCGGCCGCCACAGCTACAGCAGCGAGGTTCACGCGATGACCAGCGGCCTGGTCGACGCGGTCTACGTCAAGGACGTGCGCGGCGCCCAGGCCACCCATCTGATGGGCGCGCAGGTATTCGCCGACATCAACGGCCATCCCGATCCCTATATCCGCATCAACAACGGCACGCCGCGTCCGCTGACGGTGAACGCGTGGTTGCTGGACAACTATCCGCATCTCGTCGACTGTCTCGTCGAGCAGGTTCACAACGCGGGTGAGTGGGCCCGCTCCCGTCCCGAGGAGACGCTGACCGTGCTGAGCCGCGAGATCGGTTGGTCGGAGCACTGGGTCAACTACACCTATGGCGACAACGTTCACCGCAACCTCGGGCTCGACCTCAACCCGGCCAATGTCGAGCGCTTCACGCGGATGAAGGATTTCCTGCTGCAGCACAATTTCATTCCGCATGATTTCGATATCGATGCGTGGATCGATCCGGCCCCGCTGGAGCGCTTTCTGCGAAGTCGCAGGGGTGGATCTGTCGACGGCAGGGCATCGGCGCGCGAGAACCGCTGGTCGTGCCCGCCGGTTCCGCTGCGCTCGTTTCACTGACGAACCGTGGTTGGTCGAGCGCGGCGCCGACGGCTTCAGTGTCGTGCCGCCGTACCTGCCGCAGGGGTTCGAGGATTTCGCCGTGCCGAACCTCGCTGACAAGAAATGCATCATGGTCATCAGTTCCGGCGGCGCGGGAAAA
Source organism: uncultured Verrucomicrobiaceae bacterium (assembly GCA_964638025.1). Taxonomy (GTDB): domain Bacteria; phylum Pseudomonadota; class Gammaproteobacteria; order Pseudomonadales; family CAMLJR01; genus CAMLJR01. Next base: position 41,008 of record CAZWXW010000003.1, read on the forward strand.
TCGACGTCCTCGCGCGCTGGCTGCGCGCAGCTGTTACCGGATCAACACTCATCACCGCTTCGCTGCTGAATTGCTAACAGCCGCTTTCGCAACAGCGCGAACTTCCGCACACGATCCACCAAAATTTTCTTTTGTTCTCCGTAGTTGCAAATCGTCATCGACGTTGAAACGAGTTGGAATGGATCGTGCCTGACGTTGCGGATGGAAACCTGTTTCAGCGTTTCGATGCCGTGACGGAATAGATCGATGTGGTATTACCTGATCAAGCGCCTGCTGGCGATGATCCCGACGCTGCTGGGCGTATTGACGCTGACATTCGCCGTGACGCAGTTCGTTCCTGGCGGCCCGGTCGACAACCTGCTGGCGGCGGTGGATGCGGAGGGCGCGCGCACCGGCGTCGAAGGTGGACTCAGTGGCGGCGGCTGGAGTTACAGCGGGCGCAACGGTATCGACGATTCGCAGATCGCGCACCTGACGAGCCTGTATGGGTTCGACCAGCCGCTGTGGGAGCGATACACGCAGCTGCTCCGCAGCTTCGTCGTCTTTGATTTCGGTGACAGCTATTTTCGCAACGAGAGCGTCTGGTCGCTGATCCAGTCGAAGCTCGCCGTTTCGGTGTCGCTCGGCGTCTGGACCTTCATTCTGACCTACCTGATTTCGGTGCCGCTCGGCGTGGCGAAGGCGGTGCGCGCCGGCAGTGGCTTCGATCTCGTCACCAGCCTGCTGGTGCTGACCGGTTACGCGGTGCCCGGCTTCGTGCTCGGCGTGCTGCTGATCGTGCTGTTCGGCGGCGGCTCGTTCTGGGACATCTTTCCGCTGCGCGGGCTGACCTCGGACAACTGGCACGAGCTGAACGGCTGGGAAAAGGTTGCCGACTACCTGTGGCACGTGACGCTGCCGGTGACGGCGTCGGTGGTCAGCAGCTTCGCGCTGAAGACGCTGCTGACCAAGAACACCTTCCTCGACGAGATCCGCCGCCAGTATGTGCTGACCGCGCGCGCCAAGGGGCTGTCCGAGCGGCGGGTGCTGTGGAAGCACGTGCTGCGCAACGCGCTGCTGCCGCTGGTGACCAGCTTTCCCGGCACCTTCATCGCGGCCTTCTTCACCGGCAGCCTGCTGATCGAGACGCTGTTCTCGCTCGACGGCCTCGGCCTGCTGTCGTTCGAATCGATCAACAGCCGCGATTACCCGGTGGTGCTCGGCAGTCTCTACCTGTTCACGCTGATCGCGCTGATCACCAAGCTGGTCGGCGACATCGCCTATGTGCTGATCGATCCCCGAATCAAGTTCGATGCCGTGGAGGCGTGATGAACACATCCATCAACCAGTCCGTCGACCTCGGCAACGCCATCGTCCTGCCGCAGGGTGGCACCGTCGGCGAGCTGGCCGGGCAGCCGGCGCGGGAGCGACTTCAGGCGGTCCGCCAGGAGTCGCCGCGGCAGCGCATCTGGCGGCGCTTCAGGAGCAATCGCCTCGGTTACTGGAGCCTGATCATCTTCTCCACGCTGTACGTGCTGAGCCTGCTCGGCGAGTTCGTCTCCAATGACAGGCCACTGCTGATCTGGCATCAGGAGCGGCTCTACTTTCCGCTGTTCAGGGATTATCCCGAGACCGATTTCGGCGGCCGGCTGCCGATCTTCGCCGACTACAACGATCCCCATATCCGCGCGCTGCTGGCGCAGCAGGGCAGCGTCGTCATCCGTGCACCGAACCCGTTCTACTACGACACGCTGAATTACTGGTCGCCCGCCGGCCACTATCCTGGTTCGCCCGACGCCGACAATCTGCTCGGCACCGATATCGCCGGCTACGACATTCTGGCGCGGCTGGTCTACGGCTTTCGTACGTCGGTCACGTTCGGGCTCGGGTTGACGCTGGTCGGCACCGGGCTCGGCGTCATCATCGGCGCGGTGCAGGGTTACTTCGCCGGCCGCGTCGATCTGGTCACGCAGCGGCTGATCGAGATCTGGGGCTCGATGCCGGAGCTCTACCTGCTGATCATCTTCTCGTCGCTGTTCGAGCCGAGCCTGATCCTGCTGTTCGCGCTGCTGTCGCTGTTCGGCTGGATTTTCCTGTCCGACTACGTGCGCGCCGAGTTCCTGCGCAACCGCCAGCTCGAATACGTCAAGGCGGCGAGGGCGATGGGGCTGTCGCACCTGCAGATCATCTGGCGCCACATCCTGCCGAACAGCCTGACGCCGGTCATCACCTTCCTGCCGTTCCGGATGAGCGCCGCGATCATGGCGCTGGCCAGCCTCGATTTCCTCGGCCTCGGCGTGAAGGCACCGGCGCCGAGCCTCGGCGGCCTGCTGCTGCAGGGCAAGGAGAACCTCGACGCCTGGTGGATCGCCGTCGCCTCGTTCTCGGTGCTGGTCGCCACGCTGTTGCTGCTGACCTTCATGGGCGAGGCGCTGCGCAACGCGATCGACACGCGGATCGACGTCAAGCCGGACGGGAGCGCGCGATGAGCGAGCCGCTATTGTCGATCGAAAACCTGAACATCGCCTTCGGCGGCAAGACGGTCGTCGAGAATCTGAGCCTGCAGATAAACGCCGGCGAACGCGTGGCGCTGGTCGGCGAATCGGGTTCCGGAAAAACCGTTACGGCGCTGTCGATCCTGCGGCTGGTGCAGGGCGCCAGTGTCGGCGGCAGCATCCGCCTGCAGGGGCAGGAGCTGCTCACCAAGTCCGGCGAGGAGATCAGGCGCGTGCGCGGCAGCGATGTCGCGATGATCTTCCAGGAGCCGATGTCGGCGCTGAATCCGCTCTACACGATCGGCAACCAGATCATCGAGACGCTGCAGCAGCACGAGAGCCTGACGCCGCGCGAGGCACGCGAAAAGACCATCGCGCTATTGGCGCGCACCGGCATCCGCGAACCGGAGCGGCGCGTCGACAGTTACCCGCACCAGCTCTCCGGCGGCCAGCTGCAGCGCGCCGTCATCGCGATGGCGCTGGCGTGCCGGCCGAAGCTGCTGATCGCCGACGAGCCGACCACGGCGCTGGACATGACGGTGCGCGCCCGCATCGTCAGGCTGCTGCTCGATCTGCAGCAGGAGGAGATCGAACGCAACCGGCAGCTCGGTCGGCCGGACGACGGCATGGCGATCCTGCTGATCACGCACGACCTGAACCTGGTGCGCCGCTTCGCGCAACGGGTCGCGGTCATGGAGCACGGCGTACTGGTCGAGAGCGGCGAGCAGGAAGCGCTGTTTGCGCAGCCGCGCCATCCGTACACGATCAAGCTGCTGAACAGCATCCCGGTGCGCCGGATCGAGCCGGTCGACCGGCAGGCGCAGACGCTGCTGGCGACGCGCGACCTGCGCGTCGAATACCCGAAGCGACGGCACGGCTGGCGCGGCCTGTTTCGCAGCGACCGCTTCGTCGCGCTCGATTCGGCTGACATCGCGCTGCGCGCCGGCGAAACGATCGGCATCGTCGGTGAATCTGGGTCGGGAAAATCGACGCTGGCGCAGGCCATTCTCGGGTTGGTGCGCACGCAGGGCGGTGAGCTGGAATTCGAGGGCCGCTCCGAACGTCATTTCAGCCGGCGTGAAAAGCGCGCGCTGCGTTCGCGCCTGCAGGTGGTGTTCCAGGACCCGTTCGGTTCTCTGTCGCCGCGGCAGACGGTCGAGCAGATCGTCGAGGAGGGGCTGCTGCTGCACTACCCGCAGATGAGCCGGCAAGAGCGCTTCGAGCGCATTGCCGAGGTGCTCGACAACGTTGGACTGCCGCTGTCGGCGCTCGCTGATTATCCACACGCATTTTCCGGCGGCCAGCGCCAGCGCATCGCGATCGCGCGGGCGCTGGTGCTGAAGCCGCGCGTCGTGGTGCTCGACGAACCGACATCGGCACTGGACGTGTCGATCCAGAACCAGGTGCTGCAGCTGCTGGTCGACCTGCAGAAGAAGTACGGCCTCAGCTATCTGCTGATCACGCACGACCTGCAGGTGGTCAATGCGCTGGCGCACCGGTTGTACGTGCTGAAGGACGGGCTGATCGTCGAGTCGGGCGACACCGAGCAGATCGTTGCCAACCCGCAGCACCCGTATACACGAAGCCTGATTCAGGCGTCGCTGTGAGCAGTGGCAACCTCTCCCCTCTCCCTTCAGGGAGAGGGGCCGGGGGAGAGGGTGTTCGGCGATGGCATTGCGTATTTCCCCTCTCCCTAACCCTCTCCCTTCAGGGAGAGGGGACTTGGTCAGTGCGCCCTTGAGTCCTGATGATGCGCTGCGCGTGTGAAGACAGCTTCACACGCGCAGCGAAGCATTGCCGGTAAATCACGATTTTTCAGTGAATCATTCTCTGTTTTCTTTTGCACAAGCGCATCGGAATATCTGTTCAAAAACAACCAGCGCGTTTTTAGACGTAACTTCGTCCATCTGAAAAATCAGTGAATTTCAGCGCATTGCACGATTTTTCCATGCTTCCGAAAGTTGGCTCGATTTCTGCCAGTATCCAAGAAGAACGGTACGACTGTTCTTGATTCAACGATTTTCGATCGACAGTTAGATCGCGTTTGGAAGCAGCAGTGTCACTTATCGATTTTCTCACCGGCAGCAAATCCATCATCGGCAGAATTTTCTGTCTGGCTCTGTTCGTTTGGACGTCGCCGGCAAGTCATGCTGCGCATGCACTGTCGCTGTTCGGCGAGCCGAAATATCCCGCTGGTTTTTCCCACTTCGACTACGTCAATCCGGCGGCGCCGAAGGGCGGGAGCATTACCTTCGCGCTGGTCAGCCTGAACAGCAATTTCGACAAGTTCAATCCGTACAGCCTGAAGGGAGTGCCGGCGCCGGGGCTATTGGAGCTGGTGTTCGAGACGCTGACGATCAACAGCATGGATGAGCTCAATACGCAGTATGGATTGCTGGCCGACGATATCCGGTTGAACGACGAGCTGACTGTCGTCACGTTCCGAATCAATTCGAAGGCGACCTTTTCCAACGGCGATCAGATCACGGCGGACGATGTCGTCCACTCGTTCGAGATGCTGACCGGCCCCGATGCCAGCCCGCGCTACAAGGCCTATTTTTCCGAAGTGAAACGGGTCTACACGGTGGATCGGCAGCATGTGAGCTTCGAGTTCAACCGTAGGGGGCGCGACATCTCGTTCATCGCCGGCAGCCTGCCGGTGTTCTCGAAGAAGTGGGGCGTTGCCGGCAACGGTGAGACGAAGCGCTTCGGGCAACTGTTGCTCGATGCGCCGGTCGCATCGGGGCCGTATCTGATCGACAGCTGGCACAGCAGTCGCGGCATCACCTACCGGCGCAACCCGGACTACTGGGCGAAGGAGCATCCCGTACGCAAGGGAACCTTCAATTTCGACGGCGTCGCCTACAAGGTTTACAAGGACAAGGACTCGCAGGTAGCCGCACTGCGTGCCGGCGAGTTCGACTTCCACGCCGAATCGGCGATGCGCTACTGGTGCTGCCAGTACATCGGCAAGCGCTTCGACAGCGGCGAGCTGGTCAAGCATCGCTTCACGCATCGGAACCCGCCGGCGATGAACGGCTGGGTGACCAACCTCAGAAAGCAGAAGTTCCAGGACGTCCGCGTGCGCAAGGGGCTGAACTACCTGCTGGACTACGAGTGGATCAACGACCGCATCTTCGACAGCGAATTCAAGCGCATCGACAGCTATTTCTCCAACACGCCGCTGGCGGCCGCCGGGTTGCCGAGCGCAGAGGAGATTGCGCTGCTGGAACCGTGGCGCGATGAGTTGCCCGCGGAGGTGTTCGGCCCGATGTTCGAGCAGCCGACGACTCGTGTCGACGGACTGACGCAGGCCGAGGCGTTTCGCCTCAACCTGGAAAAGGCATTGGAGCTGTTCGCCGAGGCAGGCTGGACATTTCGCGACGGCGGGTTGCGCAATGCCGACGGCGAGCAGTTCACGCTGGAGTTCTTCGACCGCCGCGTGCAGCACCCGTACAACGCACCGATCTACACGAACCTGATCCGGCTCGGCATCGACGTGCGGATCAAGGTGGCCGACCCGGCGACCGAACGGGCCGTGCTGCGCGATTTCAATTTCGATTACCGCACCGTCAGTCTGCGCGAGGGGCGGCTTCCCGGCGACGAGCTGTGGCGCGCCTTCAACAGTGCGGCGGCGGACAGGCCGGGCTCCGAAAACTACGCCGGCGTCAAATCGGAAGCTGTCGATCACCTGATCAGGAAACTGCTCAATGCCCGCGATCAGCAGGAAATGGTAACGACGGCGCGAGCGCTGGATAGGGTTCTCATCCACAGCCACTACTTCGTCCCGTGGCGCTATCTGACCGACCACTACGTCATCCATCACCAACGACTGAATTATCCGCGCGACCTTCCTCTGTACTACGGCGCCAACGAATGGGCGCTTGCTACCTGGTGGGAAGAGAGGGAGTGGGATGCGCCTGTCCGAGCGATCGCGGCCATGACCGATATCGACAAAGAGCTGCCGAATTGAAAAGCCTGGAAATTTTTATCTGTAGCCCATCGGCTGCATCGCCCGTCAACAGGAGAAAACCGTTCATGTTTTACATCAACACCAACCCATTGCCGCTACCTGGGTTTGCGTTGCGCAGTGAGAAGCTCAAATGGCCGCTGGCATTACTGCTATCCGCCATGGCCGGCGGATCACTCGCCCAGCAACCCGCGCAGAGTGGCGGTGACAGCGCCAAACCGTTGCGGCTGTCCACGGTGATCGTTACCTCGCAGAAGCGCGAGGAGGCGGTGCAGGAAATTCCGGTGACACTTAATGCGCTGGGTGGCGAAAAAATTCTGAGAGAGCAGATTGGTACCTCCGCCCAAGAGGTATTGAACTACGTACCTAACGCCTCCGCGTTCGGTTCCAACCACGGCAAGCCGCGCTGGTGGATTCGCGGTATCGGCACTGGCAATCCGCAGCCGGATGCGACGAGCCCGATTGGCGTCTATCACGACGACGTCTACATCGCCAATTCGGAGTACACCGGCCTGCCTATCTTTGACCTGGAACGCGTCGAAGTGTTGAGCGGTCCGCAGGGGACGCTGTGGGGCAAGAACACCACCGGTGGCGCCATCAACATCATTTCCAGGCAGCCGCGTTTCAAACCTGATGGTTATCTGAAGTTCAACGCGGGCACGGATGATTTCAAGGTGTTGGAGGGCGCGATCGGCGGTGGGCTGTTTGAAGAGACGCTGGCCGGACGACTGTCGTTCCACCAGGACGAGATCGGCCCGCAGTATCGCAACATCACCACCGGCGGCAGGGAGGGCACGGTGCAGGATCAGGTGGTGCGCGGCCAGTTGCTGGCGGCTTTCACGCCTGATCTGACTGCCACGCTCAACCTGCATCACCGCCTCTACGAAACGGCTGGCCGCTCGCCGAGCGGTTCGGTACGAAACCCCGGGACGGATTACTACTGGCCCATCATCCAGCGAAACCCGCGCAACGATGTCATCGAGGGGCCGGACGGCACCTCCACGAACCAGGGTGAACTGGAGCAGAACGGCGCCAACCTGCGTATCCGGTGGAGCATCGGCGAGTATGAGCTGACCTCTATCAGCGGCTACGACAAGTTCAGCAATTACTCTACTGCCGCGCCAGGCGAGCTTTCCGCGAACGCCACCGACAACGACAACGAGGAGTACCAGATCAGCCAGGAGATCCGGCTGACGTCACCGCGCGCCGACCGCTTCAACTGGATCGCCGGCTTCCACTACTTCGCCAATGAATACGAGCGTCAGCTCTACACGGCCACTTTCGCCGGATTGCCGCTGCCGACCGGCGCTAACTCCGCCAGCAACCGTCTGGTCGATCAGAGCTATACCTTCGATTCGGAGAGCTATGCGCTGTTCCTGAGCACGACCTACAACTTCACCGACAGTTTCTATCTGACCGCTGGTATTCGCTTCACCAACGAGAACAAAACGGTCAAGGCATACAAGACCACCTGGGGCGCCGGCACGACGTTCGGCAACCAGATCAACTGGCTGGATACGGTCACCAGGGGCGCCGTGCTGAGTGGAGCGAGCAATACGTTCACCTATGCCGATGCCAACCACGACGAAACCTGGGACGCGCTGACCTGGGATATCACGCCGACCTGGCAGATCGATCCGACCAAGCGGGTCTACCTGCGCTATGCGCGCGGCATCAAGGCGGGCGGGTTCAATACCAACATCTCCCGCGCCGACCAGCTGACGGTGCTCGATCCGGAGACGCTTGACTCGGTCGAAGCCGGTTTCAAGTCCGAGCTGTTCGACAACCGGCTGTTCCTGAACGCGGCAATCTTCGGATATCAGTTCGAGGATGCGCAGGTGAATATCTCCGGCCCCTACGGTGCGCCGAACGCCGACCTCGGTGTCAGGGACAACCTCAGCGTGCTGCAGAACATTCCCGAGGGCGAAGGCTATGGCGCCGAGGTGACGGTACAGGCGCTGCTGACGGAGCGTCTGAGCCTGAGCGGAAATGTCGGCCTGCTGCGTACGGAATTTGAAACCTTCAACGTCGAGAACACCGACACCTGGCTCTCCGGCAGCGAGTTCGTTCGCTCGCCGCATCTCACTTCGCTGCTGCAGGCGGACTACCGCATTCCGGTCGGCAATGACAGCGCGGTGATATTGAGCGGCGACTGGCGCTTCCAGGACCGGCAGTTCTTCTACGTCAACAATCAGGACAACCCATTCCTGCAACAGAAAGCCTACTCGCTGTTCAACGTTCGGGTCGCGTATGAGTCGGCCGGGTCCAAGGATTTGCTGACACTCGCACTGAACAACGCGCTCGACAAGGAGCATTACGTGCACGGTTCGGTGGTGAGCCAGTCGGCGTCGGTGAATGGCTGGGGGCGCACCGAAGGACCGGAACGCAACTGGCTGTTGAGTTACACGCGGCGCTGGTAAGGCGCCTTACGAGAGGAGAGGGCAATGGCTATTACCTTGGAAAAGTTCTCGAACGATGTTCGCAATCTTCTGCTGGAGGATGCGGGCGTGAACGGCCGCGAGCAGGTACGCGAGCTGCTGCAGCAGGTGCTGGTCGACAAGGCGTTCACCGATCGCTACGTCGGCGACGATCAGCCGCAGCGCACGGTGCTGTATCAGGACCCGGACCTGGGGTTCGCGATCCTCGCCCATGTCTATCACGAGGCCAGGCAGACCAGACCGCACGATCACGGTGTGTCGTGGGCGATCTACGGCCAGGTGGCGGGCGAGAGCCTGATCCAGGACTGGGAGATCGTCGAGCAGGCCAGCGATGACGTGTCCGGCAAGGTGCGGCAGAAGGGGGCGCGCAAGCTGACACCCGGTCTGGCGATCACCTACAACGAGGGCGACATTCACTCGCCGAGCCGGCGGGGACCGGCGAAGCTGATTCGCATCGAAGGTAGGCACGTGCAGGAGAAGGAGCGTTTCAGCTGGGACATCGTCGAGTGATATCCGACGCCGGCTTCAGATCAGCGATCGATCCGCAGTGGCGATCGATTTCACATCGCAGGGTTTTTCATTACCAACAGGAGCGACAACAATGACCGTCGTCCACAACAGCAGTGACCAGCGCGGCGATGTCTCATCGCTGTGGTACACCCGTTGCGCGGTGCCCACCGCGTCGAGCCTGGCCTTTCAGCAGAACTGGCTGCAGCAGTCATTCGCGGCCATCGACATCACCCTCGATTCGGTGCGCGCGTCGGAGGATGACGCCGTCCGCGCGAGCCACTACGACAATAGCCTGCCGAACCAGTTTCGCGAGGGCGGCAACGTGCCGGCGATCTGGGCGAAATCGATCGGGCAGCCGACCGTCGTCGTCGGCATCACCTGGGTCGAGGAGTTTCAGGCGATCGTTACACGCGCCGATTCACCGTTGGCGAGTGCGGCCGACCTGCGCGGCCGCCGTCTCGGTTTGCCGAAGCAGCAGAACAGCGAACTGGTCGACCACGGCCGCGCCAGCGCGCTGCATGGTTTTGTTTCGACGCTGGCTGTTGCAGGAGTTTCCACTGACGATGTGCAGTTCGTCGATGTCGAGGCGCCCAGAACCGATATCCGCGAAGACCGCGCCACGGGTGTTCTGTCAGATGGCAGGGAGAACCGGCGCTCGGTGCTCGACGCGCTGCGCGACGGCGAGGTCGATGCCGCTTACATCAAGGGGCCTGGCGCGATCAAAAGCATTCGCAAGCACGGATTGAAAGTGCTGTTCGACATCGGCGCCCATCCCGATCCGCAGGTCCACGTCAACAACGCCGTGCCGCGTCCGATCACCGCCGATCGCGAGCTGCTGGCAAAGCGTCCCGACCTGATCGTGCGCTACCTGGCCGTGCTGCTACGCACCGGCCACTGGGCGGCGAGCCATCTGCGCGAGGCGCTGGAGCTGGTTGCCCACGAGACGCGCAGCGCGGTCGAGGACGCGGCGGCGGCCTACGGTCCGGACCTGCACAACCATCTGATTCCGACACTGGATGCCGATGTCGTCGCCGGACTCGAACGACAGAAGAATTTCCTGTTCAAGTGGGGCTTCCTGCCGAACGACTTCGATTTCGCCGACTGGATCGTCCACGAGCCGCTGCGCGAAGCACAACGATTGCTGGCGGAAGAGGAGGGCGTCGCCGTTCCGGTGAAGGCCGCATCGTGAATCTGTTTGAAAAACGCATTTCTCCCCTCTCCCTTGAGGGAGAGGGGCGGGGGAGAGGGCCGATTCATGCGTCTTTGCACCCTCTCCCTAACCCTCTCCCTGAAGGGAGAGGGGACTTGATCAGAGATTCCTTTGTAGAGGGGAGAAATTGAAATGAGCATGAGACTGCTGTGGCGCTATGGCGACGACAATCGCCATCCACCGGAAATTCTGGCGCGGGCGCTGGATCATCTCGGTTACACCGGCTATCTGCTGGCGATCGGCGCCGGCGGTTCCGATATGTGGACGACGGCCGCCGCGCTGGCGCAGCACACCGAGCGGGTCAAGTTCCTGGTCGCGGCCTACGCCGGCGTCACGTCGCCATTGCAGCTGGCGTCGCAGGCGGCGACGCTGGACAAGCTGTCGAAGGGGCGGCTGCTGATCAACGCGATTCTCGGCGAGACGCGGATCGCGCTGGCACACGGGCTGTTCCTCGAACACGACACGCGCTACGCGATGGCAGAGGAGTACTGGGAGCTGTTCCGGCGGCTGTTCAGCGGCGAGCAGATCACGGTCGACGGCCAGTACGTCAAGGCGCGCGGCGCGCAGCTGCAGGTCGAGAGCGTGCAGAAGCCGCATCCGGAGCTGTTCTTCGCCGGCTCGTCGGAACCGGCGCTCGATCTCGCCGCGCGACAGATGCAGACCTACCTGACCTGGGGCGAGCCGCTGGAGATGGCGGCCGAGAAGATCCAGCGGGTCAAGACCAAGGCCGATGCGCTTGGTCGCACGCTGAATTACGGCATCCGGCTGCACCTGATCGTGCGCGACACCGACGAAGAAGCCTGGGCCGAGACGCAGCGCATCTACGACCGCTTCGACAAGGAGAAGATCGAGGTGGCACTGAAGGTGCGGGCCACTTCCGATTCGGTCGGCGTGCAGCGCACCACGCAACTGGTGCAGAACAGGAAGGTCGGAAAACATGCGCGCGACTTCGAGATCGCGCCGAACCTGTGGGCCGGCTACACGCTGACCGGCAAGGGGCCGGGCACCGCGCTGGTCGGATCGCCGCAGACCGTCGCCGACCGCCTGCTGGAGTATTACAACGCCGGTATCGATACCTACATCCTTTCCGGTGCACCGCGTCTCGACGAAGCGTTCCGCGTTGCCGAGCAGGTGTTCCCGCTACTGCCGTTCGAGGTCGACCGGCCGGTCTCACGGCAACGGGACGGGGCGCTGCGCGCCATCCTCGACACCCGCGATCTGGCGGCGAGCTGAGCCTTGGAGACAAATCGATATCAGATAACCGCACCGCAACACGAAGGTCAGCTGGTCATCGGCAATTTCATGCTGCTCGCGGTTGTCGCCGGGATCAGCGTCGGGCTGGGGCGGGTGCTGACGACGCTGTACGCACTTGAACTCGGCGCCAGCAATGCACAGATCGGCTACATCGCTGCGTTCGAAACCTTTGGCAAACTGATCGTGACGATGCCGGCCGGCTTCATCATCGCGCACTACGGCGCGAAGCGGGTCTATGCGCTGGCGAGCCTGTTCCCGATGCTGATGACCTGCCTGATTCCATGGACCACGGTCTGGTGGATGGTGGCGATCACGCGCGGGCTGATCAGCCTGGCGATACCGTTCCGCACCGTGTCGATGAACAGCTCGTTCCTGCAGCAACTGAAATACCTGGGCTCAGCCAGGGCCGGCTGGTATCGCGGCTCGCAGTCGTTCGGCACGCTGATCCTCGGTCCGTTCCTGGCGACGCTGGTGATCGGCCATTTCAGTTTCCTGTGGAGCTTCATGCTGATCGCGCTGCTGTTCGCGCTGATGGCGGTGTTCGGCAGCAACGTGCTGCCCGGAGAACTCGACAAGGAGCCGGTCGAAGGCACACCGGATGTTGCCGTCAACAAGATGGTGCCGCAGCCAATGGAGGGCATGTGGCAGCAGGTGCGCGAGCTGTGGCGCGTGCGCGAGGTGCGCGACAGCTGCACGATGGAGTTCGTCAACAGCGCCACCTCGCAGGTGTTCACGACCTTCGTGCTGGTGCTGGCGCTGACGGTGGCGCAGCTGCCGCAGTCGCTGGCGATCACGCTGATCACCGTGCAAGGCGTCACCACCGTGCTCGCCTCGTTCGGCCTCGGCCATCTGCTGAACCTGTTTCCGCCCGGCAGGGTGCAGTGGCTCAGCGTGTTTCTCGCCGTTGCCGGGCTGGCGCTGCTCGGTAGCTCCGTCAGCTATCCGCTGCTGGTGCTGGGCACGGTGCTGCTGTGCAGTGGCTCGGCGCTGATCAGCCTTTCCCGCACGCTGAGACTGAGCCAGCTCGCCGGCAGCAAGAGCAAGATCGCCGGCATCTACAACCTCAGCAACATGGGCGGATCGTTCGTCGGCGCCATCGGCGGCGGACTGCTGGGCGAGTGGCTCGGATTGCAGGGGCTGTTCCTGATCTGGATTCCGATTTTCGTGCTGACCAGCTGCTGGGTGCAGCGCGGCAGGCGCAACGACGCCTGACGCGGATGTCGATAGGGAACCTCTGATCAAGTCCCCTCTCCCTTCAGGGAGAGGGGCGAAATGCGTTTTTCAGAGGTTCCTTAACATTTGGCTGTCCAGCGTTTGACAGGAGAAGAGGCGAAAGCGGGCGCTGAATTATTTTCTATGCCGTCGGATCATCAAGTGACCCCAGGCTCTTCAAGTGGCTTACATCATTCCACGTCTGCAGGCTCCATTGACCATTGGCATAGTCAAAACTATTGAATGCAGCATTTTGCCTTTTGAACCGCCAGCCGTTCCCCGGTGCGATTCCCAATACGTACTCAAAGAAGCCCATCAGGAAGCCGCCATGGGTCACTACCACAACGGTGTCATTGATATGACGCCCAGCAATTCCGGTTAGCACTTGAATGCTCCGCTCAAGCCGCTGGTGTCCACTTTCGCCTTGAGGTATCTGATACGCATTGCCGATTCGACGATAGTCTGAATATTCTGTGGGAGAACGCTCGGCCCTTTCCTCCTTCGTTAGTCCCTGGAAAATTCCCATATGGCGCTCACGAAGGCCAGCGTCCACCGAAATTTCCACTTGTGTTGCGGAAGAAATAATCTCGGCTGTCCGCATTGCTCGTCCCAGATCGCTGCTGTAAAGCGCAACGAATGAGTCTCGCTTGAGTCGCTCCGCCAACAACTTCGCTTGCCGGACGCCACGTTCGGTGAGCGGGCTATCCATCTGCCCCATTTCACGACCTTGAAGGTTCCATTCTGTTTCACCATGTCGTATGGCGATGATTTTCATGCTGCTACCTTGAGGCATGACTATTTAGCGGGAGAGGAGACTTGATCAGAGCCGACCGGTCGGTGCCTGTAAAAAATCAGAAACAGGTTACACAGTGGCATTGATCGCTGGCAGTGCTGCGGACGATTCAGCCTGTGCACCAACCGCCTGTCGGCCCTGTGTCTGCAACGCAAAGAGCCGTGCATAGAGACCGTTGCGCCGAACCAGCTCCTCGTGGCGCCCCTGCTCCAGCATCACGCCCTGGCGGAGTACCAGAATGAGGTCGGCATTCATCACCGTACTCAGACGATGCGCGATGATGACCGAGGTGCGCCCGCTCAGCAGCCGCTCCAGTCCCTGCTGCACCAGGTGTTCGGACTCCGAATCGAGCGCGCTGGTGGCTTCGTCGAGAATGATCAGCTGCGGGTCCTTCAGAATGGCGCGGGCGATGGCGACACGCTGCTTTTCGCCGCCGGAGAGTTTGATGCCGCGCTCGCCCACCAGCGTGTCGTAGCGATCTTCCAGGCGCTGGATGAAGTCGTCGGCGTGTGCGGCGCGCGCGGCGGCCTGCACATCCTCCTGACTGGCGCCGGGGCGGGCGAAGGCGACGTTCTCGCCGATGCTGTCGTTGAACAGCGCCACGTCCTGCAGGACCACGCCCATCACGGCGCGCACCGTGCGCTGCTGGTAGTCGCGCAGGTCGCGGCCGTTGATCAGGATGCGGCCCGCGCTGGGGTCGTAGAAACGCATCAGCAGTTTCACCACGGTGGTTTTGCCGCTGCCGCTGCTGCCCACCAGCGCCAGCGTATGCCCGGCATCGAGATGGAAGGAGAGATCGCGCAATGCGTACTCCTCCTTGCCGGGGTAGTGGAAGCTCACGCTTTCGAAGGTGATGCTCTGCAGTGTTTCCAGCGGGATCGCGTCGGGGCTGTCGGCCAGCTCGGTCTCTTCGTCCAGTAACTCCACCAGACGCTCGGCCGTGCTCTCGATCTCGCCGGCCTGGTTGATCTGGCGCGCGATGGGCTGGATCGAGTTGATGAGGTTCTGGGTCAGCGTCAGCACCAGCAGAATATCGCCCGTGGTGAAAATGCCGGCCAGCGCGCCGCGCGCGGTGATGGTCACGCCGGCGAATACCGCCAGCGTGTTGATGATGTTCAGCGACTGCTCGGAGCGCCATTCGGCGCGATGCAGATTGCCGCGCGTCACCATCCATTCTGCCTGGGTGCTGTCGTAGCGCTGCTTGACGGCGGGTTCACCGCCGAAGCTGCGGACGGTGGCGATGTTGCCGACCATTTCCGCGAGCAGCCCGGTCATGCGCCCGGCCAGTGCCTGCCAGCCGCGGCGATAGGGTCGCGTCACGCCCACCGTGCGCCACGAAATCCAGAAATTCAGCAGTAGCACGCCGAGCATGATGGCGCCCACCAGCGGAGCTTTCAGCAGCAGCACGGTGATGATGAAAAACATCTGCAGGATATTGGCCAGCGTGCCATCGGTCAGCGACGACAGCCACATCGTGATGGAGGTGATGTTGCCGAAGCGGTCCATGATTTCGCCGACGCGCGTCTTCTCGAAATAGTCGATGGACTTCTGCGTCATGTTGTCGAAGACGCGCTGGCGAAAGGTGCTGACCGTGGCCAGCCAGAGGTTGTCGGCCTGCAGGTTCTGCAGGGCGCTGAAGATGACCACGCCCAGACGCAGAACGAAGAAGGTGATCAGCAGCAGCGTTACCGTCCAGGTGGCCTCCTCCTGGGTGATGCTGCCGGTCAACATGCGCGAGATGGCATCGACGATGCCCTTGTACAGATAGGGCGTGGCCGTGCCGATGAAGCCGAGCGCGGTGCCGACCAGCGCGATGCCTATCATGCGGCCGCGGTATTCGGGAATGAACTGAATGGTACGCCAGATGTTTTTCATGATTACGCTTGTTCGATTGAATAGGACGGTGTGGTGTGTCAGTCGGCGAAGGTGAAATGACCTTCCGTGACGATTTCGCGCAACGGACGACGGTCGTTGGGGCGTTCACGAAGGCGTTGCTCTTCCGGCAGCGTATCGCCAGCTGCCTGACGTCCGATGGCGATGACCACGTTGACGTGATAACCCTCGGGAATGCCGAGCTCCTCGACGGCGCGGCTGCGGTCGAAGCCGCCGATGGCGTGGGTGCGCCAGCCGACATGCTCGGCCTGAAACGCCAGGCTGGCCCAGGCGGCACCGGCATCCAGCGCATGGTTGCGCAGCGGGCTGGCTTCGGCGGCACCGCGACGGACCTGCGTGGTCTTGGAGACCAGCAACACCAGCGCGGCGGCATGGGTGGCCCACTGCTGGTTCTTGTCGTTGAGCAGGCCCAGGAAGCGTGGCCAGTGCGCGCTGTCGCGGCGGGCATAGATGAATCGCCAGGGCTGCGAATTGCTGGCAGAGGGAGCCCAGCGCGCCGCCTCGAACAGACTGAAAAGCGTGTTTTCGTCGATTGCTTCGCCATTGAAGGCGCGTGGGGACCAGCGTTGCAGAAAAAGTTCAGCCACCTGGTACTCGGGGCTGCGATTGAATGCGGCAGTCATGATTTTTCTCCTTGCGGTGCGTTAGGTGTTCATGCCCGATTCACGACGGGCACGTGTGTCAATGGCTCCATGGCCGGCGTTACGGACGATTCAGTACAGGGGCAGCGGAAGTGCTGTCGAGATTCATCGCGGACTCGTCGCCGGGTCGTCCCACCAGGTGCCGATCGCCCATTCCTGCGCGTTGTAGTACGACGGCAGCACATCCGGTTGACGCAGGTGCTTGTGGTGGACGACGTAGTGGTGGTCCAGATAGCGGAAGGGAATGAAGTAGTGGCTGTGCATCAATACCCGGTCCAGGGCCCGCCCCGTCACTTCGAAATCATGCTGGTTATCGACATCCATCAATTGCTGGATCAGGGCATCTACCGCGGGTGATTTCACGCCGATGATATTTTCCGAGCCCGGCGTGTCGGCATCCTTGCTGTTGAACACACGCCACAACTCGCCTGCTGGCAGGCGCGACTCGCGCAGCGATAGCGAGGTGTAGTCGAAATCGAACTCCCGCATTCGCTTCTGGCTGGTAGCGGGATCGGCATCGCGGCGGCGCAGCAGGATGCCGGCCTTGAGCAGGTTCAGGTTGACCGTTTCGACGTGCGCGCTCTGGCTGCGCAGGCCGGAGACTTCCAGCGTGAGCGGCTCGCCGTTGTCGTTGCGCAGGTAACCGTCGCGGTAATGCCAGCCGGCTTCCGCGAACAGTTGAAGTGCGCGGCGCAAACTGGCGCGGAATCCGCCAGCCTTGATCGAGTTGGGCTGTTCGTAGGCGGGGCCGAAGACGGCCGGCGGCAGCTCGTGGCGCCAGGGCTCCAGCAGTTGCAGCTCTTCCGGCGATGGCAATCCGCTGGCTTGCAGGGGCGTGCCGGCAAAATAGCTGTCAGTGCGAAGAAATTCGTTGTCCAGGATCTTTTCATTGATCCATTCGAAATCCAGCAGGTAGTTCAGGGCTTCACGCACGCGTGGGTCCTGGAACTGCGGCCGGCGCAGGTTCACCACCCAGCCGTTCATGGACGGTGGGTTTTTGTGCGGCAGTTTGACCTTGACCAGCTCGCCGGTATCGAAGCGCTTGCCGATGTACTGGCAGCACCAGTAGCGCATCTGGGTTTCGCTGTAGAAATCGTAGTCGCCAGCTCTCAGGGCAGTGACCTGGGTGTCGCGATCCTTGTAGAGCTTGTAGATCACCTTGTCGAAATTGTAGAAGCCACGGCGCGCCGGGCTTTCATTGCCCCAGTAGCCGGGGTCGCGGCGATAAACGACGCTCAGCCCGTTGCTGGCGCTTTCCAGAATATAGGCGCCGGTGCTGATCGGCGGCTCCAGTGCCAATGTCTCGAACGGGATTCGGCTGCCGTCGGCCTTGAGGCCCCACTTCTGCGAGAACACCGGCACGCTGCCGGCCACGAAGGAGAGATCCTTGCCCGGTCTGGAAAATTCGAAGCGAATGTGGCGCGCGTCGAGCACCGTCACTTTTTCGATTTCCGAGAAATAGGCCTTGAAGCGCGGACTCACGCCCTGGCCCCTGGCCAGCGTGCGAAAGGAGTGCGCGACATCGTCGGCGGTCACCGGGTCGCCGTTGGAAAAGTGCGCGAGCGGATGCAGGCGGAAGGTGACCGAGCGCAGATCGGGGGCGAGGTCGATATCCTCCGCGAGCAGGCCGTACTGCGTGTTCGGCTCATCCAGGCTGAACACCGTGAGCGTCTCGAACAGCATTTCCAGCAGGCCCGGCGCAGGTCGCCCCTTGAGGGTGAAGGGGTTGTACTTGTCGAAGCTGCTGTTCAGGCTGACCAGTGACAGGGTGAGCGTGCCGCCCTTGGGCGCATCCGGATTCACATAGTCGAAATGGCGAAAGCCGGCGGGATATTTCGGCTCGCCGAACTGGGCGATGGCATGAGCGCTCCAGCTCTGCACGGGCAGCGCCGACAACAGGAAAAGTACGAAAAAACGCATCGCTTTCAACACAACTGTTTTCAACACAAGCACCTTCAATAACGAGTCTCTGATCAAGTCCCCTCTCCCTTCAGGGAGAGGGTTAGGGAGAGGGTGACAAGGCGCATGAATCGGCCCTCTCCCCCGCCCCTCTCCCTGAAGGGAGAGGGGAGAAATGCGTTCCATAACGAAATCGACATGGCCGCTTCCACGCGCGCTCTACAGAGAGGCGCGAACCAGAGCCTGGGTATAGGGATGGCGCGGCGCGGCGATGACGGATTCGGTATCGCCTTCTTCGACCACTTCGCCATCGCGCAGCACGTAGAGCCGGTGCGCCAGGGCATTCACCACGGCGAGGTCGTGGCTGATGAGCAGGTAACTGAGGCCGTATTTCTTCTGCAGCCCCACCAGCAGTTCCAGCACCTGATTCTGTATCGACACATCCAGTGCGGAGGTGGGTTCATCCAGTACCAGCACACGCGGTTTCAGTACGACCGCGCGCGCGATGGCGATGCGTTGACGCTGCCCGCCGGAGAACTGGTGCGGGTAGGACGACAGCACGGACGCGGGCAGCCCGACTTCGGTCAACACCTCGATGACACGGGCGTGGCGCTGTTCGGCTGAAAGCTCCGGGAAATGCAGCGCCAATCCTTCGCCGACGATCTGCTCCACGGTTCGCCGGGGAGAGAGCGAGCCGAACGGATCCTGGAAAACCACCTGCAGGCGCGCTCGCAGCGCGCGATGCTCGGCGCGGCGGCGCTCGGCGATATCGCGACCCTCGAAATCGATTTCTCCACCCCTGGCGCGTACCAGGCCGAGAATGGCCTGGGCCAGCGTGGACTTGCCGGAGCCGGATTCGCCGACCACGCCGATGGTCTCCCCCTGACGCAGTTTCACCGTCGCGCCAGCCAGCGCGACGAAGGCGTCGTTGAAGAACAGGCCTTTCCAGCCCGGTCTCTTTTTGGGGTACTCCACGCGCAGCTGCCGTGTCTCCATCAGTGTCGGAGCATCGACCGGCACCGCCGCTATTTGCCGTTGCGGCAGGCTGTTGATGAGCTTGATGGTGTAGGGATGGCTCGGTGCCGCGAACAGCGCTTCGGTTTCACCGGTCTCAACCAGATGACCATGCTCCATCACCGCCACGCGCTGCGCGAAGCGCCGCACCAGGTTCAGGTCGTGAGTGATGAGCAGGATCGCCATCGGCTCGCCGTTGCGCGTGCTCTCCTCCTGCAGCTCCAGCAGCAGCTTGACGATGCGCGCGCGCACCGTGGTATCCAGCGCCGTGGTCGGTTCATCGGCGATCAACAGCTTGGGTTTGCAGGCCAGTGCCATGGCGATGACGGCGCGCTGCAACTGTCCGCCGGAGAGCTGATGCGGAAAGCTGTCCACGCGCCGCTCCGGTTCGCGCACGCCGGTGCGCACCAGCAGCTCGATGGCCTTGGCGCGTGCCGCGGCGCCACTCAACCCTTCGTGCAGAGTCAGGCTTTCGATGATCTGGTTGCCGATGGTGTAGAGCGGATTCAGCGCCGACATCGGTTCCTGGAAAATCACGGCCACGTCTCTGCCGCGCACATGACGCAACTCTTCCTCGCTTTTGCCGACCAGGTCATCGCCCTGGAAGCGGATGCTGCCGCTGATGCGGGCCTGCTGCACCAGACGCAGGATGGAGAGGGCGCTGATGGTCTTGCCGGAGCCGGATTCGCCCACCAGCGCCAGACGTTCGCCGGGCTGGATTTCAAGATTGAGTCCGTGCACGACGCGCTTGCGGCCGAACTGAATGGAGACGTTCTGCCACTGCAGCAGCGGAGGCTTCACCGCCGTATTCATCGCGACACCTCCAGTTGCAGCGCGGCAACAGGCGCGACATCGGCCTCTTCTTCATCCGGCACATCGTCATGCAGGTTGTCGGCAATGCGGATGTCCAGCGCATTGCGCAGGGCTTCACCCATGAAGGTCAACAGCAGCAGCGTGGAGACCAGCACGG
Organism: uncultured Verrucomicrobiaceae bacterium; assembly: GCA_964638025.1. Taxonomy (GTDB): domain Bacteria; phylum Pseudomonadota; class Gammaproteobacteria; order Pseudomonadales; family CAMLJR01; genus CAMLJR01. The sequence continues at coordinate 61,286 of CAZWXW010000003.1, forward strand.
TGAATGCACCCAGTGAAATCCACCAGGCATCGAGATTGGATTTGCCCTGCTGCAGCAGCTGCCCGAGGCTCGGCGAATGGGCGCCCACGCCGAGCCCGAGAAAATCCAGGCTCGCCAGCGCCATGATGGAACCGCTCATGCGGAACGGCAGGAAGGTGATGACCGGCGTCAGCGAGTTCGGCAGGATGTGTCGCCAGATGATCTGCCCATGCGACAGCCCCATGGTCTGTGCCGCCTTGACGAATTCGAGCTGACGGTTGCGCAGGAATTCCGTGCGCATGTAGTCGGACAAGCCTATCCAGCTGAACAGCGATAACAGGATGAACAGCAGGAGCAGCGACGGCTCGAATATCGAAACGAAAATGATCAGCAGGTAAAGCTCGGGCATCGAGCCCCAGATTTCGATCAGACGTTGTGCAAACAGATCCAGCTTGCCGGCGAAATAGCCCTGCACGGCGCCGATGATGATGCCGAAGACAGTACCCACCAGCGTCAGCACCAGCCCGAAGGTCACCGAGACACGAAAGCCATACAGCAGGCGGGCAGTGAGGTCGTAACCGGAGATATCCGTGCCCAGCCAGTTCTCGCGGCTGGGTGGGCCGGGGTTGTGGTGCCCCGACGAAAAATAATTCAGCGTGTTGTAGTAGTAGAGATTCAGCGGCGCAATCACGAACACGCCGGGCCGGTTCAGGTTCTGCTTGATGACGGGGTCGTTGAAATCGGTCTTGATCGGCAGGTCGCCGCCGAACACCGTTTCCGGGTAGTCCTTGAACAGCGGGAAATACCACTGCTGTTCGTAATGAACCACCAGCGGCCGGTCGTTGGAGATCAACTCGCCGCACAGGCTGATGCCGTAGAGGAACAGGAAGATGATGAGGCTCCAGTAACCGAGCCGGTTGCTCTTGAAGCGCAGCCAGATGCGTCGGCTCGGCGATATCGTGGCGTCGGTCTCCGGCGGCGTCTCCCTGCGGCGCAGGGATTGCCACAGATAGCGGAGTCGCAACGGAAACCCGGTGATGGAGGTCGTGGTGGGAGCGCTCATCTCATGCCTCCTGGGCATCGAACTTGATGCGGGGATCGACGAACACGTAGGCGATATCTCCCAGCAGCTTTATCAGCAGGCCAATCAGCGTGAAGAGGTAAAGCGCGCCCAGCACGATGGGATAGTCGCGACTGTTGATGGCTTCGTAGGAGAGCAGCCCGAGACCGTCCAGCGAGAACAGCGTCTCGATCAGCAGGCTGCCGGTGAGAAATGCACCGATGAAGGCGCTGGGAAAACCGGTCACCAGTGGCAGCAGCGTGTTGCGGAAGACGTGTTTCCATAGCACGCGACGCTCGGACAACCCCTTGGCGCGCGCTGTCATGACATATTGGCGGCGGATCTCTTCGAGAAAGGTGTTCTTGGTCAGCAGTGTCTTGATCGCGAAACTGCTTACCACCGACGCGGTGACCGGCAGGGTGACGTGCCACAGATAGTCGGTAATCCTGGCGAAGAAACCCAACTCTTCCCAGTTGTCCGACACCAGGCCGCGCAGCGGAAAGACGTCCCAGAACGAGCCGCCGCCGAACAGCACGATGAGCAGCACGCCCAGTACGAAGCCCGGCACGGCATAGCCGAACAGCACGACGAGGCTGCTGATGAAATCGAAGCGGCTGCCCGCCTTGACCGCCTTCGCCACGCCCAGTGGCACCGCGATCAGGTAGGTGAGAAGCAGAGTCCACACCCCGAGGGCCACGGTCACACCCAGCTTGTCCTTGATCAGGCTCCAGACACTTTCGCTGCGGAAATAACTTTCACCGAGATCGAAGTGCAGGAAATTGCCAACCATTTGCACATAGCGCTGCAACAGCGGTTTGTCGAAGCCGTAGAACTCCGTCAGCTGCTCCACCTGCTGCACATCGATGCCCTTTCGCCCGCTGTAATTCCAGCCGCCGGTGGCGGATGCTCCGCCATCGGTACCGGTTCGGCCGGACTCGGCATTGATCGAGGCGAGCGTGTGCTCCACCGGACCACCCGGCACGAACTGGGTGACCAGGAAGGTCAGCGTCAGCACACCGAACAGGGTGGGAATCATGATGACCAGGCGTTTCAGCAGGTAGGACCACATGGCGGCGGGGTACTTGGTTTTTTTCCGTGGATAAAAGGCCCGGCGCACTGACTGGTTGAGTGCCGGGCCGTGTCATCGCAACCACTCAGGCCGCGTTGGAATCGCGGATGCCGTGAGGGTTGGCGGGGCGCTGCAGGCCCAGGTTTTCCCGGAAGGTTCTGCCCTCGTACTCGGTGCGAAACAGGCCGCGCCGCTGCAGCTCCGGCACCACCAGACGAACGAAATCTTCGAATCCCTGCGGCAGATAGGGCGGAATCACGTTGAAGCCATCGGCCGCACGCTCGACGAACCACTGCTCGATGGTGTCGGCGACCGTTTTTACCGAACCAATTACCTGCACGTGACCGCGTGCGACGCGGAAGCGCAGTACCAATTGGCGGATGGTCAGGTTTTCACGGCGCGCCAGTTCCAGTTGCTGCTGGAAACGGCCCTGGCCGTTTTTGCCCGGGCGGTAGGGCAGGTCTGGCAGCGGGCCATCCAGCGGATAGTCGGAGAGGTCGAAGCCGCCAAACTGCACCTTGTCGAGCTTGACCAGCGCCTGCAGTTCATTGAAGCGGTCCTGCGCCTCCTGATCGGATTCCGCCACCACCACCGACAGGCCGGGCGAGATCTTGAGCTGGTCTTCTTCGCGACCGTACTTGGCCATGCGGTTTTTGACGTCCTTGTAAAACTCCTTGCCCACGTCGAGCGAATTGGCCGAGCAATAACTCATTTCCGCAATGCGGGCGGCAAACTCGCGGCCGGTGTCGGAGTTGCCGGCCTGCACCAGTACCGGATAACCCTGGATGGGACGCGGAAAGTCCAGCAGGCCGTCGGAGGAAAAGTAGTTGCCCTGGAACTTGACCGGATGCGCCGACTCCGGACGGTAGAACACCCCGGCCCTGCGGTCGGGATTGTCGAAGGCATCGTCGTCGTAACTGTCCCACAGCGCCTTGGTCAGCTCCACGAACTCGGCGGCACGCGCGTAGCGATCGTCATGTTCGCGCTCTTCCCTGATGCCGAAATTCCTTGCCGTGTGGTCGCCATAGGACGACACGATGTTCCAGCCGGCTCGTCCCCCGCTGATGTGATCCAGCGACGTGAATTTGCGCGCCACATGATAGGGAGAGTCGTAATTGGTGTTCACCGTGGCCACCAGGCCAATGTGTCTGGTCGCGGTGGCAATCGCGGACAACAGCGTAAATGGCTCGAACTGGTAGCTGAGGCCGCCGCGCCCGGTGTTCTCGGAGATTTCGCCGGAGCGACCGATGAAGTCGGCAAGAAAAAACGTATCGAACTTGGCCGACTCGGCAAGCTTGGCCGCGTTGATCCACCAGTTCAGGTCAGGGCGCCCGTTGCCGGTGGAGCTGTGGTGACGCCAGGCCGCTGAATGGTGGCCGAAGCGCTGGAAAAATACATTCAGGACCAGTTGGCGTTTTTTCTTGCTGCTCACGATTCATCTCTCGCTCAAACGGGATGCAACGGAGTGACGGGCCACTTGGCCCGTCACCGTTTCTGGCTGTTTCAGCCAACGTTTCAGGCGGCGTCCCGATCTTTCCGTGCACGCTCCTGTTCCACCAGCTTGCGCGCCTCTTCGAGCGGCCAGCTGACGATCCAGTCGTTGATATCGAAGTTGTCCTTGAAATAGCCCCAGGCATGCAGGAAGTCCTTCTGCACTTCCAGGCCGCGGATATATTCCGGTGTGAGCTTGGGTGTGAAGGAGAGATGCACATCCTCGCCATGCGAGCCGATCACTTCCGCGGTGGTGGCACCGCCATCTTCCGGCGCCAGCAGGGACAGCACCTCGTCGCGGTGCCGGGCTGCCCACTCCGCCGTGCGCAGCAACACCGCCAGGTAGCGCACGACCACATCGGGATGCTTGTCGAGGAACGCGCGATCCACCGTGACCGGTCGCGGCGTGCCATTGTTCACGCGCAGCAGCGGATCGCTCAGCGTGTTGATGTTGATGACTTCGTGGAATTTCGGATCTTGCGACAGGCGATAGCCACGCGCGAAGCGCACGAAGATGGCGTCGACGCGACCCTCCTCCAGTGCCGAAAATACGCTGTCCCTGCGATCGCGCGGTATCTCCCGGCGCGCCCCATCCTGGATGTCATAGCTGTCGGATTCGATGTCCACGAGGATGGCGTCGTCGACCGTCAGGCCAGCCTGCGCCAGCGCCGTCTGATAACCGTGCTGTGCCGCGCCGCGCTGGAAATCGATGACCGCGTTGCGATGCAACGGCACGGCCAGCCGCTTGCCCTTGAGATCGGCCGGTGTGCGAATACCGCTGTCGGCGCGAGTGATGACGCCCTGGTATTCATCCAGCCAGGTGATGCCGATGACCACCGTCTCCTGTCCGATTCCGCGCGCCCAGATCGGCGGAATATTCCCGCCTTCGCGGAACATGCCGCTCTGGCGGTGGTGGTAGTGGGAGTTGCGGACCTCCAGGCTGTCGGAGTCGCGCAGCGAGTGCAGGAGGGTGCCGGGCTTGGCGAACTCCTCCTGCAGCCATTTCTTGCCGATGGCCAGCGCCGAAGCCGTCGCAGAGCCGCAACGCGTGTAATAGAGCTCGACGGGCGCGGTGGCCCCGGATGCATTTTCGTTTTGTTGAGACATGACGTTGCCCCTCCTGGCATGGTGTCAAGGCGTTTTGCAGAGCTGACAGAGCATGCTCCATGCCAGCTTGCCGAATGCCGCTGTCCCGGCGGCGACTGTCGCCATTGAATCCACTTATTTTCACGGGGATTTCGCCGAAAAATCGGCCTGGAACAACTTTGAACGAGTTGTCTATCCGGGACGGTTGCCGCCGCCATGTCGGGGAGCGCTGCTGTTTTCAGCGATGCCTGTGCGTTTAATCCAGCAGGGGATGCGCAGTACTGTTGAAATTTACGCGGCGTACGCGGCGGCGGTGGCCGCTCGCCAGCTGCGACCGGCGCCTTCCTTCTCGCCCGAACATGGCGGTCGGGTGCAATCGCATGTCATCAATGAAAATACACGTCGTCTGAATCACCGCGTCGATGAGAGTAGAGAAAATAAACTGCGTCTATTTTCTTTTCGAAGATTTCTTGTCGCAGAAAATGGCGTCATCAGATATCGAAGCACGAATTGGAAAATGGTTATTTTTTTCCATGGCATGGTTTTCGCTTTTGTCCCCGCCCAGTCGCTGCAGAGAATTCAGGCCATGCTGGCCATGCGGCTTTTTCAATGGGGAATCACATGCACACCACCAACCAAAAAAAGCAGCGGAATGTCGCTGAAAAAATATATCTGACCGCGAAAGCATTTCGTCGAAATGCTATTTATGCGGCACTTGCCGGCACCGCCATGATGGCTTCAGCTCATGCTGCTGATGCGACAGCAGCTGATGAAAGTGCAGCAAAGGTAACTGCATCTTCAGCAGAGGGAGTCATCCAGGAATCGAAAGTCTCGTCGGATTCCGCAGCGAAAGAAGGGAGTTCGGCGGGCCGGGGCCGCGCTCTCGGTGCCGTGGTCGTCACCGCGCAAAAGCGTACACAGAATCTGCAGGAAGTACCGGTGGCGATCACGGCCATCAGAGGTGACGCCGTTCGCGAAAAGGCCATTCTCCTTTCCACCGATGTTGAACGGCTGGTTCCAAACCTGTCGGCCGAAGGTGGCGGTCGCAGCGGAAAGCCGCGCTGGTTCCTGCGTGGTATCGGCACCAACGATCCCAATCAGAACCAGGACGGACCGCTCTCCATTTACGTCGACGAGGTGGTGGTGGGCTACCAGTCCAGCCAGAGTTTCCCGCTTTACGACCTGGAGCGAGTAGAGGTTCTGCGCGGTCCGCAGGGTACGCTGTGGGGAAAGAACAATACGGGCGGCGCCATTCATTACATCAGTAAAAAGCCGAGCTTCACCTCGGGTGGCTATACCAAACTGACCTACAGCCCCAGTGACGAAGGGCGCGAGATCGAAGCGGCATATGGCGGAGCCATCGTCGAAGATGTTCTGGCAGGGCGTTTCTCCTTCTATCAGGAAAGCGCTGAAGGCTATGCCAAAAACGAGGCGGGGGACGATCTGGGGGCTTCCAAATACGGTCCATCAACGGACGACGTCAATGTTCGCGTCCAGTTTCTGGCCAATATCACATCAAATCTCGATGCACATCTGATTCTCAGCACGCGTCGCCTGAATGGCGGCGACTCTTCACCGAGTTACCCGGTCGGCGCGACGACGGATCCGCTCACCGAGCTTACGGTCGTCAATCCAAGCGGGGCCTGGCTCATCAACGGCAAGCCTTTCACGCCGAGCTACGGCAGCGATCCCGACTATGACGACGATTACTTCGATGGCACTGGAAGCAGCAAGGTCGAATTCAACAATGCCACGCTGAAGTTCAACTGGCAGCTGGGTGACAACACGCTGACCTCCATCAGTGCCTACAACACCCGCGAAGGCAACTCCTTCTCGCTGGTGAGCGTCCCGCTGGAAAGCTACTCCAATCGCAGCTCTGGTTTCAGTGCACTGGATACCGAACAGGTGACCCAGGAGCTGCGCCTGACATCGCCACAGGATCAGAGGCTGAGCTGGATACTCGGCGCTTACTACTATGACCTGACAGCACACAACCGCAGTCGCACCGCACGCTTCGACTTCGCGCCCTCCGAGGTGAGCGACCCCACTTATCCCGCGCCGGCAAACTATCGTCAGTACTCGCTGAGCTCCTGGGATCAGGACTCCGAGAGCAAGGCCGTCTTCGGCAATGCCCGCTTCTGTTTCACGGATGACCTGTCGCTGATAGTGGGTCTGCGCCAGACCTGGGAAGAAAAGGAGATCACGATTTCCTCGACGACTTATCGCGCCACCCATTTCAACTATCTGAGCCAGAATGGCTGGTATCTGCCGGGCGGGATTGCGTTTACCGCAGCCGGCCTCAATGTCCAGCCGACAGTGGTCGGCAATGAGAAGGATTGGTCCGAATTCACCTGGGATGTCACACCGGAGTACCGCTTCTCTCCGAATGTTCTGGGTTATGGCCGTATCGCCAAGGGTTTTCGTTCCGGCGGCTTCAACTCATCCATCAACAATGGTCAGGTCTACGAAACGGATCCGGAGACGCTGATCGCCTATGAACTGGGTTTGAAGACATCGCTGTTCGATGATCGCCTTACGCTGAATACCGCGCTGTTCCATTACGATATCGAGAATATCGCGCTCAACATCCAGCGCGCCTTCTGGAACAGCACCACCAGCACCTGGACCACCAGTGCGCTGGGTCAGTCCGATGGGCAGGTCACGGGTATCGAGTTCGAAGCGGATTCGCAGGTAACCAGCAACTGGCATCTCGGTGGCTCCCTGGGTTACTTGCAATCCAAGTACACCGACTTCCTTTACAACATCGGTGGCGCCGGGCCTTTTGATGCCAGCGGCAACAGCTTCTACCGGACACCGGAACTCTCCTTTCGAGTCGATACCGACTACACGATTCCGTTTTCCTTCGGCGATCTCATCCTTTCGACGGACTGGTCGTACCGCAGCAAGATCTATCACAACGCCACTGTTCAGCATGACCCGCGACAGGAGACGCCGGGCTACTGGATAGGCAACGTCCGCGCACGCTATGCACCGTCCGACAGAGCATGGGAGGTGGCTGCCTATGCCAACAACGTGCTGGACGAAGTGTCGATCTACTTGCGTCAGATCGCCAATCCCAACAGCGGAACGCAGCCGAACTCATTCAGCCAGGCGCGTTCCTACGGGGTTTCCGTTACCTGGAATTTCTGATCAGGTTCGCGGTATCAAGTCGGAGATGGCAGGCAGGGCTTTCGGGTTGGCCGAAGCCCTGCCCGCTTTTTCACGACAAACTCTTTTTCAGGAATGCAATCGTCCGCGACCACGCCAGCTCGGCAGATGCCTTGTCGTAGCGCGCGGCGGAGGTGTCGTTGTTGAAGGCGTGGTTCGCGCCTTCATAAATGAACAGCGCGTACTTCTTGTTCGCCGCCTTCAGCGCCTGCTCGAAAGCGGGAATGCCCTCGTTGATACGCTGGTCCAGTCCGGCGTAGTGCAGTTGCAGCGGCGCCTGAATCTTTTCCACATCGCCACTGGCGGGCTGCCGGCCGTAGTAGACGACGCCGGCATTCAGCGCCGGGTCGTGTACCGCCAGTTCGCCGACCTTGCCGCCGCCCCAGCAGAAGCCGACAGCGCCGACACGACCGTTGCCGCGCGGATGTGTCGCCAGAAACTGTCGCGCAGCCAGCAGGTTCTTTCGGGTAACGCCGGCATCGAGATTGGCAATCAGTTCGCGCGCCGCATCCTCGTCGGTGGGCGTGCCGCCTGTCGGTGACAGGAAGTCGGGTGCCAGCGCCAGGAATCCCGCGGCCGCGAATCGGCGCGCCACGTCTTCGATGTGTGCATTCAACCCGCGATTTTCATGGATGACGATGACGGCCGGCAGTGCGTTGTCACCCTTTGGCTGGGCCAGATAGCCGTTGAATTCGGCGTTGTCGGGAATGGCAACGCGCTGCGTTTGCAGGCGCGGGTCGGTGTCGGCGATGACCGTGGCGGCGGAGGTATTGGCCGCCAGCAGCGGCAGCAGCGTGGCGGCACAGGCAGTGCTGCCGGAAAGGCGCGCGAGACGCGCCATGAAGCTGCGTCGGTCGAGTGCGGTGTGAGTGAATTCGTCGTAGAGGTCGATCATGGCTTGGCTGATCACGAGGCAACTCCTTTATTTGCAATCGGTGTGGATGAATGTCGAGTTGATACAGCTATTCCTTCAGTAAGTTCTTCAGCACATGCCGTGCCACGACGCCCTGGCATCTGCAAGTGGAGCCAGGCGCGCGGATATTGTCACCGGTCACTGATCGCTCTGGGCTAGCCAGAAAATGGTGGTCTGGTTAATCTGGATGCCAATCAGCGAAGGCTGCTCTTTCATCCTCCCCGCGCAACCAGAACAGGCGAGAACAACCCAATTGATTTTTGATAAAAACGAACAGGCCGCCGCGGTCCACAAACGCTGGGTGACCGGCGAGATCTTCGGCCTTGAAATTCCGGCCGATGCCGAGACGCTGCTCTCGGGCGGCGCAGACTTTCTCACCAGGGCTTTTCATGCCTCCGGCGCACTGGCCGCCAACAACCGGGTTGGTCGTATCGTCGAGGCGGAAGAGTTCATTGGGGGCGGCACCGGTAGAAAGTTGTTGCTGAATTTGGTGTACGAATTGCCGGCGCCGGAATTACCCGAACAGCTGTTCATCAAGTTTTCGCGGAATTTCGACAACGAGCTGTGGGACAGGGCGCGCTTCATGATGATCTCGGAAGCGAATTTTGCCGTGCTGTCCAGGTCGCCGGACTTCCCTGTTGCCGTACCTGCCTGCCTGTTCGCCGACGTCGAGCCGGAGTCCGGCACCGGGCTCATTATTACCGAATGCATAACCTATGGCCGCAACGGTGTGGAGGCCCTCTATCCCAAGTGCATGGATTACAACTTGCCTGAGCCGGTGGAGCACTACAAAGCCATTTTGAAGGGTCTGGCAAGGTTATCGGGAGCACACCGGGGTGGAAGGTTGTCGACAGACGTTGACAAGAAATTCCCCTACAGCCGAGAGCAGTCCTCGGCGGTGTTTGCAATTCGTACCCCGGAAGAGAAGTTGATACAGCGCGCAAACCGGATGTTTGATTTTATCGAGCGCTATCCGAAGCTGTTTCCGGAAAACGTGCGGGGACCAGAGTTTCGCGAGCAATTTATTCGTGATATTCCCGATGTGGTTGCCGCAGAGGGCCGGATAAGGGAAGTGCTGTACGGCAATCCCGAACTGATCGCCTTCGCGCACTGGAATGCCAATATCGATAACTGCTGGTTCTGGCGGGACGCGGAAGGCGTATTGCAATGCGGTTTCATGGATTGGGCAAATGCCGGTCAAATCAGCGTGGCTCAGTCCGTTAGCGGCGCGATCAGCGGTGCCGAGCCGTTTGTATGGAATGAGCATCTGGACGAACTGTTGAATGTGTTTGTCGAGGAGTACGCGGCCCAGGGCGGCGCACGACTGAGCATCGACGAATTGAAACTTCACATCCTGTTGATCGTTGCGGTATCCGGCGTGGCTTATTCGATGGCTGCCCCCATGGCCATCGAGCGGGACATCGAGGATATCGACGCCGTTGAAAGCTATCGGGATGACTGCTTCCGTGAACATGAGAACGCCAGAATTCAGCTGCACATGATGACGAAAATGCTCAACGTGTGGCAGGCGCGGAAGCTGGGCGATGTGGTTCGCGGGCTTTAAAGGTCAGAGGCTTTCGATGATCCGCTGGGCAAGCGCTCTGGCATGCACACGCAGTTCCGGCACCGCCATCGCTTCCCAGTAACGCGCGCGCAACATCGGCCCGAGGTAATGCAGGCCATCAATGGCGTTGCCATCGCGGCCGATCGGTCGATAGGCATCGTCGATTTGCAGTCCCATCTTCAGTGAATCCGCACACAGGTAGCCGTCGTCGCGAAGCTGGGCGATCAGCGCTGTCGCGCTGTTGTCGATGTCGAAGTTCGGTCCGGTGCAGTTGATGACGGCGGCAGCCGTGAGCGCGCGCGTGTTGCCGGTGGCGCGTTCGCGGATCTCGACCTGAACGCGATTGCCGGCCGTTGCGATGCTGCGAATGCGCCCGGCCACGATCTGCAGCTGACCGCGCTGCTGCATGCTGCGCAGGCGCTGTGCGGCGATCGGCGCGAGCCGATGGCGATGGATGTCCCAGTAGGTAGCGAGATGAACGAGGAAACGACTGCGCTGTGGTGGCGGCAGGTGCTGCCAGAGCTCGGGCGTGTACGGCCGCAATTCGTTGATGACATCGCGCCAGTTGCCACCGCTGCCGGTGCGCAGCGCCACTTCATGGCGTATCGCGCGCAGGTGGGCGAGGGCGGTCAGCGGAATCGACTGCAGATAGGCGGGGAACTCGCTCGCTGCCGGCGGATGGGGGCGTGTGCGGTGGCTGCGCGGCAGATGGCCGCGCCGCGATACCAGCAGCAATTTGCAGGTGTCGTTGCGGCTGGTCAGGCGAAAGGCGGTATCGATGGCGGTGAGCCCGCTGCCGATGATGACGATCGGAAGGTTGTCGTCATCCGATTCGATCGTCTGCTGCTCCCAGCCATCGTCAATGGTGCTGGCTGTGCCATTGAGCAGCAGCGGTTTGCACGCCGAGTATCCGTGTGCCAGCACGACACGATTGGCGCCGACGACCTGGCCGTCGGCCAGTTCAACCGCGAACGATGACGGCGACTGCAGACGCCTGACAGCGACGGCTTCGCCATGCAGCCGGGTCAGCGGCACCGCGCTGTCGCGCTCGGCCTGGCGCAGTGTCCACACCAGGTAGTCGCCATAGATGCGCCGTGAAATGAACGAACCGGGATCGATCGACGGGTCGATGGCGCGACAGTAGTCGAGGAAGTGCGTCGGTTCGTCGGCCAGCGCGCTCATGTTGCCGGCCGGCACGTTCAGCAGCAGGTTGTCGTCCGAGGTGGAGTAGGCGAGCCCGCGCGCCATGCGCGCGCGCCGTTCGATCAGCAGCAGTTGCAGCGGACGGCTGCCAGCGGCGCGCAGCAGCTGCACGGCTGTCAGCGCGCCACTGAAGCCGGCGCCGATGATGACGACTCGCATCGCGGCGCCGGGGCCGGCATTACTCATTACAGACACTACTCATTGAAATCCCTGCTGAAGCGGAAGCTTGTCGCGGGATTATCAACGTCGCCCGATCGCGGCGACCACCGTCTATACCCATCGGCCAGCCGGTTCAGCCGGCGGCGGCACTCCGCAGTTCGCCGGCCGCTGCAGGCGTGCTGCCATGCCCGCGCACCAGCGGCAACACCTCTTCGCCGACCCGGTAGGCCTCTTCGAGATGGGGTGTGCTGGCGAGGATGAAGGCGTCGGCACCGAGCCGGACCAGATCGTCGAGCCGCTCCGCCACCTGCTCGTAACTGCCGACGATGCCGTTGGTCTGGCCGCCGCGCAGCAGGCTGAAGCCGGACCAGACATTGGGTTCGATGATGAAGTCGCGATAGCTGTTGATGGTGCCGGGGCGGAAGTTGCCCTGCCGCGCCGCGCCCACCGAATCGCCGCCGCCTTCGGCCCGCCGCTTCAGTGCGGCCAGTGCCTCTGGTGACAGGTTGTCGAAGCCGCGCCGGATTTCATCCCAGGCCTCCTCCTCGGTGGGGCGGGCGATGATGTCGACGCGCACGGCGCAGCGGATCTTGCGGCCGAGCGCGGCGGTTTTCTCCTTGACGCGATCGAACTTCTCCTTGAGCTGCGCGAACGGTTCCAGCCAGCTCAGATAGAAATCGGCGTGTTGCGATGCGGAGACCAGCGCCGCATCGGACGAGCCGGAGAAATAGATCTCCGGAAACGCTTCGTGCGACAGCAGTGGCGGCAGGCCGGCATGCTCGACCTGATAGAACTTGCCGTCGTAGCTGAACGGACCGCCGCTCCAGATGCCGCGCAGCACGTCGAGAAATTCGGTGGTGCGGTTGTAGCGCGCATCGTGACCGGCCGAGTCGCCCCACCACAGTTGCGACGGACCGCCGCCGCCGGTGATGACATTGAACAGGGCGCGGCCGCCGGTGGCGCGCTGCAGGCTGGCGGTCATGCGCGCCGCCGTCACCGGATTCAGGAAGCCGGGCTGGAACGCAATCATGAAACGGAAGGTGCTGGTTTCACGCGCCAGAAATGACGATATCGCCCACGGTTCGTCGGTCATCGGAAACGAGGGCAGCAGGCCGCCCTGAAAGCCGGAAATTTCCGCGGCGCGAGCGATTTCGGCCAGATAGTCGGCGTAGCTGAAGCCGTCGGCGCGGCCGCCACTGAGGCCGGGTTTGGTTTGGGCATCGCTGGCCGGTGACCAGTCGCCGCGAAACGGATCGCGACGGCGCAGCGAAACGGGCTCACCGTGGGTTGGCAGGCGCCAGAAGATATCGATGGTCATAGCGGTTCTCCAAGAGCGTAATGGTCAAGTCCCCTCTCCCTTCAGGGAGAGGGTCAGGGAGAGGGGAGTGCGCACGAATCGGCCCTCTCCCTTCAGGGAGAGGGGCGAGATGCGTAGGACGTCAGGCCGCGCGCGAACGCTGCGCGATACGTGCACGCAATGCCGGCAACAGGTATTCACCGACGCGGTAGGCCTCCTCCAGATGTGGAACGGCCGCCAGCACGAAGCTGCCGACACCGGCATCGGCATAGTCGTACAGCGCGTCGCTCACCTGCTCGTAGCTGCCGACCAGCGTGGCTGCGGCCCCCGTTTGTGCCGTTGCCAGTCCGTTCCACAACAGCACCGGTGTTCCGCGCGATCCTGTCGTCTGCTGCAGATAACGCTGGGCGTCGTGCACGGCTTCCTCTTCGGTTTCGCGCGCCAGCAGATCGATGCGCAGACCGGCGACGAGTTGTCGCCCGGCCGCCTGCGCCAGTTCGCGCAGCGTCGCAATGGATGTCGACAAGGCCGACACCGGCTGCGCATCGAACAGATGCACATCGGCGGATCGTGCCGAACGCTGCAGATCGTCGACGCTGCTGCCGGAGAGGTAGACCGGCGGTACCGGGTGGCCGCCGAGCGGTCCCTTGAAGCCGCCATCGAGCACTTCGAAAAACCGGCCCTTGAAATTGAACGGCGCTTTAGTGATGACGCCACTCGCGACCGTGATGAACTCTTCGATCCGTGCCGGCACATCGGCATCGGAAACGAAATCACCGAGCTGGCGGCGCTGGGCGGCGTCGGCGCCGCTGCTGATCTGCCAGGCGAAACGATTGCCGGTGTAGCGCTGATAGCTGACCGCATTCTTGGCGGCGTAGACCGCCGATCCGCGCGAGGCTTCGAATTCGGTCAGCAATTTCAGATGCCGGGTGCTGCGGCCGAGATAACCGGCGACGATCCACGATTCATCGCCCTCGGTGTCGTGGCGAATCTGCAGGCCATCGAAACCGGCGATGTCGACGGCGCGCGCCACCTGATGCAGGTGATCGAAATAGTTGAACTTGCCGCCGCGCGGATCGCTGACACCGGCGCGGAAGGGGCGCGACTCGCCGTGCAGTCGCTCACCGCGCCTGAAGTGGCCGGCCTGTCCGTAGCGGCCATCGCCGCTGGTGGGCAGTTGCCAGATAAATTCAACGCTCATCACTTCCACTCCCGTGTTTCTGGTCAGATTCGAATTTATTCGTGTGTTGCAGCGGCGACTTTGTCGCTGCGACTTTTCTCGGCGGTGCCGTCCCACCAGGTGCTGATCGCCCACTCGGTGGCGCCGTAGTAGAGCGGCAGCTGCTGCGGGCGGCGCAGGCGCGAGTGATAGATCAGGTGGTGGTGCGTCAGGTAGCGCCACGGTTGCACGTAGTGGCCGTGGCGCAGCACGCGGTCGAGCGCGCGCGCACTCGCTTCCAGTTCGCGTTGCGAACCGGCATCGAGCAGGTTTGTCAGCAATTGATCGATCGCCGCTGATTTGACGCCGATGATGTTTTCCGAGCCGGGCCTGTCGGCGTCGGCGCTGTTGAAGGCGCGCCACAACTCGGCGGCTGGATAGCGCGATTCGCGCAGGTCGAAGGCGATGAAGTCGTAGTCGAAGGCGTTCTGGCGGCTGCGGTTGGCGGCGGCATCGGCCACCTTCTGGCGCACCTCGATGCCGATTTTTCCCAGGTTGTAGAAGAACGGATCCATCAGCAGGCTGTTGCCGCGCGCGGCCGCTACTTCGATGACAAACGGTTCGCCGGCGGCATTGCGCAGGGCGCCGTCGCGGAAGGTCCAGCCGGCCTCGGCGAACAGCGCCAGCGCCCGCTCCAGCTTTGGCCGGATATCGGCGGCGCGGTGGTTGTAGGGCAGTTCGACGATGGGGCCGAACACCTTCGGGTCGAGCTGGTCGCGCAGCGGCTCCAGCAGCGCCAGTTCATCGGCGCTGGGATAGCCGGTGGCCTCTAGCGACGTGTTGGAGAAGAAGCTGGCGACACGGCCGAAACCGTTATCGAAGATCTTGCCGTTCACCCACTCGAAATCGAAGGCGAGGTTCAGCGCTTCGCGCACGCGCGGGTCCTGAAACTTCGGCTGGCGCACGTTGAAGGCCCAGCCGGCCATTGCCGGCGGGTTCTTGTGCTCGATGCTCTCCTTGATCAGCTCGCCATCGTCGAAGCGGTTGCCGATGTACTGGCAGCACCAGTAGCGCATTTTGACTTCGCTGTAGAAGTCGTAATCGGCAGCGCGCATGCCGGAAACTTGGGTGTCGGTGTCCTTGTAGAGCTTGTAAACCACCTGGTCGAAATTGAGCGTGCCGCGACGCACCGGTATCCGCTCGCCCCAGTAGTTGGGGTTGCGGCGGTAGGTGATGGTGCGGCCGGCTATCGCCTTCTCGACGATATAGGGGCCGCTCGCCACAGGCTGCTCCATGCGCAGCTGATCGAACGGCACCGCTTTGCCTTGCGCGTCGGTTCCCCATTTCGGCGAGAAGATCGGCAGGCTGCCGGCGACGAAGGAGAGGTCGCGGCCCGGGCGATTGAAGATGAAGCGCGCGGTCAGCCGGTCGATGGTCTCGACCTTGGAGATTTCGGAAAAATAGGCGACGAAGACCGGGCTCGACTGCTGGTTGCCGTTGCGGTTCGCCAGCACATCGAAGGAGTGCTTGATGTCGGCGCTGGTGATCGGGTCGCCGTTGGAGAAGCGCGCCTCGGGGCGCAGCCGGAACGTGGCCGAGGTGAAATCCGGCGCCACCTCGATATCCTCGGCGAGCAATCCGTATTGCGTGTTGGCCTCGTCGAGACTGTAGACGGTCAGCGTCTCGAAGGTCAGTTCCAGCAGGCCGGGCGCGGGGCGTCCGCGCAGGCTGAACGGATTGAGCTTGTCGAAATTGCTGTTGACGCCGGTATTGGAGAGGCGCAGCAGGCCGCCCTTCGGTGCATCGGGATTGACGTAGTCGAAGTGCGTGAAATTGGCGGGATACTTTGGCTCGCCGAACTGCGCGACGGCGTGCGCGGCGTTGCCGTGCGGTGCGATGGCGAACCCGGACAACAGGAAAAATGCGGAGAGAGCGTGACGGCGTAGCGACGACTTCATGGCAAGGCTCGAAATGGCAAGACTCGAATTACAGCGCAGCCTGGACCAGGGTGCGGGTGTAGGGGTGGCGCGGCTGGTTGATCACGTCCGATGTCTCTCCCTCTTCGACGATGACGCCGTCCTTCATGACGTAGAGGCGATGCGCGAGCGCATTGACGACACTGAGATCGTGGGTGATCAGCAGGTAGCTGAGCCCGTATTTCCTCTGCAGTTTCGACAGCAGCTGCAGCACCTGATTCTGGATCGACACATCCAGCGCCGAGGTCGGTTCGTCGAGCACCAGAATTTCCGGCTCCAGCACCAGCGCGCGGGCAATGGCAATGCGCTGGCGCTGGCCGCCAGAGAATTCGTGCGGGTAGCGCTGCAGCACGGCGGCGGAGAGGCCGACCTCGGCCAGCACATCGACGATGCGCTGGTGGCGCTGTTCGTCGCTCAGCTGCGGGAAGTGCAGCGCCACGCCCTCGCCGACGATCTGCTCGATGGTGCGACGCGGCGACAGCGAGCCGAACGGATCCTGAAACACCACCTGCACGCGCGCCCTGAAGGCGGCGCGGCGCGGCGTCTGCGGAAAGAATTCGATGGAGCCGGAGCGCGCCGACAGCAGCCGCAGAATCGCCTGCGCCAGCGTCGATTTGCCGGAGCCGGATTCGCCGACGACGCCGATGGTCTCGCGGGCGCGCAGCAGCAGGTCTGCGCCCTCGACAGCGGCAAAGCGGTCGCTGAAAAACAGGCCGCGCCATCCCGCCGCCTTCTTCGGATATTCGACGCGCAGCGCTCGCGTCTGCAGCACCACCGGGCTGTTGGGGCTGACCGGCTCCACCTGCCGCACCGGCAGGCTGTTGATCAGCTTGATGGTGTACGGATGTCGCGGCGACGCGAACAGCGTCTCGGTATCCGCCTGCTCGACCAGCTGGCCGCGCTCCATCACGGCGACACGCTGGGCGAAGCGGCGCACCAGGTTCAGGTCGTGGGTGATCAGCAGGATCGCCATGCCGTCGCCGTCGCGGTTGGCCTCTTCCTGCAACGACAACAGCAATTTCACGATGCGCGCGCGGATGGTCCAGTCCAGCGCCGTGGTCGGTTCGTCGGCAATCAGCAGCTTCGGCCGGCACGCCAGCGCCATCGCGATCATGGCGCGCTGGCGCTGGCCACCGGAGAGCTGGTGCGGGTAGTCGACCATGCGCTGCTCGGGGTCGCGGATGCCGGTGCGGGTCAGCAGCTGCAGCGCTTTTTCGCGTGCGGATTTCTTGTCGAGCGTCTCGTCGTGCAGCAGCAGCGTTTCGATGACCTGGTCGCCGATGGTGTGCAGCGGGTTCAGCGCGCTCATCGGCTCCTGAAAGATCATCGCGACATCGCGGCCGCGCACGCGGCGCAGTTCATCTTCCGGCAGCTGCAACAGATCCCGGCCCTGCAGCCGGATGCTGCCCTGGTAACTCGCGCCCTGCACCAGCCGCAGTACCGACAGTGCCGTGACGGTTTTGCCCGATCCTGATTCGCCGACCAGCGCGAGGCGCTCGCCGGGACGAATCTGCAGGTCGAGCCCCTTGACGACCTTGCGGCGACCGAACGAGATCGACAGGTTTTCAATCGAAAGCAATACGTCGCTCACGCCGTGGCCTCCTCGGGCAAGCGCAGGCGGGCGGGCGCCACCGGCAGTGTCAGCGGCAGCGCATCGACGCTATCCAGTTCATCGGCGATACCGTCGTCGGTGTCGTCGGCCATGCGGGTATCGAGCGCATCGCGCAGCGCTTCACCCATGAAGGTCAGCAGCAGCAGCGTCGACACCAGCACCACGAAGGTGGCGAGCGCGATCCACCAGGCGTCGAGATTGGCCTTGCCCTGCGCCAGCAGGTTGCCGAGCGATGGCGACGGCGGCGTCACGCCGAGCCCGAGGAAGTCGAGGCTGGCCAGCGCCATGATGCCGGCGCTCATGCGGAACGGCAGGAAGGTGATGACCGGCGTCATGCTGTTGGGGATCAGATGGCGCCAGATGATCTGGCTGTTGCTGAGGCCGAGCGCGCGCGCCGCTTTGACATATTCCAGTTGCCGGTTGCGCAGGAACTCCGCGCGCACGTAGTCCGACAGGCCGATCCAGCTGAACAGCGACAGCAGCACGAACAGCACGATGAAACTGTGGTTGAAGATCGACGCGAAGATGATCAGCAGGTAGAGCTCCGGCATCGAGCCCCACACTTCGATCAGGCGCTGGCCGACCAGATCGATCCTGCCGGCGAAATAGCCCTGCAGCGCGCCGAACAGAATGCCGAGCACCGTGCCGACCACGGTCAGCGCCAGCGCGAAGGTCACCGAAACCCGGAAGCCATACAGCAGCCGCGCTGTCAGGTCGTAGCCCGAGGCGTCGGTACCGAGCCAGTTCTCGCGCGACGGCGGCCCCGGGAAATGGTCGGCGTCGGAGTAGTAGTTCAGCGTGTCGTAGTAGAAATGGTTGAGCGGGTAGATGGCGAAGTTGCCGGGCTTGTCGAACTGCGCGCGGGTGAAGGGGTCCTGGTAATCGGCGGTCGCCGGCAGCGCGCCACCGAAGGTGGTATCCGGGTACTGCTCGAACAGCGGGAAATACCACTGCTGTTCGTAGTAGACCGCCAGCGGCTTGTCGTTGGAAACCAGCTCGCCGATCAGGCTGACGCCATACAGGATGGAGAAGAGGATCAGGCTCCAGTAGCCGGCGCGGTGTCGCTTGAAACGCTGCCAGACGCGACGCCCCGGTGACTGTCCTTGTGAAACACCTTGCGAGCGAGTGTTGCGGCCGGCTTCGGAATGATTGGGCACGTCAGGCCTCCTGAGCGGCGTATTTGATGCGCGGATCGACCAGCACGTAGGCGATATCGCCCAGCAATTTGGTGATCAGTCCGATCAGCGTGAACAGATAGAGCGTTCCCATCACAACCGGGTAGTCGCGGTTGTTGATCGATTCGTACGAGAGCAGGCCGATGCCATCGAGCGAGAACAGCGTTTCGATCAGCAGGCTGCCGGTGAAGAAGGCGCCGATGAAGGTGGCGGGAAAACCGGTGATCAGCGGCAGCAGCGAATTGCGCAGCACATGCCGCCACATCACCTGCCGCTCCGACAGCCCCTTGGCGCGGGCGGTCAGCACATACTGGCGGCGAATCTCTTCGAGAAAGGTGTTCTTCGTCAGCAGCGTCTTGATCGCGAACAGGCTGACCATCGACGCGGTGACCGGCAGCGTCACATGCCATAAATAGTCGAGCACCTTGCCGCCCCAGCTCAGCTCGTCCCAGTTGTCGGAGGTGAGGCCGCGCAGCGGGAAGATGTCCCAGAACGAGCCGCCGCCGAACAGCACGATCAGCAGCACGCCGAGAATGAAGCCCGGCATCGCATAGCCGACCAGCACCACCAGGCTGGTGACGAAATCGAAACGGGTGCCGGCGCGCACCGCCTTTGCCACGCCGAGTGGTACCGACACCAGATACGTCAGCAGAAACGTCCAGACACCGAGCGACACCGATACGCCCAGCTTCTCCTTGATCAGCGACCAGACGCTCTGGTGGCGGTAGTAGCTCTCGCCGAGATCGAACACCAGGAAATTCTTCAGCATCTGTGCGTAGCGTGTCAGCGGTGGCTGGTCGAAGCCGAACTGCTGCGACAGCTGCGCCACCTGTGTCGCGTCGACGCCGCGCCGGCCGCTGTAACTCCAGCCGCCGCTGCTGCTGCCCTCCGCGCTGGAGCGCGAGCTGTCCTGCTTGAGCTGGGCCATCATCTGATCGACGGGGCCGCCGGGAACCAGCTGGATGACGATGAAGGTCAGCGTCAGGATGCCGAGCAGTGTCGGAATCATCGCCAGCAGTCGCTTGGTCAGGTAAATCCACATCTACGCGTTATTCCGCCGCTGAACCGATAAGTGAAAAGACGCAAGAGCAGGATTCGTACCATGCGCTCGAGAAAATATTTTTCGGGACGGGAAACGAATGGATCGGCCATGCCGGACGATTTTCACGACGGTTGCTGCATTGCTTATCAATAAATCTGCTGATGTCGCGCATCAGGTGTTGATGGAGAGACACCTGTGCAGCGGCATTGGCTGCTGAGAGGCACACGATGCCGTCACGACGGTTGGAACGGCTTTATATAAAGGCTGTTTCGCTCAGCAAATTCATCGCGATAAGACGGTTGGTGCGATTCCTGCTCACGATGCCGCCACGGTTCGCTGCAATCGTTCTGGCTGTCGACATCTATGTAGCTGTCGCAAGGAATCCGGGAGTTTATTGGCAATGACACAGTTTCACTGGCGCATACCCATCCACGGCTGCAAGGGCGATCTTGCCAGCCCCGGTTACACGCGCGGCACCTGGGCGCCACTGCAGCCGGGCAATCTCGCGCCGGCCATCATCGATGGCGAGCCCGATGGCAATGTCTATCACGACTATTTATTGGAAGAGGCGCGCGCCGCCGAGCTGTCGGGGTTCGATGGCGCACTGATTCCCTCGTTTCCCGATTCGGAAGATCCGTGGGTCATCGCCTCGTCGATCGCGCGCCACACGCGCACGCTGCGATTCATGATTGCCTATCAGCCGTGCTGGCTGAACCCGCTCTACGCGGCAAAGATGTCGGCCAGCCTGCAGCGGCTCTCCGGCGGGCGCCTGCTGTTCAACATCATTACCGGCGGCGGCGGACCGGGGCAGCTGTGGTGGGGCGATCGCATCGCCCACGACGATCGTTACGTCCGCACCACCGAATTTCTCGATGTATTGAAGGGGGTCTGGAATGGCGGCCCGTTCAGCTACAACGGCAAATTCTTCCAGATCGAAAATGCCGGCCTGCCTGAACCGCTGACCGGCCAGGTTTTTCCCGAACTCTATTTCGTCGGCTCCTCCGATGCCGCGCTGGCGGCGCAGGGCAAGCACGCCGATTTCGATCTGTCGCACCTGGAACCGCGCGAAAAACTGCGCATCAAGTTCGATCGCGTGCGCGAACTCGCTTCGAAGGATGGCCGCAGCGTGAAGCCGGCCATCCGCTTCAACGTGATCGCGCGGCGCACGCCGGAGGAGGCGTGGGATGTGGTGCGCCGCGCCTGGGCGGCGGTCGATTGGGATGCGAAGGAGCGCGCGCAGCGTGCACAGCGCGGCGGCGATGGCGTCGGTTCATGGCGAACCACGGTGACACGCAGCACGAAAGTCGAGGATCTGATCGTCGAAGGTCTGTGGGCCGGCTTCGGCACGCTCGGCAGCCAGGGCTCGCCGCTGGGATTCGTCGGCAGCTATGAGCAGGCGGCCGAATGCCTCGACGGCTTCATCGACATGGGCGTCGGCGGTTTCATTCTCTCAAGTACGCCGGCGCTGGAGGAGGCATTCCATGTCGGTGAAGAGGTGTTGCCACTGGTGCGCGGCAGCAAATCGAACAAGCCGCTGGTAGAAAAACAGGCGACGCAGCTGGGACAGAAACAGGTGCCACAGCTGGGACAGAAACAGGTGCCACAGCCGGGCCAGAAACAGGAAGCCAAGCAATGAGTATTCAATTCATCTGGCAATTGCCGGTCGATGGCGATGGCCGCTCTTTCAGCCGCGAGCAGTGGCATCGCGGCGATTTCACGCCGGCATCCGGCGACGCTCCGGTGTTCGCGCGTTCCGATCTTCGTCATGGCGGTGGCTACACCTGGTTCGATTATCTGTCGCAGGTGGCGCGCGCCGCTGAAATTGGCGGCTTTGATGCGGTGCTGATTCCGCAGTCGGCCGCCGGCGAGGAGCCATTGATCGTTGCCGGTGGCCTGACGCGCGAAATCAAGCGCCTGACCTTTGTGCCGTCGCTGCCGGCGCCGTTCCTGTCGGCGGTCTACGCCGCCAAGATCGCGGTCAGCTTCCAGCGCCTGAGCGGCGATCGCCTCGCCTGGCATCTGGTCACCGACGGACACGGCAGCAATGTTCATGGAGACAGTGACTGGCACGGCCATCGCTGGAGCGCCAGTGAAGTGATTGCCCGCACCTCGGAATTTCTCGACGTGGTCAAGGGCGTCTGGAACACGCCGCCCTTTACCTATCAGGGCAGCTATTACGAAGTGGAAAACGGTGGCTTCGTCCCCGCGCTGGCGGATCGACCGCGCGCCGCCGCTGCAAAGACAGGCGAAGGTGCCGAATCCGGCGCCACACCGAAACGCGGACCGGTGCCGACGCAATATGCACTGCCGACGATCTATCTGTCGGGCGAGAGCGACGAGGCGCTGGCATTGAGCGCACGTCACGCCGACATTCATGTTCTGTCGCTCGACACGCCGGCTGCCATCAGGCAGCGCATTGCGCAACTGCGCGAACTGGCGGCGGCGCAGGGTCGCACTCTGCGCTTCGCGATTCGCGCCGAAATCGTCGCCGGCGAACAGTCGGAGATTGCGTGGAATCTGTTGCAGCAGCAGTGGCAATCCGCCGGGCGCAAGGAGCGCTTCGATGACTACCGGGTCGATCCGCGCATCTGGTCCGGCTTCCGGCAGCTGCGCAGCGATGCCGCATCCGGGCTGGTCGGCAGTTACGCCGAGCTGGCAGCGCGAATTGGCGAATATGCGGCGCTCGGTGTCGATACCTTCCTGCTTTCTTCGCAGCCGCATCTTGAAGAGGCGTTTCATCTCGGCTCGAAGCTGTTGCCGCTGGTGCGCGCACAGCAATCCGAGCGCAAATAACAGCGCCTGCATTACATACAAGGGAAATGTATTTCTCCCCTCGCCCTTCAGGGAGGAGGGAGAGGGTGTCGCAGGAAAAGCTGCCCTCTCCCTAACCCTCTCCCTGAAGGGAGAGGGGACTTGAATCAGAAAGGGTTGGCATGGACGCCAGTGCCTGTCTCTGTAGCAGCAGCGCACAAGCCATCCGGCTGTTGTTGCAGAGACACCCTCATCCAATACCCGCAACAGATTTTCCCCGATGCTTCTGCCTGGAAACAGAATCAGCAGAAAATCCCCGGTTTTTGCTGCTTTTAAAGCATTGGTTTTTGAATAAAGAGATTGGCCCGCAATCTGCAATAGCGATTTTCAGAAACACCACGACAGCAATCCGGAAGCAAAAAAACCTCTCATGGAAGAGATCGAATACTGATTTGCTTATGAATTTTACGGGGAATATTGCAATGCATTTCGTTTCAGAAAAATCGTCGGGGAAGCGTCCGCTGGCAATTGCCGTGGCAGCAATCCTCGCCGGAGTCATCACACCGGATCTGTTCGCTCAGGAAAGTGCGCAGCATCGTCCCATCGAAACGGTCGTCGTTACCGCGCAGAAGCGCGAACAGAATCCGCAAACCGTTCCAGCCGCCATCGCGGTGGTCAGCGGCGACGATGTTCTTGAACGCGGCATCTTCAGCTCCAACGATATTCAGCGATTGGTGCCGGGCCTCTCCGGTCAGCAGAGCGGCTTCTCGCGCCCGCGCTGGTTCATTCGCGGCATCGGCTCCAACGATCCCAACCTGACCACGGAGAGCCCGCTCGGTGTCTATCGCGATGAGATCTTCACCGCGCTGACATCGCTGCAATCGTTCGCCATCTACGACCTGGAGCGGGTCGAAGTGCTGCGCGGGCCGCAGGGCACGCTGTGGGGAAAAAACACCACCGCCGGCGCCGTCAACTTCATTTCGAAGAAGCCGAGCCACGAGACCGATGGCTATCTGCAGGTTACGGCAGGCGATTGGGGCGCCAGAGGACTGCAGGGCGCCGTGGGCGGCAGCATCAACGAGCAGACGGCAGGTCGCATCTCGCTCTATCACCAGGAGTACGACGGCTACGCCAAGAACCTCTACACCGGCGACGACGGCCCCAGCTTCCGTGAAGACGCGGCGCGACTGCAGTTGCTGACCCAGGTGACCGACAATCTGACGGCGCTGTTCAATGTCCACATCAACAAGTCGCAACCCAATGGCGGCTACTCCTACACCGTCAACAGCGAACCGGGTGGTGCCGATCGCTACGGTTTCACGCCGTCGTATGGCACCGACCCGCAGGCGGGCGATCCGTTCTACGGCGGGCCGTCGACCGATGACACCGAGCAGGAAGGCGCGCTACTGAAGCTGGACTGGCAGCTCGGTGACTACACGCTGACCTCGATCAGCGGCTACGACGACAGCGAGACCGATACGCGCACGGATTCCGGCAACCCGCCGACCTACACCGGAACCCGCGATATCAGCTCGACCTGGGGCGAGACCGACAGCTGGCAGATATCGCAGGAGGTTCGGCTGGTTTCGCCGACCGAGGATCGCCTGAGCTGGATCGCCGGCGTGCACTACTTCCGCTATTTCTTCGATCGCAGTTCGGCCAGCGCCACCTTCGCGCCGACCGCGCGCCAGACCTATACCGCCACCGATCTCGATCAGAATGCCGAGAGCTATGCCATTTTCGGCAGCCTGAAGTTCGAGGTCACCGAGCGCTTCGCCATCAACGGTGGCCTGCGCTGGACCGAAGAAGAGAAGACGATAAACATCCACACCATTCGCAGCCCGGGCGCCAATTTCAGCAATGTGTCGAGCTGGTGGTACCCGTCATCGGTGACCACGCCATTTACCTATGACGAAGATCTCGGCGATAGCGAAAGCTGGAGCGAGCTGACCGGAGACATCACGCCCGAGTATCAGATCAGCGACAACTTCCTGGCCTACTTCCGCTATGCGCGCGGCTACCGTTCGGGTGGCTTCAACAGCTCGATTCCGGTGCTGAATGCCGGCCAGATCGCCGCCGGTGTGACGCCCTATATCCCGAAAGTCGAGCCGGAATATCTCGACGACTACGAGCTCGGATTCAAGAGTGACTGGCTGGACGGCACGCTGCTGTTCAACGCCACCGCCTTTTACTACGACCACAAGGACATTCAGCTCAACGTGCAGGCACCGAACCCGCTGAACCTGCAGAACCCGCCGACCGGATCGTTCTCGCAGAACGCAGCGGGCGGTGAAGTGCGCGGGCTTGAGCTGGAGGTGAACTGGGCGCCGATCGAAAACCTGACACTGACCGCCGCCTACAACTACACCGATGCCGAGTACGTCGACTTCAATCCGGTGCTGTCGGTCAGCGGCGTGACGCGCGCCGTCGATCGCAGCGGCAACGTCTATTTCCGCACGCCGGAACATCTCGCCAACTTCAACATCGACTACCGCATTCCGCTGGATAGCGCGGGGACGATCGTATTGGCGACCGACTGGGTCTACCGCAGCCATCAGTACTACAACGCGGCCCAGCAGGGTGCGGAGCAGGGCGATGTCGCGGTTGCGCTCGACGGCAATGTCTACCAGAGCGAATGGCAGGAGCAGGACGCTTACTGGGTCGGCAACGCCAAGGTGGCCTACCTGACGCGCGACGACAAGATCGAATACTTCGTCACCGTCAACAACCTGCTCGACGAGAACTACGTCGTCAACGCCACGGTGGCATCGCCGAGCTATCCGGTCTCGCTTGGCCAGCCGCGTTTCGTCAACGCCGGTATCACCGCACGATTCTGATGGAGGAGAGTTTGGTATGAGCGATAAACCCGATGCACTCTGGTACACGCGCTGCAGCATTCCGACCCCGCTGGGGCTGGCTGCTCAGCTCGGCTGGTTGCACGATGAGTTCAGCGACGACGGCATCGCGGTCAAGTCGCTGCAGGAGTCGAACGATCCGCTCGAACTGGCTTCGCATTTCGAGCACACGCTGCCGCATTCGTTTCGCTATGGCGGCAGCAGTCCGGCGATCTGGGCACGCGCGCGCGGCCAGCAGACGCGCGTCATCGGCATCTCGTGGATCGACGAGTACCAGGCCATTCTGGCGCTGCCGGAATCGGGTATTCGCACCGCCGCCGACCTGCGCGGCCGTCGTCTCGGTCTGCCGAAGCGCCGCGACGACAAGCTGGACGTGGCGCGCGCGGCATCGCTGCGCGGTTTCCTGACCGCGCTGCAACTCGGCGGTCTCGATTATGCCGATGCCCAATTCATCGATCTGACCAATCGGGTCGACCTGGCTGGAAGCGCGGAGCATTTCGACGGCGCCGATCCTGTCGATGGCGCCGCGCCGGCGACGGCGGTGCGTCGCGCTCGTCGCCACAGCTACACGACGGCGGCGCTGGCACTGGCGCGCGGCGAGGTCGATGCGATCTACGTCAAGGATGTGCGCGGCGCCGAAGCAGCACATTTGCTGGGTGCGCGCGTTGTCGTCGATATCGGTAATCACCCCGATCCGCAGGTGCGGATCAACTACTGCACGCCGCGTCCGTTGACGGTGAACAGCGCGACGCTGCGCGACCATCCGCAGCTGGTGCAGCGCCTGCTGTCGCGCGTGGTCGAGGCCGGTCGCTGGGCCAAGAGCCATCCGGCCGAGGCGGTGGCGCAGATCGCCCGCGATACCGGCTGGGCCGAGCACTGGGTGCGCTTCGCCTACGGCAATGAGGTGCATCGCCACCTGGAGACAACGCTCAACGAACAGTCGATTCGCGGGCTGGAGAGCTTCAAGAATTTCCTGTTGCAGTGGGGTTTCATCGAAGCCGATTTCAGCATCGACAGCTGGATCGATCCGGAGCCGCTGCACGCCATTCAACGCGAGCTGCGCGAGAGCGCCTGATGCCGGCGGTCTCTTTGTTCGCCAGCGCATGCGCAGATAGCCAAACAGGAGAGATCAGATGAGCAAGAGAAAACGTCAGCTGGTGCTGTCGACATTCGTGCAGCTCTACGGCACCAACGGCAATGCGTGGCGACGCCCCGACGTCAAGGCGGGTGGCAATCCCGATCTGGCGCAGTGGGCCGAGCTGGTGAAGTTGCTGGAACGCGGCAAATTCGATCTCGCCTTCTTTGCCGACTTTGTCGGCAACGGCGGCGATGAGGTCGGCAACGGCCGCCGCGCGCGTGGCGGCGGCTTCGAGCCGCTGACGCTGATCGGCGCGCTGGCGACGCTGACCAAACACATCGGCCTGGTCGCCACCGTCAACACCAACTTCAACCGCCCCTACAACACGGCCCGCTATCTGGCCTCGCTCGATCATCTGAGCGGCGGCCGCGTCGGCTGGAACATCGTCTCGTCGCTGGCCGACGGCGCGATCAAGAGCTTCGGTGTCGAGGAGCCGCTCGAACACGATGAGCGCTACGTGCGCGCCGCCGAGTTTGTCGATGCTTCGCGCCAGTTGTGGGACAGCTGGGACGACGGCGCCTTCGACCAGCCGGACAAGGACAATGGCCGCTTCTACGATCCGGCCAGCGCACACCCGGTCCACTATCACGGCAAGCACATCCATACCGATGCGCTGCTCGACATCGCGCGGCCGATCCAGGGCTATCCGGTGTTCTTCCAGGCCGGCAATTCCGATGTCGGGCGCGAGTTCGCCGCGCAGTACGCCGAGCTGATCTACGCCGCCGCGCAAAACATCGAAGAGGCGCAGTCGTTCTATTCCGACGTGAAAGGGCGGATGGCGAAATATGGCCGCGACCCCGATCACCTGATCGTCTCGCCCGGGCTGTTTTTTCATATCGGCTCGTCGCGTCAGGAGGCCGAGGAAAAGCACCGCGCATTCGAGGCGGCGGTGGATATCTCCGGGCATCGCCAGTTGTTCGGCGTCGATCTGTCGCAGCACCCTATCGATGGCCCGCTGCCGAAGGATCTGCCGGAGCCGGCAAACGGTGTCGGTCGCTGGCGGCAGGCGGTTGCGCTGGCGCGGCGCGAGAACCTGACCATCCGCCAGCTGTTCGTGCGCTTCAGCGCCGTGCAGGGACATCGCACCGTCATCGGTACGCCGGTCGATATCGCCGATCAGATCGAGGACTGGTTCGTTAACGGCGCGGCCGATGGCTTCAATCTCAAGCCATCGCTGTTGCCCGATGATCTGAAGGACTTCATCGATCTGGTGATTCCCGAACTGCAGAAGCGCGGCATCTTCCGCACCGAGTACGAGGGAACGACGCTGCGCGAACATCTCGGGTTGCCGCGGCCGCAAAATCGCTTTTCGCAATCCGGCGACGCCAGCCCGCGGCCCGGTCGTGTCATTGATTTCAGTGCCGCGCTCTCCTGAGCGCCGCATGTGACCTGATATGGAGTAAACGATGAGTCAACGACTCGATGAGGCGGGTCTCGATCTGCTGTTCCGCAAGGCCCACTCGATTCACAGGTTCGAAGATCGTCCGGTGTCCGACACGGTCGTGCGTGAACTGTACGAACTGCTGAAGCTGGGGCCGACCGGCTTCAACGCGCAGCCGGCGCGCTATCTGTTCATCCGTTCGCCGGAAGCGAAACAGCGTCTGTCGCCGGCGCTGTCGTCCGGCAACCGCGACAAGACGCTGGCGGCACCGCTGAACGTGATCGTGGCGTGGGACAGTCGCTTTCATGAGCATCTTCCGCAGCAGTTCCTCTCCTACGATGCGAAGTCGTTCTTCGACAAGGCGCCGGACTGGATCGAACCGACCGCAAAAACCAACGCCACGCTGCAGGCGGCCTATCTGATCCTTGCTGCCCGTGCATTGGGACTCGATGTCGGCCCGATGTCCGGTTTCAAGCCCGACCTGCTCGATGCCGAGTTCTTCCCGGATGGACGTTACAAATCGCTGCTGCTGGCGAATATCGGCTATGGCGTGCGCGATGAATCGGTGGTGCGCGGGCCGCGATTGGCGTTCGAGGATGCGGTGGAAGTGCTCTAAGGAACCTCTGATCTAGTCCCCTCTCCCTTCAGGGAGAGGGGCGAAGTTGCGTTTTTCAGAGGCTCCCTAACGTTATCCGGTCAGCCCGCGTCCGGGCCGTGTGACGATTTCAATCCGGGAGGTTTGCCATGAGCTCGCTATGGCTCGACGTCGACAACTATTTTGAACAGACCCTGGTGCCTGCCGACGAAGCGCTGACGGCTGCGTTGAAGAGCAGCGAAGAGGCGGGCCTGCCTGCCATCAGCGTGGCACCGAACCAGGGAAAACTGCTGCATCTGCTCGCCCGCATTCGCGGCGCGCGCTCGATACTGGAGATCGGCACGCTGGGCGGCTACAGCACGATATGGCTGGCCAGAGCCCTGCCGGCCGATGGCAGGCTGGTGTCGCTGGAGCTGGAACCTAAACATGCCGAGGTTGCCCGCGCCAATATCCAGCGGGCAGGGCTTTCCGATCTCGTCAGCATTCGCGTCGGTCGTGCCGTCGAGACGCTGAAGACGCTTGCCGAAGAGGGGCTCGTTTTCGACTTCGTCTTTATCGATGCAGACAAGGAGAGTAATCCGCAGTACCTGGAGTGGTCTCTCAAGTTGTCCAGGCCCGGCACGGTCATCGTCGTCGACAATGTCGTCAGAAAGGGCGCCGTTGCGGAGCAGGGCAGTACCGATCCAAATGTACGTGGCATTCAGCGTCTGTTCGCGCAGATAGCTTCGCATCCGCGACTGTCGGCAACGGCCGTGCAGACGGTGGGCAGCAAGGGTTACGACGGCTTCGCGCTGTTGGTTGTTTCCGAATAATCAGTTCATTGATACGTTCGTTCGTTCGATGAGACAAGAATATCTTCCGGAACGAGCGAGTAGATGATGGCGTCGTGAGGCTTGTCTTGAAAGTACAGGCGATTTCTGGCTTGGCTCTCGCGGACTGCGCCGGTGGCTTCGGCAACTCGCTGACTGGCTATGTTGTGTACCAGAGTTACGATTTCCAATCGGGTCAGGCCTAGCTCAAGAAAGCCGATTTCTGCGACTTTTCTGGCGGCCAGCCTCGCGACACCACGACCTGTGTATGGCGTACTGACCCAATAGCCAATGTTGCCGATCCGGTATGCCTTATTGATGTGATTGATGCCAGTTCCACCGATGACTTGCAGAGACACCGCATCCAGAATCCCGAGCGGAAATTCTGTTCCATCCGACCATGCCTTCTGAGTGAAGGAAATCCATGCTTCAGCATCTTTGAGCGCATATTCGGCGTGGCACCACGGCATCCAATATGTCAGCTCCGTCAATGACTGTTTTACGGCCGTCAGGAATGAAGGTGCGTCTTCAGGCTCAAGGCGGCGAACGATGATTTTCGGAAGTTCAGGCATGGGACAGGTTTTCAAGATCCAACATTCGCGCTGGTTTCCAGCCACCCACCAGCACGCAAGGTCGATAAACCATCGGCGGGATGCGTCGGCGACTGGCCGGGCATCCCGCATCAGGTTCAAGCCGCCGATTTTCCTTTCAGCAACTTGAGCGCCTCTTCCAGCGGCCGGCGATCGATCCAGCTGTCGAAGTCGAAATCGCGGTCGAGCACACCGTAGGTCAGCAGGAAATCCTTCTGCTGGCGGAACAGCTCGACGCGTTCCTGCGACAGGTCCGGTGCCAGCGACAGATGGAAGCCATCGCGGTAGGCGCTCGCAACACCCTCGGCGGTGGCGCCGGTTTCGCTCTGCAGGATTTCGCTGACACCCTGCAGGTTGGTCTTGGCCCACTCGGCGGCGCGCAGTGTCTGGTGCAGGAAGCGCACCAGCAGGTCGAAATGATTTTCGAGGAAATCCTCGTGGACAGTGATCGGGCGCGGCGTGCCGTTGTTCACGCGGAAACGGCGCTCCGGCAGTTTGTCGAGGTCGATACCGACGATCAGTCCCTGCTTGCGTGCCGCGTCGGCCGCCGCTGCTCCCTTGACGTAGACGCCATCGACTTCACCGGCGAGCAGCGCCTTGTAGCTCTCGGCAAAGCCGCTTTGATTCTGCTCGGCGGCAACGCCGCCCACTTCGACCAGCTTGACGTCATCGAGCGTCAGCCCGACCGAGGCCAGCGCGCCCTTGTAGCCGTGCAGGCTCATGTGGCGAGAGATGGTGCGGCCGCGCTTGTTCTCGTCGATGTCGGCACGGCGAAGCGCGGGCAGGGCGAGGCGCTTGCCTTGCAGCTGCTTCGGCGAGCGGATGTCGCTGTCGGGGCGAACCAGGATCGATTGGCCTTCGTCGATCCAGGTCAGGCCGATCAGCCGCGTCGGTGCGCCTTGTGCTCGGGCGGGAATCGCGAACAGGTTGCCGCCTTCGCGAATCAGCGTCGGCAGCTGGTGATCGTAGTGATGGTGGCGCAGCGAATCGTCGGCGTCTTCCTGCAGCGTGCGCAGCTGGATGCCGTCCGGATCGAATTCGGCATTGAGCCAGCCGAGTTTGTAGGCGATGCCGGAGGCGGTGGGAACGCCGCCACGGCCGCCACCGGCGCAGCGGGTGAACCAGATGGTGTCGACTGTCGATAGGAGTTCGTTCTGCTTGCTCATGATCCGTTCCTTCTGTTGTTCGGTTTTGATGATGTCGCTGCTGATCGGCGAGCGCGCGGCGCGACGGTGTGCGATGTGCAGATGCACGCGCCGGTGCAGGGGGAGCAAGCTTCGCGCCAGTCGTTGGAATCATTTCCTCTCTCCCTTCAGAGAGAGGAAAGGGAGTCGCCACGGACAAATAACAACGGCAGAGGTGATGGTGGAACTGCCCTCTCCCTGGCCCTCTCCCTGAAGGGAGAGGGGAAATGCCAGCACCCTGCATCGATGGCGGTGTCTCCCTTCAGGGAGAGGGGGCGCCATGGTGGCTGTTGCCTGATCAACAGGCCGGAAGCAGGTCTGCTGGCCGTAGCGCAGCAGCGGACGCATCGCGTCGAGCCTCTCGCCTGCGCGGCGGCGTGTCCGTGGCCGTTTTACCGTCTTTTTTTGTGGAATGGCCGTGTTTCGCCGAGTTGGCCTGCTTTCTGCTCCTGAGAGCTTCGGGACTCATTGCCACTGTTGGGAGATGCGCCATGAAACTCAGCGATCGCCGTTCATTCAACGTGCTGCCACTCATCGCTTTCGCCGCGGTTCTGTTGCCGCTGTCATCCGTCGCGACGGCGGCGGAGCCGAAGCGACTGTCGCAGCCGGTACCGGAAACACTGTCGGCGACGGTACCTGAGACAGTCGTGGCGACCACCCGCACAGACGGTGGCAATGGTCGGCCAATCCAGATCTCCATCTCTTCCGCCGATGACTACCGGACGGTGCGCCGTCTGGTCGCGGCGCCGGTGGCGCGTCCCACCGGCAGTCGCTGATTTTCAATTTCTCCAGGAGTCAGACCATGTCCAAGCCAGAAACCGAATTCAACCTCGTCACCTATGTCGATCAGGCGCGCGAAGATGCCATCCACGCCTTCAATTTTCTGAAGGAGAGCGGAACGCTGTCGCCGAGCCTGACCTTCAGCATTTCCCACCTGATCAAGGAGACGAACCAGCTGCTGTCGATCCGTTTTCCGCAGCCGTGGTCGAAGAGCAAGGAGGTGAAGATCAGCCTCAGCGATTTCGCCGATCACAAGGATCATGTGCTGAACGAGACGCGTCTGGAGGCGGATACCTTCGTGCACGCGCACACCTCCTACCTGTCGGCGTGGTCGGTGGCACAGATCAATTTCCCGATCCTGTACGTCGCGGCGGCCCGCCATATCCTGGCGCGCGAGATTCCGAATCACCTCGAACGTACCCGCAGCGCGCTCGATGTGCTGCGCGAGCGCCTCGACAAGCATCCGGAGCTGGCGCCGCCGCCGGCACAACTCGAATCGAACGGTGGCGCCAACTTCTGGGGCAAGGGCATTCTCAAGACCGCTCAGCTGATTCTGCTGATCGATGAGGCCGCTCGCTTCCAGGCCATCGCCGCGCCGTTCGGTGGAGCGAAGGACTACACGCCGGGCGCGCTGGAGCTGCAATGGGCGCGCACTGGCCTGCTTGAAAAGGCGCGCGCTTACGAAGGTTGAGAACGAAGGCTGCAAAGCCTGAAGACGAGTGACCCGCACGGAACGCGGAGAGACGCAGGGATGCGTCCCCTTGATGAACAACGACAGGATTTGACATGACCACCAATGCTTCCAATGCAAAGGGCACCAATGCAAAAGAGATCGACGCCCTCTGGTACACCCGCTGCCCGGTGCCGACACCGCTCGGGCTGGCGGCACAGCTGGGCTGGTTCAACGACGAGTTCAGCGCCGATGGCCTCGCCATTCGCACGCTGCAGGAGACCAGCGATCCCGATCTGCGTGAATCGCACTACGATCACACGCTGCCCAGCTCCTTTCGTCAGGGCGGCAACGTGCCGGCGATCTGGGCGCGTGCGCGCGGCGCCGATACCCGCGTCATCGGTCTGAACTGGATCGACGAATCGCAGCTGATCCTGACGCTGCCGCAGAGCGGTATCCAGAAGGTCAGCGATCTGCGCGGCCGCCGGCTGGCGCTGCCGAAGCACGACAACTCGATTGATCACGCGCGCGCCGGTGCGCTGCGTGTCTTCGCCGTGGCGCTGGAGCTGGCTGGCGTCAGCGAGCGCGATGTCGAGTTCGTCGATATCGACATCGCATCGGGACGCGGTGGTCCCGCTGTTCGCGATACCTCAACGACGGCCCGACGCGGTGGCGGCTACGGTCCGCTGCTCGAAGCGCTGCACAGCGGCGCGGTCGATGCGATCTTCGTCAAGGGTGCGCGCGGTGCCGAAGCGGCATTCACCGCCGGTGCCCAGATCGTGCTCGACCTGCGCAACCATCCCGATCCGCTGGTGCGCGCCAACAACGGCGCACCGCGTCCGGTGACCGTCGACAGCGAACTGCTCAACAACCGGCCCGATCTGGTTGCGCGCTTTCTCGCTCGCATCGTCGCCATCGGTGACTGGGCGGCGGCGCATCCGGCCGAGACGGCAGCCTTCGTGGCGCGCGAGTCCGGCAGCAGCGAGCAGTGGGTGAAGCTGGCTTACGGCGAGGATCTGCATCTGCACCAGTACACCGATCTGGCTGAAACCTCGATCCAGGCGCTGCAGGGGTACAAGGATTTCCTGTTCCAGCGCGGCTTCCTGGCGGCCGATTTCAACGTGCGCGACTGGATCGATCCGCGCCCGCTGGCGGAAATCGATCGCTACGCGCAGAAGAAAATCGCCTGAGTCCAACGATAAAGATGGCGGCAGCACTCGCTGCCGCCTTGTTCCCTCGCGCCCAAGTGTTCCCATGAAGATTCGTCTGCTTCTGCTGATCAGCGTGCTGTTGGCGGTTTCGTCGTCGTTGCTCGCGGAGAGCGCGAAGCCGGATCGCGTGCATGACCACGTTTATAACGACGTGTACGACTATGCGAACCGGGACGGCACGCCGCTGCGTCTTTACCTGTTTGCGCCAGTATCAGTGGCGAAGCCCACTGCACCGTCGCCGGTTGTGCTGCTGTTTCACAGCGGCGGCTGGGTGCGCGGAAAGCCCGAGTGGCTGTTCGAGGATGCCCAGCGTTTCGCTGCGTTGGGGCTGGCGGCGATTCCGGTCCAGTACCGGTTGTCGAC
Organism: uncultured Verrucomicrobiaceae bacterium; assembly: GCA_964638025.1. Lineage (GTDB taxonomy): Bacteria > Pseudomonadota > Gammaproteobacteria > Pseudomonadales > CAMLJR01 > CAMLJR01. The sequence goes on from CAZWXW010000003.1 coordinate 95,566, forward strand.
CAATGGCATCACGCCGGTGGATGCACTGGCCGACACCTGCGCCGCGTTTGACTGGGTGCGCAGTCATGCCGCGCTGCTGAATATTGATCCCGCGCGTGTGATTGGTTATGGCGCTTCGGCCGGCGGTCAGCTGGTGGTGGCGGCAGCCACGGTCGGTTGCCCGCAATCCGACATCCGGCCTGCTGCATTGATTCTGTTCTCTGCCGGCGTCGATACCGCCAACTCCGCGCAGTTTCGGCGCCTGGTCGGCGCGAACGTGAATCCGGTCGACTACTCGCCGCTGGCGCATGTCGATGAGCGGACGCCGCCGACACTGATTATTCACGGCGCCGAGGACAGCGTGACGCGGCTGCCGGCCTCGGAGCAGTTCTGCGCGCGTATTCGCCAGGCCGGTGGCCAGTGCCAGCTGCATGCCTTCCCGAAACTCGGCCATCTGTTGACGCGCCAGCTCGACGATCAGCGCACGTCGATCGATGCCGATCCGCAGGCCGTGCTGAAGGCGCAGCAGTTGCAGGCGCTGTTTTTGCAAAAACAGGGTTACGCCGTTCAGCGCTGAGCGGGTCGATTGCACTGCAAGCTACGATGCCTGATTCGCTGCCGGCGTCCGGCGCCGTTCATATGCTTAGCGGATTTCCTTGATTTTTTGTCCCTGCCGCCATCGTTAGCATGGGTCATCTGATGATCAGATGACCTGATGCGGATGGTGTAGGCGGGAGCCGGGTTCGATGTGCCAGTTGTTCGGACTAAATAGCGCGAAACCGATAGCGCCGCATTTTTCGCTGCGGGGATTCTTTCGTCGCGGCGGTGCTACCGACGAGCATGCCGATGGCTGGGGGTTGGCCTATTTCTCCGGCGGTTCGAACAGTGACGACGCGCACAGCTATCTGCAGGTGCGCGAAACGGCAGCTGCGCAGTGTGTCGATGCGCTGGCGGTACTGAAGACGCCGTTCAAGTCGAACAATGTCATTGCCCATGTCCGCAAGGCGACCATCGGCGCGGTTGCCGTTCGCAACAATCATCCGTTCATTCGCCGGTTGTGGGGGCGCGACTGGGTGTTTGCGCACAACGGCGATCTGAAGCAGTTCAACCCCATCGTCTATCCCGGATTCGCACCGGTCGGAGAGACCGACAGCGAGCATGCGTTCTGCTATCTGCTGGGCTCCTTGCAGGAGCGGTACGGCGACCAGCCGCCATCGGACGATGCGCTGCTGGCGCACGTCCGCACGGTCAGCGCCGCCATTTCCCGTCGTGGCTCGTTCAACTTTCTGCTCAGTGACGGTCGCGTCATGTTTGCGCACTGCTCGACCTCGTTGCACTGGACGTTGAGAACATCGACGGTGGGTCAGGTCGAGCTGTTGGACGATGCGCTCACCATCAACTTCCAGGACCACAACGGCCCTGACGATCAGATGGTGGTGGTCGCCACCAAGCCGCTGACGCGGGGCGAGTCGTGGCAGGCGATGGAGAGTGGTGAGCTGAAACTTTTCGCCGACGGCGTCGAACTGGAATCGG
>CAZWXW010000004.1:0-93404 GCA_964638025.1 uncultured Verrucomicrobiaceae bacterium
CCATAGCTCAGTTGGATAGAGCAACGGCCTTCTAAGCCGTGGGTCGCAGGTTCGACTCCTGCTGGGCGCGCCACTCGACACCGGATTGGCCGCAGCGAAATTGGTGCGGACATTAATAAATAGCAGCTTCATGGTGGCTGTAGCTCAGTCGGTAGAGCACAGGATTGTGATTCCTGTGGTCGTGGGTTCGATCCCCATCAGCCACCCCATTTTCTAAATCAACAACTTGCAGCCTTTTTGTGCTGCTATTGATGGCCTGAAATCAAGGCCCATCTTCCAAAAATTGGAAGATCATTCGGTTGCCTTGAGCCGCTTGACGCTCCGCCGATCGTAAACCTTGGCCACCATCGTGCCGCCGGCATGCCCGGTGGCATCGGTGATCCGTGTGTCTACGTCCGCCATCCGCTTCGTGATCGCAGTGGGTTGCATGTCGGCCAAACTGAACCGTTTGAATGTTGCCCCTCCGGCTACGGCACCTCGCTCTGCCGTATCCATCAACTTCCGTCAGACGTTCGCACAGCTGTTCCCAGTGTAGGTTCTTGGCGTGGCCACCTTGCTGAAGCCAGCGCCTAATCATCGGCCGCCTTGAGGCCGGCATTCCACTCGGCCAGCTTGTGACGCTGCGCCTGGCCGCACTTGCGCTTGCCGACGTCGATCTGCAGCCCTTCGGCGGTGACGCAGGAACATCGAAGTGCCCCCGGCGTGTCCCTGATTTGACCAGTTCGCCAATCAAGGTATGCATCTTGTCCTTGGCTTCCATAAGCCACCTCGCGCGGGTAGTCTAAGAAGGCTGGTTGCACAAAGAAATTCAAAGTCTAGATTGCAGTCAGAACTACGCCGGCTTCTTCGGCGTCATTCTCCAAACAGTAACGACGGAACGCCATGGGTTGCTTTTTTCTGCCTTTCAACGAGAAACAAATTTTCGTCAATCACAGCCTCCCGATAAAGGGCAGGGCTCAACGGGCGGCAATCCTTTTTTATCCCTTTGGTCAGGAATATATGCGCTCGCACAAGGCATTCAGGCAATTGGCCAGCCTCCTGATTCGTAAAAACTTTGATGTCTATCGTTTTGACTATCCAGGGACTGGTGATTCTTCCGGTTTCGCCGAAGAGGGCTTGTTCAGCGACTACGTGGAGTCAGGTCATGCCCTGATAAATTTCGTAAAGCAGGAATCCTATGAGCAGGTACACCTGGTAGGCTTGAGACTTGGTGCTCTAGTGGCTGCGCAGTGTTTCAGTCGTCACCCGGAGCTGAATCATCTTGTGCTATGGGATCCGCTTGTCGATGGGAAAGCTTTTTTTGACGACTGTCAGAAGCATTCACCGAACCACTCCGCGGAAGAAAGCGTGTGGAGCATACATGGCTATCCGCTCAGCGTGACCTTTAGAGCTCAGATCTTGGAAGCCTCTATCGATAGGGTCGACTTTGTGTCTCATCAGCAGCTTAGTCTGCTTGTTTCCAGCGAGCAGGACGATACAAGGCGAATCCAGCGACTGGGAAAAAATATGCGCCTGAATTTCAAAGTCATCCCCCCTGAAAATGACTGGAACTATGTTGATATGGTCGGCAGCATTTTAATCCCCACTGACTTGATCCGAGAGATCGTCAACAGCCTCATAAATTTCACACCCGAGGTGGAGTGAATGGCTGAAGAAATTTTCGGCTTCGGGGAGAGCGGGCGGTTAATCGGTATCTTGAGTTCACCCGATTTACCTGATCCGGACAAGCCCGTCGTCATTATTCTGAATTCGGGGGCTCTGCACCGGGTAGGCGCCTGCCGAATGTCCGTGCTGCTGGCGAGGCTCCTCAGTGAGCATGGCTACTATGCATTTCGCTTCGACTTCGCCGGCGTTGGCGATAGTGGTTTCGGCGGTGAAATAAGTGATAACCCTCTCCAGGCGCGGTCGGAAATCAGCGATGCAATCGAAGCTTTAAGCGCGAAAACGGGCGGTACGCGGTTTGTCTTGCATGGACTCTGTTCTGGAGCTCGTGATGCCCTGGCTGCGGCGCTGGTAGATGAGCGTATCGTGGGCTTGAGCATGATAGATGGTTATGCGTTCAGAACCATTCGATACCATTTGAAAAAGCTCCCTGCCTTTCTCTCTAAACCGAAGGCGTGGATCAACTTTATTCGTGTGCGCTTGGGCTCGAAAAGTTCTCGGGCCCTAACGGGCATCCCCAATGAAATTCTCGAGCTGCCTTTCTGGCCAGACTATCCGCCCAAGCCGAAAGTTGGGAGCGCGTTTCGTACGGTTGCAGCGCGCGATGTCAGGATTTTGGCAACTTACACCGGGTCATGGAGTGACGAATACAACTATGAAATGCAGTTTTTCGATATGTTTTCTGAAACAGACTTTGGTGAGAAGGTCACAGTCAACTTCATGCCAGAAGCCAATCATGTGATGACAGATTTCGCTGATCAGAAGTCCTTGCGCCACGCGGTGTTAGCCTTCGTCAAAGCCCTGTAATGACCATCCCGGAGGTTAGGCTCGCTTCGCCTTTGATTGGTCAGGATAAGGGACGCTAGCTCAGGACTTCCCTTGTTTTCAGTATCCTAACTTTAGAATCAAAAGCGCCGATAGGTGGAGGCGCTGGTAAACGCGTTTTCGGGAAGTATATCCACAGAAAAAAACCAAAACTCAAGCATACGAGATTTGCCATCGCTGTAGCCTGGTTGTCACCGGTTGCCTGTGGCAGCACTGGAATGGCCGTAAAAAGGAACTGCATAGACAAGTTGAACAGCAGTACCACCAATGCACTTCCGGTTCGGTAGTAGAGCCATACATAGAGTGGCGTCAGCGAAAGCCATCCCAAGATGATGTTGGGCAGATTGAGCCCCGGCGCCACAAAAAACTGGGTGAAAAAGAGGGGCATATAATCCATTCCCCAAAGCAAACCCATGGTCAGCGAAGCTTTGAGTGGTGAGTAGCCCGCCTGAACCAAGCGCGGATAGACGAACCCGATCCAGAACAGCTCATCGCAAACCGCCACCTGCAGGAACTGGGGCGCAAAGTACTTGATCTCTGCCCAGGTAGGCAGTGTCATCGGATGGATATTGAAGCCTCGGAGATAGAGAAAATCATCCAGCAACAGGGTTAGATACAGAATGGGAATAAGAATAAATGCGGCGAACAGCCAATAGAGAACATTGAATCGAAATTTCAAATAAGGGCGGAAGATGCGTCTTAATCCATCGTTCCCTTCGTAAAAATAGGAAGCGGCGATCGCTACAATACCGATAATCATATAGGTACTGTTTTTTGTCACACCACTCCAGTCGACACCTCCCAGTACAGGCAGTATCTTGAGGTGCGCTAAAGAGTTGAGAAAGTAAGTCGTAGAAAAAACAATCGTCACGGCAAAATATGCCTGATGCTGCGGTGGCAGCTCTCTGGCCCAGCTCGCGATGCGTTGAATCTTCTCCATTTATAAAGCTTCCTCGCTATTTTCTTTCCAGTAGTTTGCTAAGCCAGCCTTTCCTTGGTCGTACGGTTTGCCTGGACGTATTCGTGGATTGTGACTCAGAAGTTTTCATCTGTTTTGTTTCAGGACGCTGATCGAGATACTGATCAACAATCATGCCCAGCGTGCTCGTGATGAAAGCGTGTAGTGGGATATCGACTCCGCGCTCCTCATGAGCTCGAACTGCAACTTTCGCAGCCAGTAGAGAATGGCCGCCTATGTCGAAGAAGTTATCATCCAAGTAGACCTCATCAATACCAGTGAAGCTCTGCCACAGTCCTGCGAGGTAGATTTGCCCCTCGGTTTCAGGAGGAGTGCCGGGAACGTCTTTGCGGCTTATCTCTTCCAGCTCCATTGCCATCAGCGCCTTTCGGTCAGCCTTGCCGCTGGATGTCAGAGGCATTGCGTCGAGGAAGACAAAATGGTGGGGCACCATGTAATCCGGCAGTTGTTGCAGCAAGGCTTCACGAAGGTTTTCTCTGGTTGCCGAATCACCCACCCGGACGACATAAGCTACCAGCACCGGATCCTCTTGAATCAGCTTCGCGGCAACCACGGCCTGGGAAACGGAGCCCTGCAGAGATAATACATTTTCGATTTCCCCGAGCTCGACGCGCAAACCGCGAATTTTCACCTGGAAATCATTGCGTCCGAGGTACTCGATCACACCGTCATCATGAAAGCGTGCCAGATCCCCGGTGCGATACATTTTGGCTTGAGGATCGTTACTGAACGGATTCCGAACAAACCGCTCCTCCGTCAATTCAGGCCTGTTCACATAGCCTCGTGCCACCTGAATCCCGCCGATACAAAGCTCACCAGTGGCTCCCAATGGAACAGGGTTGAAGTATTTATCGACAATGTAGAGCTGGGTGTTGGCCACAGTGCGGCCAATAGGGACATAGTCGCGCTCTTCGTCGTCTTTACTGCATGGCCAGGCGCTCACATCTACCGCGGCTTCGGTGGGCCCATAGTAGTTGTGCAGCTCCGTATTCGGTAATAGTCGATAGAAGGCGTTGACCTGCTCCTTGGCAAGCGCCTCCCCGCTGCATACGACCCGCTTCAGGGAAGTGCACTCACTGGCTTTGCTGTCGGCCAGGAATAGCGTCAGCATCGACGGAACAAAGTGCATCAGCGAAATTTGATGTTGCTGAATCACATTGACCAGATAGGCAGCATCTCGATGCATCTCTGGTTCAGACATCACCAGTTCTGCACCCGTCATCAAGGGAAGGAAAAACTCCCAGACGGATACGTCAAAGGTATACGGCGTTTTCTGCAAAACACGATCGCGGGTGTCCAGATTGAAATCATCCTGCATCCACAGAATGCGATTGCAAATGGCGCGATGCTCGATCATCACGCCCTTGGGCTTGCCTGTCGATCCTGAGGTATACAGAACATAAGAAAGGCTGGTGGGGCGTGACCTGGACGCGCCAATTCCGCTGCCAATCGAGCCCAATCTGTCCCAGCATTCGCTCGTGGTGAGAACTTTTCTGGTATCGGAAAGTCGGCTGGCGAGGGCATCGTCGGCAATTACCAATGCAGCGTTGGACTCCTCCAGAATGAAGGTGAGCCGATCGTGTGGATGGTCCGGGTCTAGCGGTAGATAAGCTCCGCCGGCCTTCTGGATTGCCAGCAAGGCGACCGGGAGCTTTTCCGAGCGATGCATCATCAGGGCAACGGGTTGCTCGAAGCCGACACCCTCATCGACCAGTACCTGTGCTAGCCGGGAAGCTTGTTGCTCCACTTCGCTGTAGCTCAGAGTGCGATCCGCGAAGCGAACTGCTGTTTGATCAGCAAAGCGTTCGCAGGCCTTGGATATGAGGCCATCCAGCGTGCACTGCTCGAGGTTGTAGTCCCTATGGCTGTTGTTCCAGCTTTTGATCACATCCAATTGCGTTTGGGGTATTTTTCCAGAGATTCTGTTCACCTCGCCGTTGGCATCATTCGAGATGGCCTCCAGGGTGCTCTGGTACAGTTCCACCCATTTTTCCACGGTGTCTCTACGATACAAGTCGCTGTTGTAATCTACTTCCAGCGCGAGGTGATCTCCCATATCGGTCACGTTGAAATACAGCTCGTACTTCACGTGGCCTCGTGGCGTCATTTTGAAGCGCGCTGGATGACCATCAAATCTGACCTCGTTGTAAGGCATATCCATGTTGAAACATGTTGCCAGTAACGGCATTCGACTTGCGTCCCGCGGCAGCTTCAATGTTTTGAGCAGTGCTCCATAGCCAACATCCTGGTTTTCCTTGGCCTCAAGGAATTCATCATTAACCCTGTGCAGGAATGTTTGGAAGCTTTCTTCAGAATTGGTGCGCACGCGCACCGGCAGGAAGCTGACCATGTGCGTACATAGTCTGGTCAATCCGGTGTGGGGTTGTCCCGCGGCGGGGATGCCAACAACGAGATCCTCCTCGCCGCTGAGTTTGTTAAGCAGAAGGTAAAACGCGCTGAGCAGTACAACGAAAGTCGTGGAGTTGGATTGACTGGCGACGATCCGTAGTTTGTTCAGCCAGGTACCGCCCAGTTTCACTTCAAAGCGTTCACCGCAGTATGTTCTCAATCCGGGGCGGCGATAATCGCGGGGCAGCTCCATGACCGGAGGAATGGTGGCGTATCGACCGATCCAGAAAGATTCCGCAGAACGGATATCCCCCTGCTCATGTCTTGCTGCCAGGTCATCAAAATACGCTGAGATCGGGGGCAGTTCCGCAGCGTCATAGTATCTTCCCTGTGCTATCGCAGTGTAATAGCCACAAATTTCTTCCATGACTTTTTCAAGCGACCAGCCATCTATGATCAAATGGCTGGCGCAGACAGCCAGTACCGTTCGAGTACTGTCCAGCTGGATAAGTAGTGTTTTGATTAAAGGGCCATTGAACAGATCAAACATCGTGTCGATCTGTTCCTGAAGGATGTGCTGAATTGCGTCATCCTGTTGTTCAGGGCCATTCAATTCGCAAATGGTCAGCCGGGGCTTCATGTAACTCTTTACGATCAGGCCGCTTTCATCCCGGGCAACAACCGACTTCAGGCTTTCGTGGCGATTGATGACGGTGTCCAGCGCCAGTTCCAGCACAGTCGGATCCAGCACGGCGTCGATCTCGAAGACTACCTGCTCGTTGTAAGCGAGTGCAGCTTCATCACTTACCTTGTAGGCAAGCCACAACTCTTCCTGCTGGTTCGTCCAGGGATACTGTGCTTGAACTTCCTTGAATCCAGGCAGGAATCCGCCTGCTTGCATGGCTTCCCCTGCTTTAACGAATGCCTCCACGAGAAAATCGATATCTTCATCCGTGTGAGCCAGCGTCAGAAAGCCCGGACGTCCACCCCAGATATGATGGGCGCCAAAATGGCGAAGATGATGCGCGTATAGCCCCTCAAATTCGTGGTTTCCGTAAAAGCGGGGAAAGTAAACGCTGCCAAAATAGGTGAGAAGCACCGGAATACTTCGCTCTCGATAGGCGCGATTGACACGCTCCGAAAACAACGCGGATTTTTTGTTGAGTTGAAGCTGTAGTTGCGGGCCGGCTTCAAGCAGGAATTTTGCAACGGCATTGACCGCCGCAATCGCGATGGGGTGGCGGATGAACGTTCCAGCAAAGTAGGTCACACCCACCTCGGGAATGGAGTCGTCTCCGAAATGCCACTCGCCACCATCCAGAGCATCCATGTACTTTGACTTGCCCGCAATCACCCCCACGGGATAGCCGCCGCCGATCACCTTGCCATAGCAGGCAATATCGACGTCCACATCAAACCATCCTTGGGCACCTTTTGGGTGCAGGCGGAAGCCTGTGATCATCTCGTCGAAAACCAGCGGGATCTCAGCTTCGGCAGTCACCTCGCGCAGGCTCTTCAAGAACTCCTTGGGCTGCAGCTCGGGGCGGCGACTTTGAACTGGTTCTACGATTACCGCGGCAATTTCATGGGCACGCTGTTGGATGATCTTTATGGATTCAGGATCGCCGTACTCCAAAACCAGAACGTGCTGGTTCGAGCTCTCAGGAATTCCCGGTGCAACCGGCATATTCTTGCGTGTATTTCCCGTGACCTGGGATTTCACCAGAACTTCATCAAAGATGCCGTGGTAATCCCCGGCGAACGTTACAATCAAATCATTCCCGGTCACTGTTCGGGAAATTCGAATCGCCGCCAATACTGCTTCAGAGCCTGTGTTGCAGAATGAAGCCCTCTCCATTCCGGTTAGCTCGCAGATCATTTTTGCGGTAGGGCCTGCCAGCTGTGATTGGGGGCCGTAGTCCAGGGTTTTCTCCATTTGGGCCATCACAGCTTCGCGAACGAAATCCGGGTTGTGCCCGAAGAAGATGGCGCCAAAGCCATTCATGCAATCGACGTATTCATTGCCATCAATGTCGATGACTTGGCTGCCTTTGGATCGCTCACCAACCAGGGTATAGGTCAGATCTTTCCAGGCTTGTTTGAACCCCATGACCGTTCGTGGATCAGCGTAGTGAGCACGGTGCAGATCGTTGAAGGCTTGGGATCTTTTTGTCTTCGCGATATATCGAGACTTGAAATCCTCCAGATACCGATTTTGTCCTGCATCAAGCTCAGAGCTCATGTTGATCTGCAGGGCTCTGAATGGTCCTGCTACGACTTGATCACCGCTGATTTTCGATGAGTTATTCTTCTCGCCAGATGAGGCAGGCTGTTCGCTAGCTGCGGATCTGCTGTGCGCCGCCACGCTTTGTTGTGTCCGTCCGGACATTTCCAGCGACAACGCCCCTTCGGGCAGTTGTTCATCAATGAATGACGCCAGGCTACTGATGGACGGCGCATCCTTGAACAGGGTTCTCAAAGACAGTTTTGCTGCAAATGCCTTCTTGAAGCGCAGATTGGCTTGTGTCAGGAAGAGCGAATCAAACCCCAGCTCAAGGAAGCTGCTCTCTTTGTTCAGGCTGGAGGTGGGAATGCCTGACAGCTCCTGCAGTATCCCGCAGACAGTGTCAGAGATGTACTCGATCCTGCTTGCATACTGTTTCGCAGGTACCGCCTCATGCACCTCTTCGGAGGACTCCACCGAAAGATCCGGCGCCTTTTGGGGGAGGAGGTAGACGCTGCCGGGAATTTCCCGCAGCAAAGCCGTCCACTCAATACTCGCACCCGCCGACCAAACCAGACCTGCCGCATTGAGGAGAAAGTCTGTATCCAGTGTCTGTTCTTGCGCATGTCGCATGGAAGGAATGACGGACACTCCATCCTCAACCTGCATGTTCACCAGGGAGCTCAAGATTTTTCCCGGCCCGCACTCTAGATAAACAGGATCTTCGAGATCATTGAGGCAGCGAATGTTATCGGCAAAACGAACCGTGTTGCGTAAATGTCTGGCAAAGTACGCCGGGGCCGTCGCCAGCTCATCCGTTATCCATGTGCCCGTCAGGTTGCTTACATAGGGGATGGATGGTGCCTTCAACTCCAGGCCGGCGGCAAAATTCTCGAAGTCTTTTAGAATGGGATCCAGCAAGCGGGAGTGTGCGGCGATATTGATCGGTACAACCTGACAATCCACGCCATCCCGTTCAAGCGCATCCTTGAGTGTTGCCAAAGCATCATGAAGGCCTGCAACTGTCGACTGTCCGGGTGCATTGATTGTTGCCAGATCCAGATGGTCGCCAAGGTAGGGTTTCACTTCGTCTGCGGGCAAACTGATGCTGAGCATGCCGCTTTGTTCAACGCGCTCGAACAGTTGCCCCCGCAAGGTCATGAGCCCCAGGCAATCTTCAAAGCTCATCACGCCCGCAACACATGCGGCCACATTTTCGCCCGCACTGTGTCCCACCAGTGCTTTGGGTTTGATCCCCCAGGATTCCCAAAGTCGAAACAGTGCATATTCGATCATGCAGAGTGCTGGCAGTTGTATGGACGGGCGCATCATTTCCTGGCGAGCCCACTCTTTCTTGCTGTCACTGGTGAACCAGATTGATTTGAGATCAATGCCGGTATTCAGGTAATGCAGACTGAAGCCGTGATCGAGAATTTCCCGGATCACTGCAAAGCGTTCGTACAGGCCTTTCCCCATGTTCACGTATTGAGCGCCACCGCCCGGAAACATCATGACAACATTCGGCACGTCGTTGGCGGCTCGTTTCAACGAGGCCCCCAGGCCAGCGGACAGTTGTGCATTGTCGGCAGCAAGCGATGCGCATCGAGCCGCCCCTTCTGGCGAGGTTCCGATCGGCAACTCAGGCAGTTCATAGCCCGGGTGTTTGTCGAGAAACTGACACCACTGCTCCAGCGACTGTGCCAGCTGTGCTGAATCGTTGTTGCCGAGCAGAACCAGGCGTCCGCCCCGTTTGGGCAGATCGGCCCAGAAGCGTCGTCTCTCGAATTTGAATGGCGGTAGGGGAGTTTTTCTGACAGGCAGTGCGGCGTAGTGGGGGCGCCAGTCAACGTCTTCTTTTGCTAACCAGTGTTCGGCGTCTTCGCGCAGGGAGGGCGTCAGCTGGATCTGCTGCAGGGTCGACTCAAGTGCCTCGCGGCTGCGTACAAATTTTGCCGAAGCCACGGCTTCGGCAAGGGAGTTGCTGTGCTCAAGAAGGATCAGCGCCCGGCACGAATAATGGGGGCGGAAGCAATTCAGGCTATAGGAAAAATCCAGCAGCGAAAAACGTTCATCTGTTTGCTTCGCCAGGTATTTTTTAATTGCCGCCAGATTGAGTTGTAGTGAGTGTTCGGATTTCGCCGATACAGCTAAAACAACGTTGTCGAGTTTCTCCCGGCTGCCTTGTTGAGCATTATCTTGGGATGGCGGAGCCTCCAGTATGGCGTGAAAGTTAGTGCCGCCCAAGCCAAAGGAGCTGACACCGGCTCTGCGCGGAACATCGGGCTGGCACTTCCAGGCAGCTTGTTGGGCATTGACTTCGAAGGGGCTGGATTCAAAGTTGATATCCGGATTGGCTGTCTCGTAGTTGATGCTGGCGGGGAGTATTTCATGCTCCATCGCTTTCACGACCTTGACGATCCCGGCGATGGCTGCACCTGCATCAAGGTGCCCGATATTGGTTTTGATCGAGCCCACTTTACAGAACTGCTGAGCCTTCGTGTGCTGCCGGTAGGCGCGCGTCAAGGCCCGCATCTCAATGGGATCTCCCAAGGCGGTTGCCGTGCCGTGGGTTTCAACATAGGAAATCGTTTCTGCCTCAATACCAGCTTTCTCGAGGGCTTGGTTGATGACTCGCGACTGTCCTTCAACACTCGGAGCTGTGTAACCAATTTTGTCACTGCCATCATTGTTGATTGCCGTACTTTTGATCACCGCTCGAACGGAATCCCCATCGCGTACGGCATCACTCAAGCGCTTGATCAGGACAAAGGCGCCGCCGCTACCCCGGACCATGCCCGTGCCACGCTTGTCAAAAGCATAGATGTGCCCATCTTTCGATAAGGCACTGCCCTCCACATAGCGGTATCCCGATTTGGTGGGCGCCAGTACCCGGCATCCGCCCACCAGCGCCATATCAGAATCGCCGTTGAGCAAACTCTGACATGCCACATGCAGGGCGACACCTGAGCTGGAGCACGCGGTCTGGATATTGATGGCAGGCCCTTTGAGATCGAGCTTGTATGAAACTCTTGAGCTGGGAAAGTTCTTGTCATTCCCCATGTTGACGGAGAATTCGTGCAGGCTGTCCTTGAAGTCTGGGTGCTTGGCAATGAAATTGACGAGATAGGCATCTCTTGCGATGCCTCCGAACACGCCGATCTTGCCTGGATAGTCCTGGGATTTTGCATAGCCGGCGTTATCAAGGCAGGACCAGGCCAGTTCCAGAAACAGTCGATGCTGCGGATCCATCGCTACTGCTTCGCGAGGCTGATAGCCAAAGAACTCCGCGTCAAAATACTCGACATCATCCATGGAAAAGTAGGCGCGAACATAATCTGGATCTGCTATGTCCTCTTCAGGCACTCCAGCCTCTCGCAGTTCGGCATCCGAGGCAAAGCGTACGGCTTCCTCTTCCTGGAGAAGTTTTTCCCACAACTCATCAGTATCTTCAGCGCCAGGGAAACGGCCGGCCATGCCGATAATGGCAATATCTTCGCGTTCGCCGCGCAAGAGTGATTTTCCACCCGGCCCCCTTGCATCCAGAGATTGGCTCACCATGTCATCGCTGGGACTGTCACTATTGGGGAATTTTCGACCTAGCGCATCGGCATGATCGGTCCACAGCGTCTTCTCAAAGCCTCGAATCGTTGGTGTGTCGAAGAATGAGGCGATGGCGATTCGATCTCCGATTTCAGTAGAGATCCGCGCGATGAAGTCGACCGCGTTCAGTGAGCTCCCGCCCAGTTCAAAAAAACGATCATCGATTCCGACGCGATCCAAGCCCAGAAGCTCGAGCCACAGGCCTTCTATAAATTTTTGAACTTCGGTTTTGGACGCAACAAACGCAACGTCCAGCGTTGGGCGTTTCGCAATCGGTGTGGGCAGACTTTTGCGATCAAGCTTGCCATTGGGGGTCAGCGGTAGTTTGTCCAGCGTCACCCAGGCGGTCGGCATCATGAAATCCGGCAGGGTTTGCTGAAGAAATCTGCGAACCTCCGAATTGGCGGGCGCGCAATCCGGGTTCTTGTAGACCAAAAATGCAGACAGCTTATTGTCGCCACTCAGATCTTTATAAGTGGAGCAAGCCGCTTCCTTGATGGCTTCATGGGATTCCAGCGTACGCTCGATCTCACCAAGCTCGATGCGAAACCCGCGTATTTTCACCTGGTTGTCGATGCGCCCGTGGTAGTCAATGCTGCCATCCGCCAACACCCTGCCAGAATCACCCGTCAGATACATTTTCTCGCCCGGACTTTCGGGGTCATCTACAAACACTTTTGCAGTCATTTCCGGCTTTTTATAGTAGCCGGCGCCGACGCCAATTCCGGCGATGGCGATCTGGCCGCTTTCCCCTTGTGGCAGACGCTGCAAATCTTCATCGACGATACGCAGATCGAAGCCGGGCAGCGCCGACCCGATCGGCACGCTGCGATCGATAAAGTCGGAAGGGGCCGTGACCCGATAGGCACAAACAACATCCGTGCATTCCGTCGGCCCATAACTATTGATGATCTGGGCCTGACAGAGCGGATTGCTCAGCCAGCTGATCAAGCGGCTCATCAGGATGGGTTCGCCACCCAAGACCACATGGCGCAAGGTCCTCAGTCGCTCAAACAGTACTTCGTCGCCGAAGCTCAGGAGCCTTGAAAAGGCGCTGGGTGTGCAGTTCACCAGATTGATCTGGTGATTTTCGATGTGATCAACGATCACCGACGCATCATAAAATCGCTGGTTCAGCAGACACAGGCAGCCGCCCGATACCAGGGGGGCAAATACATTCTTCTGGGTCAAGTCGAAGGCCGGCGAGGTCATGTGCAGAACTCGCGTCTCTGGCCCCACTTCAAGTTCGTTCACATACCAGTCCACCAGGTTGGAGAAGCCCCGGTGATAAACGAGCGAGCCTTTTGGTTTCCCGGTAGAGCCAGAGGTATAGATCATGTAGATCAACGGATCTTCGAGATCTTCCAGATCCGGTCTCTCTTCACTGAAGGTGGAAAAAGCCTCATCGACATCGAGTGCGGAAACGGAATGCTGCGACAAATCGTCCTCTATGCAAGATCGGGCGGAGCTATCCAGCAACAATACCCGGATGCCCGAATCTTCAATCATGTACAGCAGGCGCTCACGAGGATATTCCGGATCCAGGGGGACGTAGACGGCACCCGTTTTGAGTACTCCAAAGATGGATGCGATCAACGCGGGAGAGCGATCCATACACAGGCCAACAAAATCGCCCGGCTTCACGCCTTGCTCAATCAAGCCGTTTGCCACTTGATTGGCTCTCGAGTTCAGGGCGTGATAGGTAACTTTCTCCTCACCAAATTCGATCGCGATTGCTTCCGGACTCTGTCCGGCCTGAATCTCGAATAATTGATGTACGCGTGTGATTTCCATTCTGTTCTACCTGTCAGTCCTGCACCTGCAACGGCGCGTCAAATACAAACCTGTTTGTTCCGATATCGGCTTGATGCTCAGGGGGAGCCCGGCTCGGAGGAGGTGGGGCTGTGAGCAATCATGCATATTCCGCGATAGCCGGCTTTTTCATTTATTTGCATGGAAGCGATGTTCATTCCTGCACGCCGACACACGGCCGGATAGTTGTGGCTGAAGGAGTATTCGCCCGCTGTGGTCAGCTTCACCTCCAGTTCACTGTCCAGGTCGTGATCTGCGACCAGCGGCTCATAGAAAAGCGCCAGAGAGCTACCGCTCCTCGCCACCCCTTGTATAAAGGTCTCGAGGGATTCCGGCCTGAAATATTCCAGCACCCCCCCGTTGGTTACAAAGAGGGATTGCCTGAGGTCTTGGCTCGCCACCCACTCCTGCGCATCCCCGGCCACGAACTCCAATCCGTCGTACAGGTTTTGATTCAGTGCAATTCTGCGCTCACTCAAATCCAGGCCAACAAATCGCTCGACCCCATTTAGCTGGGTTCTCAAATAGTCGAGAAAGCGACCATCACCGGTACCGATTTCGCATAAAACCGTATGTGAGCGTTGTTCGAGAAACTGCTTGAGTTCCCTGACCGGGCCCTCAATCGCAGGAATTGATTCATCGAATGCCTTGGACGAGTTTTCGAACCACTTGTCCTCGATTTGGTTTTGCCAAAACTGTTTGTGGATGCTCTCCAGCGTTTCACCGCCAGTATTGCCCCGGTCGGAATGCGCCAAATAGAAGCGCATCAAACGCTCAACCAGGCGCACCAAGGCATTTTTCGGTAGATGCTTGCCCCAGTAGGGAAGAGTGAGGTTTTGCTGAACTTGCGCAAACTTTGTAGCTAATACTTTTGAGAAAACCCAGCCAAGAAAAACCTTTAGGTTGAAGGCCAACTTATCCATTTGAATCTTGATCCTGGTTGATTTTCAGGGTTGCGATAATTTTGATTTTGGGAAGGGATGAGCGTGGAAGCTTTAAAAAATATGCCGTACTTAGATTTTTGGGGGCATATGCGCTGTCTCAATAAGCCGCTCTAACCAATCATGTGCAAATCGGAAAATGTCCAGTGTTCAGAGCGATGGCCCCGTTCCATTGTGTTGCATCCCTATTAATCCATTAAGTCTGATAGTGCTGACATGGCTTTCTCCGTTCCTGTTCACTTCCCCTGGGGCCAATTTGCGTTCGGCGTCAGTGCTGGTCTGCTTGGTCTGGCCCAGGTCGGCAGCCCCGTTAACCGGCTTTTAACTCGGCTCCTGGCTGCTGGGCGTGGTTTTGGTCTCCTTCACTCTAGCAGAGGAATATTCTGAGTGAATCCGCCCCAGTGCCTTGGAGGGCCAGGGTAGAACCCGTCTGCAAAACGCCGCTAATCTACTCGATCATGATGGTATCCCGGTGCCCGTTGAGGAAGGATCTCAGGGCTTTCAGTTACACAGTGCTTTCCAGTTGAATGGTGGCGCAGCTACCAGCCGGGGTGGCCGGTTTTACCCAGGCTTTCGGTTTCGAGCTGTTGTTGGTGGTCATTCAATATATGCAATCGCTTATTGTGGGCGTGATCTGAGGTATCAAGCGCGTCTACAATATAAAGCTTTGGCTTTTGGGGCATCTGTTGTGACTCTTATTCAATGGGTTGAATCCCCTGTCCGGAGGCGTCAGGGATATCCCGACGCGACGTGCTCATGAACGAACAACTCGATGTGCAGATCCTCGGCAACTCGGCGCTATTGCTGTTCCAGAATCCCCCCTACAACTTTGCAACGGTTGGCCTGTTGCGTCTGCTGGCCGACGCACTGGAGCGACTCGACGCCGACCCGCAGGTGCGGGCCGTTGTGCTGGCGTCGGAAGGAAAGGCGTTTTGCGCAGGCGCTGATCTGGTGTCGCCCAATGGTTTCGGGGCGGAAGGCAACGACCCGCTGCGCGAGTTCTACGATCAGGCCATCCGCATTTTTTCCTGCGCCAAACCGATTGTCGCTGCCATTCAGGGTGCTGCGATTGGTGCCGGTCTTGGGCTTGCGGTAGCCGCCGATTTTCGCGTCGCCTCCCCTGAAGCTCGCTTCTCCGCCAATTTCACCAAGCTTGGCTTTCATCCGGGCTTCGGACTTACCTGCACGTTGCCGCGTGTCATCGGTCAGCAACGGGCTGCGCAGATGTTTCTGACGGCCAATCGATACAAGACCGATGAGGTCGCGCTTTGGGGGTTGGTTGATCGCATTGCCAGCGCCGATACGCTACGCGAAGCAGCGCTCGCGTTTGCCGGTGAAATTGCCGAGAACGCGCCGCTGTCGCTGTTGGCTACCCGCGCCACGCTGCGCCGTGGGCTGGTCGAACAGGTCAAGGCGACATTGATCCATGAGCACGCTGAGCAGACCAAGCTCAAACCCACCGAGGATTTTGCCGAAGGGTTGCGCTCGGTGGCCGAGCGTCGTCCCGGCAAGTTTGTCGGGCGTTGATCGCGCGACGCCGAAGCAGCATCTAAAAAACTTCTGATTACGCTTTTTGACGGAAATCGATATGCCCATCATCAAATCCAAGATCAATACGCGCAGCGAAGAGTTTTCGAACAATGCGGCGCAGATGAAAACGCTGGTGGATGATCTGCGGGAAAGGCTGGAAGCGATCAAACTCGGTGGCGGCAAGGCCTATCAGGAGCGCCATGCCTCTCGCGGAAAATTGCTACCGCGCGAGCGGATCAATACGTTGATCGATCCGGGCTCTCCGTTTCTGGAACTGTCGCAGCTGGCCGCCTACGAGGTTTACGACGAAGAAGTTCCGGCAGCGGGCATCATCACTGGCATCGGTCGTGTCGCGGGTCGCGAGTGCATGATCGTGGCTAATGATGCGACGGTTAAAGGCGGCTCCTACTACCCGCTGACCGTTAAAAAGCATCTGCGTGCGCAGGCGATCGCCGATCAGAATAATTTGCCCTGCATTTATCTGGTCGACTCCGGGGGCGCCAACCTGCCGCGCCAGGACGATGTGTTTCCCGACCGCGAACATTTCGGTCGTATCTTTTTCAATCAGGCCACGATGTCGGCCAAGAATATTCCGCAGATCGCCTGCGTGATGGGGTCGTGTACCGCCGGCGGCGCGTATGTGCCGGCGATGGCCGACGAGTCGATCATCGTCAAGGAGCAGGGCACGATCTTTCTCGCCGGTCCGCCGCTGGTCAAGGCTGCAACGGGCGAAGTGGTCAGTGCGGAGGATCTCGGTGGCGCCGATGTGCATTGCCGTATCTCGGGCGTCTCTGATTATTACGCGCAGAATGATCACCACGCGTTGCAGCTGACGCGTCAATGCATTGCCCGCCTGAATCGGGTAAAGCCGGTCGACATGGATATCAGCGAGCCGAAGGCGCCGCTCTATTCCATGGACGAAATCTATGGCGTCATTCCGAAAGACTCGCGCCAGCCCTATGACGTGCGCGAGGTTATCGCGCGCGTTTTTGACGGCTCCGAGTTCGATGAATTCAAGGCGCTATACGGCACCACACTGGTGACCGGATTTGCGCGACTGTTTGGCTATCCGGTCGGCATCGTTGCCAACAACGGCATTCTGTTTGGCGAGTCCGCGCAGAAAGGTGCGCACTTCATCGAGTTGTGCGCACAGCGAAAAATCCCGCTGATTTTCCTGCAGAACATCACCGGCTTCATGGTCGGGCGTCAGTACGAGGCCGGCGGTATCGCCAAGCATGGCGCCAAGATGGTTACCGCCGTGGCTTGTGCCAATGTGCCGAAACTGACCGTACTGATCGGCGGCTCCTTCGGCGCCGGTAACTACGGCATGTGCGGTCGCGCCTACGATCCGCGTTTCCTGTTCATGTGGCCCAACGCGCGCATCTCGGTGATGGGGGGCGAGCAGGCTGCTGGTGTTCTGGCGCAGATCAAACGCGATCAGAAAGAGCAGAAGGGTGAGACCTGGAGCAAGGAAGAGGAGGCGGCATTCAAGCAGCCAACACTCGATACCTACGAGAAGCAGGGCCACCCCTATTACGCATCGGCACGGTTGTGGGATGACGGTGTCATCGATCCGGCCGAGACGCGCATGACGCTCGGTCTCGCCTTGTCCGCCGCACTGAACAAGCCGATCGAAGAGACCAGTTTCGGCATCTTCCGCATGTAAGGCTTTTGGGTTAACGGAGTTTTAGTAAATGTTCAATAAGATCCTGATTGCCAATCGCGGCGAAATTGCCTGCCGAGTGATTAAAACCGCGCGCAAGCTCGGAATTCGCACCGTTGCGGTCTATTCCGATGCCGATGCCAATGCGCTGCATGTGGCGATGGCCGATGAAGCCGTGCATATCGGTGGTGCGCCGTCGCGCGAATCCTATTTGCTTGCCGACAGAGTTATTGCCGCGGCAATACAGACCGGCGCCGAGGCGATCCATCCCGGTTACGGTTTTCTCAGCGAGAATTCGGCCTTCTGCAAGGCCTGCGAAGAGAATGGCATCGTTTTCATAGGCCCGCCGGTTGGCGCGATCGAGGCGATGGGTTCGAAATCCGCCGCCAAGCGAATCATGGAAACTGCCAGCGTGCCGCTGGTGCCGGGTTATCACGGCGAAGACCAGAATCCGGAAATCCTGCGCAAGGCCGCCAACGACATGGGCTACCCGGTGCTGCTGAAGGCAACGGCCGGTGGCGGTGGCAAAGGCATGCGTCAGGTCTGGTCGGCTGCCGAATTCGATGAGGCGCTGGCGGCTGCCAAGCGCGAATCGAAGAACAGTTTTGGCGACGACCGCATGCTGGTCGAGAAATACCTGACACGCCCGCGCCATGTTGAAATTCAGGTGTTTTGCGACAAACACGACAACGCGGTCTATCTGGCCGAGCGCGACTGCTCGGTGCAGCGCCGTCACCAGAAGGTGATCGAAGAGGCGCCGGCGCCGGGCATGACCGAGTCACTGCGCCGCAAGATGGGCGAGGCGGCGATTCAAGCCGCCAAAGCCATCAACTATGAAGGTGCAGGTACCGTAGAGTTTCTGCTCGATGAAGATGGTTCGTTCTACTTCATGGAGATGAACACGCGCCTGCAGGTCGAGCATCCGGTAACGGAGATGATCACCGGCCAGGATCTGGTGGAGTGGCAGTTGCGCGTTGCTTCAGGTGAAACACTGCCATTGGCGCAGGATCAGGTTCGTATCAGCGGTCACGCGTTTGAAGCGCGGATCTATGCCGAAGATCCGGCCAATGACTTCCTGCCGGTCACCGGCACGCTGTCGTTCCTGCAGCCGCCTGTCGAAAGCGACCATGTGCGCGTCGATACCGGCGTGTTGCAGGGCGATGAGGTCAGCGTCTTCTACGATCCGATGATCGCCAAGCTGATCGTCTGGGATGAGGATCGCGACAAGGCGCTGCGTCGTTTGGGTAAGGCGTTGAGCGAATACCGTATCAGCGGCATGACTACCAACGTCGATTTCCTCTACAACCTGGCGACCTGCGAGCCGTTCAAACGTGCGGATCTGGACACCGGCTTCATCACCAAGCATCACGAGAAGATCTTTCACGACAGCAAGCAGGATGCTGCCAAGGGGGTTGCACTCGGCGCGCTCTATCTGGTGCTGCGCCGGGCGCAAAATGCGGCGTCGAACACCGCTGCGGCTGTCGACCCGTATTCGCCATGGAATTTCAGCAATGCCTGGCGTCTCAACGAAGCTCACGTTCATCGCTTTCAGCTGGTGTTTCTGGGGCAGGAATATTCGATTGCGGTTGAACAGATCGGCGAAGGCAGCGCGACGCGCTACAACATCACGGCAGCGGGTCAAACCGTTCGCGCTCAGGGCAAGTTGACGGGTAGCGAGCTCTACGCCGATATCGATGGCTATCGTTCGCGCGTGACCGTTGCCGAACACGACGGTGTCTACAGCCTCTACACGCAGGAGAGTGCGCTGCAGTTCAGTCAGGTTGCGGTCGATCTCGGTGAAGAGGAGGGTGGACACGGCGACGGCGGTCTCGCTGCGCCGATGAACGGCACCATCGTCACGCTGCTGGTCGAGGCGGGTAATAGCGTGAAGAAAGGCGATGCACTGCTGGTCATGGAAGCAATGAAAATGGAGCACACCATTCGTGCGCCAGCCGATGGCAAGGTAATGGAGTTCTATTACGCGCCGGGCAATCTGGTGGAGGGTGGTGCCGAGCTGCTGAAGTTTGATGCTGCAGAGTGAACCGAATCGGGGGAGGTGATCTCCCCCCGATTTGATTACGAAGTGAGTTCGCCACACAGTTGATTCGACAGCGACCGTCCGCTCGATAGAAGGGCTTCCTGCAAAGCTGGAAGCCCATTTCGTTTCAGGGCACTGCCGATGCCGATGGCGACCAGCGCGTGGCTCAACTTGTCGCGCGATTTCCACACCGGTGCTGCGAGTACCGTCACGCCGGCGATGTAGTTGCCTTCGTCGATGGCAAAGCCCTGCGCGTGCGTCTGGTTCACTTGCGCCTTCCACTCCTCGAAGGTTGGCGGCTCGTCCCAGCGCAACGTTTTGAAGCGCGTCTCCAGCTCCTCTTCAGAGTGATCGCCGAACGCTGCAATGCATCGCCCCGTCGCACTGATCAGCGCCGGAAAGCGGCTGCCAATCTGCGCGCTGATCTGAAAATTATTTCCGGCCTGTGATGCCGCGACCACGATGATGTGATCGAGGCCGACGATATGCACACCGAGCATCGTCACATCGAAGGTCTGGCTGACCCGATCCAGCATCGGTTGAGCAAGATCGGTGAACTGATTGCGACGCAGCCAGTGGCGCGCCAGCGTCAGCACGCCCGCCTCGAGTGAGTAACGCTTGGTGTCGGGATCGAACGCAACAAACTCTTCGGCGACCAGCGCCCGGAGTACATAAAGGCAGGTGCTCGGCACCAGCTCCAACGTGCGCGCGATGGTCTGCAGGCCGAGTGGAGTGTCACTTTTCCCCAGCAGCCGTAAAACCGCCGCTGCCCGTGAGATGGCCGGAGCCTTGCTCTCCTTCACGGCGCTCGCGAGTTTGCTGCCTTGGGAGGCGCTCTGTTTGGTCTGTTCAGTCATCGTAAGTTCTTGTGAGAAAGAGGTTTTTGTCGATCTCTTTACAGCACGTCGACGGCTTCTTTCAGGGTGTGATTTGTCGATTACGCGTGCTTGATCGAGCCGGTTTGTTGTTCAATATATAGAACGACATTCTATATTTACAACAAAATTATTCTGTGCCATGGTTGCGGCCCTCCGAGAGAGTGCTCTGAAGCGCGCTCGGCGATCCACGAATAACACGGGTGCACGATGGCAAAGCTCACCGAATACACCTCCTACGCAGATGCTCAAGCGCACGCCAATTCCGCGGCACTCTGGGAGCTGTTTGATGGCAACAAGGAACAGCTGAACATCGCT
Organism: uncultured Verrucomicrobiaceae bacterium; assembly: GCA_964638025.1. Classification (GTDB taxonomy): domain Bacteria; phylum Pseudomonadota; class Gammaproteobacteria; order Pseudomonadales; family CAMLJR01; genus CAMLJR01. Next base: position 20,817 of record CAZWXW010000004.1, read on the forward strand.
CACGAATGCATTACGCGCCATGCCGATGGTTCCGGTCGCGCGGCCGTGCGCATTGCGCGTGCCGATGGCAGCGATGAGATTCTGAGCTTCGATACGATTGCCGCCGGTGCCGCGCGTTTCGCGCACTGGCTCGATGCGAACGGTGTGCAGAAGGGCGAGCGCATTGCCTTCATGCTGGAGCCGTCGCTGCCGTTTTATGTCTGCCTGTTTGGCGCCATGCAGACCGGTGCGATCAGCGTGCCGATGTTCACGCTGTTTGGGCCCGACGCATTGCGCCTGCGCATCGACGACTGCAAGCCGACAATGCTGGTCACCAATGCAGAGAAGGCGGAAATCGCGCGGCAGATTCCAGGACTGCGTGTTGTTGTCGCCGACGACAGCCTGCTCGCTGAAATATCGAAATACCCGGCGAGCTATGAGCCGAAAACACTGGCCACCGACCTGGCCGTGTTCCAGTACACCTCCGGTACCACGCGCGAACTGCCTGCGGCGGTCAAGCACACGCACCGGGCGTTGGTGACGCTGATGTTTGCCGCGCTGTATGGCACCGGCATTCGTCCCGGTGACGAGTTCTTCTGCCCGTCGTCACCGGCCTGGGGCCACGGTTTGTGGCACGGCACATTGGCGCCACTGGGGCTCGGTGTTACCACCGGCACCTTCTCCGGCCGCTTCGATGCAGTGCGTCTGATGAAGGCGCTGCAGGATTTCAAGATCACCAATATGTCCGCCGCCGCCACGCACTACCGGATGATGAAAAACACCAGCAAGGCGAGCGAGTTCGATTTCTTCTTCAAGAAGTTGTCATTCACCGGCGAGCCGATCGATCCGGCCACGCTGGAGTTCATCGACCAGACCTTCCATGTGCCGGCCTGCAGCATGTACGGCACCACCGAGATCGGTGTGGTGCTGGTCAACTTCCCCGGCGCCAAAGATTTCGTGGTCAAGCCGGGCTCGCTCGGTAAACCGATTCCGGGTCTGAAGCTGGAAGTGCAGCGTCCCGATGGCACGCCGACCGGTCCGGGTGAAGTCGGCGAACTGATGCTGTGGAAAAAAGATCACTGGGAGACGACCAAGGATCGCGCCAAGCTCGATGACGAAGGGTATCTCTATCACTGCGGTCGCGCTGACGACGTCATCATCTCAGCTGGCTGGACCATGAGCGCGGTCGAGATCGAGCACAGCATGCTCAAGCATCCGAACGTCAAGGAAGTGGGTGTCATCGGTGTTCCCGATGAGACTCGCGGTCAGGTAGCGAAGGCGTTCGTTGTCACCGACCGTGCAGCCAGCGACGAGTTTGTCACCGAGCTGCAGAACTTTACGCGCGAGAAGCTGAGTCAGCATGAATTCCCGCGCCACGTCGAATTTGTCAGCGAGCTTCCGAAGACGCCCGCTGGCAAGGTCCACCGCAAGGTATTGCGCGATCGCGAAGCTGCGAAAACGGCTGCGGCCAACAACTGACGGCTGCGGCCGGCACCTGAAATACGAAGAGGAGAGCACTATGTCCAGCACGAACAAGTTTCCCAAGATCACCGAAGAAGGTCTGGCCGACCTGCGCAAGCGCATCGGTGTCAAGATCACCAACACCATTGAGCCGTGGAACTACGAAGCGACTCGCGACGCGATTCGTCACTACGCGCACGGCATCGGCGACGATAACCCGCTCTGGTGCGATCCTGAATACGCGAAGAAAACCAAATTTGGCAACGTCGTAGCACTGCCGAGCTTCCTGTTCACCACCAGCCGTATTATTTCCGGCTATTGCGGCGGACTGTCTGGCGTACACGCGATGTGGGCCGGTGCGGATTGGACCTGGCACAAGCCGGTTCTGCGCGGCGACACCATCACCACCGAGGCTTACCTGAAAGATCTCGTTGAGCACCAGACCAAGTTTGCCGGTCGCGCGTTCCAACAGATCTACCACGTCGACTTCTTCAACCAGAACGGCGACAAAGTAGCGGAAGCGGACAGCTGGGTATTCCGTACCGACCGCGACGAAGCCCGCGAGCGCGGCACCAAGTACACCGAAGCGCGCGGCCGTGTTGAGCCGTTCACCGAAGAGCAACTCGCCGAGTTCTACAAACTCTACGAGAAAGAAGAGATTCGCGGCGCCGAGAAGCGTTACTGGGAAGACGTCAAAGAAGGCGAAGAACTGCCGAAAATGATGAAAGGCCCGATGACTGTCACCGGCTTCATCTGCTACGCGCAAGGCTGGGGCGGTCTCTATATCCGCGCCAACAAACTCGCGTGGAAATTGCAGCAAGCTCACCCGGGCGCAGGCATCAAGAACCGCTTCAATGTGCCGGATTGTCCTGAGCGTGTGCATTGGGACGAAGAGTTCGCACTCGAAGTCGGTGCACCCGGCGCGTATGACTACGGTCCCGAGCGTTGCTCTTGGCTCACCCACCAGGTTACCAACTGGATGGGCGATGACGGCTTCCTGACCAAAGCGAAATCGCAAATCCGCCGCCACAATCCGGACGGCGACGCGATCGTGATCTCCGGGACTGTGACGCGCAAGTTCGTCGAGAACGGCAAGCACTTCGTTGAAATCAGCCAGAAAGCTGAAACTCACCGTGGCGAGCTGTCGGCTTCCGGCGTCGCCATTGTTGAGCTGCCGAGCCGCGGCTAATTCGGTGTCTTGCTTCAACTGAAACACGAAATGGCTCCTTAATCGGGGCCATTTTTGTGGCTTGCCATCCCTGGCAGCCACCCTTCGGGTCGCCGCTATGCGGCGACCAAAATTTTTCCAGGCAATTTTGTGTAACGATATTTTTCGCTGGTCGCACGCTCTACAGCGGCTGGCTCTAATAACAAAGGTGAGCGCAGATGACCGAGCGTGAATCGTCCTCGTGGGCTGGCCCGCTGCAGGGTATTCGAGTTCTCGATTTCACTCGTGTACTGGCAGGACCATCCGCTTCGCTCGCGCTTGCCGATCTCGGCGCCGAAGTGATCAAGATCGAGCCGCCTGGCACGGGTGATGAAACCCGCTCGTTCCCGCCGTTTCGCGATGGCGAAAGCCACTACTACATCGCCATCAATCGCGGCAAAAAAAGCATTGTCGTCGACCTGAAGTCGGAGGCTGGCGTAGCGCTGGTCAAGGATCTCGCGACCAAGTGCGACATCTTGGTCGAAAACTATCGGCCGGGTGTCATGGATCGTCTCGGACTCGGTTACGAGACGCTCTCCGCCATCAATCCGCGGTTGATCTATTGCGCCATCTCCGGCTTCGGCCAGAACGGGCCGCTGAAGGACCGCCCGTCGTTCGATATCGTGCTGCAGGCAATGTCTGGCGCGCTCAGTGTCAACGGCGAGCCAGGTGCGTTACCGACCAAACTCGGTATTCCGCTGGGCGACCTGATCGGCGGCATCAATGGCCCGATCGGCATTCTGGCGGCGCTGCACGAGCGCAATGCGACCGGGCGCGGCCGCTACATCGATATCAGCCTGTTCGATGGCATGGTCGGTATGTTGGGCTACATCGCCCAGCTGGCGTTTTTCAACGGCGAAGATCCGAAGCCGCAGGGCTCGCAACATCCGAATTTGGTACCTTACGGCGCGTTCCCAGCCAAGGATGGTTCGATCATCGTCGCCTGCCTGACCAACAGCTTCTGGGCGAAGGTCTGCAGCGCGATTGCTCGTCCGGAGCTGACGGCCGATACACGCTTCGACATGATCGAGAAGCGTCGCGATCGTCGCGTCGAAGTGAATGCCATCGTCGCCGAGTTCACGCAGCAGAAGACCGTGGCGGAGCTGGTCGGGATATTCACCGAGCATGAAGTGCCGAATGCGCCGATTCTCGGTGTCGCGGAGGCGCTGTCGCAGCCACAGGCGGTGGCGCGCGAGATGGTGGTGGAGACCGAACACAAGACGCTGGGGAATATTCCGATTGTCAGTCGTTCGATCAAATTCTCGGGCGACAAACAACCGGTGCCGAGTGCGCCGCCGGTGTTGGGGCAGCACACCGAGGAAGTTCTGAGCAGTGTGCTCGGTATGACACCTGAGCAGATCGAGGCATTGCGCACGGCTGGCGTCGTTGCATGAGCAGCAGCTGGTTCAACGTGAGGTGAAAGGGTTTTCTTTGGCGTCGAGCCTGCGGGTCAGTTCGGCGAACGCGCGTCCCGGTTGACGCGTGAGTGCATCGGCGATGAGCGTGGCAACCGCGCCTGGACTGTGCGCGTTCGAGTCGATCACCAGATCGAACTGATCGTGCGCGAAGATCTGCCGGTACAGAAATTCCGCCATTCGCTTCGTATTGGCGTTGGCGATGGCGGCTTGATCGCGATCGAGCGCGCTGACGATCTTGTCCAGTCGGTTGTCGAGCCGTTCCGGAATGACTGATTGCGGCGGCTTCAGCGCGACGAAGAGGACCGGCAAGTCGCGAAAGTGTTTCAGGCAGCTCTGCAGAAACGGTGGATCAAGCGTGGTGATGTGATCGATGACGATGTTGCTGCCAGCGCGCACGCCGGCGGCGACCATCGCGTGGAAGGTGTCGATCATCTGTGTGCCGTAGCGGCCCAGTTCGAGATGGCGCGGGCCATCGGGATCTGTCGGATCGTCCAGTACCTTGCGCAGCCCTTCATCGCAGCGTGCGCCGCCATCGACGAATTTTCGCGGCACGACGCCACCGAGAAACTGATCGGCGCCGAAGTGCAGCCACAGTTCATCAGCGAGTGCGACGAACTCCTTGCAGGCAGTGGTTTTGCCGCTGCCGGTGGAGCCGGTGATGATCAGCAGTTGGCCTGTTTTCATGATGTCTGTTTCCTGCTTTTATAGTTTTTGCTTTGTTGGCCGTCATTCTGCGCGTAGTCGCAGACAAGCGGAGCGCAGAGCAGCTGAAGGCTGATCCGAAGGGCGAGCGCCGCAGGTGCGAGTAATCCATTCAACTGCGTGGATTCCGCGACTGCGCGCGGAATGACGAAGGGGCTCTCAGCGGGTTTTCCACACCTCGGGGCTGGCTCTCTGCCAGCGCCTGAACTCCTGGATGCCGTAATACTCCTGATCTTCGCCGACCGCGCTGGTGAATTCGTCGTAATCCCAGCGATAGAGTGACCACCACTGGCCGCGATCGGGGAACAGCATGAACTCGGCCGGCGTCTGCACGCGACCGATGGCGTGCAGCTCGCGACCCAGCGCATCGCGTGCGCGAATTTCAGTGGCAATGGGGCGCGGACCATCGCGTTCGATCACGCGACGACTGCCCTCGACGATGGTGGCCATCTCGCCGTCGCGCAGCAGGTAGCCGCCGATCGCCGAGGTGGTGTGGCCGTGGACGGCATTGGGCGCCAGGATATGCCAGCCGTTGCGTTCATCGGCGGTGGACCAGGCATAGCCACCGGGCGGTGATTTTTCGAGAAAGCGCGGACCGTGTCCGCCATCGCGAATCGAAAAGCAGTCGACATCGTAGCGCTGCCCGTCCAGTTCGACCGTGCCTTGAATGCGGCCGGGTTGTTCGAAGTGGGTCTTGAAGGCGCCTTTCAGCTGTTCCGGGCTCTTCGCATTCATGATGTGTGGCGGTGCGATGGCGGTGAACCGCAGGTCGAGTTTGAAACCTTCGCGATCGTAGCCGAGCTGGTAGCGCTGCAGCGGTTCGAGCATGCGGATCGACATCGACCACGGTGTCGTGAAGTTGTACTTGTCGTAGTCGACACCGAAGCGTCCGCTTGGCAATACCCGCATCGACTGCCAGTCGAAGAAGCGGAAGTTCCAGACATGCCGGCCGGAGCAATCCCACATCGCCGGGCCGCCGAGCATGCAGTTCATGTTGGGACGGAAGTGGTTATAGAAGAAGCCGTTGATGCCCTGTTCGGGAATGGCCCAGGAGAACCAGGAGCTCTCGGTCCAGTACGGGTCGTCGGACCGCTCCATGAAGAAGTGATCCAGGCTTTCGGAGAAGCTGGTCATCGCGTGACTCCCCGGTTTGTTCTGTTATTCAAAGGGGTTGGCGCCGACGTCAAGCTGGATCGGCGGCGATCAAGCCCAGTATAAGAGTCGGAGCTGTTGGCTGCGCAATGAGCGACGAACGGGTTGCGTCGTTTGTCGATTTCGCTGCACTCATTGCCGTATGGACGCCGGTCATCCGGATGACTTTCGGAGCAAATGACCGATAATGGCCGACCCTTTCGGGACACGCGCGTGCGTTCTGCTGCCGTGTCCGGTTCAGTACCCATTCGATTGCAAGTGAGGAGAGGTTTGATGGCAGAGCTGAGATTCGACGGCCGCGTGGCAGTCATCACCGGTGCTGGCCGAGGGCTGGGCCGTGCCTACGCCGAGCTGCTGGCGGCGCGTGGAGCCAAGGTCGTCATCAATGATCCGGGTGTCAGCCTGAAGGGCGATGGCCTTGCGGAAGATCCCGCTGCCGATACGGTGCGCGCGATCAGGGCAGCTGGCGGTGAAGCGGTGGCCAACACCGACTCGGTGGCAACGCCTGAAGGTGGCAAGGCGATCATTCAATCCGCGCTCGATCACTACGGTCGCATCGACATCCTGATTCACAACGCCGGTGTGGTTCGTCGCGCTCCGCTGGCCGAAATGTCGTATGAAGATTTCGAATTCGTTCTCGATGTGCATCTGCGCGGTGCTTTCCATGTGGTGCGTCCGGCATTTCCGTTGATGTGCAAGGCGGGTTACGGTCGTGTCGTGTTGACCGGCTCGATCAATGGTCTTTATGGCAACTACCAGAACGCGAACTACAGTACGGCCAAGGCCGGCACGCAGGGCTTGTCCAATGTCGTCGCGCTGGAAGGTGCCGCGCACAACGTGAAGAGCAACGTCATTCTGCCGGCCGCTGTCACACGCATGTCGGAAGGTGTAGACACGTCGGCATTCCCGCCGATGCCGCCGGAGATGGTTGCCGCCACGGTCGGCTGGCTGAGTCACGAATCCTGTTCGGTCACCGGTGAAATGCTGATCTCTGCAGCGGGACGCGTGGCCCGGGCCTACGTCGCCGAGACTCCCGGCGTCTATCGTCCGGCGTGGAGTGTCGAGGATATGGCTGCGCAGATCGACGCGATCCGCAACACGGATTCCCCGCTACTGTTCGATCCGGTGCCGGCCGGGCAGCTCGATCATCTCAAGTACAGCTTCGCGATGGCGTCGAAGCGTTGACATCGCAAGCAGAGCGTTCGCCAACAGAGCGCCGCAGCCAATATCAATAATTCGAGAGAGGTTTCGGTATGTCGCAGCAAGTGGGTCGTTACACGGAGGCGGGTCCAGCCAGGGTCGCCGAGGGTTGGGCACTGGAGCGGCTGACTCCGCAGAGTCGTCTGTTTGGCGCCAACGGTATGCGTGTCGGCAGCGACGGTCGCATCTATATCGCGCAGGTGGCGGGCAGTCAGGTCAGCGCCATCGATGTCGGCAGCGGCGTTATCGAAACCATCAGCCCGATGGGTGGCGACATCGTCGCACCGGACGATCTGGTATTCGATCCGCAGGGCAATCTCTACGTCACCGAAATTTCCGAAGGGCGCGTCGGCGCACTCGATGCGAAGGGTAACTACCGCGTCGTCTGCGGCGACCTGCCCTGCGCCAACCCCATCACCTTCTACAACGGACGATTGATCGCGGGCGAGTGCCGGCCCGGTGGCCGCATCATGGAGCTCGATCTGAACGGCGGGCCACCGCGCATCATCGCCGACAACCTGATGATGCCGAATGCGATGGAGGTGGGACCGGACGGCATGCTCTATTTCCCGCTGATGGGTACCAACGAGATCTGCCGCGTCAGCCTCGATGGTGGGCCGGTCGAAAAAGTGGCGGGCGATCTCGGCGTGCCGGATGCGGTCAAGTTCGACAGCAAGGGTTTCATCGTCTCGACGCAGGTGGCGAGTGGCCAGGTGCTGCGCATCGATCCGCGCAGTGGTGAAAGGACGGTGCTGGCCAATATCGCGCCCGGTCTCGACAACCTGGTGTTCGTTGGCGAGCGGCTGTTCGTGTCGAATATCGCCGGTCAGGTCGACGAAGTGCTTGCCGATGGCACGCTGCGTTCGGTGGTGCCGGACGGTTTCACTTTCCCGCTCGGTCTGGCGGTTGATGCCGATGGCTCGCTGCTGATCGCCGACGGTGGCTTCACCTATGCACTGCGCAATGGCAAACGCGAGTCGCTGGGCATGTTCTTCACGCCGGGGTATCCCGGTTATGTGCGCGGCGTGGTTGCAGCGGCGCCCGGTGAATTCATCGTTACTACCGCAGCGGGGCAGGTGTCGCGCTGGTGGCCCGCGCAGCAGCGACACGAGGTGCTGGCGGACGGTTTCGAGCGCCTGTTCGGCATCGCGATTGCGCGTGACGGCGCCGTGGCCTTTGCCGATGCGGAAACGGGCCGGCTGCTATCGCTGCAGTCGGGCAATGTCATCGAGCTGGCCACTGCACTGCGCGAGCCGAGAGGCGTGGCGATTGCCGCCGACGGCAGCTGTCTCGTCGCCGAAGAGGCGGGCGGGCGCGTGGCGAAGGTGAATGGCTCTGCTGTCGAAACCGTGCTCGATGGCCTGCGGCAGCCGCAGGGGATTCTGGTGCGCGGCGATCTGCTCTACATCGTCGATGCCGGCGCCCGCGAGTTGGTCGAGTACGACATGGTGCGCCAGCAGCGCCGCACACTGGCGGCCGGCCTGCCGGTCGGCGCACCGCCCGGTGTCGTGCCCAAGCCGGTGCGGCCATTCCCGCCGCTCTCCGGTGCGATTGCACCCTTCGCAGGTATTGCCGCCGGTGCCGACGGCACGCTCTACCTCTCCGCCGACGCCGAGGGCAGCGTGCTGGCGCTGCGTCCGGTCTGACCGTATTGAAAGAAGTAGAGAGAAGTCGATGAGTTCCGATGATGTAAAAGCAGTCGCCGACTGGACCCGGCGCGAGATGAAAGGCATTCCGGCCTCGCTCGGTGCGTTGTGGACGCGGCGCGAAGCGGATGGCTTTCGCTACGCGATACGGCTGGACGAAAGCCATGCCAACGCGCAGGGCTTCGTTCACGGCGGCGTGTTGATGACCTTCGTCGACCACGCGCTGTCACTGATGATCTGGGAGGCGTCGGGTCGCGCAATGTGCACGACGGTGCACCTCGACAGTCACTTTCTGAAAGGGGTGCGGCCGCCGGCCTTCGTCGAGCTTGATGGTGAGATTCGCCGGCAGGGGAAAAAGCTCGTCTTCGCGCGCGGTGTGCTGCGTGTCGAGGGTGAGGAGGTGATGGAGGCGACGGGGGTTTGGAGTGTCACGCAGCCGCGTTGATCGCGGGCTTTTTAATTGAGCGAAGGCGCTGGTCATTCTGCGCGTAGTCGCAGAATCCATAGCCGCTTCATGTCATTGTTCTAAGTCTAGAAATTTGCGGAAGCGTTTATTCAACCCCTCTTCGTTAAGCTGATGGTAAAGCCATTTTCTGGCCTCAGAAGACTTCCGCTGAATTGTGATCTTGTCCGGACCGGCATTCGTTCCCTCGGCTTCCTCTGAGAAGGTTTGCGCGTCCAAGGCATGAGAACGTATCTCTGCTATGTATTCGGCAACCTCGTCATTGAAAAGAAACCTTACGGGCAACGTCTTTTCCTTAAAGACTGCCAAGATTCTATCCGAAACCTGACCTCCACCCCGTATGGAAAGAATGAAGTCTATCGTCGCTTCATAGATTTCAAACCGTTTGTCGACAAGATCCATCCTGTAGCGATAAGCCGCTGTTTTCCACTGTTTCCAGGCGATGTACACGCCCAAGAAACCTATTACAGGTACGGCCAGCGCACTGAATAATTTGGCGATTGGCATCAGGTTTTCAAGAAACATCTAGGCAACCTTCCGAAATGCGTGACGGTGTCAGGTCTTGCGTTTTGCTTTGGCTGACCAGTTGCGGTCAAGGCTCAACTTTTTCTCCGCGCAAAAATAACCGACACTAATCCAGCAGCCTTTCGGGTGCATCCATGTCCTCATGCAGCACACGAACAATCAGCACCTCTGGCTCAAGCACTTGATAAAAAACAGCGTGATGCTCGACCTGCAATTTGCGATACCCGGGAAAAACATGGACATAGTTCGTGCCGAGTGACGGATGATCAATCAGCTGTTTCATTCCTGCCTCCAGCTGATCCAGGTATTTATCTGCCTGATCAACACCCCATGCTTCGCAGGTATAGACCCAGATTCCGACGAGATCCGACTCCGCCTTCGGCGTGATTTTCAGTTTGAGCACTAATTGGCCGCCTTCATTCGCTTACGGCCAGCCGCCTTGATGGCGGATATATCCAGCGGCTTGGGTTTTCCGCTTGATGCACCCTCAGCGAGGGCCTGTCTCAGCAGGGTGAGCCGTTCCTTGGCCTGCTGATCTCGTCGGATCAGATCGCGAATATATTCACTGTCATTGCCAAAATGACCGCTTTCAATCTGGTCTTTCACCCATTCATCTTGTTGCGCAGTCAGCGTGATGGTTTTCCGGTGCATGCTCATTAGTGGGTGCTCCCGACAACACAAGGGTATGACAATATCATACTTCCCTTTTGTGTCGAATCAAGGAGCGCCGTTGTCGGATTTTGCGTTTTGTTTTGGCTGGCCAGTTGAAAGGGGCTGGTGTGGGGCAAGGCGAGGCAGGGCTTTGAGTAAACCGGGAGGGCGGTGCGGTCATTCCGCGCGTAGTCGCGGAATCCATGGTCATTTCACGTAGCGGATGGATTATTCGCACCGAAGGTGCTCACCCTTCGGGTCAGCCTGCGGCTGCTCTACGCTGCGCTTGTCTGCGACTGCGCATCGCTACGCGCAGAATGACGAGAGGGTGTAAACGAAGGATCAGGATTGCAGATACCGATCCTCTTCCTTGTGCATATTCAGGATCAGCTTCTCCTGATTCGACGCCAGCCAGGTCTGCTTCATGCCGTGCGAGCGCAATCCCTCCTGAATACGCGGCAGGTTGCCCAGATCCTGGCGCGGAATCAGGCCGACCTGTTCCGGATCGGTGACATCGACCACGGTTGCGCGCGATGGCGTGGCTGCAGCCGGATAGGTCTTTACCGCGTGAATCTCGAAGGTGCACTGGTTGGGATCGGTCGGGTGCGGCAGTGCGCGGTAGATCGCGGCGTTGCCGGCCTGGAACAGAATCACGATATTGGGGAACAGAACAGTGACGCCGCCCCAGCGCGCCAGCATCTCCGGCGACAGTTTCGGCATCGGACGTTTCGTCGCAGCGGCATGCTCATACTGCAATCGCACATATTCGGCGCCGAGATTGGCATTGGGTGGCAGCTGTTTTCCGCGCAGCGTCAGCAGCAGGTCGATGTCCTCCTTCATGATCATGGCGCCGAGTCCTTCGGCGGTCAGATTCATGCGCGCCGCCATCTCCTCCAGCAGGTCATCGGTGGATCTCTGTCCGGCCTCCTGCACATGGCCGGCGATCGGTGTCTTGTCGCCGCCGTAGAACTGGCCGTGGCCGTGCCCGAACGCATCGTAAGTGAGGTCCTTGTACATCATTGGGCCGTCGTCGCGGTCGCCGTAAATCACTTCACGCCCCACTTTTTCCAGCTGCGGGTGGGTGGCTGATACGTGATAGGCCTCGTAGAACGCCTCCTGCGCCACCTTCCAGTTGCACGGAATGACGGTGCGCTTCCACCAGATATGGCGCATCTCTCCCAGCGCCGCATCTTCGAGAAACGGGCGCAGTGGTGCGATGAATTCGTCGAAGGGCTCGGGTGACTTGGAGAAATTGATGAATACGAAGCCGGCAAAAACCTCGCTGTGTACTTCCCTCAATGCGACATCGCTGTCGCGCAGTTCGCCGCCGCGAAACTCCTGACGCTCCAGTATCAGCTTGACGTTACCGCTCAGATCCCAGCGCCAGCCGTGAAACGGACAGATGATCTTGCCGCCTTCAAAGTGGCCGCAGCCCTGGCCGAGCGTCGTTCCCCGGTGCGGGCAAAAATTGTGGTACGCCTTGATCGCGGTCTCGCTGACACGCACCAGCAGAATCGACTGGTCGCCGATGTTGTAGGTGGTGTAGTCGCCTGCCTGTGGAATCTCGTCGACGCGCGCGGCGACCTGCCAGACCCGGCTCCACAATTTGTCGAATTCCAGGCGGGCGAAATCCGGATCAGTGTAGCGACCCGTGCCGACCCCCTGTGAAAGGGTCTGCCAGCGCGAGGGCCAATCGGCATTGCAGATCGACGCAGGCGCAGAGTCCTTTGCAATCACATTGCGGGGTGCGGAGCTCATGAGGTTTTCCCCTTCGTTCTTTTGATAAGGAGGCGCGCTGCAGGTTGCTGACGAGAAGGTCGCTCGTGCGGTCGCCCGCCTGTCGAGAACCATGCTAGGCGTCGGGTCGACGCACTGTCGTTGATTTCGGTCAACGCCGCGTTGCATTGCTGCGGAGATCATTGGCCTGCGAATACCCAATCATTACGGTCGGAGCCGCAGGAGACAGAAGATGAAGTGTGAGCCCACGAATGTGCCGCCAGCGGCCGAGATCGATATTCCGGCGATGCGGGAGAAGTACCGGCAGGAGCGCGACAAACGCATTCGCAAGGAGGGCAACGAGCAGTACATCGAATCGCGCGGGGAGTGGGCCAGTGCTTATGAGGTCGACCCTTACACGCCGGTGACGCCGCGCGCTGCGATCATGGGCGAGACCGATGTCGTCATTCTGGGCGCGGGTTACTGCGGCATGATGGTCGCTACGCAGCTGAAGGCGGCGGGGCTGCACGATTTCTACAATATCGACCACGGCGGCGATTTCGGCGGCACCTGGTACTGGAACCGCTATCCGGGCATTCAGTGCGATAACGATGCCTACTGCTACATGCCGCTGCTGGAAGAAACCAAATACATGCCGTCGAAGAAGTTCACGGACGGCTACGAGATTCAGCAGCACTGCCAGATCATCGCGAAGACCTACGACCTGTACCGGAACGCGCTGTTCCACACGCTGATCCAGTCGATCAGGTGGGACCCGGCACTCAACCGCTGGTGCGTCGGTACCAATCGCGGGGACGAGATCAAGGCGCGCTTCGTGGTACTGGCGATGGGGCCGCTGAACAAGCCGAAGCTGCCGGGAATCAGGGGCATCGCCAATTTCAAGGGCAAGGTGTTCCACACCGCGCGCTGGGATTACGACTACACCGGCGGCGAGTGGAAGAATCCGGTGCTGTCGAAGCTGGCCGACAAGAAGGTGGCGATCATCGGCACCGGCGCCACCGCCATTCAGGTCGTTCCCCATCTCGGCAAATACGTCAAACAGCTGTATGTCATTCAGCGCACGCCCTCCAGCGTCGACCTGCGCAACAACCGGCCGACCGATGTCGAGTGGTTCAAGTCGCTGGAGCCGGGCTGGCAACAGCAGCGGATCAAGAATTTCCATCACGCGGCAATGGAGAGTCTTGCGCCCGGCGAACCCGATCTCATCTGCGACATCTGGACCGAGATCAGCCGCAACCTCTCCGAACAGTTCGGTCGCGAGGGCTGGCCCGCCACCATGGAAGAGTTCATGGCGAAGCGGGAGGTGATGGATTACCGGGTGATGGAGCGTTTGCGTCGCCGTGTCGACGAGATCATCAACGACAAGCAGACGGCGGAGTCGCTGAAGCCGTACTACCGCTTCCTGTGCAAGCGCCCCTGTTCCAATGACGATTATTACCCGACCTTCAATCGTCCCAATGTGCAGCTGATCGATGTGTCGGAGACGCAGGGTATCGAGCGCATGACGGAGAGGGGATTCGTGCACGACGGTGTCGAGTACGACATCGACTGCATGATTTTCGCCAGCGGTTACGAGGTGACCAACGAACTGCACCGCCGCTGGGGCATCGACACGATCGAAGGTCACGAAGGCGTGTCGATCTACGACTACTGGGCCGACGGCTACAAGACACACCACGGCATGATGGCGCACGGCTTTCCGAATATGTTTTTCACCGGATTCACGCAGGCGGGCGTGAATGCGACCAACAGCGCCACGTTCATTTCACAGGGAAAGCACATTGGCTATATCGCCGCCGAAGCGCTGCAGCGCGGCGCCGTCAAAGTCGAACCGAGCCTGACGGCGCAGGAGGCGTGGATCAGGCACATTCGCGAGACGGCGATCGACAATACCCAGTTTCAGCGCGAGTGCACGCCCAGCTATTTCAACAACGAGGGCGAGGACAAGTTGCGCTCGATTTTCGGCGAGCCCTATGGCCCCGGCTTCTACGCCTTCGAAGCGTTGCTGCAGCAGTGGCGCGAGCAGGGCGATCTTGCCGGTCTGGTACTTACCCGGGAAAACGATCAGTAAGGGGGTTGCGATGGAAAATCCGACCAGGATTCAGCTTGAAGAGTTGTCCGAGCCGCTGACGTTTCCGGCCGATGCCTATATCTCGCGCGACTATGCGGAGGCGGAGGCGGAAAAGCTCTGGGCCAGGGTGTGGCAGCACGCGGGACGTGTCGAGGACATTCCGGAGGTTGGCGACTTCATTACCTATGAAATTGCCAATGACTCGATCCTGATCGTTCGCGCCGCACCGGATGTGATCAGGGCCTATCACAATGTCTGTCCACATCGCGGTCGCCGGTTGGTGTCGACGCCGAAAGGCGGCAATGGCGCGCGCGGTAATGCGAAAAGCCACAAGTTCTTCTGCGGCTACCACGGCTGGTCGTTCGATCTGGAGGGACAAAACCAGTACATCCTCGATCAGGAGGATTGGCAGGGAAAGTTGACCCCGGAGCGCAGCTGTCTCACCGACGTGAAGGTCGATACCTGGGGCGGCTGGATCTGGATCAACATGGACCCGGATTGCATGTCGCTGCGCGAATATCTCGAGCCGGCGGCGGGCATCCTCGATCCCTTCCAGTTCGAAAAGATGCGCTACCGCTTTCGCCAGTGGACGGTGTTCGACTGCAACTGGAAGGTGGCGCTGGAGGCATTCATGGAGCCTTACCATGTCGCCGCCACGCATCCACAGCTGACCAAGTACGGCGATTTTTACGCGTGGAGCAAAGCGCAGGGGTTGCACGGCAACGACGGTTACGATGCGGCGGGCGATCAGGACGAAGGTTCGGCAGCCACCACGACCGTGCATCGCACCGGCAAGGGCGCCGATGCGCGCGCGATGATGGCGGAAATGCAGAAGGAGTTTTGGGAGACGGTGGGAGCCAGCACCACGCAGATCCTGGTCGATGCGGCCGCGCGTCTGGTTGACGAGTTGCCGGAGGGGACGCCGGCTCACGAGGTGCATCATCACTGGCTGGAGTCCTGCAAACGGGATTACGCGGCGATGGGTGTCGAGTGGCCGCAGATCAGCGATGAGCAGATGGCACAGGCGGGTCTCGCCTGGCACCTGTTTCCGAACATGGGCATCTTGCAGGGGCCGACATTTGCGCTCTGCTACCGCACCCGGCCGCTGGGGACCGATCCCGATAAATGCATCTACGAAGCCATTGCCATCGAGCGCTATCCGGATGGTGCCGCGCCGCAGACGGAGTGGCTCTATGCCGATCCAACCGAGGAGAACTGGCGCAAGGTCATCGCGCAGGATTTCTCGAACATGGAGATGGTCCAGCTGGGGCTGAAGTCGCGCGGTTTTCGCGGCAATCAGCCCAACCCGTATCAGGAGCGCAAGGTCACCAACCTGCATCGCAATCTGGCAAGGTTCATGGGAAGCGGCGCGCCGCGACCTCTCGATTGATTGGAGAGGCGTGAGACGTCTCGATTCGGTCAGGTATCGACAACGTTGTTGACCTGCCGGGGTGCGTGACTAGAATCCCGCTCACCAACAAGCATCGAGATGTGAGCGAACATGACCGACTTTGTGATTGCCGATAGCGGTATTCGTCAGCTGCATGCGCGTTTCGTCGACGCGGTGTTCCGCAAGGATGCGCAAGCCTTCGCCGACTGCTTTGCCGAAAACGCCGAGTGGAAAATCGCCGGCCTGCACATTCGCGGACGCGAAGAGATCGGCAACATGATCGGCAAGCTGCTCGGCGTGTGTGCCAGGGTGCAGATCATCCTCGGCATGCCGATTCTGGCGCTTGAGTCGAGTGGCGTGGCGTCGGGCCGTATCCCGGTGACGGAGCTGGCCAAAATGGCCGATGGCAGCTCGGCCCTGACGCTGGGGATCTACCACGACCGCTATGTCGAGGTAGATGGGCGCTGGCTGTTCCAGTGGCGTCACTTCAGCCTGCATTACCGCGGTCCGACCGATCTGTCGGCTGCGCTGGTCGAGTCGCCCGACTATGGTTCGTTTCCCGGCCGGCCGGGAGCGGATGAGCCGACGCTGACACGGCGTCCGCAAGCCTCCTGATAAGGGTGTTAGGGCCTTTCACTCATGACGCAGTGCTTTGCTATTTAAATATAAGTTATTGTTAATAAAGATAAATACTTTCCTCGATTGATCTCTGTTGCCGCAGCTGATCGGTGCCGTTTCATGGCCGGTTCTATGCGCCTCCCGGTGCGGGAGGCGCTGCGCCGGCTTTGGGTGCAGGCGTGGGGAAGCCTGGAGAAGTAGACAACATTGTTGACTCATAATAGTATCCGACAGCTCGATAAACCCGCGAGATTGCCCTCGTTGAGAGACCGGATATGACCTGCAAGCCTTCGAACATTCCCTCGGTCGACCAGATCGATATCCCCGCACTGAAAGAGCGATATCGTCAGGAGCGCGACAAGCGCATTCGGCCTGAAGGCCAGAAGCAATATGCCAAGACCACGGAGGAGTTCAGCGACGCCTATTTCGCTGATCCGCATATGCCGACGCTGCCGCGCGATCCGATCTCCGAGGAGCTCGATGTCGCCATTCTCGGCGCTGGCTGGTCCGGTATTCTCGCGGCCTATCACTTGAGAAATGCGGGCGTTACCAGTTTCCGCAATATCGATCACGCCGGCGACTGGGGCGGTGTCTGGTACTGGAACCGCTATCCGGGCATCCAGTGCGACAACGACGCCTATTGCTATCTGCCGCTACTCGAAGAGACCGGCTTCATGCCGTCGAAGAAATATGCCGACGGCTATGAGATCTACGACTATTTCAATCTGATCGCAGACAAATTCCAGCTCGGCGAAAAGGCGCTGTTCCACACGCTGATCACCTCGCTGCGCTGGGACGAGTCGATCAAGCGCTGGCGCATTGCCACCAATCGCGGCGACGAGATTCGCGCCCGTTTCGTCATCATGGCGAACGGCCTGCTCAATATTCCGAAGCTGCCGAGCATCCCCGGCATCCACGAATACAAGGGCAAGATGTTCCACACCTCGCGCTGGGAGTACGACTACACCGGCGGCAGCTATCGCCAGCCGGTGCTCGACAGGCTCGGTGACAAGAAGGTCGCCATCATCGGCACCGGTGCAACGGCGATTCAGGCCATTCCCTATCTCGGCCGTTACGCCAAGCAGGTTTATGTCCTGCAGCGCACGCCATCACCGGTCGATCAGCGCAACAACACGCCGACCGATCCCGAGTGGGCGAAGAGCCTGAAGCCGGGCTGGCAGAAGGAGCGCATGGCCAACTTCCATCGCGCGGCGATGGAGCAGCGCTTCAGCCGGGGCGAGCCGGACCTGATCTGCGACTTCTGGACCGAGGTTGCCCGCAACCTGTCCGCGCAGCTTGAGGCCGAGGGGTGGCCGGAGCTGTCGCCGCTCGACTACGAAATGCGTCGCGAAGCGATGGACTTCCAGGTGATGGAGCGCATGCGTCGCCGCGTCGAGAGCCTGGTCGAGGACAAGCAGACCGCCGAAGCGCTGAAGGTCTGGTATCGCTTCCTGTGCAAGCGTCCGCTGTCGAACGATGACTACTACGACACCTTCAACCGCCCCAACGTGAAGCTGGTCGATGTCTCGTCGACCCAGGGGGTCGAGCGCATGACGGAGAAGGGTTTCATCGCCGATGGCGTTGAATACGAAGTCGACTGCATGATCTTCGCCAGCGGCTTCGAAGTGACCAGCGACCTCGATCGTCGCTGGGGCATCGATGTGTTCGAAGGGCGCAATGGCGTCTCCATTTATGACCACTGGTCCTATGGCTACAAGACACTGCACGGCCTGATGACGCACGGTTTCCCGAACCAGTTCTTCCTCGGCTATTACCAGGGCGGCCTGAACGCCACCACCACCGAACAGTACGGTTATCAGGGCGCACACACCGCCTATATCATCAGGGAGACGCTGGCGCGCGGTGCCGCCGTGGTCGAGCCAAGCCAGGAGGCGGAGGCGGCCTACGTTCGCCATATCCGTGAGACGGCGATCGATCTGTCCAGCTTCCAGATGGAGTGCACGCCGAGTTACTACAACAACGAAGGCGAGAAGGTGTCTGACGAAAAGGGCGAGAAGAAATTCCGCAACTTCCTCGGCGAGGGTTATGGACCGGGCTGGAATGCCTTCGACCAGCTGCTGCAGGCGTGGCGGGACAAGGGCGATCTGGAAGGTCTTGTTCTCGCAACCGATGGGCGGTAGCGTTGGGCGCCCGCTCCGCATCTCCCGTTTTCATATCTCAGCAATAGGTGAGTGTCATGAACAATAAGGCTGATATTCCGTTGCAGGACAGAATCGAACTCACGGATGCGGATCTGGCGGAGCCTCTGACCTATCCGGTCGATGCGTTCATCTCGCAGGAGTACGCCGATGCGGAAATGGAACGGCTGTGGTCGAAGGTATGGCAGATGGCCGGCCGTCTCGAGGATATTCCCGAGGTTGGCAACTACCTGACCTACAACATCCTCGACGAGTCGATCGTCATCGTGCGCACGGCGCCCGACACGCTCAAGGCCTATTACAACGTCTGCCCGCATCGCGGCCGCCAGCTGGTCAACACGCCGGATGACGTCAACTGCGTCAAGGGCAAGAAAAAGAATTTCGTCTGCGGCTTTCACGGCTGGACCTTCAACCTCGACGGCAAGAACACCCACATCCTCGACAAGCAGGATTGGAAAGGTGCGCTGGAGGATGAGGCGCGAACCTGTCTCTCCGAATTGAAAGTCGATACCTGGGGCGGCTGGATCTACGTCAACATGAATCCGGAGTGCGAACCGCTGCTGGAATTCCTCGGCGAGGTGGATCGTATTCTCGGCCCGTTCCAGTTCGACAAGATGCGCTACAAGTGGCGCCAGTGGGCGATCTATCCGTGCAACTGGAAGACGGCGATCGAGGCGTTCATGGAGCCCTATCACGTCGCGGGCACGCACTCGCAGCTGCTGAAATACGGGCAGTTCTACGCGTACAGCAAACCCTATGGCATGCACGGCGTCAGCGGTTTCGACGAACGCGACGCCAGCCAGAAGACCAGTCAGAGCACCTCGGTAACGCGTGCCGGTCTCGGCGACCCGCGCATTTCCACCTATGAACTGGCGCGTGAAAACTACGAGACGGTCAACTATGCCGCCTCCACCGAAACGCTGGTGAATGCCGCCAAGCGACTGGTGGATGAGCTGCCCGAGGGTACGTCGGTGCAGGAAGTGCTTTCGCACTGGCTGAAATCGGCCAAGGCCGACGATGCCAAGCGCGGCGTGATCTGGCCGGAGATCACGCCGGCGCAGCAGTCCGAGGCGGGTCTGGCGTGGAGCCTGTTTCCGAACCAGACCATTCTGCAGGGCATCACCTTTGCACTCTGCTATCGCGTCCGGCCCTACGGCCGCGATCCCAACAAATGTATTTTTGAGTCGTACGCGCTCGAGCGTTTTCCGGAGGGGCAGGAACCCGGGGCCGAGTGGGTTTATGCGGAGCCGACGGCAGAGAAGTGGGGCGCGGTGCTGGCGCAGGATTTTGCCAACATGGAGTGGGTGCAGCGGGGCATGAAATCGCGCGGTTTCCGCGGCACGCTGCCCAACCCGCACCAGGAGCAGAAGATCACCAACTTCCATCGTCGGCTGGCCAAATTCATGGGCACAGGCGCACCTCGTCTGCTCGATAAATAACAAACCAGATTCGACGACGTCCCGACATCTGCCGGGGCGTCGTCGCAAAGCTCTTTAAATCAAACCGAAACATCACCGGAGACTGATCAATGTCCGTACCTGTCTACGAGCGTATCGTCCATCTGCTGGAAGCCGAAGGCATCAACGCGCTGTTTGGCATTCCCGATCCGGGTTTCATCCACATGTCGATGGTGTGCGAAAAGCGTGGCTGGAAAGTAACCGCTCCGCACCACGAGCAAAACGGTGCCTTCATGGCCGATGCCTGGTCGCGCATGACGGGCAAGCCGGGTGTCTGTTTCGGTACGCAAGGCCCCGGTGTTTCCAACCTGGCCACCGCGATGATCGTGGCGAAGAAAGAGGGTTCGCCGACGATTTTCTTCGGCGGCAACCGTTCGCGCACGGCGAATCAGCGCGCGCGTGTCGGTCGTATCCAGTACATGAACCAGCTCGACCACTTCAAGCCGCTGGTGAAGTACGCCGCCATCATTGAAGAGCCGGATCAGACCGACGAGATCATTCGCGAGGCGATTCGTCAGTGCACCACCGGCAAGCCCGGTCCGGTTTACATCGAGTTGCCGCTCTCCGTCATTCACGAAACCTACAACTGGCCACCGGTGCAGCCGCCGGAGAAGTACCGCATGGTCGAGCAGGCGGCCAGCGGCAACATGATCAAGAAGGCGGTTGCGCTGATCAAAGCGGCCAGGAACCCGGTGCTGCTGGTGGGGCAGGGCATGTTTACCTCGCGCTCGCACGCGCTGGTTGCCCAGCTGGCCGAGAAACTGGATTGTCCGATCCTGCAGACCTCCGGTTGCTCGATGACCATCAAGGGGCAGGAAGAGCGCACCTTCGCCTACGGTTTCTCTCCCGCCGGTCGCGCGGCGGCCGGCGAGTCCGATCTCTGTATCGCCATCGGCACCGAACTGGGCGAGCCGGTGCACATGGGGATCGGCCGTCACTGGGAGAAGGGCGACGCCAATCGCAAGTGGATCTACGTCGAGCGTGATGCCGCGGCGATCGGTGTGAACCGTCCCATCGATGCGCCATTGGTCGGCTGCATGCGCGACATCATTCCTCAGCTGATCGAGGCGCTGGGTGATCTGCAGCGCACCGGCAGCGCCGAATTCGAAAGCTGGAAAGTGATGCAGAAAGAGTGGCGCGCCAAGCTGGTGGCGGAAGTCCCCACCGGCGGTTCTCCGGTTCACCCGGCGCGCCTGATCGTCGAGGCCACCAAGGTCATTCCGAGCAACGCGATCTACGCGGCTGACGGCGGCTCCACCACCATCTACGGCTGGACCTACTCGCAGTACAAACCGGAGGATCTGGTGTGGAACCAGAACACCGGTCATCTCGGTACCGGCCTGCCTTATGCCATCGGCGCGGCGCTGGCGACTGACGGCAAGCGCCCGGTTGTCTTCATTACCGGCGACTCCTCGTTCATGTTCTCGCTGAACGAACTGGAGACCGCCGTGCGCAAGAAGCTGCCGATCGTGACGGTGGTGGCGTGCGACTACGCCTGGGGTCTGGAAGTCGGTTGCTGGAAGAAGCAGGTCGGCCCGGATTCGCCGGAGACCGAAGCGCACTGGGGCAACTGGGTGCGTTTCGACAAGATCGCCGAAGGTTTCGGTGCGGAAGGTCACTACATCGAGCGCGAAGAAGATATCGCGCCGACGGTCGCCGCAGCCATCGAGCGCGCCCGCGCCACGGGCAGGCCGGTGGTGATCCAGGTGCCGGTCGATCCCTACGCCAACGCCATGGACGCGCCGAACTACGAGGAGTTCAAATCCTGGTACACCGACTTCAAGGCCGGTTACGGTGCCGAAGCGGAAGATGCTTATTAATGAGTTGTACGGACTGATTGGTTGCAATAATCGCGTCGCTGCTTAAGATCACGGGCACGGTTATTTCAGGCATCTGTCACTTATAGCCGGCGCATCGTCGCCGGCTATCTGCTTATAAAGAGGATGGTTCTGCTCATGCGCGAATATCTCAAGTTCTACGTCGATGGTCAGTGGGTTGATCCGATTGAGTTCAAGACGGTCAATCCGATCAACCCGGCGACGGAAGAGCCCTCGGGCACGATCGCTCTGGGTGGTGCTGCCGACGTCGATCGCGCGGTCAAGGCGGCGCGCAAGGCGTTTACCAGCTGGTCGCGCACCACGCGTGAAGAGCGGATTGCCGTGCTCGAGGGCATCCTGGCGGAGTACCAGAAACGCAGCGCCGATCTGGCGAAGGCTGTCACCGAAGAGATGGGTGCACCGAAAGGGCTGGCCGGCGGCTTCCATATCGGTCTCGGCATGGGTCACCTGACCACGGCCATCGAAGTGCTGAAAGAGTTCAAGTTCGAAGAGCTGCGCGGCCAGACCATGATCGTCAAGGAGGCCATCGGTGTCGTCGGCATGATCACGCCGTGGAACTGGCCGATCAACCAAGTCACCGTCAAGGTGTTCCCGGCCATCGCCGCCGGTTGCACCGTTGTATTGAAACCGTCGCAGGAGTCGCACTACTCGGCGCAGATCCTCGCCGAGATCTTCGACGCGGCGAAGGTGCCGGCCGGCGTATTCAACATGATCCAGGGGCGCGGCTCGGTGGTGGGCGATGCGATCGCGCGCCATCCGGAGATCGACATGGTGTCGATCACCGGTTCCGAAGGCGCCGGTATCGAAGTGGCCAAGGCGGCGGCCGACACCGTCAAGCGCGTCTGTCAGGAGCTGGGTGGCAAGAGCGCCAACATCATTCTCGATGACGGCGATTTTGCGCAGAACGTCGGCAAGGGTGTGGTCGGCATGATGGTCAACTCCGGTCAGACCTGCAGCGCAACCTCGCGCATGCTGGTGCCGAAGGCGCGCATGGAGGAAGCGATGCGTGTGGCGAAGGAAGCTGCCGCAACGGTGACCGTTGGCGATCCCAACAGCGATGTCGCGATGGGGCCGGTGGTCTCGAAAGCGCAGTTCATGTCGATCCAGGGCTACATCGAGAAAGGCATCGAAGAGGGCGCGACCTTGGTTGCTGGCGGTCCGGGACGTCCGGACGGTCTGGCCAAGGGTTTCTATGTGAAGCCGACGGTGTTCGGCAATGTCACCAACGACATGGTCATCGCGCGTGAAGAGATCTTCGGGCCGGTGCTGGTCATCATTGGTTATGACAGTGTCGATCACGCCGTCGAGATCGCCAACGATTCGCCGTTCGGTCTGGCCGGCAACGTGGCGGGTGCCGATCTGAACAAGGTCCGCGATGTGGCGCGCCAGATTCGTTCGGGCTGGGTCTCACTCAACGACGGCTTTGACTTCCATGCCTCGTTCGGTGGCTACAAGAAGAGCGGCAACGGCCGCGAGTGGGGCGAGTTTGGTTTCCACGAATATCTGGAGATCAAATCGCTGCTTGGCTATTCGCCACAGTAAGCAGGTGCCGCAATAAAAAAGGCCGTCGAATTCGACGGCCTTTTTTGTTTTTCGCGAGAAATAAAAAACCGCGCCGAAGCGCGGTTTTTTATTGAACCAGAAAGCCGATTATTGCTGGCCTTCGGCGTACCAGGTACGGAAACGATCGTAGTTCGGCGTATCCAGGTTTTTGTTGCCGCCGTGGTTGATCACCGGGTCGATCGGCACGTGGATAACGGTGGGCTTGCCGCTTTCAAATGCTGCGGTAATTGCCGCGCCCAGATCTTCGCCTTTGTCGACGTAAACGCCTTCACAGCCGAGGCCTTTGGCGATTTGGTCGAAGCGAACGTCCTTGCTCCAATGCACACCTGGCTCGGTGGAGTTGCCGTGACCGAAGGTGCGCTTGTACACGCCCACTTCCAGGCCCCAAGCATTGTCCACAGCAACCACGATAACCATCGGCAGGTTGAGGCGATGTACAACTTCCAGCTCGCCGATGTGGTACAGGAACGCCGAGTCACTGGTGGTGAACAGGACGGGACGCTTGCCGCCATCCGCTACCGATGCACCGATTGCGTAGGGCAGACCGGTACCCAGGCAACCGAAGTTCTGGTTCCAGATCACGTCGTGCGGTTTGGATTGCAGGTAGGTCCAGGTGAAGATCACCGTACAGCCGCCGTCGCGCACATGGATGGCGTCTTTCGGCATGGCCTTGGTGGATTCGATAACCCATTGGCCCGTGTGGACGCGACCGCTTTCGGTTTTGAAGTCCTGAGCAGCGAGTTTAATCAGGCGCTCTTTGTCTTCTTTAACCCAGCGGGCGAGATCCGGATGCTCTTTGCGCGGGCTGTCTTTCAGCGCTGCGGAGAGCTGCGGTACGACGGTGCGCAGGTCGCCGACCAGCGGTACGTCGATAGGACGGTTCTGGCCGATGGCCTCTGCATCCAGTTCAACGTAGATCCACTTGCGATCGGTTTTGCCGGTGGTCCAGGTGTAGCCGCGACCGTAGTGAACGGGCTCGCCAATTTCGGTACCGATGGCGACAACCACGTCGGCTTTGGCCACGATCTCGTCGGCCACTTCAGCGAACATGTAGGGGAAGGTGCGATCTTCGTAACCTTCGATGAAGGCGCTACCGCCCGAGGTCTGGACGATCGGGCAGCCCATCAGCTCGGCCAGCGCTTTGACCTTGGCGCCAGCGCGGGTGCACTGAACCGCGTGACCGACCAACAGAATGGGGCATTCCGCATTTTTGATCAGCTCGGCTGCCTGAGCCACGGCATCGCCGTCAGCACCGGGCTCAACCAGGCGGTACGAGCTCGGCGGCAATACCGGCGGAAGATCGAGATCCTGCTGGATAACATGCGACGGGTATTCGATGTAGACAGGGCCTGGGGTGCCGGATTGGCAGACACGCAGTGCGTGACGAATGATCTCGTCGGTCTGGTCTGCGTATTCGATGCTGGCGCTCCATTTCACCGAGTTCTCGAACAGCGCTTTCTGCTGAATGAACTGGATGCGACCGCGACGTACGCGCTGCTCGGTAATGCGGGCGCGCTGACCGCCGATGTAGATAACCGGTGAGTTTTCGACCAGCGAATTCATCATCGAGCCGGCAGTCAGAGCGATGCCTGGGCCGAGCGTGGCGATACACACTGCAGGACGGCCAGTCATGCGGGCATAGCCTTCAGCCATGAAGCCAGCGGAGAGTTCATGGTGCGGGGTGACGATCTTCCAGCCGCGCTTTTCCGCCAGATCAAACAGGTGAACGAAGTTGGGATCCGGAATACCGAACAGGGTGTCGATGCCTTCAGCTTCGAAAAGCTCCAGGATGCGTTGGTAGACTTTAACGGCCATGGCTAGAGGATCCTCATCGTTTTTCGTGTGGCTAGGTTTGATGTGTTGCGGAACTGCTAAGACGGTCGTGGGCGCCGGGATCGGCCCTCTACTTATCGGCCGATCTGTCGGTCGATTTTTCTACCGATGCTCCAATCGCCGGTCTGATGAGACCCCGATTGCCGGTCGGGCCGAGAGTGCGCGGCAGCATAGCGCCGCCGGCAGCTGCGGTGCAACCGAAAAAGGTGCTTGATTTGTACGGACATTTTGATTCCATGCTCATCGCACACACGGAAAAATAGGGGTGGCCAGGTCTGAACATATCTGGACATATTTGAGCGAGGGGCAGTTGGCGCACGCCGCGCCCGGCTGTATTCGCATCGTTATAATGGCGCCCCCGTGTCGGAAGCCAACTGCATGTCTGATCTGCAAGCCATCGAAAACTTTCTCCCGTGCACGACGCCGGACGCCTGGCTGAAGGCGGCCTGTGCCGATCTGCCGACGCTGCTGATCGATCATGCCAACTGTGAAAAGAAGGCGGCCGCCACGGCGGTCAACCTGCTGTATCGGTATGTCGAGCGGCCGCAGCTGATCTGGCGCATGTCGCGGCTGGCGCGCGAGGAGCTGCGCCATTTCGAGCAGGTAACGGCGCTGATGGAGGCGCGGGGTGTTGCCTACAAGCAGTTGTCGTCGGCGCGCTATGCCGGCGGTTTGCACCAGCATATCCGTACCCATGAGCCGGCCAAGCTGATCGATACGCTGATCGTCGGCGCCTTCATCGAGGCGCGCTCCTGCGAGCGCTTTGCCCGGCTGGCTCCGTTGCTGGATGCGATCGACACCGAACTGGCGAAGTTCTACCGCGGCCTGCTGGCGTCGGAGGGGCGTCATTTCCGTTCCTACCTGAAGCTGGCGCAGCAGTACGCCGAAGAGTGTGGGCACGGGCCGATCGACGATCGTGTTGCCCACTTTGCCGGGGTCGAGCGCGAGCTGATCGAGTCTGCCGACAGCGAGCTGCGTTTTCACAGCGGGCCGCCAGCGGTCGCGGCTTGATCGGAGCCAGCCTGGTCGGGAGCCGCTTGATAAAAGAGGCTCCAGCGTGTGATGGCCGCCTCCAGCTCAGGCAGCCGGATCGGCTTGGCCAGATAGTCGTCCATGCCGGCCTCGTTGCAGTTCTGGCGCGCCCCCTCCAGCACATGCGCCGTCAGCGCGATGATCGGTGTGCGCGGCAGATGCTGCTGTATCTCCCAGTCGCGAATCAGGCGGGTCGCCGTGAAGCCGTCGATGCCGGGCATATCGCAGTCCATCAGGATCAGGCCGAACCGCCGCTCCTTCACGATCTCAACGGCCGCCTCGCCGGAACTGACCGTCTGCACCGCGCAGCCGCAATGCTGCAGCAGCCCGCTGGCTACCACCTGATTGATCGGGTTGTCTTCGACCAGCAGCACTTCGCCGCCGCGCTGTTGGTCGGCGGTGGTATGGATTGGCGCGAC
Organism: uncultured Verrucomicrobiaceae bacterium; assembly: GCA_964638025.1. Taxonomy (GTDB): domain Bacteria; phylum Pseudomonadota; class Gammaproteobacteria; order Pseudomonadales; family CAMLJR01; genus CAMLJR01. The sequence continues at coordinate 47,338 of CAZWXW010000004.1, forward strand.
CGGCACGGCGGCGGGTGGCGCTACCGGTGTAACCGGCAGCTCGAACCAGAAGCGGGAGCCGACACCGGGCTCGCTGTCGAAGTCGATCACCCCGCCCATCAGCTCGACCAGATGTTTGCTGATCGCCAGCCCCAGTCCGGTGCCCTTGATCGACGAGGTGCCGCCGAGCTGCTTGAACATGGCGAATGCCAGCGGTTTGTCCCCGGGCGCGATGCCTATGCCGGTGTCGATCACCGAGAAGCGCAGGCGACTCGGCCCGGGTGGTGGAGACGGCTGGAACGCCAGCTTGACCGTGATCGATCCGTGCGTGGTGAACTTGAGGGCGTTGCCGATCAGGTTGTACAGCACCTGGCGCACCCGGGCCGGGTCAACCAGTACCCACAGCGGCTGTTCGCCGTCGCGCTCGAAATGCAGCTGTACCGGCGAGTCCCGCATCTGCAGCGCGAACAGTGCCTGCAGCTCGAGCACGAGCGCATTGATATCCACCGGCTCCGGGGTCAGGGACATCTTCTTCGCTTCCAGTTTCGAGAAGTCGAGGATGTCATCGATGATCGTCAGCAGGGTGGTGCCGGCATCGTGGATGATCTTCAGGTAGCTTTTCTGTGCGCTGTCGAGCGTGGTCTTTTCCAGCAGCTGGGCGACGCCGATGACACCATTCATGGGCGTGCGGATCTCGTGGCTCATGTTGGCGAGAAATTCCGACTTGGCGCGCGCACCGGCAACGGCTTCCAGTTGCGCGGCAGCCAGTGCCTCGGTCTGCTGCTGAAGAATCCGGTTGTTGTCGACCAGCTGCCAGTAGGAATTGCACTGGATTCGCCCCATCTGCCACAGGAAGACGACATAGATGAAGCAGAGCGCGGCGGTATACCAGGCACTGGCATCGTGGACCAGCAGCAGCAACAGCAGGCCGAGTGTGGCCATCATCAGCAGCGAATAGCTGCGAATCAGCGCCATGTGCGGAACGATGGCGGTGACGCCGCCGGCGGTCAGCCCCGTGGTGGCGATGACCGTGACCGCCGTGGTGCTACTCATCGCGCGCTCCGAGTAGAGCACCCAGGCCGAAAAGGCACCCCAGGCGATGCCGTTCAACAGATAACTGGTCTCCAGGCAGCGACGCGCCTGTACCGCGCAACCTTCGCGCTGTGCGACGTGGTAGGCGAACTCGCGCAGCGCCAGCAGCAGTGCAAAGGTGGCCAGCAGCAGGGCGAATACGGGAGAGGCGAGGTGCAGCTGCGGTGCGATCAGGACGATGCACAACAGGCTGAACAGATAGTAGAAGGTGCCAAAGCGCGATTTGTCGGCAATCTGGCGAATGGCGACAGCCGCGACGGTCGGGTCGCCCGCCAACGGGTCGCCTTTCGGCGGATATTGGTGGTGCATCTTCTTGCTGCCCATGGTGAAAAGTCCTGATGCCTGGGCGTTCGATTTATTGGGCGGGCTTCCTGCCGCCGTTTGATAGCACGGAACGGGTCGAACGGAAAACGGTTGCGGCGGATTAACCGATTGGAAACGGCAACAGTGCCAGACCGCCGTCGCTTTCGGCGCGCAGTTTCCAGCCGGTGGCGCCCCAGTCGCCGAGCACGATGCGCTCGGCGTGGCGGTCGGCAAGGTGCATCGGATGGCGTGCCGGTCGGTGGGTGTGACCGTGGATCAGCAGGTCGACACCCGCTTCCAGCATGACCCGCTCCACCTCGGCGGGCGTCACATCCATGATCTCGCTCTGCTTTTCGGCGCCGGCCATGCGGCTCTCGTTGCGCAGCATGGCGGCGAGCTGGCGTCGCTCGGCCAGAGGTTTGGCCAGTACTGCCTGTTGCCACAACGGGTTGCGTACCTGGGTGCGGAAGGCGAGGTAGTCGCGATCCCCGGTACAGAGCGTGTCACCGTGCAGCAGCAGGGTGGGGCGGCCGTAGAGATCGATGACGGTCGACTCCGGCAGCAGCGTCAGGCTGCAGCGCCGGGCAAAGGTCTGTCCCACCAGGAAGTCACGATTGCCGTGTACAAAGGCGAGCTGGCTACCGCTGGCGGCGAGTCGTGCCAGCGCTGTCTCGACCTCGGCCAGCCACGGTTCGTCATCGTCGTCGCCGATCCAGGCTTCGAACAGGTCGCCGAGGATATAGAGGGCATCGCAGCCGTGCAGGATGTCGAGCAGGTCGATGCAGGCGCGCGTCAGTTCGGGGCGCGACGCCTGCAGGTGCAGGTCGGAGATGAACCAGGTGGCCATCAGCGGCAGCTGGCTGAGATCAGGCCTGCTCGACCGTTGCCTTCTCGATGATGACATCTTCGGCCGGGACGTCCTGATGACCGGACTTGCGGGTGGTCGCCACGCCCTTGATGCGGTTGATCACGTCCATGCCTTCGACCACGCGGCCGAACACGGCATAGCCCCAGCCCTGCTGGGTTTTCGCGCTGTGGTTCAGGAAGTGGTTGTCGGCGACGTTGATGAAGAACTGCGCCGAGGCGGAGTGGGGATCCATCGTGCGCGCCATGGCGACGGTGCCGTTGTCGTTCTTCAGGCCGTTGTCCGCCTCGTTTTCGATCGAGGCGCGGGTCGATTTCTGCTTCATGCCCGCCTCGAAGCCGCCGCCCTGGATCATGAAGCCGTCGATGACGCGATGGAACACAGTGCCGTCGTAGAAGCCTTCCTCGACATACTGCTGGAAGTTGGCCGCGGTTTTCGGGGCCTTGTCGAAGTCGAGTTCCAGTTTGATGTCGCCGAAATTGGTGTGCAGGGTAATCATGCGCGGGCCGTCTTTTTCATCGGGTGGAAGGGGCGGCTATAATACGCCGCCCGCGCCCGTCGCGGAACCGCCGCCTCCCGCACTTCTTCCCATCGTCGAGATCCGCATGAGCGAAAGCCCCAAGAGCGAAAACAGAGCTCCCAACAATTTCCTGCGCCAGATCGTCGAGGAGGACCTCGCTGCCGGTCGCAATGGCGGTCGGGTGGCGACCCGCTTTCCACCGGAGCCGAACGGTTATCTGCACGTCGGTCACGCCAAGTCGATCTGCCTGAATTTTGGTCTTGCCGAGCAGTTCGGCGGCAGCTGCAACCTGCGTTTCGACGACACCAACCCCGAGAAGGAAAATCAGGAGTTCATCGACGCGATCAAGGCCGATGTGGCGTGGCTCGGCTTCCAATGGCAGGGGCCGGTGCACTATGCGTCCGACTATTTCGATCAGCTGCACGATTGGGCGCTGCACCTGATCCGCGCCAGCAAGGCCTATGTCTGCCATCTGACTCTGGACAAGGCGCGTGAGTATCGCGGCACACTGATCGAGCCTGGACGCAACAGCCCCTATCGCGACCGCAGCGTTGATGAAAATCTCGAACTGTTCACGCGCATGCGCCGCGGCGAGATGGCGGAAGGAGAGTGCGTGCTGCGCGCGAAGATCGACATGGCGGCACCGAACATCAATCTGCGCGATCCGATCCTCTATCGCATCCGCAAGGCCCATCACCACCAGACCGGCGACAAGTGGTGCATCTACCCGAGTTATGACTTCGCACACGGTCAGTCCGATGCGATCGAGGGCATCACCCACTCGATCTGCACGCTGGAGTTCGAGGATCACCGCCCGCTCTATGAGTGGCTGATCGACAACCTGCCGGTGCCGGCCCGGCCGCGCCAGTACGAATTCGCGCGGTTGAACCTCAACTACACCGTCACCAGCAAGCGCAAACTGAAACAGCTGGTCGACGAGAAGGTGGTCGATGGCTGGGACGATCCGCGCATGCCGACGCTCGCCGGCATGCGTCGTCGCGGCTTCACGCCGCAGGCGATCCGCAACTTCTGCGACATGATCGGCGTCACCCGCAGCGAGGGGGTTGTCGATGTCGCAATGCTGGAGTTCGCCATTCGCGACGATCTCGACAAGAACGCACCGCGTGCGCTCTGCGTGCTCGATCCGCTGAAGGTGGTCATCACCAATTTCCCGGAGGGTCAGGTCGAGCAGCTGCAGGCGCCGAACCATCCGGCGCGCCCCGATCTCGGCGAGCGCAGCCTGCCGTTCACGCGCGAGATCTACATCGATCGCGCCGATTTCCGCATTGATGCCAACAAGAAATACAAGCGTCTGGTGCTCGGCAAGAAAGTGCGGCTGCGCCATGCCTATGTGATCACCGCCGATCAGGTGATCAAGGATGAGGCCGGCAATATTGTCGAGGTGCTCGCCAGCTACGATGCGGCCACGCACGGCGCCGACCCCGCCGACGGCGTCAAGCCGAAAGGTGTCATCCAGTGGGTGTCGGCCACGCACGGCATCAAGGCGGAGGCGCGCCTGTACGAGCGACTGTTTACCGATCCGGCACCCGATCGCGGCGACGGCAATTTCCTCGATTTCGTTAATCCGAATGCGCTGGAAGTACGTGAATGCTGGATTGAGCCGGCGCTGGCCACGGCTGCTCCCGAGAGTCATTTCCAATTCGAGCGCGAAGGCTATTTCGTCGCCGACCGCTACGATCACGGCGAGGCACGACCGGTCTTCAACAGGACCATTGGCCTGCGCGACACCTTCAACGAGTCGACTGCCGGCAACGAAGCCGCCGCCGGCGGTGACGAATAATCTTTCCGAACGCTTTTTTGCAGAGTGCAGTCGATGACGCTGAAGATCTACAACACACTGAGCCGGAACAAGGATACGTTCACCCCGATCGAGCCGGGCAAGGTGCGCATGTATGTCTGCGGCATGACGGTCTACGACTACTGCCATCTCGGCCACGCACGCGTGCTGGTCGCTTTCGATGTCGTCGTGCGTTATCTGCATTCGCGCGGCTATGACGTCACTTATGTTCGCAATATCACCGATGTCGACGACAAGATTCTGAAACGCGCCCATGAAAACGGCGAGGCCTATGACGCGCTGACCGGTCGCTTCATCGACGCCATGCACGAGGATGAAAAGCGCCTCGGCATCCTGCCGCCGACCATCGAGCCGCGCGCGACGCAGCATATCGGTCAGATCATTGCACTGATCGAGAAGCTGATCGCCAACGGCTACGCCTATCGTGCCGACAATGGCGACGTCTATTACGCCGTGGCGAAATTCGAGGGCTACGGCAAGCTCTCGGGCAAGAATCCGGATGAGCTGCTGGCCGGTGCCCGTATCGAGATCGACGAAGCCAAGCGCGACGCGCGCGATTTTGCCTTGTGGAAAGCGGCCAAGCCGAGCGAAGAGGCGGTGTGGGAGTCGCCGTGGGGCTCGGGTCGTCCCGGCTGGCATATCGAGTGCTCGGCGATGTCGACCAGCTGCCTCGGCGATACCTTCGACATTCACGGTGGCGGTCCCGATCTGCGCTTCCCGCACCATGAGAATGAAATCGCGCAGAGCGAGGCGGCCACCGGCAAGCACTACGCCAATGTCTGGATGCATGCCGGCGCGGTGCGCGTCGACGGCGAGAAGATGTCGAAGTCGCTCGGCAACTTTTTCACCATTCGCGACATCCTCGCCCAGTACGATGCCGAAGTGGTGCGCTACCTGCTGATCAGCAGTCACTACCGCAGTGCGATCGACTATTCGCAAGAGAGCCTGCAGGAGGCGCGTTCGGGGTTGGATCGTCTCTATACCGCGCTGCGCGACCATGCTGATGTTGCGCCGGCAACACGCGAACAACTGGGAGCCAGCGCCTTCCATGACCGCTTCATCGCCGCCATGGACGATGATTTCAACACGCGCGAAGCGTTGGCGGTACTGTTCGAGCTGGTGCGGGCGATCAACACTTCAGATGATGAATCAGTGGCGCGTCGACGGGTTGCCGAGCTGAAGGCGCTGGCGTCCGTGCTGGGTATCCTGCAAAGAAACCCGCTCGACTATTTGCAGGGCGGGGCGACCGGAAGTCTCGACTCCGACAAGATCGAAGCGCTGATCACTGAGCGGCTGGAGGCTCGCAAGGCGAAGGATTTCGCGCGCTCCGACAGCATTCGCGATGAACTGAAGGATCTTGGCGTGGTGCTGGAAGATAATCCCAATGGGACCACATGGCGACGTGCTTAACATTTTTTTTGAATTGAGCGCTTTACACTCCACTTCAATACCTAAGTCTAGGTATTAAAAAGGGTCATTGAGACCCCATTCTTAGACCGCCAAGTAGCGAAAAGACCGCACCAGCCTTCATTGGTGTGCGTCAAACGGTGCTATGAAGCGGCGTTCCATGATGCCGTAATCTGCTTCTGAACGATTGTTGGTCAAGCAGATTAATGAGCTAAAAACTTGCCTCCCCACTTCAGTGTTAAGCGGCTGACAAGACGTGCCGTTGACGGCCATTTGCTACGGGAGGCGCTTCAGGCGCCAATTAAGGATCCTGATGAGGCTGTGTCAAATGGAACGGATGGCCTGTTCCCCCTCTTGTTCGATTTCCCTTCGAGCCTCCGTGAGTTGGCGTTTTGTCTTGCGTCTCTTTAGTGACCGCTCGTGCCAGAAAAAAGGTTCCAGTATGAATCTCGTCAGGAGATTCATTGATGGTGTCGATGAGCTTGTGTTGCATGGAGTGGCGGCATGATTTCCAGATGGCTGAAGTTTGGATTAATCCTGGGCGCTTTAAGTGGGTGCAGCTTCATCCCGGGCGCGGGGCCCTACAGAGGCGATGTCAAGGGTGACGCGAGTATCTATCAGAAGCCGGACAAGGCTGAGCGAGCGCTTCATCGTTATGTATTGCTCGATATGTCGAGGGGCGTCATGGATGCCATCGATACGGCCGGGACCTCTTCCAGTGATGATTATTCGGACTGGCCCGGTTACGTTGATCCCGACGATATCAGGGTCGGTGTCGGCGACTCACTCAATATCACGATATACGAGTCAAAAACTGGCGGGCTCTTCATTCCGAGGGAGGCTGGGGTCCGGCCGGGAAATTTCATAAATCTGCCGGCCCAGATAGTGGACCAGTCGGGAAAAATAACCGTTCCATATGCGGGCCAGATTCATGTCTTGCAGAAATCACTTTCCCAGATTGAGCTTGAGATAGTCGATGCATTGAAAAGCAAGGCGATCGACCCTCAGGTCATCGTTACCTATGGGGACCGCGGCGGCTCCGAGGTTAGCGTCATTGGCGACGTCAACAATGCCAGGCGCTATCCGTTGAATTTCAATGGCGAACGCATTCTGGATGCCATTGCTCGTGCCGGCGGTCCGAAATCACCTGGCTACGAAACCTACGTCGCGCTGCAGCGAGGCGGCGCTGAATCGACGATATCCCTGGATACCCTGGTCGGCGATCCAACAAGAAATATCTACCTGAAGCCAAACGATACCGTTTATCTGTATCGCGAACCGAGCATGTACATGGTGTTTGGTGCTGCGGGAAACAACGGAAGATTCGAGTTCCAGAAGCGAAAGATACTGCTGTCAGAAGCGATGGGTAAGGCAGATGGGCTTCAGTTCAATCAGGCCAACCCGGAAGTGGTCTTTCTTTACAGACACACCGAGAAAACGATCTTGGAGAAGCTGGTAACCCTGACCGAAGGGAGCTGGGATTCACTCGGGAAGAAGATTCCGACGATCTACCGGTTCAACCTGAGGGATCCCAACGGCTTGTTCTTCACGCAGAACTTTGCGGTCCAGAACAACGACATCATCTTCATCCCGGATGCGGACTCCGTCAATCTTCAGAAATTCGTCCAGATTCTTAATCCGGGTACAGCTACGGCGATCAACGTCAGAAATGTTGACTAATAGACGAATGCAAATCGTAAGCGGAGTCGTCGACGATCCGGAGTCCTTCGACTTCGCAAGACTCTACTTGTCAATCAAGAAGTACTACCGGGTTCTGTTGTGGACCATCGGTACATGTCTGTTGGCGGCGTCGATCTACATCCTCGTGACGCCGAAAAAGTATACCGCCGAAGCGGTTGTTCTCATGGACAGGGATCAGTTGGGGATTGCCGCCGAGATATCGTCCTCTACGCAGAAGGGGTTCGAGGCCTCGTTCCTGGAGAGCCAGGTGGAGATCATCAAGTCCAGAAGCATCACGACATCGGTTCTCAGGGAGACAGGAAACACAGAATATCTGTCCGCCGTTGATATGGATGATATCGAATCGCAGGAGGAGATAATTCTGAAGCATATCGATGATCTCGCAGTGCGTCAGATTGGCGAAACGTACGTTCTCGCCATCAGATACTCGACGTTGAGTCCGAAAGAGGCGGCAGATATCGCAAATGCTTATGCTGAGGCATATATAAGAGATCAGATGCAGGCGAGCCAAGAGGCGTCGCAAAAGGGATCGGTATGGCTACAGGAGAAAATATCGGAGCTCAGGGACAAGTCACGAGAGGCCAATTTCAAGGTCAACAGCTTCCGGAAGGAACATGGGCTTTTCGATTCCGGAGGGAAGCTGATAAACGAAACCCAGCTTTCGGAGCTCAACAGTCGTCTGGGAGAATCCAGGGCCGATACGGCATCCGCGTTGGCTCGGTACGAGTACAGCAAGAAAGTGGTGGAGACGCGGAATATCGATGCCGCTACCGCAGAGGCACTCGACAATGATGTGATCAACACCGTCCGAAGCGCCTACCTGTCGAGCAAGAAGAGATACGCAGAGCTCAGTCGGGATCTCGGTGCGGAGCATGCCGCCGTTCGCGGACTGGTGGCGGAGATCAAGGATTACGAAAAGTTGATATTTGGTGAGATGGAGCGAATAGCCCAGAGTCAGTTGAGCTCTTACAGCGTTGCTCTGGCTCGAGAAAAAGCCCTGGAAAGCAGTCTGAGCCAGCTTCTGGATGTCAAGGTTGGCAACGATGCTCTGATCAGTGAGTTGGCGGGACTTCTGAAAGAGTCCGAAACATACGAAAAACTGTATGAAGGGTATCTGGAAAAATTTGAGCAGATCGCCAAAAGCGAATCTTTCCCGATCTCTGGCACCCGGATCATAACGAAGGCATCTCCCCCGATAAGCAATAGCCATCCAAAGGTCTTGCTCATCATTGCCGTGGCATTGGTCATTGGGGCTGGTGTCGGGGTGGTCAGCATCATCTATCTGGATGCAACCGATGGAACCATTCGGTCCGGGCAGCATGTGCGCGATCGAATCGGTATCTCGTTCCTGGGCTATTTCCCCCTGATTGCATTCAAGGAGAGGAGGAAGAAATCGAGGCCTTCAAGCAGGGAGGCTTTCAGATTCTTTGATCCGCCGAAAATCGAAGCGGTGAGGAATCCCCTCTCGATAAGCGCGGAAACCCTCAGAAAATCCAGAGCTTTGATTGACAAGCGCAGGAAGAGCGAGCGCGGCTGTGTCATTGGTGTCGTATCGCTCGTTCCCAATGAAGGCAAGACGACAGTATCCGTCAATCTGGCACTGTCACTTGCCAAAAGTGGAGCGGGTTGCCTGCTGGTCGATGGGGATATCCGGAATCCTACGATAAGGCAGGAGCATGTCGAGGAGCCGTTGACAGGGCTTGGCGATGTCCTTCTCAAGAAAGTCGGTCTTGGAGATGTGCTGCTGAAAGAGGCGAGCACCGGGTTGTCGATTCTGTCATCGCAAGGGTCTTCTGCCGAGCCTGTTCTTGAGACGATAAATTCGACAATCGTCAAAAAATTATTCTCCGAGTACGTCAAGCACTTCAAGTACATCGTTCTGGATCTCCCTCCGTTTGCAGCTTCCTCGGATGCGCTCGCTTTTTCCCAGTCGATCGACTTCTATCTGGTGGTTACCGAATGGGGTAAAACAAAGTGGGACGAGTTGAATCTTGCTCTGGAGCAGAACGAAATTGATCGTGAGAAGGTGCTGGGGGTTGTTATCAACAAGGCTGACGTTGAAAAGCTGAAGAGATTCTATGGGTTTCAGGTTTATCCGGAATATACAAGGTCGGTAGAGTACACCTAGGTTTCATGTTGATGGTCTGGCAGCGAGATGGATTTTGATATGCAGGTGGTGGCGAATCTGCCTTCGGTTGGCGGGGGTGTTGGTGGCAAGAAGTATCTTTTCGTCACTCACGCTGGAGCACCTGGCGGAGCCGAATTCCAGATGCTCGGAATGTGCAAGAAAATTGCAGGCGCCAGTGCATTGATGTTGTCCGATGGGCCTTTGATGAAGTTGTTTCAGGGGTTGAACATTCCCGTTGCCGTGATAAGTGCAGATGGCTCCCTTATCGGAATCAGGCGGGAGGACGGGATATGGAAAGCCTTGTTGGCGCTGCCGGGCATGCTCGTGTTGATGTTCAGGCTGGCAAGGTTCGTCAGGCACTATGATGTTCTGGTTCCGATGTCCCAGAAGTCGTTCGTCTTGTTGGGGATGGTTCGCCTCTTCGTCAATCGACCAATCATCTGGTACATGAACGACCTGGTTTCAAGAAAGCATTTCAGTCGATTCATGATAAAGGTCATGGCGCTGCTGGCGCGCTTCTCGGCCGATCATGTCATCCTGAATTCGCGGGCAAGCAGGATCGCTTGGATCGAGGCGGGTGGCATCGCTGAAAGGTGCACGGTGAGTTACCCGGGGGTCGATGCTGATGATGTTGAGGCGAAGCTGAGAAATCAGCAGGTGACCCAAGCCTTGAGGGAGAAGTTCTCCCCCGATGGAAAGCCGTTGGTTGCAGTTGTTGGTCGGCTGTCACCGTGGAAGGGGCAGGATGTATTTATCAGGTCCCTGACGATGCTGCCCGACGTTGTTGGCTTGATTGTCGGGGATGCACTGTTTGGTGAAAAAGCGTATCAGGAAAAACTTCGGTTATTGGTTGAAGAGCTTGGCTTGAAGGATAGAGTGATCTTCGCCGGCCACAGGGAGGATATACCCAACATCATGGCGGCTGCCGATGTCGTGGTTCATTGTTCGACCGCGCCGGAGCCTTTCGGGCTGGTTATCGTAGAGGCAATGATGAGTGGCACCCCGGTTGTCGCTTCGAATGAGGGCGGGCCTCTCGAAATCATCATCAATGAGGGGTTTGGGATATTGACGACGCCGGGAGATGAAAAAGAGTTGGCCGTAGCCATGGCAAGGTACTTGAGGAATCGTGAGCTGTCCCTGACCGTCTCCTCCTCCGCCAGGGAGAGGGCCATGACGCTCTTCTCTTTCGATGCTGCAGTTGACCGGTTTCATCGAATTGTATTGCCGATAGTCGATCGTCAAGTGGCGTGATTATAGATGGGTTCTCTATGGGTGGTTCATTGCCGATGGAAGGGGACTATCGGATCTATGCGATTGGAGATATACACGGAAGATCCGACTGCATCAGGCGAATTCACGAGAAGATAGAGAGTGAATCCCACTTTGATCGGGAGGATGTGGCGATCGTATATCTGGGTGACTATATCGACAGGGGGCCTGACTCGAAAGGAGTGATAGAGGAGCTGCTCAGGCTTCGGAGGAGGGTCAGGCAGGTATTCCTGCTCGGAAATCATGAGTACGCAATGTGGATGTTCATGGTTGGGGAGCTGCCATACGGTGTCTGGAAACAATGGGGAGGGGATAGCACCTTGAAGAGCTACGGTGCTGGTTCGGCTGTTCTGAAAGACAGTGACGATCAGATAAGGCGCTGGATCAAGGAAAACTTGCCGCCTTCACACCGGGAGTTCATGTTGGGGCTGAAGAAGTATCACAAGGAGAGAGGACATATTTTTGTTCATGCGGGACTTCGGCCGGAGGTTGGGTTGGCATCTCAGCAAGTCGAAGATCTTGTCATGATCCGGGATGAGTTCCTCGACAGTCCGTTGTATGTCGAAGAGAGCGTCGTTTATGGACACACGATTCACGAGAGGCCAAGCATCGTTGACCGGAAGATCGGTATTGATACTGGGGCTTATAAAACGGGAAGACTGACGGCCTTGGTGATAGATGGAAAAGGCTATCGGTTCATTGAAAGTTGACTGCTATCAAGGATGGGATTTCTGATGAATTCGGAGCTCAGGTTGAAAGATCCTTTAACCGCTTCAATCTCAGATGTCGAGGATGATTTGGACGATCTGTGTGCTGGCGAGTTAAAAAAACTCAGGGTGGCGATAGTCCATGACTGGCTCCCCTTGATTGGCGGCGCTGAGAAAGTACTTGAGAAGATAACCGAGATTTTTCCGCAGAGTGACATATACACACTTTTTGATTTTCTGAGTGACGATGAAAAGAAAATATTCAATGGATGCCGCATTACTGCCAGTTATCTGAACAGGTTCCCGGGGGTCAAGCGTTACTATCGGAAGCTTCTTCCCCTGTTTCCCCGGGCCATAGAGTCCTTTGATCTTGACGACTATGACCTGGTGATATCGTCGAGCTATTCGGTGGCAAAGGGAGTGATCACCAGTGCCAGTCAGATACATATTTCCTATGTTCATAGTCCAGCACGTTACGCTTGGGACTTGACGCATCACTATCTGAAGCAGAGTGGTTTGAACAAAGGGTTGAAGGGAATATTGTCTCGCCACTTTTTGAGCAATTTCCGGATGTGGGATTATAGGACGGCCAATGGCGTAGACAGATACATCGCGAATTCGGAGTTCATTGCAAAGCGAATCTGGAAGGTTTACAGGCGCCATGCGGATGTTGTTTACCCGCCTGTTGATATATGCAATTTCAAAATGAAAGGGGCGAAGGAGGCTTTCTATATTACAGCCTCGAGGATGGTTCCCTATAAGCGCATTGATTTGATTGTCGAGGCATTTTCTCTGATGCCGGGTAAAAGGCTGATCGTCATAGGCGATGGGCCGGAGATGGAAAAGATAAGGTCGATGGCGGCCGGTTCGCAGAATATTTCCCTGGTCGGTTACCAGCCTTTCCCGAATTTGCTGGACTATATGCAGCGGGCAAGGGCTTTTGTATTTGCTGCAGAAGAGGATTTTGGAATTGTGCCTGTTGAGGCTCAGGCATGCGGCACGCCTGTCATAGCCTATAAGGCGGGCGGCGCTCTTGAGACCGTTGTCGATGTCGATCAGGTTGCAGTGGGTGGGAGGGCGACGGGCATCTTTTTCGACCGGCAAGAGGCTGAATCGATCATGGCGGCAGTCGAACGATTCGAAATGTGTGAAGACGATATTCTTCCGGAGAGCTGCCGCATGAATGCGGAACGCTTCTCCCCGGAAAAATTTTCCAAGGGGTTGGTTGATATAGTCGTGTCAACCCTCCGAGACCGAAAAACATAGGTTGAGATGCTCAGCTTCATTTATTGGAGGATTGCCGGATTTTTTTCCAGAAGCGTTCTGGAAAGAGTCATTGCCTATCTTTTCGTCTCCGAGCTGATTGTTAAGGTTGTCTTTGAGCTTGGCTTGGGGTGGTGGCACTTCGAGTTAAGCAGACAGAAGCAGTATTTTTTTTATACGTTCATGTTCCTTGACTATGTTTTAAATATAAACAGTCTTGTAAATATCAGATTGCGGTTGGGCTGCCTCCTCTATTTTCTCGTTGGGCTCGCGTTTATTGTCTGTCAGGGGGTTGTGGTTGGGTTTTTTAATGGGAATCGGGTTTTTGAGATATTTAATGATACGGTTCCCCTTCTGGTCTTCATCGTTAACGCGATATGGATGCAATCGTATTCGGAGATATCCAAGAAGATCGATGTAGACAGGCTTCTTTTCTCCTGCTCGTTGATAATCGTGTTCGTCTGTCTTTCTGGTTTCCTGGCGGTTTCCATTGGGCGCCCGTCTACATATTCAGCCAGCGGTATTCTTGTCGGGATTTACGTGCCCCTGTTTTTTGCGGCGTTGATCGGTGGCAATCTTAAAAGACACAACCTTTTCCTGTTCTTCGTCGTAATCCTGTTCAACTATCAAGATTTGAATAGAACATCAATGATATTCGCGGCTGCGGCCGTGCTCATCTATTTGGTCACGGTTTTCATGAGGAGGCCGGCATCCTCTTCATTGTTGCTCGTTGCATTTGTCGGGGCGGTCGCCGTTGGCTGGTCGCTGCTTCCCGAGGACTCGAGAACGTACAAGCGGCTGGTTGCGTTGGCAAGCATCGATTTTCAGGAGAGCAAGGGATCGATTGGCGAGCGGGGTGAGGAGTACCGAAGCATCAAGAATGAGCTTAGATACAAAGGCGATGAGGCTGTTTACTTTGGATTGGGGCATGGAGGTTTATACAACGTAAAGTTTACTCATCGATATATCCGGGATTACGGGCACGCCCATTATTCCTGGGCGCTGTTCAATCTCCGCTATGGAGCGCTGGGGTATGTTTATGTCGTGGCCCTTTTCCTGATGCTGGCTGTCCATGCGGTCAGGAGTTGGAGTTTGACCAGTAGCGTCGGAATTTTCGCGTCGCTTCTTTGCGTTCAATCCTTGTTCTATATGGGGACTTATGTGAGTTTCGTGATACTTCTGGCGGGTATCCAGTTATACAGCGGAAAGTCTCGGGCGAGAGAAAAGGTCAGGGTGCATGCATGAACAAGGTGAGGCGTACGCTGAAGCTATTTTTTAACCTCCTGTTGATGGTTATGCCGAGCTTCATGAAGATCAGGATCTACAACGGCTTCATGAACTGTTCAATTCATGGGGCAGCAAAGATCGGTTTCTCTTATGTCGAAGCTGGCCGGATAGAGATGGGAGAGGGAGCCCGTATTGGGAACTTCAACTTCATCAGGAACGTGGAACTTTTACGCATTGGGAGAAATTCCGACCTGGGGAGCGCAAATCGCGTGGGTGGGATTCCGATGGGGTCGACTCTGCACTTTTCCAATGAGCGCGAGAGGTTTCCGGCCCTGGTGATTGGAGATGAGACGAAGGTTGGTAATTTTCACTATTTTGACTGCTGCAATACCATAAAAATTGGAAGCTACTCGACCATTGCCGGTATTCACTCCGCTTTCTTTACTCACGGAATCAGCCTGGAAAGATGTCGGCAGGAGTCAGCACCTATCGTCATCGGGAATTATTGTCGGGTGGCTACCTGTTCGGTGGTGCTCAAGGGAGGGAGGCTGCCGGATGGTTCTACGCTTGCGGCAAACTCGACGCTGCACAAGTCCTATGATGAAAAATACATGCTTTATTCAGGTGTTCCGGCGAAGCCGATAAAAGCTTTCGATCCGTCCTGGCCTTTCTTTCATAGAAAGCAGGCGCTTGTCAGGTAAGTGTAAAGCCCCACGATGGTTGTACAGAGAAAACCTCTAGTGCATGGCTTCATCATCGGGCTATCCGCCGGGATGCCTTGTTGTACGAGTTTTCGACAAGAGAGCTAATTGGGGCGGAAAAAACATACGGTATTTTCAGCTTGTTGATCGCAAGCAATGCAATAAGAGGGGCGAGCAGGCCAACAAATAATCCAAATAGCAAATGAATCACGAAATAATCTGGGTTTAGAATTTTATGCAACGCAATCCTGGCGCCACTTCCAGCAAGAATATGCATTAAATAAATTGCCATTGAAGATGAGCCAATATAAGCCAGTAATCTATAGCGTTTTTTGGAAAGAAGTGCAGAAGTGGATATCACAAAAAAAATTGATATGAGGGCTAAAGCTAATGAGAGCAATCCCCTGTCGGTGTACCGCATGGATAGGTAGCCATGAAATATCCACTGAGCTATTGCAAAGGAGAGGGCGGACCCGAGAAAAATTTTTGTTGATGTAAGGAGCCCGATATTGAAATACATCGAAAAAACAATACCCAGGATAAAGAACGCAAAGTTTTCGGCTATGACTTTGAGAATATAGATCTGAGGGAGCATTGATGAGTATGAATACAGTGCGGCCGACAGAAGAAAGACGATAGCGGTAAATCTTTCAGAGAATAGTGAGTAAATGGCTGAGGCAAAAACAAAGGATAAAAATAGAACATACAAAAACCAAAACTGTGCTATAGGCGACCAAATAATTGAAAGGATGTCGTTGAAAGATGTACTTCCATTGGTAAATTTTGAGAGTAGTGCCTCCACGCTCCCCTGAATGATCGACCAAAGAAGATAGGGATAAAGTACGGTGTCAACTTTGCTGAATATTAGTTTTTTTCCTCCTTTCGTGGAAAAGGATCCATGAAAAAACAGACCTGAAAGGAAAAAAAAGAGAGGCATGTGAAAGCTGTAAACGATGCTATCAACAAGTCTGAATAACTCTGTTGGCAGCTCTATTCCGGCGTTGTTTAGCCCCCTGGATACATGTCCATAGACAACCAGGATGATCCCAATGGCTTTTGCATAATCCACCCAAATGCTTCTAGACTCCATGCTTTTTCCCGGATTCTTTCAGGCCTATTGCTTGTTGTATGGCAATGTTTGCGAGGCCGCCATTGACATAACCGTGATCTGTGACAATAACGTAGTCGTATCCGTATGATTTTGGTCAGTAGATATCTTTGCTGAGCAGTGAGAACGGGGTCTTCAGCAGGATTTTTACATCCATCAGCAGGGACCAGTTGTTTATGTAGTGGATGTCGAATTCGACACGCTTCAGCATTTTTTCTAGGGTTTCCGTTTCGCCGCGATAGCCGGAGACCTGTGCAAGGCCGGTGATTCCCGGCTTCACGCGATGGCGAAGCATGTAGAACTTGATCTGTTTCGAATAGAGTTCGTTGTGTTCGACGGCATGTGGGCGTGGGCCGATCAGGGACATTGTTCCCTGAAGGACATTGAACAGTTGCGGTAGTTCGTCGATGCTCGTACGGCGGATGAATTTTCCGATGCGGGTCACTCGATTGTCATTGCGCCTGGCCTGGCTGACGCGCTTGTCTTCATGGATTTTCATCGAGCGAAACTTCCAGACCTCAATGACGCGGCCATCCCAGCCGTGTCGCTTCTGCCTGAAGATTATTGGCCCCGGTGACGATTGCCATACCAGAAAGGTGACGGCCAGCATCAGTGGGCTCAGAATGATCAGCATCAACAAAGCGATTGTTTTGTCAAAGATGCCTTTTAGAAGAGCCCTGGTTTCCGATGCCAGCGGCGACTCCGACAGTGTTATCAGCGGAAGTCCATTGAGCTCCTTGATCGAGTGATTGATCAGTTGCATGGAGAAGATGTCTGGAACCCATACGATGTCTACCGTGCTGGACGACAGCATTCTGTAGATGCGTTCGATATCTCTCGACTGGCCAATGGATACCGCGATATAGACCTTGGATATCTGGTGAGTGGCAATCAGATTGCTGATATTTCTGGTCTTTCCAAGGTGCGGGATGCCGAGAAGGTTCTCGGGGGAAATCCCCCGGGGACCGATATCGTCATGCACGCATCCGATGACCCGGTCGTTTATCCAGCTGTTTCGGTTGATGCTGTCGATGAGTTCCTTGGCAAGGAGCCCACCGCCAATGACCATGGAGTTGCGAGCCGGGTTGGCGTGGAGTTTTGATCTGCTGCTCAGTATGGAAAACACGTAGTAGATGGCTACCTGCGATGCGTAGCCAATAATGGCCCAGCCAAGAATTACCGTGCGGGAAAAACTGTTGCTGGACTGACTCAGGAACATGGCGGTTATCGCCAGTATCACTAGTAACAGCCATGAACGGCCTATTCTCAGACTTCCGCTGGTGAGGCCATTGAAGCGCCGATAGACTCCGCGCCAGTTGTAGATGGTCATCTGGCTGAGTGCGATGATGATGAGCAGGTAGCGGTAGTTTGAGTGAAGGTATCCATCTCTCAGAACTGCCATTGCGGCCAGCACCAGCGTGGAGGACAAGACGCTCAGGACGAGCTGAGCGTGAGACGACAATGTGTCCCGATATTGCAGGAGGCGTCGCGCTCGGTTGAGTGGTACCTGCTGCCCAAGTGCCAGCTGGTCCATGCGAATGTGACTATTCAACGAAAACCTCCTGGTCACATACCTGTTGGCTAAATGCCGCTAGGTATAGTCGTTAGGTAGTCCCAAGGGTTTCGAGCAAGTAATGTACCAGTCACGGATGTCGGCGCTTGTCCGTGATCTTGTCTCTTTAACTATTGGCTCTGGAATTGTCATCCAGACCTGTTTAGAGATCGGAGGTGTGGTGCCCGCTAGGGGATAAGCGAACAGTATTTCCTTTTTGTTGATGTTTAAAATCCTTCTTGTTAGAAGCGTGACGTATACACGAAACGAGTGGAATTTTTCGAATTTGGCTTTGCGGTGGGATGGGTAAAGTTCTGGTTCTGTCTTATTTTCACCAATAATTACGCTTTGTATTTTAATGGTGTTGTGGTCTAACTGATTTTCTATGTCGTCTATGGCCCGAATAGGGTTTCGGTCGAAGGGATGTCGTGCTTTATAGTCTGTGTCAGCGCCATGGGTGGGGACGGTAACGCAATGTTGAACAAGATTGACCGGGGCGCAGTGGCGTCGCTGTCGGTTATGGCGATCAGGGTCACTGTTCTGCTGGTCAAGTTCCTGTTCACGCTATTCCTCGCGAAGTTTCTCGGTTTTCATGAGGTTGGCGTCTATGGGCTGGTGGTTGGCGCGGGTGTTCTGCTTCCGGTACTTCTCGGCCTGGGTATCAATTACAGCCTGATCAGGGAGGCGGTCAGCGAATCTCCGGCGGGGATCGTCAAGGGCGTTGTCCGCTATCTATCATGGATTGCTCCTGTTTATCTGCTGGTGACCTGCGTTGTCATGGCCTGGGGAGCGACAACAGGGCATGTGACCTTCTGGGCATTGTTACTGCCGGTGTTGTTCATGGAGCACCTGCATGTCGATGCCTATCAGCTATTGCTGAATCGATCCAAGGCTATATCGGCGAATCTCATCCTGTTTGTCCGCTCCGCTGTCTGGATGCTTGTCTATATGTTGCTGGCATTCCATGAGCCGGCTTTTCGCAATATGGAGTCAGTGTTGTTGTGCTGGCTGCTGGGTGGATTCTGTGGGCTGCTGGCCGTGGCCTATGTTGTCCGGGAGTGGCCTTGGCGCATGTCGGCCGGCAGGGGGGGCAGTGGAGCATGGTTCTTCAGCGCGATTCGTGCCGCGAAATTTCCCTACTTCAATTCTCTTGGGGCAACCGTTTCCTTCTACATAGACCGGTATCTGATCACGCTCTTTCTCGGGTTGGAGCTGGCGGGGGTCTATGTCTTCTTCTGGACTATCTACAGCGCGCTTTTCAATCTCGTCTACAGCGGTGTGGTGCAGTTCTACAGGCCGAAGCTGGTGATGGCCTGCAAGGAGGCGGACAACCTGTATCCGGTCATGTACCGGCAGTGCATGAAGCGAACGGCGGTCGTTTCCGCAGCGATGTCGATAGCGGCGGGCGTTGTCGTGAGTCTGCTACTGCCATACCTCGACAAGCCGCTGGTTATCGAGTGGCTGCCTGTTATGTGGATCGTGCTGGTCGGCGTTGTCTTCAGTCTTCTGAGGGAGGTTCAGGTTCTGGTTTTCTACAGCCACCATGAGGATGCCCTGCTGTTCAAGTCGATCATGGTCATGCTGGTGATCGCCCTTTCTCTCAACATACTGTTGATTCCGGTACTGGGACTGTGGGGGGCGGCGCTGGCGCTGCTCTGTGTGAACGCGGCAATGCTCGGTATTCAGGGATTTCTGGGGCGGCCGCTGCTGCGCAGGTATGGACGGGCGGAGGGTTAGTTGCCCGGGCAGATGGTCAAATCCGCATAAACTGCCCGGTGATCCGAGCCGGGAATTTCGATCATGTGGGTTTGCAGACGGCAGAGCGTCTGGCTGTGGTAAATGTGATCGATCGGTATGGCGAACGGGAGCGGGAGCCAGGTTGGCCAGGTCAGGTTGAGAGCAGGTGGGCTGTCGGCATTGCCCGCCTTCAGAATGGTCCGCAGGCCGCGCATGCTGGTGTGCCACGGCGCACTGTTCATGTCGCCAGCGATGATGAAGGGCGTATTGCCATTTTCGCTGGCGATATGGTGGATCAGCTGGTTTACCTGCTGGTGACGTATCGCGATTCTTTCCTCTGTGGGCTTGTCGCTGGATATCGGCGACAGGGTGTGAAGTCCGTAGATGTTGAGCTGATCGCCGTTGAAAACGAGCGGGACAAACAGTATCTGCTGTGCTCGTGGGCCGATGCGCAAATAATTATCCGTATCGATCATTCCGTGTTTGGAGAATGCGATCAGCTCACTGTGTCGATGGCTGCCCCGACTGTCGGTGTGGTACGGGTAGCGTGTTTTCAGTGCCTCAACCAACGCCCTCTTCAGCTGCGCGTTGGCTTCGATGATCAGTACGAAGTCTGCGTTCGAGAGCTCGATCGAATCGACGAGGCTGCGGATGTCGCGATTATTGATGTGTGCGTTGAAGCTCAGGATCCTGAATCGGTCACTGCGCGCTGTCGTTGCGAGGGCGCTTGCATGCGTGGGGCTGTAGGCGGTGTAGATCCACAGCAGGTTTCCCGCCGCGCCCAGCAACAAGAGGAGGGCTGCAATTCGGCGTTTTGCGACAAGCAGCACTACACCCGTCACGACAGCCAAGACGGCGGTATGCAGCCGGGTCTGCTCGATGGCTTCGGAGAGCAGCGAGGCGTACTCGATACACGGCCAGAGGCTCAACAGAATGTAGAGGAGCGCAGCGGAGAGGCTGATCATTGCTCGATCTTGGTCGGCGACGAGACGAATGGGGGGAATCTAACACGGGGGGACGCCGGAGGTGGCGGAAGAGGTGGGATTCGAACCCACGGTAGGCTCGCACCTACGCTGGTTTTCAAGACCAGTGCATTCAACCGCTCTGCCACTCTTCCTGATGTTTTCGCCAGACCGTGGCCTTCAGCGAAGGCGCGCATTTTCTCCCTGGGGTCGACACTTGTCCACTGTTGCCCTGTTTCTCGATTCACGCAGCGGGTCACGGCGCAACCGGTGGCTCGACGGGAGCATCATTGGTCTCGTCCGGCTCGGAAAATCCGGGTGGCGCCGAGTCGTCATCGGTGGCTGCCGCATCGGCTTCGTCGGTGGGCGCGACGAAGGCGGCATCGGTGCCGTTGACGGCCGGCAGTGTTTCGGCTGCGGCGTCGCTGTCAGTCGGTTCCGGTTCGCGCTGTGGCGGCGCGGCTGGTTCCAGCGCCGGATGTTCCGGCGTGCGCAGCGGCGGAGGATTTTCCAGCAGTGGCATCAGCTTCGGCGCCAGGCTCTTCAGCAGCTGCAACGAGATGCCCGACGTGAAGCCGAACTCGGCGGCGTGCTCTTCGGGGACGTAGGTGGTCAGCGTGCCGAAGAAGCGTTCGCCGATCATGAAGACGAAGGTGGCCGAGCGGCCGACCACTTTCGATGAGATGCGCTGGCCGCCGGCGCTGATGCGGTCGATGCGGCGATCGCCGGTGCCGGTCTTGCCGCCGATGCGAATCACGCTGCCATCGCTGCGCACCAGCACGTTGTTGATGCGGCGCGCGGTGCCCTGCTCGACGACGCCGTACAGCACGCCTTGCAGCACCTCCGCCACCTCGGCCGTCATCACCCGCTCACCGGCGGGCGCGTGGTAGTCGAGACGGGTTTCGTACGGCGTCGCCCTGGCGAACTGCAACTGGTCGATGCGGTTGACCGGCATGCGCACGCCGCCGTTGACGATGATGCCCATCAGTTCGGCGAGTGCCGCCGGGCGGTCGCCGGAGGCGCCGAGGGCGGAGGCGTAGGAGGGGGTCAGCGCATTGAACGGGTAGCCGAGCTTCTGCCAGTCGCTGTGGATCTGTCGGAACGCTTCCAGCTCGATCAGGTTGCTGATGCGCACATCCTGCGCGCGCTTGTGGCGGGTCTTGAACAGCCAGGAGTAGACCTCCTGGCGCTGGCTGGTGCTGTCGTTGATCAGGTCCGACAGCGTCGCCTGCGGGTTCTGTTGCAGCCGGGCCACCAGCCACAGCTCCAGCGGATGGATGCCGGCGATGTAGCCGCGGTCGGTCAGTGAAAACTGGTCGATGGCGTAGCGCCTGTAGAGCGACTGCAGATCGCCGTCGCTGAGCGGTTTGTCGGCGGGCAGCCGCGCGCGCATGGCGACGACAAATTCGTTGAACGAGGCGGTGGGCGAGACGCTGCGGAAGGCGGTGGCGACGCGGCGCGGTGTCGGTCGCACGCGCTGCAGCAGCTTGTCGCGCGCGGCGCTGGCGTCGAGGCCGCGATAGCGCTGATAGAAGGTGCCGAGGAATTTGCGCCCTTCGAGGTCGGCGAAGCGGGTCAGGTACTCCTGCCGCTGCGGGTCGCTGCGATCGGTCAGCAGGCTCGCATTGGTCTCGGACAGCGTCAGCATGGTGTGGCGGACGACGTCGCGCATGATGCGGATGAACGGCAGGTTGATCGACTCGTGCAGCGCGGTGCGCACCGACACGATGCGATAGGTATCGTCTTTTTCGAAGTTGGCGAAACGGTGCACGCCGCCGCCGGTGTAGAACACCTCGGCGGTGCTGGCCGAATACTGTCGTTCCATGGCCGCCATCAGGATGTCGTTCAGCGTGCCGCCTGGATTGGCGGCGAGCCAGTCGCGCGTCCAGTGCGCCAGCGCGTCGCGCTCATGGATCATCAGCGTCGCCAACGCATCCGGTTTCATGCCGGCATAGCGACGGTAGAGACCGGCGATCGCTTCGAGGTAGCTGACCAGCGTGCGCACCTTGGCGGTGGAGCCGAGGTCGAGGCGGGCGCCCTGGTTCAGGTCGAACGGGCGGTCCTGGTTGTCGCTTTGCACGCGCAGCAGGTTGGCGTCGCCGGCGCGTTCGTACAGCGTGAAGCTGATCTGCAGTTGCGCCGGGTCGTTATCTTCGCGCAGCAGGCGGTAGCCATAGAGGCCGGCGGCGCGCGCGCCCTCCGGCGTGCGCACGGCGGTCAGCATCTGCGTGGCGGCGCTTTGCACGGTGTTGTCGAGCGTGCTGCGAGCCTGCAGGTCGAGGCGATCGAGCTCGTACAGCTGCTTGACGCCGAGCAGGTTGGCCAGCGAGTTGCGCATCGCGTTGGCGGCCTTGCGCTCGACGAACGAGACCGGCGGCGACTTGATCAGTTCGCGCTGCAGCTGCAGGTCTAACGGCAGCGCTGCGTCGCGCAGCGCCTCCGGAATGCGGCCGGCACTCGCCAGCAGCCGCAGATGGCTGTCGGCCAGCTCGCGCAGTTCGGGCTCGCCCTTGTGCAGATACCAGGCGGGGCGGCGCTGCGCGATGACCAGCGACAACGCCTGCTTGAAGGCGAGTGCCGCCTCCTTCAGGTCGACGCGCAGAATGGCACCGCCGCCGCTGTTGCCGTCGCTCAGCCCACGCAGCAATGCGTTGACCTCGTCGAAGTCGCGTCCATACCAGGCCCACAGGCCGTCGCCGATGCCGTTGACCTCGCCGTAGCCGCGCCGCGCCGCCATCGGCACGGTGTTCAGGTAGTCGACCACCAGTTGCTGTCGCACCGGTCGCGTGTCCTCGCCATTCATATAGGCGCGGATCGACGCCGAGGCCATCTGCCGCAGCTTGTCCTGCGGCGTGCGCGTCAGTCCGTCGGGCGAGTGGCGGTACTTCTCGATCTGCGTTGCCAGCGTGGAGCCGCCGCCGGAGCGGCCGCCGTCGTCGTTGACCCGCTTCATCAGCTGCAGCGCCGCCGCCTTGGCGAAGCGATCCCATTCCACGGCCGGGTTGCGCGTCGGCTGGCTCATGTCGAGCAGCTCGCGGTTCTCGATGAACAGCAGCGCGTCGACCAGCACCGTCGGCACCGATTCGAAGCGGTCATAGACGCGCTCGGGAAAGCGGCCGCGATGCAGCAGCTCGCCATCGCGGTCGAACAGGTCGAGCCCGCTCTGCGGCTGTTCGCGGAAGATCGGGAACAGGCCGATGTCGTACAGCGTCCACATGCGCGGCGACCAGCGCGCCTGTGCCGTCACCGCGAAGTCGCGCTGTTCGAGACGGGTGACGAAGTCGGGGATGTGGCTGTAGCCGAGGCGGATGTCGTAGGGGCCGGCCACCGGGAAGCGGATATCGGGGCTGGGGCCGGGGTCGACGCGAAACTTCAGCTCGGAGGCCAGCTGCGACAGGTAGTGCGCCTGCCGTTTGGAGTTGGCCAGCTCCGCGCGGCCGAAGTGGATGGCGGCCCAGATCAGCAGCGCCAGCACCCCCAGGGTCAACAACCAGCCCCAGCGCCAGCGGCGAACAGCTCCCATGCAAAACAACTCCCTTGCTGATTATCGAACGGCCCGGTTTTGACCAGTTTGCGAAGCGCGTTTGACCGCGCTTGAAGGCCTGCCCGGCAGTCTAATCGGAGTGCCGTGGTCGACCAAATGCAGATGCTGCCGCTGCGCCGGGTCGGACCGGCATACCCCTTGCTCTGACACCCTGAATAGCGATCTGGCGCCAATTTTTCGGCGCCGTGGCGATCTAGCTGAGGCATTGCCGTGGCCGAGAGTGAATCGGGTCAGGAAAAGACAGAAGAGGCGACCCCCCGAAAGCAGGAGAAAGCCCGCGATGAGGGGCAGATCGCCCGTTCGCGCGAGTTGGCGACGCTGTTCGTGCTGCTGGGCGGGGTCAGCGGCCTGCTGATCTTTGGCGGCTCGCTCGGATCGGCGCTGCTCGGTCAGATGCGTTTCAACTTTGCGCTGCCGCGCGAAGTGGCGTTCGACAGCAAGTTGGCCGTTTCCCATCTCGGCATCACCGCGCTGGCGGCACTGGAGGCGCTGCTGCCGCTGTTCTCGCTGCTGATGCTGGCGGCGGTGGCGGGGCCGGTTGCGATGGGCGGCTGGCTGTTCAGCAGCAAGGCATTGATGCCGAAGGGGAGCCGCATCAATCCGCTGCAGGGGTTGAAGCGGATGTTCTCGATGCATGCGCTGGTGGAGTTGCTGAAGGCGCTGGCCAAGTTTTCGGTGCTTTCCGGCATTGCCGTGATGGTGGTGATCTCGCTGCAGCAGGATCTGCTGGCACTGGGGCTGCAGGCGCTGGAGTCGGCTTTCAGCGACGCACTGAAAACCGCCGGCTGGGCGGTGCTGACCGTCAGTCTCGGCATGGTGCTGATCGCCGCGGTCGATGTGCCGTGGCAGCTGTTCGAGCACAACCGCAAGCTGAAGATGAGCATGCAGGAGGTGCGCGAGGAGATGAAGGAGACCGAGGGCAAGCCCGAGGTCAAGAGCCGCATCCGCCAGCTGCAGCGCGAGATGGCGCGGCGCCGGATGATGGAGGCGGTACCGCAGGCCGACGTCGTCATCACCAACCCCGAGCACTTCTCGGTGGCGCTGAAATATGACCCCGCCAACGGCGGCGCGCCGCAGGTGGTGGCCAAGGGCGTCGACCAGATGGCGCTGAAGATCCGCGAGATCGCCAACGCCCACGGCGTGCAGCTGCTGCCGGCGCCGCCGCTGGCGCGCGCCATCTACTACACCACCGACATCGATCAGGAGATTCCCGGCCCGCTCTATCTGGCCGTGGCGCAGGTGCTGGCCTACGTGTTCCAGCTGAAGGCTTACAGCGGCGGGCAAGGCAAGCGGCCGAAGCCGCTCGGCGACATCGAGCTGCCGCCGGAGATGCGCTACGACGCGCGCGGCAAGCGGGTGGATTGATGCGGATCGAAATCGGAACGGTTCTTGCGATGGCCCGCTTCGACAGGCTCGCGCCGACAATTTGTTGACCGGAGACCACTCCCTTGAGCACCAGTACCACCGCCGCTCCCCGTTCGCTGGGCGACACCCTCAAGAGCTTGACGCAGGGCAACCTCGGCGTGCCGATCCTGGTGCTGGTGATGCTCGGCATGGTGACGCTGCCGATACCGCCGTTCCTGCTGGACGTGCTGTTCACGTTCAACATCGCGCTGTCGATCGTCGTGCTGCTGGTGGCGGTCTACGCGCTGCGGCCGCTCGATTTCGCCGTGTTTCCGACCGTGCTGCTGGTGGCGACGCTGCTGCGCCTCGCGCTGAACATCGCCTCGACCCGCGTCGTGCTGCTGTACGGCCAGGACGGGCCGGAGGCGGCCGGGCAGGTGATCCACGCCTTCGGCTCGGTGGTGATCGGCGGCAACTACGCGGTCGGCATCGTCGTCTTCCTGATCCTCGTCATCATCAATTTCGTCGTCGTCACCAAGGGCGCCGGACGTATCTCGGAAGTCAGCGCGCGTTTCACCCTCGATGCGATGCCGGGCAAGCAGATGGCGATCGACGCCGACCTCAACGCCGGCCTGATCGATCAGGACCAGGCGCGCGCGCGCCGCGAGGAGGTCGGCTCGGAGGCCGACTTCTACGGCTCGATGGACGGCGCCAGCAAGTTCGTCCGCGGCGACGCCGTGGCCGGCATCCTGATCATGATCGTCACGCTGATCGGCGGCTTCGCCATCGGCATGGTGCAGCACGGCCTGACCTTCGCGCAGGCGACCGAGATCTACTCGCTGCTGACCATCGGCGACGGCCTGGTGGCGCAGATTCCGTCGCTGCTGCTGTCGGTGGCGGCGGCGATCATGGTGACGCGCGTCAGCAGCTCGAAGGATATGGGCGAGCAGGTGCGCAGCCAGATGTTCGAGTCGCCGAGGGCGCTGGGCATCACGGCGGGGATCCTCGGTCTGATGGGAGCGATTCCCGGCATGCCGCATGTCGCCTTTCTCGGTCTGGCCGCGTTGGCCGGCGGCGGCGCCTGGGCGATCAACAAGAAGCGCGAGCAGGCCTCCGCGCAGCAGCTGCAGGCGACACAGGCGCAGACCATGACGCAGCAGCAGAAGGCGGCGACGCCGGAGATGCCGGAGCTGGGCTGGGACGATGTGCAGCCGGTCGACGCGATCGGGCTGGAGGTCGGCTACCGGCTGATTCCGCTGGTCGACAAGGGGCAGGGCGGCGAGCTGCTCGGCCGCATCAAGGGCATTCGCAAGCGGCTGTCGCAGGAGATCGGCTTTCTGGTGCCGTCGGTGCATATCCGCGACAACCTCGACCTGCGTCCGAACGGTTATCGCATCGCCGTGCTCGGCGTGAATGCCGGCGAGGGCGAGATCCACCCCGATCGCGAACTGGCGATCAACCCCGGCCAGGTGTTCGGTCAGCTCGACGGTATCAAAGGACGCGATCCGGCGTTCGGGCTCGATGCGGTGTGGATCGATCCGGCGCAGCGCGATCACGCGCAGACGCTCGGCTACACCGTGGTCGACGCCAGCACCGTGGTCGCCACCCACCTGAACCAGCTGCTGCTGAAGCATGTGCACGAGCTGCTCGGCTACGACGAGGTGCAGAACCTGCTGCAGGTGCTGGGCAAGCAGTCGCCGAAGCTGGTCGAGGATCTGGTGCCGGGCAGCGTGTCGATGAACACGCTGCTGACGGTGCTGAAGAACCTGCTGGTGGAGCGGGTGCCGATCCGCGACCTGCGCACGATCGCCTCGGCGCTGGCCGGCGTCGGCGGTCGGAGTCAAGATCCCGTCGCGCTCACCGCCGTCGTGCGGGCTGCTCTCAGCCGCATCATCGTGCAGAAAATCTTTGGAAATACAGAGACTTTGCCAGTCATCACGCTGGCGCCGGCGATGGAACAGATGTTGCTCAAGGCTTTGCAGCAGTCGCAGCAGAGCGGTCAGGGTGACGACATCGTGCTCGAACCGGGACTGGCCGAGCGGCTGCAGCAGGCGATCCGCGACGCGGCGCAGAAGCAGGAGATGGCCGGCAAGCCGGCCGTGCTGCTGGTGGCGGCGCCGCTGCGGGCGGTGCTGGCGCGCTTCTGCCGCTACGTCAACGGTGAGATGAGCGTGCTGGCCTACACCGAAGTGCCGGACGACAAGCAGGTGACGATCGAAGCGTCGATCGGCTGATGGGAGAAGAGCGATGAAGAATTTCGTGGCCCCGGACATGCGTACCGCGCTTCGCATGGTGCGCGAGGAGCTCGGCGACGAGGCGGTGATCCTGGCCAACCGGCGCGTGCCCGGCGGCATCGAGCTGCTGGCCAGCACCGAGATGCCGGTGCCGCCGCCGGCCGCGCCGGTAGCGCCCGCCGCGGCCGCGCCGACCGCGGCGGCTGCCATTGCCCAGCCCGCCGCCGCGCCGGCCGCCGACGATTTCTCCGAGCTGTCCGGCGAGCGCGCGGCGCCGGCGCGTGGCGATGCCGCCTGGTGGCAGATGCAGCAGGAGCTGCGCTCGATGCGCGACCTGATCGAGAACCAGCTGTCGGGGCTGGCGTGGCAGCAGTACCGCGCGCAGCGCCCGGCCGATGCTGCGATGTGGCGGCGGCTGCAGCGGCTCGGTCTCGACGCCGATACCGTCAACGCGCTGCTGGCCGAGCAGGGCGACGACCCGCGCGCCAGGGTCGGCCTGCTGCCGCCGCGTGAACAGTGGCAGCGGCTGATGTCGAGCCTGACCGCGCGCCTGCCGGTGCTCGACGACCCGGTCGCGCGCGGTGGAGTGTTCGCCTTCGTCGGCCCCACCGGCGTCGGCAAGACCACCACCATCGGCAAGCTGGCGGCGCGCCACGTGCTGGCGCACGGCAACGCCGACGTCGCTCTGGTGACGCTCGACAGCTTCCGCATCGGCGCCCACGAGCAGCTGCGCACGCTCGGCCGCATCCTCAACGTGCCGGTCAAGGTGGCCAACCGGCCCGCCGATCTGGTCAACGTCCTTTATGAACTCCGCCACTGCAAACTGGTCCTGATCGATACCGCCGGCCTCGGTGCCAGCTCGCCGGTACTGAAGGAGCAGCTGGCCGCGCTCGACGCGCTCGGCGACCGGCTGCAGGTGCTGCAGGTGCTGGCCGCCAACAGCCAGCGCCAGGTGCTGCAGGCGGCGCACCGCTGCTACCGCACCGGCAACCTGATCGGCTGCGTGCTGACCAAGCTCGACGAGGCCGCCAGCGTCGGCGAGGTGCTGAGCCTGTCGATCGCCAACCGGCTGCCGCTGGCCTACGTCGCCAACGGCCAGGCGATTCCGAACGATCTGGCGCCGGCCAGCGCCAAAAAGCTGGTCGGCCAGGCGATCGCGCTGGCGCGGCAGGTCGAGGCCGACGAAGCGCGGCTGGCGGCCTCGTTCGCCGGCGCCATGGCCGGTTAGTGGCGGAATCGGAATAGCGCTGCGATGACGACCGGTCGATCGTCATAAAGCGTCTACAATTACGCGCACTTTCGTCCGGCGCCGGTCGTGCGCCCCCCGTCGCGCGACAGCCGGGTCGCCGGCGGTTCGCGCGACCGCCCGTTCAACCGCGCCGAGGAGTCCACACGCGCATGAGTCGTACCCACCCGGTGCAAGTGATCGCCGTCACCGGCGGAAAGGGCGGTGTCGGCAAGACCAGCGTCGCCATCAACCTCAGCGTCTCGCTGGCCCAGCTCGGCCGGCGGGTGGCGCTGCTCGATGCCGACCTCGGTCTGGCCAACGTCGACGTGCTGCTCGGCCTGACGCCGAAGCGCACGCTCGAAGACGTGCTGCTCGGCCGCTGCGACCTGCTCGACGTGATGATCACCGGGCCGGCCGGCATCCGCATCATTCCGTCGTCGTCCGGCACCCAGCGCATGGCGCAGCTCGGCCCGCAGGAGCACGCCGGCCTGATCCACGCCTTCAGCGAGATCAGCCAGCAGATCGACGTGCTGATCGTCGACACCGCCGCCGGCATCTCCGACTCGGTGGTCAGCTTCGTGCGCGCCGCGCAGGAGGTGCTGCTGGTGGTCTGCGACGAGCCGTCGTCGATCACCGACGCCTACGCGCTGGTCAAGCTGCTCAATCGCGATTACGGCATGACCCGCTTCCGCGTGCTGGTCAACCAGGTGCGCTCGCTGCAGGAGGGGCAGGCGCTCTTCAACAAGCTGACCCAGGCCGCCGACCGCTTCCTCGACGTGACACTGCAGTACGTCGGCGCCATTCCCCACGACGAGACGATGCGCAAGGCGATCCAGCGCCAGAAGGCGGTGGTCGAGGCGGCGCCGCGCAGCAAGGCGGCACTGGCGTTCAAGGCGCTGGCCGAGAAGGTCGACCGCTGGCCGCTGGCGTCGACGCCGCGCGGCCACCTCGAATTCTTCGTCGAGCAGCTGGTCCAGGCTGACGAAGCGGGATAGCCATGACATCCAAACCGCTGGCGATGTACGGCGCCGCGCGCGGTGAGACACCGGAGGCGCTGCTGGAACGCTACACCCCGCTGGTCAAGCGCATCGCCCATCACCTGATGGCGCGGCTGCCGGCCAGCGTGCAGCTCGACGACCTGATGCAGGCCGGCGTGATCGGCCTGCTGGAGGCGTCGCGCAACTACGACGCCGGCAAGGGCGCCAGCTTCGAGACCTTCGCCGGCATTCGCATTCGCGGTTCGATGATCGATGAGGTGCGGCGCGGTGACTGGGCGCCGCGCTCGGTGCATCGCAACGCGCGCAAACTGCAGGACGCGATGGCGCGCCTCGGCAAACGGCTCGGCCGCGATGCCACCGATACCGAGGTGGCCGCCGAGCTGGAGATGTCGATCGAGGAGTACCACGCGCTGGCGCAGGATTCGCTCTGCACCAAGCTGTTCAGCCTCGACGAACTGGGCGGTGAGGATGGCAATGCCGATGACTTCATCGCCGGCGCCGAGCCGTCGCCCGAGCGCGGCGTGCACGCCGATGTGCTGCGCCGCCAGCTGGCCTCGGCCATCGGCGAGCTGCCGGAGCGCGAGCGGCTGGTGTTGTCGCTCTACTACAGCGATGAGCTGAACCTGAAGGAGATCGGCCTGGTACTCGGCGTCAGCGAATCCCGGGTCAGCCAGATCCACAGCCAGGCGGCGCTGCGACTGCGCGGCAAGCTCGGCGGCTGGAGCGTCGACGACATGGTTCGTTAATCACGGTGCCAAGCCCCCCCAGAGCCAGACATAACAGGCGGGCGCGCCCCTTCACTGATCAGCAATTGAGCAGGCGAGTAGAGAGTTTTTGCTCGTGTTGCCGCGGCACTGGCCGGGAAGCCATCTGCGACTAGACTAAGGGGGCTTTTTGCCGGGTGCGGCCGTGCGCCGCGTCTGTGACCGTGTCTCCAATACTTGGGACTGTCTCTCCGATGCGAGATGCAGCCTGTGAAGAATCATTTAAGAAGTTGCAAATCGTAGCCCGCGGCGGCGGGCGACTGTCAGGAGGTTGCTTTGGACAAGAACATGAAGATTCTCATCGTCGATGATTTCTCGACCATGAGGCGCATCATCAAGAATCTTCTGCGCGATCTCGGCTTCACCAATACCTCCGAGGCTGATGACGGCAACACCGCGCTGCCGATGTTGCAGAGCGGTAATTTCGATTTCCTCGTCACCGACTGGAACATGCCCGGCATGACCGGCATCGACCTGCTCAAGGCGGTGCGCGCCGACGACCGGCTGAAATCGCTGCCGGTGCTGATGGTCACCGCCGAGGCCAAGCGCGACCAGATCATCGAGGCCGCGCAGGCCGGCGTTAACGGCTACGTGGTCAAACCTTTCACTGCCGCTGTTCTCAAGGAAAAGATCGACAAGATCTTCGAGCGCATCGATGCCAGCAAATGATCGGCGCCAACCCATAACAGTCCTTGCAGAGGGCAGTCCGAGATGAGCGGTGGCAACGAAATTCTCGCCAAGGGGGCAAACTTTGGCGGTGGCGATCTGTTCGATGAATTGAAACAGCGCGCCATGGTGTTGATGGAACGTCTCGAACAGGGCGATTTCCCCGGCGCTACCGAAGCGATTCAACAAATGAACGAGGTCCGCGACCGCAGTATCTACCGCGAAGTCGGCAAGCTGACGCGCGGCCTGCACGAGGCGATCGTCAACTTCGAGATCGACACGGCCAAGGCAGGAATCGACGGCGAACACGCCTCGAAGATGGGCAATGCCAAGGAGCGTCTCGACTACGTAATTAATCTGACGCAGAAATCGGCCGATAAGACGATGGATATCGTCGAGCAGGGCGTGCCGATGGTGGAGGAGCTGCGCGAGCAGGCGCATTCGCTGCAAAGCGACTGGCAGCGGCTGCAGCGGCGCGAGATGAACCCGGACGAGTTTCGCGAGCTCTATCGCCGCGTCGACCAGTTCCTGACCTTCACCGCCGCCGGCGCCTCCGAACTCGGCGGCAAGTTCAACGAGATCATGCTGGCGCAGGATTTTCAGGATCTGTCCGGGCAGGTGATCAAGCGCGTCATCACGCTGGTGCAGGAGGTCGAGGAGCGTCTGGTCGAGCTGATGCGGATGGCCGGCCAGGTTGAAGAACTGACCGGCATGTTCCGCGCGCATGAGGCTGAGCCGGTGCGCGCGCCGCAGGCCGATATCGTGGGAGAGGGGCCGCAGATCAAGGCCGCCGAGCGCGCCGACGTGGTCCAGGGGCAGGACGACGTCGACGATCTGCTCTCCAGCCTCGGCTTCTGAACACCCCGGTTTGAATTATTAAAAGTTCGGAGCAGTCATTCATGTCCTTCGGCGAAGACGAAGAGATTCTGCAGGACTTTCTCGTCGAGGCGGGCGAGATTCTCGAGCTGCTGTCCGAACAGCTGGTCGACCTCGAGCAGCGTCCCGACGACCACGGGCTGTTGAACGCCATCTTTCGCGGCTTCCACACCGTCAAGGGCGGCGCCGGCTTTCTGCAGCTGACCGCGCTGGTCGAGCTCTGCCACATCACCGAAAATCTGTTCGACATGCTGCGCAACGGCCAGCGCTCGGTCACGCCGGCGCTGATGGACGTGGTGCTGCAGGCACTCGACGCCGTCAACGAGATGTTCGGCGAGGTCAAATCGGGCGAGATGCCGAGCCCGGCCGCACCGGCATTGCTGGCGCGCCTGGAAGCGCTGGTTCATGGCGAGGAGGCAGCGGTCGAATCCGTCGAGGTGGCAGCGATCGTCGAAGTCGCCGAGGTTGAAGCCGTCGCCGCAGCAACCGTCGCCGTCGCCGATGGCGATATCACCGACGCCGAGTTCGAACAGTTCCTCGATGCGATCGCGCCCGCCGCCACGCCATCGGAGGCCGTTGCCGGTGGCGCCGACGAAATCACCGACGACGAATTCGAGGCGCTGCTCGATCAGCTGCAGGGCAAGGGTCCGGCCGCTGCCCCCGCTGTTCCGGCAGCACCTGCCGCAGCCAGTGGCGATGAAATTACCGAGGCTGAATTCGAGGCGCTGCTCGATCAGTTGCAGGGCGATAAATCCACGAGCACGGTCGCTGCCGCTTCCGGCAAGTCGACCGCGGCACCCGCTGCTGCGGCGCCAGCCGGCAATTCAGACCTGATCAGCGACGACGAATTCGAGTCGCTGCTCGATCAGCTGCAGGGAGCGGGTAAAGCAACGGCTGTTGCGGCGCCAGCGCCGAAACCCGCCGCCGCACCGAAGCCGGTACCCGTGCCGAAACCGGCATCGCCGGCCGCCGCGAAAGTGCGCGAAGCGCTGTCCGATGGCGATGAAGGTGGTCGCAGCGGTGCGCCGGCGAAAGAGGCGAAGGAGTCCAAAGAGGCCGAGACCACGGTGCGGGTCGATACCCAGCGCCTCGACGACATCATGAACATGGTCGGCGAGCTGGTGCTGGTGCGTAACCGGCTGGTGCGGCTCGGCGCGCAGAGCGGCAACGAGGAGGTCGCCAAGACCGCGGCCAACCTCGATGTCGTCACCGCCGATCTGCAGGCAGCGGTGATGAAGACCCGCATGCAGCCGATCAAGAAGGTGTTCGGTCGTTTCCCGCGCGTGGTGCGCGATCTGGCGCGCAGCCTGAACAAAGAGGTGACGCTGGAGCTGGTCGGCGAGGAGACCGACCTCGACAAGAATCTGGTCGAGGCGCTGGCCGATCCGCTGGTGCATTTGGTGCGCAACGCGGTCGATCACGGCATCGAGATGCCGGACAAGCGCGCGGCGGCGGGCAAGCCGCGCGCCGGCAAGATCGTGCTGTCGGCGCAGCAGGAGGGCGATCACATCCTGCTGTCGATCACCGACGACGGCGCCGGCATGGATGCGGAGGTGCTGCGCGGCAAGGTGGTCGAGAAGGGGCTGATGGACACCGACATGGCGGCGCGCCTGTCCGAGAGCGAGTGCTACAACCTGATCTTCCTGCCGGGCTTCTCGACCAAGACCGAGATTTCCGATGTCTCCGGCCGCGGTGTCGGCATGGACGTGGTCAAGACCAAGATCACGCAGCTGAACGGTTCGGTGCAGATCATCTCGACCATCGGCAAGGGCACGCAGCTGCTGATCAAGGTGCCGCTGACGCTGGCGATCATGCCGACGCTGATGGTGATGCTGGGGCAGCAGACCTTCGCGCTGCCGCTGGTCAACGTCAACGAAATCTTCCACATGGACCTGCGTCGCACCAACGTC
This sequence comes from uncultured Verrucomicrobiaceae bacterium, assembly GCA_964638025.1. GTDB lineage: Bacteria > Pseudomonadota > Gammaproteobacteria > Pseudomonadales > CAMLJR01 > CAMLJR01. The sequence goes on from CAZWXW010000004.1 coordinate 81,242, forward strand.
GTCGACGGCCGCGAGGTGATCACGATCCGCGACAAGGCGATCCCGCTGTTCCACCTGAAGCGCTGGCTGGTCAACGGCGGCGATCAGGGCGCGCCGGAGTTCGCCCACGTCGTCATCGTCACGGTCGGCACGCAGCGCGTCGGCTTCGTCGTCGATGCGTTGATCGGTCAGGAGGAGGTGGTGATCAAGCCGCTCGGCAAGATGCTGCAGGGCACGCCCGGCATGTCCGGCGCCACCATCACCGGCGACGGCCGCATCGCGCTGATCCTCGATGTGCCGAGCATGCTGAAGCGCTACGCGCACTGATCCCCGTTTCTAGAGGTCTGCAATGACGGTCACCGTCCTCATCGTCGACGACTCCAGTTTTTTCCGCCGCCGTCTGACCGAGATGATCGACGGCGCGCCGGGCTTGAAAGTGGTCGGCACCGCCAGCAATGGCCGTGAAGGGGTCGAGAAGGCAATCGCGCTGAAGCCCGACGTGATCACGATGGACTATGAAATGCCGATGCTCGATGGCATTTCCGCCGTGCGCGAAATCATGGCGAAACAGCCGACGCCGATCCTGATGTTTTCGTCGCTGACTTATGAGGGCGCACGCGTCACGCTCGATGCCCTCGAAGCCGGTGCGGTCGATTTCCTGCCGAAAAATTTCGACGAGATCTCGCGCAACGCGGTCGATCTGCGGCAGAAGTTGGCGCAGCGTCTGCTCGATATTTCGCGCGCGCGGCGGCGGCCGATTCCGCTGGCCCCTGCAGCCGCGCCGGCGTCGACACCTGCTGCTCGTCCGGCTGCGGCCGCAACCCCCGCTGCGCATACGCCTGCTCCGGCTCGCCTGCCCGAGCGCACCGCGCCGGTCGAGCGTGCGCGGCCGGCACCGGGCAAGCCGATCAAGCGGCCGGCGCTGGTGGCGATCGGTACCTCGACCGGCGGCCCGGTGGCGCTGCAGGCGGTGCTGACGCAGCTGCCGGCCAATTTCCCGGCGCCGATCGTGCTGATCCAGCACATGCCGGCGACGTTCACCCCGGCCTTCGCCGAGCGCCTGAACAGCACCTGCAAGATTCAGGTGAAAGAGGCGGTCGACGGCGATCAGTTGCGGCCGGGGCTGGCGCTGCTGGCGCCGGGCGGCAAGCAGCTGATGGTGGTCAAGGGCGGGCGCGTCAAGGTACTGCCCGGCGACGAGCGCATGAATTACAAGCCGAGCGTCGACATCACCTTCGCGTCGGCCGCCAACGTCTATCACGACCAGGTGCTGGGTGTGATCCTGACCGGCATGGGGGCTGACGGTTGCGATGGGGCGCGCCTGCTGAAGCAGCAGGGCAGCACGATCTGGTCGCAGGACGAGGCCACTTCCGTCATTTACGGCATGCCGATGGCGGTGGCGAAAGCCGGTCTTTCCGACGAAGTGCTGCCGCTCCCTCAAATTGGCCCGCGTCTGGCCGATATCCACTGAACCCTTTCTAGGCTCATTAGCAATCGCGGATGGATATCCTCAGCATCGCAGGCGTCATCATCGGCTTTGCCGCCATCCTCGGCGGCAATGCGCTGGAGGGTGGCCACATCGGCGCGCTGGTCAATGGACCGGCGGCGCTGATCGTCATTGGCGGCACCTTTGGCGCCGCCTCGCTGCAGACGCCGCTGCCGCTGCTGAAGCTGGCCTTGCAGCGGATGATCTGGGTGTTCCGGCCGCCGCAGCTCGACTATCGCGGCGGCATCGGCCGCGTCGTGCGCTGGGCGACGGCGGCACGTAAAGAGGGGCTGCTCGGGCTGGAGTCGGTCGCCGACACCGAGAAGGATCCGTTCGCGCGCAAGGGGCTGCAGCTGCTGGTCGATGGCAGCGAGCCGGACTCGATCCGCTCGGTGCTGGAGCTGGAGTCCTATCTGCGCGAGCGGCGCGATGTCGACGCAGCGAAGTTCTACGAAAGCATGGGCGGCTACTCGCCGACCATCGGCATCATCGGCGCGGTGATGGGGCTGATCCACGTGATGGGCAACCTCGCCGATCCGTCGCGGCTAGGCCCCGGCATCGCGGTGGCGTTCGTGGCGACGATCTACGGCGTCGCGCTCGCCAACCTGTTCTTCCTGCCGGTGGCGAGCAAGCTGAAGTCGCGCGCGCGCAGCGAGGCGCAGTTCCGCGAAATGATGGTCGAGGGAATCATCGCCATCGCCGAGGGCGAGAACCCGCGCGCGATCGAACTGAAACTGAACGGCTTCGTCGATCCGAACTGAGTGCGATCATCGCGACCGCAGGGACGCGGCAAGCAGCGCCCCGTGCGCTGGAGAACCGAAATGCCGCGCCACAAGATCGAGGAGGAACACGTCAACCACGAGCGCTGGCTGGTCTCCTACGCCGATTTCATCACGCTGCTGTTCGCCTTCTTCGTCGTCATGTACTCGATCTCGCAGATCAACGAGAGCAAGTACCGCGTGCTCTCCAACACGCTGACCGAAGCCTTCAACAAGCCCAATTTCAAACTGAATCCGATCGAGCTCGGCGAGACCACCGATTCGACGCCGGCCAGCGCGGTCGAGCTCGATGCGCTCGCCGTCATGGAGCGCGAGGGCCATGGCGACGCGCAGGTGGAAGGCGACGAGGCGGTGCAGGCCGATGACAGCGAGCGTCTGCCACCGCAGCTGCAGCAGATCAGCGAGCAGATGGCGAACGCCTTTTCCGACCTGATGCGCCAGCAGCTGGTGACGCTGCGCGGCAACGAGCAGTGGCTGGAGGTGGCGCTGGCATCGTCGATGCTGTTCAACAGCGGCGACGCGGCGCTGAGCGCCAAGGCCGAGCCGATCCTGAGCAAGATCGCGGTGATCCTGCGCGACCAGCCCAACGCGATCCGGGTCGAGGGTTTCACCGACAACATTCCGATCGCCACCTCGCGCTACCCGTCGAACTGGGAGCTGTCGGCGGCGCGGGCGGTGTCGGTGGTGCAGTTCCTCAGTGGCGAGGGGGTGCAGCCGGTGCGGCTGATGGCGGTCGGCTATGGCGAATTCCATCCGGTGGCCGACAACCTCAGCGACAGCGGCCGGCAGCGCAATCGCCGCGTGGTGCTGATGATCTCGGCGGGCAGCGAGGTGCGGCCGCGGCTGCCGCGCATTGCGCCGGCGCGGTTGCAGTCGGAGCCGGCGGCGGAGGGCGTGCCGGCTACGCAGATGCCGCAGGTGCGACCGGAGCCGCCAGCGACCATACTGCCGGCCTCGCCATGAGCGACGAGTCGCCGAGGCAATGGCAGAGTTATTGCAATCTTTCGGCGATTTACTGTTTTTTTGACGCGTTGCGGCCTATGGCCGGCAAGGCGTCGCGAACCGAGGCGGACCCTGCGCAGTGCGGATCTGGTCGATAGCCAATCAGAAAGGCGGAGTGGGCAAGACCACCACCGTCGTCTCCCTCGCCGGCCTGCTGGTCGAGCGGGGCGCGCGCGTTCTGCTGGTTGACCTCGATCCGCACGGCTCCCTGACCAGCTATTTCGGCCACGATCCCGACCAGCTCGCCGCGCGCAGCACGTTTGCGCTGTTCGGCGAACATCCGGTCAGCGGCGAGGTGTTGCGTTCGCTGTTGCTGCCGGTGGGCAATGAAGCGGGCAATGAACGGGTGCGCCTGCTCGCCGCCAGCCCGGCGCTGGCGACGATCGAGCGCCGCAACATTGCCGACGGCGCCGGTCTGCGCCTGTCGAAAGCGCTGGCGCTGCTGTGGGATGAGTTCGACTACGTGCTGGTCGACACGCCGCCGGTGCTGGGCTCGCTGATGATCAATGCGCTGGCCGCCGCCGAGCTGCTGCTGGTGCCGGTGCAGACCGAATTCCTGGCGCTGAAGGGGCTGGAGCGGATGGTGCGCACGCTCGCCATGGTGACGCGCTCGCTGCAGAAAACGCTGCCCTACCTGATCGTGCCGACCATGTTCGACCGCCGCACGCAGGCCTCGCTGAATGCGCTGCGCACGCTGCGCCACGAGTACACCGAACATATCTGGCCGTCGATGATCCCGATCGACACCAAGCTGCGCGATGCCAGCCGCGCCGGCCAGTTTCCGTCGCGGTTCGATGCGTCGAGTCGAGGTGTAGCCAGCTACAAATCGCTGCTGAAGCTGCTGCTCAGCGACGGCGAACAGCGGTTGAGGGCGTGACGATGGCGAATCCGATCGTTGCACCCGTGCGCGGCGACGATGCGCTGCAGGAGTATCTCGACCTGCTGCTGAAGCCGGCCGTCGCCGATCCGAAACCGTTTGCCGAACCGTCGCCGCGTGCGCTGCGGATGCCATTGCCGCCGCTGGCGCCACCGCTGGAAGAGCGCCGGGCTCAGGTTGCCGCGGCGGTCCCGCTACCCGCTGTCGTCGCGGTACCGGTCGTCGAAGCGCCGGTGCCGGTTGCACCCGAGGTGTCTGCTCCGCCTGTGGTCACACCGGCCGTGGTCGAGACTGCGTTGCCCCCTGCTGCGCATCTCTCTGCAGCGCTCCCTGCGTCGCCACCTGAATCGACCCCGGTATCGGTCGATCTGCTGGAGCCTGCTCCCTGGGCCGCGAACGGTCGTCCGCAGTGGGCGCAGCAGCGCTTCGAGGCGCTGCTGTTCACGGTTGGCGGACTCAATCTCGCCGTGCCGCTGGCCGAGCTCGGGGCGATCCATGCGCTGGAGGGGCGCGAGCTGACGCCGATCTTCGGCCAGGTCGAATGGTTCCTCGGCATGCTGCCGCTGAAAGAGGGGGCGCTGCGCGTGGTCGATACCGCCCGGGTGGTGATGCCGGAGCGCTACGACGACGCGATGCCGCAGGGTTATCGCTACGTGATCACGCTGAGCGGCAGCGACTGGGGTCTCGGCGTCGATGTCATCCACGATTCGGTGCAGCTGGAGCCGGAGGCGGTGCGCTGGCGCAGCGCGCGCGGCAAGCGGCCGTGGCTGGCCGGCACCGTGGTCGAGCAGATGTGCGCGCTGCTCGATGCCGCGCAGCTGACCTGGATGTTCCACACGCTCGACCGCCATCGCGGCGGCGGTTTGACTTCCGGCAGAGCGTAGGGCGGCGGTGCGTGGGCTCGACTATAGTTAGTCCGTTTTTCGCGGATGGTCAGTCCGTTTTTCGTTGGCGGGCGCGGTGTTATCTGTAACGACACTTCTGTAACGACACCGTCGCGCGCAGACCAGACAACAACCCCTCAGGGGCAGGTAAGGTTCCATGGCAACCAATAGCGCTAAAAACGAAGACCAGGTACTGCAATGGGTGACGTTCCGCCTTGCCGGTGAAACCTACGGCATCAACGTCATGCAGGTGCAGGAAGTGCTGCGCTATACCGAGATCGCGCCGGTGCCCGGGGCGCCGTCGTATGTGCTCGGCATCATCAACCTGCGCGGCAACGTCGTCACCGTGCTCGACACCCGCGATCGCTTCGGCATCTACGCCGGCGAAGTGACCGAGCAGTCGCGCATCGTCATCATCGAAGCCGAGAAGCATGTGATCGGCATCCTCGTCGACGCGGTGGCCGAAGTGGTCTACCTGCGCCAGTCGGAGATCGAGACGGCGCCGAACGTCGGCAACGAGGAGAGCGCCAAATTCATCCAGGGCGTCTGCCACAAGAACAACGAACTGCTGATCCTGGTCGATCTCGACAAGCTGCTCACCGATGAAGAGTGGGCGGATATCAACGAGCTCTGATGCACAGGCCGGGCAGCGGAGGGCAGGGACGTGCAGGTTGAGTTGAGCACCCTCATCGCGTTGGCGATTGCCGCGGCCGCGCTGGTGGTTGCCGCGTTGGCGCTGGTGTGGGCGTCGCGGTTGAAACGCCGGCTGGACGATCGCGTCGAGAAGCTGGAGATCCACCTCAATACACTTCAGGAACAGAATCGGCTGGAGCTGATGGCGATGGGGCAGCGCGTGATCGCCGCCGATCGCCAGGTCAACCGCTTCGCCGAGCGCATCGACGCGCTCGAAACCACGCAGTCACCGGGCGAGCGCTACGGTCAGCTGCAGGGGCTGTCGACACAGTCGGAGCGCAGCGCTCCGCTGTCGTCGGCCGAAGCCGAGCTGGCGGCGCTGCTGAAACAACAACAGAAATAACAACAGAAATAACGCAGCGTCAGCAGCTCGCAGGTTGGGGCGCGGCAAGCAGCGCCCCTACGCATCCGGCCCTTCGAGCAGTGTGCGTGGATCGGGCGGTCCGGCATCCGGCGGCGGTTGCCACCCCGGCGGAAACTTCCCCTGTACCCGGTAGGCGAACGCGATGACCTGCGCCACGCACAGGTAGAGCGTCTCCGGAATCTCCTCACCCAATCCCACCTGCTGCAACAGCGTCAGCAGCTGCGCGTTCTCGAACAGCGGCACGCCGTGTTCGCGCGCGACGGCGATGATCTGTTCGGCCAGATCGCCGCTGCCCTCGGCGGTGACGGTCGGGGCGCGGCTGCCGTCGTAGGCGAGCGCGACCGCCTGGCGTTCGCTCTCTTCTGTCATGTCCGCACATCCACCAGCTGCTGTTGCCAGCGCTGTTTCTGCGCCGGCGGCAGGCCGAGCCGGCACTGCACTTCGGTGACGCACACGCCAACACCTTCCAGCGCGGCCTTGAAGTGATCGAGCTCGGCGCGCACCACGCTGTGCGTGTGTTGCTGTTCGGCCCACAGCGTGGCGGCGACATTGGCGCCGGTGATCGTCAGCGTCGCCGCCAGCTTGCCCAGCTCGTGCAGGTCGAAGGCGAGCTGCACGCGCCACTGCATCTGTCTGACACTGCCGTTCTGGCGCGCCTGCTGTTCGATGAGCAGCTGCAGCGTGTCGCCGCCGCGCGGGGTCTGGATCGGCAGCTCGAAGTTCCAGCTCGGCACCGGCGGCTGGTTGTCGCCGCTGCTGACATGGCGGCTGGCGGCGCTGTCGAGCTGGTTCAGCTGAATGCGCGCCAGCCCGCCCTGCAGCAGCCGGCTCAATTGCTGCAGCTGCTCCAGCTCGCGCTCGCCGCTGTCGGGCTGTGCGCCTGGGGCCGGCTTTATTGCCGGGCGCGCGCTGTAGAGCTGATCCGGCATGGTTTCGAGCGCTGTTGCCGGTGTGGCCGGTGCGAAGCGGCGGATCAGAGCGACCAGCTGCAGCAACTGCCCCTTCAGGTCGCCGGCGGCAGCGGCATCGGCGGTGGCCTGCGCGGTTAGCAGTGCCCTGGTGTCGACGACAGGCGTCGGCGCTTTTGAGGTCGGCAGCGTGTTGGTGGGCAGCGTGGTTTTCGCGTTGGTCCCGGCGGGTATCGGTAGGTCGCCAATGGGCTTGGCGGCGACGCCCGGTTGCGATGCGGCGCTGGCGGTGGCCGTCGTCACGCGGGCCTCAAGAAAATTGCCGCTGCGCGCCACCGCCTGGCGCACGCCGTCGGCGCTCTGCAGTTGCTGCGGTCGCGGCAGGCTGGCGGCGAGATGTTTCAGCGCGGCGGCGACCGGCGGCGGCAATTTTGGCAGCTGGGCCGGGTTCAGCAGGCGCTGCAGCAGCGGCTGCATGTCGGCCAGCGCGCGCTGGCGCGGCAGGTTTTCGCGCAGCGACTGCTGCAGCGGTGGCGGCAGCGTCGATGCTGCCGGTCGCGCCGTTGCCGGACTGGCGGGGTTGTTGGCGAGTTGCGACGACAGCAGTTTCAGTTCGCCGCGCGCGGTGACCTGGATCTGCACCTGCCTGCCGACCGGCAGCGGCTGTGCCGACAGCAGCTGCAGCACGCGCCCCTGCCAGGCCAGTTCGACCCTGGCCTGCGCCTGCATCTGGGTCGACGGCAGCGGTGTTGTCGATGGCGCCTGTGCGTTGCCGCTTGAGCTGCCCGGTGGCAGCAAGGTGCTTCTCAGCACCAGCGCCTCGATCACCTGCGGCTTCAGCAGCTCCGGCGGCAGTGCGCTGGTGCTCTGCAGCTGGCGGGCGCTGTCGGGCAGGGCGGAGCCGGACAACAGGTTGTTCAGATTCAGTTCCATGAAGCCTGACTGCGTCGCGGGTGCGGGGGGAGTGGCGCTGAGTATAATGCCGCCGCCCTGTGCCGATGCCGTCGTTGTCGATACGGCCGCGGCTGCTGGCGCTGGCGTCGATGCGGACGCCGTTGTCGACGTCGTCGAGGTCGCTGGCGAGGCCGGTGCCGCCGATGACATCGCCATGGTCGCCGTCAGCCTGGCTGCGACAAGGCTGGCATGGCTGCTGAGGGCGAGGGCTGCGATCGGGCTGCTCATCCCCGGGTTGTCGGCCGCCGGCCGGCAAAATTTACCCCCTGCCTGGAATTGATCCTTGTCGGAACTGCTGCTGGAAGCGCGAGCCGTCACCTGTCTGCGCGACGATGCGCCGCTGTTCGAGCCGGTCTCGTTCGCGGTGGCGGCCGGCGATGTGGTTCAGCTGGAAGGCCCCAACGGCGTCGGCAAGACCACGCTGCTGCGCGCGCTGTGCGGTCTCGCCTCGCACGCCCGTGGCGAACTGGTCTGGCGCGGCCAGCCGCTGGCGGCGCAGCGCCCGCTCTTTTCCACCGAAACCCTCTACATCGGTCACGCCACCGGCCTGAAGGCGGCGCTCAGTGCGCGCGACAACCTGCGCTGGTGGAGCGGCCTGCACGGGCTGCGCAGTGACGATGACTACCTCGATGACGCATTGGCCGAAGTCGGCCTCGCCGGCTACGAGTGCAGTCCCTGTTTCCAGCTCTCCGCCGGGCAGCAGCGCCGCGTTGCACTGGCGCGGCTGTTCCTCAGCCCGGCGGCGCTGTGGATTCTCGACGAGCCATTCACCGCAATCGACCGCCACGGGGTCAGCCAGCTCGAAGGGTGGCTGGCGCTGCATGCCGAACGCGGTGGCGCGGTGCTGCTGACCACGCACCAGCCGCTGGCGATGCCGCGACTGAAGCGGGTGATCCTGCTGGTGGCCGATGAGCTGGCGCTGCGGGAGGGCGACGATGAGTGAGCGCCTGATGTCGACCCCTCCACTGCAACGACTGTCACTGCGCGGCGCCATGTTCGCGCTGTTGCGTCGCGACCTGCTGATCGCCGCGCGCCGGCGCGCCGAGGTCAGCAACCCGCTGTTGTTCTTCCTGATGGTCTGCACGCTGTTCCCGCTCGGTCTCGGCCCCGAACCGCAGCGGCTGATGGCGCTGGCCCCGGGCATCCTGTGGGTGACGGCGCTGCTGGCGACGCTGCTGGCCAGCGATGGCCTGTTTCGCAGCGACTACGACGACGGCAGCCTCGAACAGTTGCTGCTGAGCCCGACCTCGCTCTACCTGCTGGCGCTGACCAAGAGCCTGACCCACTGGCTGCTGACCGGCCTGCCGCTGGCGCTGCTGTCGCCGCTGCTGGCGCTGCTGCTGCAGCTGCCGGCCGACGCGGTGCCGGCGCTGGTGGTCAGCCTTCTTTTGGGAACGGCGGTGCTGAGCCTGGTCGGCGCCATCGGCGCGGCGCTGACGGTGGGGTTGCGGCGGGGTGGCTTGCTGCTGTCGCTGATCGTGCTGCCGTTCTACATGCCGGTGCTGATCTTCGGGGCCAGCGCGGTGCAGAGCGCGGCCGATGGCTTCGGCTGGGGCGGGCAGGTGGCGGTGCTGGGCGCGTTATTGGCGCTGGCGCTGCCGCTGGCCCCGTTCGCGGTGGCGGCGGGGCTGCGGCTGTCGGTGGACCAGTGAACCGCGCCGGGAACCCGGCGCGGCGAACGAAACGGCCGGGACGACCGTTTCAGTATCGGTTCAGCGATTCAGGTGACGATCGATACCGCGACGATCAGCCCGAGCGCCACCCCGACCAGTGCGAGGATGACGATGCCGAGCTGCTTCATGGTCTGTGCATCGGACGGGCTGGCGTGCGAGTGGGCGGTGTCGCTCATGGCTGTTCTCCTGGCTGACGGGTTCTGACCCCGGAAGCCTAGGTCGCGCCCGTGCCGCACTCATTGACGCCGGTCAATGGATCGCGCCGGTACCGGCGGCCGTCCGACGGCTACCGGTATATGCCCCACGGCGAGCGTGGCTATAATGCGCCGCCCTTCGATTCCGCCCCCGCCAGGAGCATTCGCGCAGGCATGTGGTCCTTCTTTCACAAGCTCGGCTCGCCGCGCTGGTTCTACCGGATCAGTGGCCTGTGGCTGCCGTGGCTGGCGCTGATGGCCACCGTCACGCTGCTGATCGGCTGCGCCTGGGGACTGTTCTACGCGCCGCCCGATTTTCGTCAGGGCGACAGTTTCCGCATCGTCTACATCCACGTGCCGACCGCGATGGTGGCGATGGCCGGCTACCTGTTCATGGCGACCGCCGGCGCCGTCAGCCTGATCTGGCGGATGAAACTGGCCGAAGTGGCGATGAAGTGCGCGGCGCCGGTCGGCGCGGCGCTGACCTTCCTGGCGCTGGTGACCGGCGCGGTCTGGGGCAAGCCGACCTGGGGCACATGGTGGGTGTGGGACGCGCGCATCACCTCGGTGCTGGTGCTGTTCTTCCTCTACGTCGGCGTCATCGCGCTGTACGAGGCGTTCGACAACAAACAGGCGGCGACCAGAGCCTGCGCGATTCTGGCGCTGGTCGGCGTCGTCAACGTGCCGATCATCTACTGGTCGGTGGAGTGGTGGTACAGCCTGCACCAGCCGGCGACGCTGAAACTGATGGGCAAGAGCACCATCCACCCGTCGATGTTCTGGCCGCTGCTGCTGACCATCGTCGGTGTCTACACCTTCTACGCGGTCGCGCTGATCCTGCAGATGCGCGCCGAAATCCTGCAGCGCGAACGCACCACGCAGTGGGTGCGCGAGTTGACCGGCGCGCGGAGCTGACCTGATGCCACCCCTGCAGTTCGATTCACTCGCCGCCGCCTGGCAGATGGCCGGACACGGTCCCTATGTCTGGGCCTGCTACGCCGTGTTCCTTATCGTATTGATCGCGTTGATCGGCTCGCCGCTGACACGCCAGCGCCGACTGCTGCGCGAGTTGCGCGACGCTGAGCGTCGCCGTGTTGCTCGCGCATCCACCCCTGATTCGCAGCAGAAGTCCCAGGCCTGAACCGGCCGGAGGTTGCATGCACCCCATTCGTCGTCAACGTCTGTTCATGGTGCTGCTGATCGTGGTCGGTGTCGGCGTCGCCGTGGCGCTGACCACCTACGCCATGCGCGAGAACATCAACCTGTTCTATCCGCCCGCCGACATCGTTGCCGGCAAGGCGCCGGTCGGCAAAAAGATGCGTGCCGGCGGCATGGTGGTGGAGGGCAGTGTCAAACGCGCGACCGACAGCCTGACCGTGCGTTTCGACGTGACCGACTACACCGCGACGGTGCCGGTCGAGTACACCGGCATCCTGCCCGACCTGTTCGGCGAGGGGCAGGGCGTGGTCGCCGCCGGCGTGCTCGGTGAGGATGGCCTGTTCCGCGCCACCGAAGTGCTGGCCAAGCACGACGAGAACTACATGCCGCCCGAGGTTCAAAGTGCGCTCGATAAATCGGGCGGCGTCAAACCGGGCCAGCCAGCTGGTTACGCGCCGTCTTCTTCTGGCAGTTATGCGCCGGCGGGCAGCTATCCATGAATCCCGAGCTCGGCCACTTCGCGCTGATCCTCGCCCTCTGTCTGGCACTGGCGCAGACAGTGCTGCCGGCACTCGGTGTGTTCCGTCACAACCAGACGCTGATGGCCTCGGCGCGCACGCTGACGCTCGGCCAGCTGGTGATGCTGAGCGTCGCTTTCGCGCTGCTGGTGCAGGCTTTCATGAGCGATGACTTCAGCGTCGCCATCGTCGCCGCGCAGTCCAACTCGAAGCTGCCCGACATCTACAAATTCACGGCGGCGTGGGGCGGTCACGAGGGCTCGATGCTGCTGTGGGTGTGGGTGCTGGCGCTGTGGAGCGCCGCCGTCGCGCTGTTCAGTCGCCAGTTGCCGCTGCCGATGGTGGCGCGCGTGCTGGCGGTGATGGGATCGATCTCGACCGGCTTCCTGCTGTTCCTGCTGCTGACGTCGAACCCGTTCGCGCGGCTGCTGCCGGGGCCGCCGCCCGATGGCAGCGACCTGAACCCGCTGCTGCAGGACCCGGGCATGGTGATCCACCCGCCGATGCTTTATTTCGGCTACGTCGGTTTCTCGGTCGCCTTCGCCTTTGCCATCGCGGCGTTGTGGAGCGGTCGTCTCGATGTGACGTGGGCGCGTTGGTCGCGGCCGTTGACCAATGTGGCGTGGCTGTTCCTGACCGTCGGCATCGCGCTCGGCAGCTGGTGGGCCTACTACGAGCTGGGCTGGGGCGGCTG
>CAZWXW010000005.1:0-90379 GCA_964638025.1 uncultured Verrucomicrobiaceae bacterium
GCTTCTTCTCCAGATATTTTGCGATCGGCCCTTCGCCATTCAGCGGATGCACCAGCTCGATGCTGGTTGGCGGCAGCGGGAAAAAAGCGGTGCTGGTCTTCGCCGACTCGACATCTTCAGTGCCATCGAACGGCAGGTTGAAATCGTCCATGAAACGCTTGATCGCCCTCTCCAGATCGGGAACGGCGATGGCGATATGGTCAAGTGCAGTGATCACGGCTCATCTCCCCATATACGGTAAAACAGCGGCGCAATAGCCGAAGGGCGCTGTGTGCGCCCTTCGCTGGAACTACATCAGTTTGGCAAGGAATGCCGAGGTTTTCGCCCGCATGCGCGCGCTGATCTCCTCCGGCGTTTCGATCACGATCTTCTCGTCCGGGGTGACCTTGAACAGCGGTTGCCCCTTCTTGATGATCAGACCGTCGCCATCGACCAGCACCTTGTCGATGGTGCCGGCGAACGGCGCGTAGACCTTGTTGAACATCTTCATCACTTCGACGATGTAGAGCGGCTCGCCCTGCTTGAAGTGGGTGCCCTCGGTGACGAACGGGTCCATGCCCGGCGCTTCGCGCGAGTAGAACATGCCGCCCGAGGCCGCCAGGATCTCGTCCGACTTGGCCATCGGCGGCGGCACCAGCACCTTCGCCATCCGGTCCTGCAAAGCCTTGTCACCGAGCTCGTCCGGAATGGTGATGGTCAGGTTGGCGTTGACCTTGAGGTCGTAGAAACCGGTGTCGAGCGCCACCATCGGCAGCAGCGACAGCAGCTCGGTGCCAGCCTGGAAGCCGGTGTGCGCCGACTGCACCGCCGACCAGCGCTCGCCGTCGAAGCCCTTCGGCGCGCCGCCGGCCAGTGCCTTCTGCAGATCGGCGTAGCTGGCGGTGCCCAGCTGCTGCTGCAGCGAGGCGTAGAAGTGCAGCGCCTTCTGCAGCAGCTCGTCGTCGTGGTCCCAGATCATGTAGGCGGCCGGCTTGCCGACTTCGGTGTCCATGTTCAGGAAGTGGTAGAGATCGGCCAGTACCTGAACCGGATTGACCAGCCAGCTGATGCGGCCATCCTTCGCGGTGAAGCTGTCGCGGTTCAGGCTCAGCCAGCCGGCGAAGATGTGCGGCTGCGCGAACAGCTCCTCGACCGGGCGGGTCAGCAGGCTCTGCTTGCGATCCATCACCGTCGTCATCGCCTTGCCATGCGTGCCGGCCGCGCCGGCATGGTGGCTGCGCAGCTGCGCGAAGGCGTAGCCGATGTCGATCTGGTTGGTGACCTCTTTCAGTTTGCCGACGGCGGTCAGGTACGGAACGATGAAGCGCGTGGTCGGGCGCGCATTGATGTTCTGACCGATGAACCAGTTGACCAGGCCGTAGTGGAATTCGAGGTTGGTGGCCAGATCCTTGCCGCGCAGTTCAGTGCGACGCAGGATTTCGGCGAGGCGCTGGTAGCTGTCGAGACGGTTGCCGCCGGTGGTCAGGATCAGCGCGATGTTCGAGTCGTAGGCACCGGCGAGGTGGTACTTCATGAACATGTCGGTATCCGGGTTGTGCACGCAGATACCCTGGTCGTCGCGGATCTCGCCCTCGATCGCGTTCGACCAGTATTCGATGATGCCGCCGGCGTGCGGCTGCAGCGACTGGTTGGTGGCGTTCATGCGCGCTTCGACCGACGCCGGCTCGCGCAGCAGGCGCTCCGGCTTCGGCAGACGCTTGCCGTGGCGCGCCAGCAGCACCATCAGCTCGACCAGCGATTCGACGATGAAGAACTCGGCCGGGTTGTCCGGGTTGGTGAACTTCAGCTTGTAGCAGAGCTCGGTGACGCGGTGCTCCACCTGGATACGCGTGTTCATCTCCATGAAGTAGTGCGACTGGCCGTCGACGATGCATTCGAACGTCGACACCGAGTCGAGCTTCACGGCCTGACCGAAACGCGCGGCTTCGGCCTCCATCTTCTCGAGAATTTCGAGGTCTTTGCTCAGCGTCGACAGCTCTTCGCTGAGACCGTCCTGTTTCGCCTTGGCAATTGCCGCCTGCAGCTCTTCGAGGGTGACCGACACTTCGAGCAGCTTCTGTTCGTGCATCTGCAGCGAGCAGTCGCGACCGCCCATCGTCATGCACCACTCGCCGTTGCCCAGGACCTGGATCTCCTGGTGACGAGTGGTCTCGATATTCATTTCGATCAGGACGTTCTTGTTGTCGCCGACGCCATTGCACTTCACCTCGGCGAGAATTTCGCGCAGCAGTGCCGGACCTTGAGCGGCAACCTTGGCAACTTTCTCTTCGAGCGAACCACCTTCAGTCGTGGCGGGTGCCGGCATGATGCGCTGGCCCTTGCCGCCGCCGCCGGAGATCGCCTTCAGACGGAAGCGGTTGTTCGGCTTCTCGCTGAATACCTTGACCAGCTGCGTCTTCAATACCTCGCCCATCTCCTCGATCGAGAAGAGGTCGACACCCTTGCGATAGGAGGCGAGCAGCACCGCGTCAGCTTTGTCTTCCAGCGTTTTCGCGGCGGCGAAATCGACGTTGAGCCCCTGCTCCTTGCAGAGCTTCACCAGATCGGCTTCGCCGGGGAATTTGTGCAGCAGCGTCAGCGTCGTCAGGTTGTCGACACCCGGCGTGGTCGAAACGCCAACTGCCAGCGCGGTGCGTTTCGCTTCATCTTTCAAACCGGCGGCGCGCACGGTGTAGGAGCATGGGCCGATGAAGTTGAGGCCGGCCTCCTCCATCGAACGCACCATCTCCTCGTCTTCGGCCATGAAGCCGTAGCCGGCGAAGATGCTGTTGTAACCGTTGTCCTTGGCGATCTGGATGATCTGGCGGATGCGCTGGACGCGCTCCTCCTTGGTCGCGCCGCTGTAATCCGGCACGCGGTGCACGCGGCTCGGGTCGGTCAGCGTGCGCAGTTCGGGCGCCAGCGCGTTGGTGTAGGTGATGGAATCCTTCTCGGAGAGCAGGATGCCGAAATGTTCGATGCCCATCTCGGCGAAGACATCCATCGCCTCCTTGCGGATCGGGCCGCGGCAGATGATCAGCGGCCGCATGTCCTCGGCGGCGAAACCGCGCACCCAGGCGGACGAGGAGCGACCGAGGCGGCGCTCCGCGTGAATCAGCGAATTGTTCAGATAGTGGTTGTTGCTCGGCTGCACAATAAAAGCCTCTCGCTAAATGGCGTCCAGAACCGGTCCGATCGGGCTCGGGCCGGTTCTCAGAAGAATTCGCGCTGCACGGCGGTCAGCGGCTCTGCCCGGTAGTGCTTCAGGTGGAACTGGATGTTCTCGCCAAGCACGCGGCGCAGATCCGACGGCATGACGATCTGCGAGATCGAACCCAGGCTCAGCGCCTCGTTCGGGTTCATCAGCTGCTGCTCGTAACGCTGCGCCAGCACCGCCTCCTGCTGCTTGGCCCACAGCTGGGCCTCCTTGACCGCATCGGCATTGCCGTTGGCGGCGGCGACGCGCTTCTTCAGCTCGCCGCGGATGTCGCGGATCTCGTCCTTGTAGACGAATTCGACACCGGCCGGCCCCATGACCGCGGCGCGCGTGGTCGGCAGCGCCAGCACCAGATCGGCACCGGTCGGGTAGTTGTTGTAGGAGGCGTAGGCGCCGCCGAAGGCGTTGCGGACGATGACGAGGAAACGCGGCGTGCGCAGGTCGATGATCGCATCGAGCATGGCGCGACCGGCCTGCACGATGCCGCCGGCCTCCTGCTCGCGGCCCGGCTTGAAGCCGGTGGTGTCCTCCATGAACACCATCGGGATGTTGTAGAGGTTGCAGAAGCGGATGAAGCGCGCGTTCTTGTACGAGGCTTCGATGTCGAGCTGGCCGGAGCCGACCGCCGAGTTGTTGGCGACGAAGCCGACCACGTTGCCGCCCATCCGCCCTAACGCACAGATCGTGTTGCGGGCGCGGTCGGGCTGGATTTCGAGGTAATCGCCGTGGTCGCACAGCTGCTGGATGATGATGCTGACGTCGAACGGCGTGTTGAAGCCGGTCGGCGAGTTCATCGCCTTCTTCAGCAGGATGTCGATGTCCCAGGTGGCGCGGGTGACCGGATCGGAGGTCTGCTGGAACGGTGCCAGTTCACTGTTGCCGGACGGCAGGTAGTCGAGCAGCTGGCGCACCTTGTAGAGCGCGCTGACCTCGTCCGGCACGACGAAATCGGTGACGCCGGACTGGCTGTGCACGCCCGGCCCGCCGAGTTCGTCGGCGGTGACATCCTCACCGAGCACCGACTTGACGACGCCGGGGCCGGTCAGGCCGAAGAAGGTGTCGAGCGGCTGGATCACGAAGCTGCCCTGACGCGGCAGGTAGGAGCCGCCGCCGGCGTTGAAGCCGAACATGCACATGATCGACGGCACCACGCCGCTGATCTTGCGCAGCGCGGTGAAGGCTTCGGCGTAGCCGTCGAGGCCGCCGACACCGGCTGGCACATAGGCGCCGGCGGAGTCGTTCATGCCGACCAGCGGAATCTTGCGCTTGCCGGCCAGCTCGAACAGCCGTGCCAGCTTGCCGCCGTTGGTGGCATCCATCGAGCCGGCGCGGACGGTGAAGTCATGGCCGTAGAGGGCAACCTCGCGGCCGTGGACCTTGATGATGGCGGTGACCAGCGAGGCGCCGTCGAGGTTCGGCCCCCAGTTCTGGAACAGGATGGTGGGCTCGGTACCCGGATCCTTCAGGACTTCGATGCGTTCCCACACCGTCATCCGTTTCTTCTGATGCTGTCTTTCGATGTTGACGACACCGGCGGCCTTGCGCGGACGCTGGATCAGTTCGTAGCTCGCCCTCAGCGTGGTCTCGTAGAGGCCGGGCTGGTAGTTGATCTGGCCGGGAACGGTAAATTCGACTTCCTTCTTCTCCTCGAAGGGGTTATCCAGCGAGGGAGCCATCTGCATCGTGTTGGTCATGCCGTTGTCGTCTCAACGTGTGGTCTTTTGAATACCCGCCGACGGAGCGGCGGGTGGAGTGGCGCGTGAATATCCGGGCGGCGCCCCGTACCAATTGCTCAACTTTTCGCCGACCTTCCGGAGGGGGCCGGAGCGTGTGATCGACGGGGTTGCAGGCGGTGACGGGCGCGGCGCGGGAGAGCCTCTTTTGGAGGCATTGCCCGGTGCTTCAAAAAGCACGCAACAGTAATTGGCCGACCCGTCGATGTCAACGAAACTCCGGAGATTCCGGTAGTTTGCGACCGTTCGCGCCGCTACAATTTGCGCACGTCGCTGTCGCGCCAGCCGCCGACACGCCCCCCGAATCCCCACCGCATCGAGCCCCCATGTCGCCGCTGGTCGAGCCCCTGCCCTACGCTGCCGATTGCGCTGAGCTGTTCCTGCGCCTGCGCGATCTCGGCAACCCGGTCTGGCTCGACAGCGCCCGCCCGTTCGACACCCGCGGCCGCTACGACCTGATCAGCGCCGCGCCGCTGGCGGTGGTTTCCCCACCGGTAAATCCGGACGCCATTATCAGGAGAAACACCCCCCCCGAAAATCCCGCCCCTTTTGCAGCGGTGGAAGCCGGCCTGGCGGCACTGTTGCCCCCTCTGCCCGAGGCCGACGACTCGCTGCCGTTCTGGGGAGGGGCGATCGGGCTGTTTGGGTATGAAAGTGGGCAGGCAACGCACGGCATCGTCGACGATAAACCGCGCTACCCCGACTTTCCGGATGTGGTGGTCGGCCTCTACAGCTGGGCGGTGATCGTCGATCACCAGCTGCAGCGCAGCCACCTGCTGATCCGCCCGGAGACGCCGGCGGCGCTGGCCACGGAGATCCGCACCCGGCTGGCGACGCCGGCGGCAGACCCACCGCTCCCGTTCCGGCTGTGCTCGAACTGGCGCGACTCGCTGCCGATGGCGCGCTATCGGGAGGCTTTCGAGCGGATCCAGCGCTACATCCACGCCGGCGACTGTTATCAGGTCAACCTGACCCGGATGCTCGGCGCCGACTGCGAGGGCGACCCGCTGGCGGCCTATCTGGCGCTGCGGCGTCAGGCGCGGGCCCCCTTCTCTGCCTATCTGGAATCGTCGGCCGGCGCCGTGCTGAGCTTTTCACCGGAGCGATTGTTGTCCGCGGATCGCGGCCACCTGATTGCCCAGCCGATCAAGGGCACCGCCAGGCGCGACGACGATCCCCAGCGCGACGCCGCGTTGGCGCAGGCCCTGCTCGCCAGCGACAAGAACCGGGCCGAAAACCTGATGATCGTCGACCTGCTGCGCAACGACCTTGGCCACAGCTGCAAACCGGGGTCGATCCACGTCGAGCAGCTGTTCGAGCTGCAGAGTTTTGCCGCCGTCCACCACCTGGTCAGCACCATCAGCGGCGAGCTGCGCGACGGCGTGACCTCGCTGCAGGCGCTGCGCGACAGCTTTCCCGGCGGCTCGATCACCGGTGCGCCGAAGCGTCGCGCGATGCAGATCATCGCCGAGCTGGAGCCACATCGCCGCTCGGTGTTCTGCGGTGCGATCGGCTACCTGTCGAGTTGCGGGCGCATGGATTTCAACATCGCGATTCGCACGCTGCTGGCCTGCGACGGGCAAATCAATGCCTGGGCCGGTGGCGGCATCGTCGCCGACTCCGATTGCAATGAAGAGTGGCAGGAGACGGAAAACAAGATCGGCGCGCTGCTGCGGGCGTTGGAACATCCGGAAACAGCCCTCTCCCCCGCCCCCTCTCCCTGAAGGGAGAGGGGAGCTATCACTGCCATTGTTCAGAGCGTGTTCTGTCCCCTCTCCCTTCAGGGAGAGGGTTAGGGAGAGGGCCGGATTGTGAGAAAACTCAAGAACAGCAACGACCGCAGCTACAACACCAGCTCGCGATTGCTGGCCTTGATGAATTCGGCTTTCAGATCGGGGAAGGTGTGTACGGCGGGAAACTGCGGGAACTCGCGAATCACGTTCTCCGGCGCATGGAACAGGATGCCGGCATCGGCTTCGGCCAGCATCGTCGTGTCGTTGTAGGAGTCGCCGGCGGCGATGACACGGTAGTAGAGGCTCTTGAACGCCAGCACCGACTGCCGCTTGGGATTGGACTGACGCAGCCTGTAGTCGGTGACCTTGCCGCTGTCATCCGTCAGCAGGCGATGGCACAGCAGCGCCGGGAAACCGAGCTGCCGCATCAGCGGCTGTGCGAACTCATAAAAAGTGTCGGACAGAATCACGACCTGGAAGCGCTCGCGTAGCCAGTCGATGAAGTCGCGCGCGCCGTCGAGCGGCGTGATCTCGGCAATGACGGCCTGAATGTCCGGCAGGCCCAGCTTGTGTTGTTCAAGAATGCGCAGCCGCTGTTTCATCAGCACGTCGTAGTCGGGAATATCGCGCGTCGTCGCCCGCAGCTCCTCGATACTGGTCTTCTCGGCAAAGGCGATCCATATCTCGGGGACAAGCACCCCTTCCAGGTCGAGGCAGGCAATTTCCACGAAAAACTCCCGAATGCAGGCAGGAAAAAAGAGGCGGCAAGCCTAGCGATTTATCGGGAGGGAGGCAACGCGAGGGAAGCCGCCGCCGGGCACTGCCGGCGGCGTTTCGATCAGTGACGGGGCAATTCGATATGCGCGAACAGCTCGTCGAGCTCGGCTCGTGTGTGGCGCTGATAGGCCTCTTCGACCAGATCCCGCGTCAGGTGGGGCGCGAACAGTTCGATGAACTCGTACATGAAGCCGCGCAGGAAGGTGCCGCGACGGAAACCGATCTTGGTGATGCTGTCCTGGAACAGGTGGCTGGCATCGAGCATGACCAGATCGTCGTCGAGCTCAGGGTCGAACGCCATGTGGGCGATGATGCCGACGCCGAGACCGAGCCGCACATAGGTCTTGATGACATCGGCATCGACGGCAGTGAACACCACCTTCGGTGCCAGCCCCTTCTCCATGAACGCCTCGTCGAGGCGCGAGCGACCCGTGAAGCCGAACACATAAGTGACCAGCGGATACTTGGCCACCTCCTCCAGCGACAGTTTCGAGAGCTGCGCCAGCGGATGGTTCTTCGGCACGATGACACCGCGGTTCCAGCGGTAGCACGGCATCATGATCAGATCGCTGAACAGCTCCAGCGCCTCGGTGGCAATGGCGAAATCGACGGTACCGTCGGCTGCCAGTTCCGAGATCTGCATCGGCGTGCCCTGATGCATGTGCAGCGCCACTTCCGGGTAGCGATCGATGAAGGCGCTGATCACCGGCGGCAACGCGTAACGCGCCTGTGTGTGGGTGGTGGCGATCGACAGGCTGCCCTTCTTCTCGTTGCTGAACTCCTGTGCCACCTGCTTGATGCTCTCGCACTTGCGCAGGATCTCGCCGGCGGTTTTCAGGATCGCTTCGCCAGCGGGCGTTACCCGCGTCAGGTGCTTGCCGGAGCGGGCGAAAATCTCAACACCGAGTTCATCTTCGAGCAATCGGATCTGTTTGCTGATACCCGGTTGGGAGGTATAGAGGCTCTGCGCGGTGGCCGACACGTTGAGGTCGTGATGGGCAACCTCCCAGATGTAGCGAAGCTGTTGTAACTTCATGAGAGCCCTCCGGGTGGCGTAATTGATTATTTTCCTAGAACTTAGCTTCATCCATTCCTGAAAGCAATTACAACATCGTTTTTATCACCAGAAGCTAATACGCATGAACCAGTGGCCCCAACCGTGCCGAATTGGTCATGACGCTTTCACTCGGTGGCATTGGCGACGCCGTGCGGCACATGGCCGGTAGCGACATGGCGGCGCGCCGACTCGCAGTGACCGCGCTGATCGTCGAAAAAGATATCGGCGCCAAACGCCTGCAGAAATGTACCCTTGTCGAGCCCGCCGAGAAACAGCGACTCGTCGAGACGGATATCCCACGCCCGCAGCGTGCGGATGACGCGCTCGTGCGCTGGCGCCGACCTCGCAGTGACCAGCGCTGTGCGAATCGGAGACTGGTTCGGCTCGAATTCGGACTGCAGCCTGTGCAGTGCCGCAAGGAATGGCTTGAAGGGACCACCGCCGAGCGGCTGGCGCGCGGCGGCCTGCTCGCTGGCGGCAAAGGCCGGCAGCCCCTGGCTCTTGTAAATGCGCTCGGCCTCGTCGGAGAAGATCACGGCATCGCCATCGAAAGCGATACGCAGCTGATCCCTGTCGCCACCGGCACCGCCACTGCCCGCCATCAAGGTGGCGGCGGCAACGCCCTGATCGAGCGCCGAACGCACATCGTCGGGATTGGTCGACAGGAACAGCTGGCAGCCGAACGCCGCGATGTAGCGCCACGGATCGGCGCCGCTGCAGAACGCGGCGCGCAGGATCGGCAGTTTGTAGTGCTGGATCGAATTGAAGACGCGCAGGCCGGTATCGGCACTGTTGCGCGACAGCAGGATCACGTCGACGCGCGCATCGCCGCCAAGACGTTCATTCAGTGTCAGCAGCTTCTGCACGAACGGAAAGGCATCGCCACGTTCGAGCGCCTGATCCTCATGCGCGGTCTGATAGTCCTGGAAGGCTTCCAGCCCCTGCTGTTCATAGACGCGATGGCTGTCGTCCAGATTGAACAGCGCGCGCGAGGAGATGGCGATGACCAGACGCTGGTTGTCGCCATTTGCGCGGTGGGAGGACGGCGTGACTGCGAGTTCGGACAAGCTTGGCACTCCGATCAATGGCGGCAATATAGCCAAACCTTGCCGAGAACCAAAATGAGCGCCGTCGCTGCGGCGGTGGCGGTTAGCTACAATCCGCAACCACACCTGCAGGGGCGCCGCTTGTCGCGCCCCGCGTCGTGGACACACGCGACATTTCTCAACCCAGGGCGCGGCCAGCAGCGCCCCTACGCAAAACGACCCGATGCTCAACACCGCCCGTGCCCTGATCGATCTCGGAGCCCTGCGCCACAACCTGGGCGTGGTGCGTTCGCTGTGCCCGGACAGTCGCATCATGGCGATGGTCAAGGCCGACGCCTACGGCCACGGACTGCTGCCCGCAGCGCAGGCGCTGGCCACCGCGGACGGTCTCGCCGTGGCCCGGCTGGAAGAGGCGTTGCAACTGCGCCGTGCCGGCATTCATCAGCGCCTGCTGCTGCTCGGCACGCTGCTCGATGCGGGCGACCTCGAACTGTGCGCAGCGGAAAACATCGACGTGGTCGTTCACGATGAGGCCACGGCCGATCGGGTCTGCCAGCGCCGCGGCACGGCACTGAATATCTGGCTGAAACTCGACGCCGGCATGCACCGACTCGGTCTGGACAGTGCAGCCTTCCGCGCCATCGATGCCCGCCTGCAGCGCGCACCGGCAGTTGCCGACGTGGTTCACATGATGCATTTCAGCAGCGCGGACGACCTCGACAGCACGCGCACTGCCCGACAACTCGACAGCTTCAGCGCGGCTCACGACGGCAGCGCCACGGCGATCAGCGTCGCCAATTCGGCCGCGCTGATCTCCCTTCCCGACACCCGCGCCGACTGGGTGCGTCCCGGCATCATGCTGTACGGCGACAACCCGCTGGCCACCACCCATCCGTTGCCGCTGCGACCGGTGATGACGTTGAGCGCACGTGTGCTGGCAGTGCGCGAAATCGGTGTCGGTGAAGCCGTCGGCTACGGCGCCACCTGGATCAGCCAGCGGCTGTCGCGCATCGCCACGCTCGGCATCGGCTATGGCGACGGCTATCCACGCCATGCCAGCAACGGCACTCCGGTGTTGATCAATGGGCAACGCGCAGCACTCGCGGGGCGGGTGTCGATGGACTCGATCACGGTCGATGTCACCGATCTCGACACGGTGCAGATCGGCGATGAGGCGATTCTGTGGGGCGCGGGATTGCCGGCAGCTGAGGTGGCGCGCGCTGCCGGCACGATCAGCTACGAGCTGTTCACGTCGATCAGCAGTCGCGTGTCGCGCGAATATCTGCACTCCCTCTGAAAAAGTCATTCATGACTTTTTCGTCCACCGCAAATCCCGGCGCAGCCGGGCTTCGCTCACGCCGAATCAAGCGCTGGCGCGTCTGATTCGCGGGTCGGCCCTCCCTGGCCGGTTGGCGCTCTGACTCAAGGTCACTCAGCCGCTCTTGCCGGCAACGATGTCCGGCAGATGCTCCCGCGTCAGCCGGAACACCACCGGACTCAGCAGCAGTAGCGCGATCAGGTTCGGAATCGCCATCAGTGCATTCAGGTTATCCGCCAACAGCCAGACGAATTCGAGCTTGGCCAGCGCGCCGAGCGGCACGGCGATGACCCAGAGCATCCGGAACGGCAGCAGCGCGCGCGTGCCGAGCAGATACACGACGCAGCGCTCGCTGTAATAGGCCCAACCGAGAATCGTGCTGTAGGCGAACAGTATCAGCGCGATCGCCACCAGTGCGCCGCCACCGGGGATCGCGCTGGCAAACGCCTGTGAAGACAGCGTCGCGCCGGTGGCGCCGCTCTGCCAACTGCCGGTGACCACGATCACCAGCGCGGTGATCGAGCAGACGATGATGGTGTCGAGGAAGGTGCCAAGGCTTCCGATCAGTCCCTGCCGCACGGCGTTGTCGGTTTGCGCGGCAGCGTGTGCGATCGGCGCACTGCCCATGCCCGCCTCGTTCGAGAAGATGCCGCGCGCGACACCGTAGCGAATCGCCATCGCCATCGCCGCACCGGCAAACCCCCCGCTGGCGGCAGTACCGTTGAAGGCGCCGTCGAAGATGATCGCGAACGCGCCCGGCACCTTGTCGATATTCAGCGCCAGAATGACCAGCCCCACCAGCAGGTAGCCGATCGCCATGATCGGCACCAGCCAGTTCGCCACCCGTGCGATACGGCGTACACCACCAAGAATCACCAGCGCCGTGAATACGAACATCACCCCGGCGCTGATCCAGAGCGGCACACCGAAGGTGCTCTGCATGGCGTCCGCGACCGAATTGGCCTGCACCGTATTGCCGATACCGAACCCCGCCAGCGCGCCGAACACCGCAAACAGAAAACCCAGCCACGCCCAGCGCGGACCGAGCCCATTGCGGATGTAGTACATCGGACCACCGGCGAAGCTGCCATCGGCAACGCGCTCGCGGTACTCGATCGCCAGCACCGCCTCGGCGTATTTGGCGGCCGAACCGAGCAGCGCCGTGATCCACATCCAGAACACGGCACCGGGACCACCGAGCGCGATGGCCGTGGCAACGCCGGCAATGTTGCCGATACCGATCGTCGCCGACAGCGACGTCATCAGTGCGGCAAACGGAGACACATCACCGTGGCCACTGCTTTTCCGTCCCTTGATCATCAACGACAGCGACAGCGGAATACGCCAGATCGACAACCCGCGCAGACCGATCGTCAAATAAATAAAGGTGCCGAACAGCAGTATCAGCATCGGCGGCCCCCACAGGATCCCGTTCAGCTCCGACATGCGCGCGTGTATCCACTCCATGACTATCTCCTGTTGGTCCGGTGGCAAATTGGATCAGAACGAAAAACGATCGCGCTGCGGGAACAGCCCGAACACACCGCCGGTGTGCACGAAAACGATGTCGGCGCTGTCGTCGAAACGGCCGCCTCGCAATTCCGCGATCAAGCCGTGAAAAGCCTTGCCGGTGTAGACCGGATCGAGCACCAGCCCCTCCCGATGCGCGACATGACGAATCGTTTTGAATACGTCGTCGTCAGCTACTGCATAACCCGGGCCGATGTAGGTATCGATAACTCGTACCGTCAGCGCCTCGATGTCGAGCGCGGCGACAGCGGCATCGCCTCCGTAGCGTTTCTGCCAGTCGCGCAGATCGCTGCGCACCTTGTTCTCGAACCACGCCGCGCTGTCGCAGACCGCCATGCCCCACACCGCGGCGTCGATGCCATGCAGCTGCACACCGGCCGTCAGCCCGGCCTGGGTTCCGCCGGAACCGGTGGCACAGACGATATGCCGCGGTGCAATGCCGGCGGTGACGAAATCGGCAACCAGTTCACCGCAGGCAGCAATGTAGCCCCAGGCGCCGATGCCATCGCTGGCACCGGTAGGAATGATGAAGGCGTTGCCGCCGCTGTCATTCGCGGCCTGCTGCAACAGCGACGAAAGCTCACGCTGGTAACGGGCGACGGGATAGGTGCGAACCTGCGCGCCGGCGAGATGATCGAGCAGCAGGTTGCCATCGTAGGGCGGAGAAGCTTCGCCGCGCAGCACCAGCACACAGCGCAATCCGAGCTGCGCGCAAAGCAACGCGGTGGCGCGACAGTGGTTCGACTGCACGCCACCGCAGGTGACGACGGTGTCGCAGCCCTGCTGTAGCGCCAGCGCCAGTGCGAATTCGAGTTTGCGAACCTTGTTGCCGGAGAGCAGGCAACCGGTCAGGTCGTCGCGCTTGACCCAGATGCGGGGACCGCCGAGTTCGGCGCTGAGTCGATCGAGCGGCTGCAGCGGCGTCGGCCGCTGCGCCAGAGAGAGTCGCGGGGGGAGCGTCAGCCCGGGGGGAGGAGATGGCGCCGGGTTCATCGTGACAAGCTCCCCGGCGCCACGGCGATCAGGCCGACTTCAGCGTGCCTTTCGGCAGCACGGCGTTGACAGCCACTTTCTGGAATTTCAGCTCGACGTTGTCGGCCACTTTCAGCACGACGAAATCATCCTCGACCTTCACCACCCTGCCGAGGATGCCGCTGGTGGTGACCACTTCGTCGCCCTTGGCCAGGTTGGAGACCATGTCGGCATGTTCCTTCTGGCGTTTGCGCTGCGGGCGAATCGCCATGAAGTAGAACAGCGCGAACAGAGCGACCATGAACACCGGCATAACCCAAGCGGGCTGTTGCGGGGCGGCGGCTGCGGCGTTCTGGGCGTGGGCTTGGGCAATGAAAAAACTCATCGAGGCTTCCTGAAAACGTGAAGTGTATGAACGGAGAAATCAAAGGTGGCACGGCAAGGTGTGCCGACGAAGCGCGCTACTTTACCCGGGTCGTCCGGCCCTCGCCATATCCCGGCATGCCCTCGCCACGGTGCCCGCCCCGGCACATTACGCAAACTTCATCCATAAACAGGGCTTCGCAACTGGACTGGCGACGCCGGGAACCTTAGGGTGTCCACGTAGTTGGATTACCGATACACCGATAAAAAAAACAAAGAGCCTGTAAATGATGAGCCTGCATATGCATCGCCAGCCGCCTGTTGCGGCCCCTCCCTTTCCGCCCCTGCACGACCACACCGGTCGCCTGCTGGCTGCACTCGCCCAGGACTTCCAGCGCCGCACGCTGCTGAAGTGTCGCGAATGTGGCCACCACCGCGTGCGCAGTGCCCACCTGTCGCTGATCAGCCATCTGAGCAGTGACGGCATTTGTCTCAGCGAACTGGCACTGCGCTCCAGCATCTCGCAACAGGCGACCGGCAAGCTGGTCAAGGAGCTCGAGCGCAGCGGCTATCTGCGCCGCGACATCGACTCGCACGACCGCCGCGCCCGTATCGTCCACCTGACCGATCTCGGCTCGACGCTGCTGGCTGACCTGCATCGCGTGCTGAGCGAGGTGCGCGGTGAATACTCCTCGGTACTGGGCGCGGACTCGCTGACCAATCTCGAGTGCCAGCTGCGCGGCACGCTGGCGGCGCTGGTCCAGCGCGGCTTCAGCAGCGTCGATCTGCTCGACGACGACGAGCACTGAAACTTCGTTCTAGGCGGCGCTGCCCGGCGCCGCCATCTCCGCTTGCCCGCGCGCCGGTTATCAGCAGCGCCTTGATACAGCACAACAATTTCCGCGCAATTTCCGGCAGCGTTTGACAGTCGCGTGACGCGTGGGTCGAATGGCCCATCAGTTTCCCCTCGCCCGCACCCGCGTCTTCAATCAAGAGGGCGCCGTCGCGGGCCTTTCGAGGAGTCCACACGTGAACGCATCGATCCGAGAGCAGTGGCAGACCGGCTACGGCGCTGTCCGCCATCGCGACGAAACCGTCGTGCAAATCACCGCCCTGCTGCAACGACTGCAAACCGAGGGGTGCCTGCACAACCTCGACGACGGCTGGCGCCTGCTGCACGCCGCCGATCGCCTCGCCAGCATGGGCATGTGGCTGGTGGTTCACATGACCTATGCGCGGCGGGTGAAGCTCGATGGCAGCGCACTGTCGGCCGACGATTTCAAGCCGACGCCGGAGGGGCATACCGGCGGCGCGCTGAACATGGTGCCGGCCTACGTCGGTTACCTGCTGGCCAACGCCCTCTCCGGCCACACCCGTGGCTGGGTCATGGAGCAGGGACATTGCGTCGCCGCGATCGACGCCATCAATCTGCTGACAGGCAACGCCAACAGCGAGCACGCCAACCGCTACCCGCTGGACGACGGCGGCCTGACCCGGCTGGTCAACGACTTCTATCACTGTGGCGTCGGCGCCGACGGCCGACCGCTCTCCCCGCTCGGCAGCCATGTCAACGCCTACACCGGCGGCGGCTTGATGGAGGGGGGGTATCTCGGCTTTGCCGGTTTGCAGTACGTGCACATGCCGCTGCCGGGACAGCGGCTGGTCGCCTTCCTCAGCGACGGCGCCTTCGAGGAGCAGCGCGGCCCCGACTGGGCGCCGCGCTGGTGGCGCGGCGAAGATAGCGGACTGGTGGCGCCGATCATGATCGCCAATGGTCGCCGCATCGATCAGCGCACGACGCTGAGCCAGTCCGGCGGCGTCGACTGGCTGCAGGATCATCTGCGGCTCAACGGCTTCGAGCCGCTGCTGATCGACGGTCGCGACCCGGCTGCCTTCGCCTGGGCGATCCTGACGCAGGAGGCGCATCTGCAGCGCAGCGCACAGCAGGTCGCCAGCGGCAACCGGCGCTACCCGATACCGCTGCCCTATGCCATTGCCGAGACGATCAAGGGCTACGGCTTTCCCGGCGCCGGCAGCAACCGCGCGCACAACTTGCCGCTACCCGGCAATCCGCACAGTGACGCCACCTCGGCGCAGCAGTTCAACGACGGCGCCGCGCAACTCTACGTGGCACCGCAGGCATTGAGCACGGCGCGCGGGGCGCTGGCCAACCACGCCGAACAGCGGCGACCACGCGAACGCGACAATGCGCTCGTCAATTTCCACGTCGATTTGCCAGTGATGCCGGAGCTGCCCTGGCAGCAGCCCGGCACCGGGCGCTCGCCGATGGCGGCGATCGATGCGCTGTTCTGTGCCATCGTGCGCGCCAACCCGCAGCTGCGGGTGCGGGTCGGCAATCCCGACGAGATGCGCAGCAATCGCCTGAACGCGACGCTCGACCTGCTCGGCCACCGCGTCACCGCGCCGGAGCCCGGCATCGCCGAGTCGATCCATGGCGGTGTCATCACCGCGCTGAACGAGGAAGCCGTCGCCTGCGCGGCGCTGGCCAACAAGCAGGGGCTCAATCTGGTCGCGAGCTATGAAGCGTTCGCGGTGAAGATGCTCGGCAGCCTGCGTCAGGAGATCATCTTCGCGCGTCACTCTCAGGAAGCCGGACGCGAGCCGGGCTGGCTGTCGGTGCCGATCCTGCTCAGCTCCCACACCTGGGAGAACGGCAAGAACGAACAGTCGCACCAGGACCCGACGCTGGCCGAAACACTGATGGGCGAGATGAGCGACAGCGCGCCGGTACTGTTTCCGGTCGACGGCAACAGCGCCATCGCCGCACTGCAATCGCTCTACCACAGCCGTGGACGCATTGCCGCCATGGTGGTACCCAAGGCCGAGCTGCCCGAGCAGCTGACTCCGGCACAGGCACGGCAGCTGGTGGCCGACGCGGCGCTCTGTCTCGAACCGGCGCCGGCCAGCGCCCCCCAACTGATCGCGATCGGCGCCTATCAGCTGATCGAGGCGCGGCGTGCCTGGCAGCGCCTGAGCGAACGTGGCGTCGACTGCGCGCTGTGGGTCGTGCTCGAACCGGGCCGGCTGCGCGCACCGCGCGATGCGCTGGAGGCGACCTATGTGCAGTCGGCACCGGCGCTGGCGCCCGCCGCCGCGCGCCTGCTGTTCTGTCACACGCGACCGGAGCCGATGCTCGGCCTCCTGCGTCCGCTCGATCTCGGCGCCCAGCACTGCGTCGCGCTCGGCTACCGAAATCGCGGCGGCACGCTGGATACCTTCGGCATGCTCTACGCCAACGGCTGCACCTGGGCTCACGGGCTGCTGCAGCTCGCCGCGCTGCTGCAACAGCCTGCCGATGCCTGGCTGACATCGGCGGAGCTGGCCGCGGTGCAGGGTCGGGGCGATCCGGAAGCGTTGCGCTAGACCGATGCGGGTCGCCGCGACCCGCTTTCCGCGCCGTTGATGCAGGTCAAGGCAAACAGCTCCGGCAGTGGTTACAAAATCACCCAACGCAATCGCGACACCCGCGCTGGGATCTTCACCATGCAAATCGGCCACCTGCCCGCTGACCATCACCTGTCGGACGACTCGCACCTGTCGGATGGCTTTCACCTGTCCAATGACTATCGCCCCGGCTGCTGCGATCGCTGCGGCCACCACACCGCCGTCCTGCCGGAGATCGGTCCGCAGGCCGAAAACGTCTGCCGCCGCTGCCTGCAGCGCGCGTTCGAAGCCGACTACGGCGAATACCGCCGGCTGCTGGCAGGCGAACATCACCGCGCCGCCGGTTAGCGCTGTTCGACGGCACTCAGTCGCGGCGAGGCACGTCACATATCCCGCGTTAAAACCCGCATACCGCTCTCGCTTTCCACATTCGCCGGCGCGTACAGTTGTCCGCGTTGTCGACGTTCCTCTATCGGCCAGCGGTCGATATCAGTCCCCGACCGGTAGCGGCATCACCCATCGCAAACTGGAAAAGTGGGTGAAGTATGTCGATAATTCCCCGGTTTCCTCGAGAGTGTCATCCCATGGAGTGGCCCCGGCGCGTTGTCGGAACTACTGGCTCAACCCGACTCTTCGTACGCCGTGCCGATGAGGGTTGTGCTGATAAGAGTCACGCCGCCACAGATACGGAGACGCCTTCTGCGGCCATTCGCAACGGAAGCGCATGCCGGGAGATTTAAATGGATGTACTGCATGCCGGGCCGCACTGAGTCTCGGCGGTTCAGATTGCGCCGGTCCGGTTGGTTGGCCTTGATGCTGCTGGCTGCGATGAGTGCGCGCACGACCCTTGGCAATGACGATCTGCCGAGCGAGTACCGCATCAAGGCGGCCTATCTCTATAACCTGATCAAGTTCGTCAACTGGCCCGGCGAGTCGACTCTGGACAGCAGCAGCCCCCTGAATCTGTGCGTTTACGGGTACAACCCGTTTGGCACCTACCTCGAAAGGCTCGAGCAGCGGCGCGTGCGCAATCACCCGCTGAAGATTCGCTATGTCGCCGAGCGTGAATCCAGCACCGGCTGTCACCTGCTGTTCATCTCCCGCTACAACACCGCGCTGCCGCCAGAGCTGGATCCGGTGGCCGTGGCGAAAAAGGGGGCGCGGCCGCCGCAGCCGGCAACGCAGGCTGAACCTCCACAGCCGGTGTTGCTGACGGTCAGCGATGACCCCGACTTTCTCAGCCACGGCGGCCTGATCGCACTGATCAACGCCGGCAACAGCATCCACCTCGACATCAATCTGACCAGGGCACGTACGCTCGACCTGCAATTCAGCGCCAACCTGCTTGAAATCGCGCGGCGGGTGGAGTGAGGCGATGACGAGCAGACGACGTTTCAATCTGAATGACCTGTCGATCAGCTGGAAGCTGATCCTGCTGGCGCTCGCCACCAGCCTGATCAGCCTGATGGCGGCGATCGCGGCCATTGCCGCCTACGATCAGTACAGCCTGCGCAATGCCCTGGAGCAGGAGTTCGGCGTACTGGCCAGTGTCATCGCCAACCGCAGCAGCGCGGCGGTGGTATTCGAGGACGAGGCGCTGGCGCAGAGCAACCTCGGCTCGCTTCAGTATCGCGACGGTGTCGTGCTCGGCTGCATCTATCGCAACATCAACGCCGATACCGGTGAAAACACCATGGCGCCGGTGCTGCTGGCCAGCTATCAGGCCAAGAGCGCCGCCCGCTGCCCGGACGTTCGCAACACGATGCGCACGCAGGTGGCGATGGACTCGGAGTTCATCGAGGTACTGCAGCCGATCGAGCTCGACGGCGCACCGGTCGGCATGCTGCTGCTGCGCGCATCGCTGAGCGAAAACCTGACCCAGCTGCGCAACAAGCTGCTGATGCTGATCCCGGTGGTGCTGATGGCGCTCGGTCTGGCGGCGCTGATCGGCACCCTGCTGTCGCGCCATATTTCACGGCCGCTGAAACAGCTCGGCAAGACCGCGGCGTTAGTCGCCGAGAACGACAACTACGCGATCCGCGCCGAGCGCTTCAGCAATGACGAGGTCGGCCAGGTGGTCGACTCGTTCAACCACATGCTGTCGGTGATCGAGCGCGAGGACGCCAGCCTGCGCGAAAGCGAGGAGCGCTTCCGCCTGATCAGCGAGTCGTCGAAGGTCGGTATCTTCCAGCTCGACAGCCGCGGCAACTGCACCTACGCCAACGAAGAGATGGCGACCATCACCGGCCTCAGCATCGAGCACCTGCAGTCGCACGGCTGGCTCGGCATCGTGCATCCGGACGACAAGCGCCGCGTCACCGACCAGTTCAACCTGCTGCTGCAGAAAGAGCTGCCGATCACGCTCGACTGCTGCCTGTTTCTGGCCGACGGCACGGTGAAGTGGATCACCGGCAACATCGCGCCGCTGCTCGACGGCGAGCACCAGCAGCGCGGCTTCCTCGGCACCGTCTCCGACATCAGCGAGCTGAAATCGGCCTACGACCAGCTCGAACAGATGGCGTTCTACGACACGCTGACCGGGCTGGCCAACCGCCGCCTGTTCCGCAATCGTCTCGAACACATGCTGTCGAACATCTCGCGCTCGGGCTCCAGCGTCGCGCTGATCCTGATCGACCTCGACCACTTCAAGCACGTCAACGACTCGATGGGCCACGACTCCGGCGACGCGCTGCTGGCGGTGGTGTCGGAGCGGCTCAAGCACTGCGTGCGCTTCACCGACACCGTGGCGCGGCTCGGCGGCGACGAGTTCGCCATCATCCTGCCGAACGTGCCGGACACGCTGATGGTCTCCTCCATCGCCGAGAAGATCCTGCACGCGCTGAGCCGGCCGCTGCTGATCGACGACCAGGAGATCGCCATCAGCGCCAGCCTCGGCATCTCGCTGGCGCCGGAGGACAGCAGTAGCGCCGAGAACCTGATCAAGAACGCCGACCTGGCGCTGTACCGCGCCAAGGACGAGGGGCGCAACAGCTTCAAGTTCTTCACCGTCGAGATGAACACGCTGCTGGTCGAGCACCTGCGGCTGGTGCAGCACCTGCGGCAGGCGATCGAGCACGAGCAGTTCCGGCTGCAGTTCCAGCCGCAGATCGACCTGCTCAGCGGTCAGCTGGTCGGCTTCGAGGCGCTGGTGCGCTGGGTGCACCCGGAGAACGGCATCATCAGCCCGGCCGATTTCATCCCGGTGGCCGAGGAGACCGACCTGATCGTGCCGCTCGGGCGCTGGATCCTGCGTGCCGCCTGCGCGCAGATGCGGCAGCTGTGTGATGCGCAGCTGGTCAACAACCGCGCGGTGATGACCGTCAACCTGTCGATCCGCCAGTTCGGCGACCCGCAGCTGGTGCGCTTCATTCGCGACACGTTGCTGGAGTTCGGCCTCGACCCGGCGCAGCTCGAACTGGAGCTGACCGAGACCGTGCTGATGGAAAACATCGAGTCGAACATCGACATGCTCAACAACATCAAGGCGCTCGGCGTCGGCCTGTCGATCGACGATTTCGGCACCGGCTATTCGTCGCTCGGCTATCTGAAGCGGCTGCCGGTCAACGTCATCAAGGTCGACCGCTCGTTCGTCATGGACATCCCGCACGACCGCGACGACATGGAGATCACCGCCGCCGTCATCGCGATGGCGCACAAGCTGCACTACAAGGTGGTCGCGGAAGGGATCGAGACGGCGGAGCAGTTCCAGTTCCTGCGCGAATCGGGCTGCGACTATGGCCAGGGTTATTACTTCAGCCCGCCGCTCTACCCCGAGGCACTGGTCGACTACTGCCGCCACTATCAGCAGTCGCTGGAGAGCGACCTGTCGCGGCAGCGCGGTAGTTAGTCTCCTCGGAAAAAGTCCTCCTGACTTTTTCCTCTACCGCAAAGTCAGGCAAAGCCTGACTTTGCTCACGACGGACCAAACACAGTTGTGTTTGGTCCGCGAGCCGGCCCTCCTTGGCCGGCTTAACGCACGCTGGGGAACATCAGAATCCAGCAGGCGTTGACCGCGAAGTGCGTCAGCACCGCCAGCGACAGCGCGCCGGTGCGGAAGTAGACGGTGCCGTACAGCGCGCCCGACAGTGTCGCCAGCAGCGTGAATTCCCAGCCGTGGCCGCTGTGCGCCAGCCCGAACAGCACCGCCGTGATGGCGATGGCCGGCAGCGGCGCCAGATAGAGCATCAGCTCGCGCTGCAGCGCGCCGCGGAAGAACAGCTCCTCGGCGAAGCAGGTCACCACCAGATTGACGAACAGCATCGCCACCGTATAACGCGACCACTGCCATTCGAGCGGATGGCCAAACAGCAGCACCAGCGCAAACAGGCCCGCAATCCCCAGCGGCGCAATCCAGACATATCGCCACGACTGCCGCTGCGGATGGAATTGCGCGGCGATCAGCGCCAGCAGCAGGCCGGCGAATGCCTTGTCGAGGCTGAAATCGAACGGCAGCAGCCTGCCGCCCTCCTGCCACCAGCGCGACCACAACGGCACGTCGTTGACACCCGGCACCAGGTGGAACCCGGCCAGCAGCCCGAGCAGCATGCCGCCGTAGCGGATCTGCCGCTTCCAGCGTTCGTTGACATTCAGATAGAGCGTGGCGACCAGCGTGAAGCAGGCCATCGCGCCAATCGCGGTGGGCACGCCGATGAAGCCGCCGGCGGTGAAGCCGAGCAGGCCGACCACCATCGCCGTGGCCAGATGCGGCACCAGCGCGCGGCGACCGCTGTCGATGACCCACAGCGCGAAGACGACCGAGCCGGCGTAGAGCGCCAGAAACAGATTGACCAGCCAGAGAGGGTTATCGCTCATCGATGCGCTCCCGGCATGGGCGCATGACAACGGTGATGAGCGGGGAGAAACCGGGCATGCGGCATGGGCGACCTTCCACTGGGCTGGCGGCCGCAGATTATACGCAGCCGCCCCGCGAAAGGACTCGCGCCCGTACGCCGAGGAACGCAGCAACCTGTCTCAAACCGGAATTGGCACTGCGCGTGAAGCAGCCTGTGCCGTGAAGCGTTTCAGCAGCGCCGGTGCTGAAACGCTTCACGGCACAGGCTGCTGGCACTGGGCTAGCCGTTCAGCAGCGCCGACAGTCGCACATCGACACCGAGCACGCGCACCAGCGTACCGTCGTCGCGCAGCACCGGCACGGCGATGGTGAAGCAGAACGCATCGGTGGCACTGGAACGGTAGACCTCGCTGACATAGCTTCGGCTGCTGTCGCGTACCGCGCGAAACCACGGCCGCTGCGACCAGTCGGTGCCGCGCACACTGCCGCCGCGAACCTGCTGCACGTCGGCGGCAAACAGGTTCTCGCTGAGCTGACGGCCGTTGTCGGCCACCAGATAGAGCAGTTCGAAGCGCGCGTCGCGCTGCAGTGCATCGCGCATCGCCAGCTCGGCGCGCGCGATATCGCCATCGCGCAGCGCCGGCTGCCCCGCCAGCCGCTCCACCGCGGCCAGCACCTCGGCGTGCGGATCGAGACGGAAACCGCCGAGCCCGGCCAGCAGCCGGTCGCTGTCGCGCCGCACCGCCTCGCCGTGACCGTGCACCTGCTCGGCCTTGACCAGCAGACCGGCCGCCACCGTCGAGATGGTGTGCACGTCGTTGTTGACCGTGCGCACGGCGGCGCCAATCTGCTCGGTGCTGGAGGCGATCGCGCTGACCTCCTGGTCGAGCTGATCCATCGCCTGGCGCGACAGCGCCAGCCGCCCGCCGATGCGCTCGATGCCGGCGCGGCCGTCCGCCACCGCCAGCCGCATCACGCTGCCGGCCGCGTTCAGCGCCTGCACCTCGGTGCGGAACGCCTCGATGATGTTCTCGACCTGCACGGTGGCCTCGGTGGTATGCCCGGCCAGCCGCCGCACCTCCTCCGCCACTACCGCGAAGCCGCGCCCCTGCGCGCCGGCGCGCGCCGCCTCGATCGCCGCATTCAGCGCCAGCAGGTTGGTCTGGCCGGAGATGCTGGCGATGACGCCGATCACCCGCCCCACCTCCTCCAGCTGCAGCCCGAGGCGGTCGATCGCCGCCAGCAGCTGCTCCTCGCCGCTGCCGATGACGCCCATCTGTTGCAGCAGTACCCGGCCGTCGCTCTCGCAGTCGCGAATCGAGCGCGCCACCTCGCCGGAGAAATCGACCACCCGCGCCGCCGCCGGTACCAGCTCGCTGTTCAGCGTGGTCGCCACCTGCTCGCTGGCACTGGCGATCATCTCCGACGACTGCGCCAGATCGCGCCCCTGCTGCTCGCTGTCGCGCGCGATCGCCACCAGCCGCGGCGCCTGCGCCGCGATGCCGACCGCCGCCGAGACGCTGGTACCGATGCGACCGCGCAGCGACGTCAGGAAGCGATCGAGGCGCCCCTCCCAGCCCTCGCCATCCGGCAGCCGCACCGACAGATCCATCTCGTCGCAGGCGCGCCGTACCTGCTCGCTGTCGTACGCGGCACTCTTTCCGAACCAACCCATCGCAACCTCCCCGCATCGACGAAACATCTGCGTCCAATGCAGGCAACACCTCGTCAGAACCCGCTGACGAGCGTCTCAAACTCTCTTGTGGAGGCTTTAAGCAATAAGAAAGCCAAATTCTTATACCGAATCTGGCTGTGCAAGTGGGCTACCGCTGCCCCGGTGCCGGGCTGTCAAGCCAGACTCCGTGCCCACATTCGCAGCGTGCTGCACCAGCGTGAGGCGATTGAGGTCAGGTCTGTATCAGCTCACCCTGGCGATGCGTTGACTCAATGCGATGCCGGCGCCGGCAATCAGCGCGCCGGTGACGATCATCAGATGGCTGTCGATGGCAACGCCCGCGAGCGCGACGGCGATGCCTGAACCGGCATTCAGCAGCGACAGCGCGACCGGCCGGCCGGTGCCGCCGTCGACCGGCAGCAGCAGCGACACACCGAGCAGCAGCGAGACGGCCAGCAGCAGCCAGAGCGCCAGCGGTGTCGTCGGTGCGCGCACCAGCCAGGCCATCGCCATCAGCGCACCGGCCAGCAGCAATGCGCTGGTCAACAACGGCATGCCGGGGGAGATTCCCTGTCGTCCGGCGCAAAGCGTCAGTGCGCCGGTGCAGCTCACCGAGCCGAGCAGAAGCGCCAGACCGGTCGCAGCCATCGCCGCCATGCCGGCGAGATCGCCCTGCATCGCGGTCGCCGCCAACAGCTGCTGCGCCGCTTCCAGCAGCGAGGTCGGCTGTCGCGTCAGCAGATGCAGCGACTGCAGATACTCCGCCACCACCACCGCGACTGACGCCGCACCACAAAGGCCACTCAGCAATGCCATGCATCGCAGCGAGGTGCCCGCTCCCGACACCCGGCGACCAGACACCCAGAGAAAAGTAACGACGAGACCGTTGATGACAATGACGATGGCCAGGATCAACGCAACGCCGCGGATCGCACCGATCCATCGATTGCCGTCGTTGTTTGCAGCCAGCAGCGCATCGATCAGCGCGACGCCCACCAGAACGCCGCAGCCCGCAAGGAGCGGCATCCGCAGTCTGGATGGCACCCAGATCGTCAGCGCGGCGCCGATAAATACGGCCGGCGCAAACAGCATCAGCTGCGTGGCGAGCAACTCCACGGCATCTCTCCTGATTCAGGGACGGGTTTGCGACTGTACCGGCGCGCGTCGTTCGCGACGAGTCACCAGTCCTGCCCGGTGCGACCGCGTTTGGTTTCGCCGCGCTCTTTCTTTTCCTGCAGGCGGCGCTGTTTCGAGCCGTAGGTCGGCTTGGTCGGCTTGCGCGGTTTCGGCGTGTGCCAGACAGTCGCGATCATCGCGCGCAGCTTGTCGATGCAGTCGGCGGCATTGCGCCCCTGGTCGCGATGGCGATCGCTGGTGATGATCAGGCCGCCGTCGCTGCTGAGGCGGTTGCCGTAGCGCTGCAGGAAACGGTCGCGCACCGCCTCCGGCAAGACACGCGAGGCGTTTGGCTCCCAGCGCAGCACCGCCTTGCTGTTCACCTTGTTGACGTTCTGGCCACCGGCACCGGAACTGCGGACATAGGTGAACTGCAGCTCCTCGGCGGGAATGGAAAAACTGACTACCGTCATGGACCGGGCGGCCTCCGTTGAACTGCTCTGTCGGCCGCTACCGGGGGTGGAGCGACGCGCGGTGAATGTACAGAAATTTTGCGGTGATGGTTTCTTCAGCGCGCGACGCGCGCCCATTTCGCGAGCGTCGCATACATCGCCGGCGGATCCACCGGCTTGGCGACGAAATCGTTCATCCCCGCCAACAGTGCGCTGCCCTGCTCGGCCGGATCGACACTGGCCGACATGCCGATGATCGGCAACTGTTTCAGCTGCAGGCGCTGGCGAATCTTGCGCGTGGTCTCGACACCGCTGATACCGGGCAACATCTCGTCCATCAGCACGCCGTTGAAGGTGTCCCGCTCCAGTTGCAGCAGCGCCTCCTCGCCGCTGCCGACGACGATGGTGTCCGCACCGACCCGCGCCAGCAGCGCCACCGCCAGTTCCTGATTGACGACGTTGTCCTCCACCAGCAGCCAGCGCGTGCCGGAGAGCCGCTGATCGACTGGCTGCGCCACCTCCGTCGTCCGTGTAACCGTCGCCCTCCTTGACGATTCCGCGTTGGCCAGTGCCAGCGACAGATCGAACCAAAAGGTACTGCCCTCACCCGCGCGGCTGTCGACGACGATGCGCGCGTCCATCAGTCCGGCCAGACGCTGACTGAGCGCCAACCCCAGACCGGTACCGCCGTAGCGACGCGCGATGCTTTTGTCGGCCTGCGCATATGGCGTGAAGATGCGGTCGATCTGTTCGGCACTGATGCCGACGCCGCTGTCCTGCACGGCGATGCGCAGGTTCACATGCGATCGGTCGCGACCGAGCACGCTCACCTGCAACCGGACGAAACCGCTGGCGGTGAATTTCACCGCATTGGCGAGCAGATTGAGCACGATCTGACGCAGCCGCAGCGGATCGCCGACCACCGCTGCCGGCACCTCGGCGTCGACATCGACGCTCAGCGCCAGCCCCTTCTCGACCGCACTCTGCTCGACCAGATCGACAACGCCTTCGATGAAGTCGGCGAAATCGAACTCGACCCGATCGAGCTCGATGCGGCCGGCGTCGAATTTCGACATATCCAGGATGTCGTCGATGATGCCGAGCAGCGACTGCGCCGCGCGCCGGATTTTCCGGGCGTAGCCGTGCACCGTGTCGGGTTCGCGCTCCTGCAGCAGCAGATGCGACATGCCGACAATGGCATTCATCGGCGTTCTGATCTCGTGGCTGATCTGGGCGAAGAACTCGCGCCGCGCCGCGCCGGCGATCTCCACCGCCTCCTTTTCGCTGGCGAGGCGCTGGCTGGTGCGATCGCTCTCTTCGCGCCGCTGGATCTCATCCTGCAGCGACACCCGCATCGTGTTGATCGATTCCACCAGCGTATCGAGCTCATCGCCGCGCCCCCGACTGCGCTGCGGCAACCGCAACGACTGATCGAGGCTGTCGACCGTCAGCTGCGCGGTGTAACTCGAAACCCGCGACAAATGTCGCAGCAGCAGCCAGCGCATGCCGAACACGATCGCGGCGGCCAGAATCAGCGAGCGCGCCAGTTCGGTCAGCACAATGGTGATGACCATGACGTGCAGCCGCGAATAGAGCGACTGCAACGACGCTTCGACTTCCAGTGAACCCATCGCTTCGCCACCGCCTTCGGCATCGCCATACACCAGTTCATAGCGGCGCTGAACGACAGGCCACGCCGGCTTGTTCGCCAGCGCGGCCACCGACTCGCCGAGCGGGCGAATCTCGAACGGAAAACGGCCGCGCACGGCGACATGGGAGATATTCGGCAGCCGGGCAATAGCGGCCATCTGCCTGTCGATCAACTGCGGGTCGAGCGCCCACACCGCCGCCGTCATTGCCGGCAGTTGCGTCGACTCGATCAGACCGAGGCCGTGCTCGACGGCGCGCATCTCGGCCAGATACTGCGAGCGAATCTGCCAGGCGGCACTGCACGCCGCCACCAGCACGCTGATGGAGAGAATCAGAGCGGTCATCGACCGCGATATGGAGGCCCGCATCAATTCCTTCCGCAATCCGTTCAAGCTGCTTCCCGCAATGCACGCATCAACCGCGTTTTGCTGTCTGCTCGCAACAGACAAACCGGCCGGCTTCCGCTGGCGCCCGAGGCGCTTCTTTATAAACTAAACTCCGTGCGCGCGTACGCCGGACAGATCAATGCCCAGAAGGATAGCCTCATGCGACGACTCGCGATGTTCGGCCTCGCCTGGCTGATATTTTCCGGCGGACACGCATTCGCACAGGTCGACGAGGTGATCCGTTATCCGCGCGCGGAGAGCGCGGCGGATCGGCGCAACGACTATGCGCTGGAGCTGTTGCAACTGGCGCTGACGGAGGCGGGATCGACGGCACGGCTGCTTCCCTCCGAGCATGTCATGCCGCAGCAGCGCAGCTTCAGCGAACTGCAGAGCGGCAAGCATCTGCAGGTCCTGTGGGCGATGACGACGAAAGAGCGCGAGCGGCAGGCGCTGCCGATTCGCGTGCCGATCTACAAGGGGCTGATCGGCTGGCGGCTGATGCTGGTGCACGCCAGCCAGAGCGATCTGCTGGCCGATGTCTATAGCGCCGCCGACCTCGTCCGCTTCAGGGCGGGACAGGCGCAGGACTGGCCGGACACCGATATCCTGCGCGCCAACCAGCTGCCGGTGGTGGCGACATCGGGCTATGAAAACCTGTTCAGCATGCTGGGCCAGGGACGTTTCGATTACATGCCGCGCTCGATCGAGGAGATCTGGGCCGAAGCACAGGCGCATCGCGCGGACGGCGCCATCGTCGACCAGTACATCGTCGTCCACTACCCGGCCGCGGCCTATTTCTTCGTCAGCGGTTCGAACCGGAAACTGGCGGAGACGATCAGCACCGGGCTCTACCGCGCGATCGGGAACGGCAAGTTCGATCGCCTGTTCTACAACCACTTCGCCGTGGCGATCGAACAGGCCCGACTCAGCCATCGCCGCGTCGTCGAACTGGAAAACCCGTCGCTGCCGGAAGCAACGCCGCTGAAAAACACCCGGCTCTGGCTGCGCTTTCCTCGCGCATCGGCAGTCGGTCCTTCGACCCGGCCGCGCGCCAATTCATCCGACCTGAAACCATCCGGCGCGAATCCATCCAGCGTCGATCCCACCTGAGTTTCACGCGAGTTGAATTTGCCCCCCGCCCCCATTACGGTTACCCGGCATTTCGGGTGATACAGGGCAGCCCTACCCATGAGTTTCTGGCGTAATCGTGAAGATCCCTCGGTGACACTCTCCGTCAAGGCGGAGCTGCGCTCGCAGCTGGCCTCGGTGCAACTGGTCGACCTCGACCTCGCCAACTCGGTGGAGGACGAGCTGGCCGAACCCGGTGTCTACCGGCTCGACCTGGGGCTGAGTCCGCGCCCGGCCGATGCGCGCATGCGCTTCTCGCACCACTGGGCCAGGCACCGGTTCAAGCGTCCCGGCCACCTGTTCCTGCTGCCTCCCGATGAGGTGGTGCAATTCAGGAGCGGCGTCGGGCACCAGCGCCTGGTCATCTGTCGCCTGCTCACCGATTCGCTGCAGCAGTGGCTGGAATCGGATATCAAGTGGACCGCGCCGCGGCTGGACGCCAGCCTCGACATCAGCAACGCCCGCATCCGCAACCTGCTGCTGCGCCTCGGCGAGGAGGCTCGCAACCCCGGTCTCGCCAGCGACCTGCTGCTGGAATCGATGGTGCTGCAGCTGGCAGTCGAACTGCTGCGGCACTACGAAGGCATCAACGAATCTTCCTCCTCCGCCGGGCTGGCGGAGTGGCGCCTGCGGCTGATCGAAGAGCGGCTGACCGACGAAGCCAAGGCGCCGGACCTGACCGAGCTGGCCACGCTCTGCAAGCTCTCCATCCGGCAGCTGTCGCGCGGCTTCCTGAACAGCCGCGGTGTCTCGCTGGGCCAGTACGTGATGCAGAAACGGTTGGAGAAGGCCCAGCAGATGCTGCAGACCGGCGACAGCGTCAAGGCGGTCGCCTACAGCCTCGGCTTCTCGTCGCCGTCGAGCTTCTGCTATGCCTTCCGCAAGGCGCTGGGCGCCTCTCCCGGTGAATTCAAACTGCAGCCCACGCTGAACTGACCGACCGCCGCCGAGCCGCTGAATTGGCGGGCCGGCAGCTTTCAGATACCCGAATCACCATTTCGACATCGCCTGCGGTTGCGCCGGCGAGCGGTTCGTTCGACATTGGCTCGCCTGCCGGGCACCGTGCCGGCAGCCCATCTGATCCGGGCAGGAGAGTTCATGAACAACGTTGCAGTGGAGGCTTTCAGTCTCGCGGGCAGAGTCGCGCTGGTCACCGGCGGCGCCAGCGGCATTGGTATCGGCATCGCCACGCTGCTGGCCGAGGCCGGCGCCACCGTCGTCATTGCCGATCGAAACCAGGAGGCTGCCACTCGGGTCGCCGGCGATCTGCAGCAGGCGGGCTACAACGCCAGCAGTGTGTTGATGGAGCTGGGCGACGAAGCCTCGATCGTTCGCGTCTGCGCGGATGTCATCGCCAACATCGGCACGCCGTGGATTCTGGTCAACAACGCCGGCATTCAGGATCGCCAGCTGCTGCTCGAAGGCACCGCCGACGAGTGGGACCGCATGAACGCGATCAACAGCCGCGCACCGTTTCTGCTGACGCGCGAAATCGGTCGCGCCATGGTCGCGAAGGGCGAAGGCGGACGCATCGTCAACGTGGCGACAGCGGGGCTGCGCGGCTCCGTCGTCAAAGGGCTGGCCGCCTATGTCGGCTCCAAGGGTGCGCTGCAGGCGCTCAGCCAGATCAGCGCGTTCGAGCTGGCCGAGCATCACATCACGGTAAATACCGTGCTGCCCGGCGCCGTGCCGACCACCGGCGCCATCGGTGCCAAAGGGCCGGCAGCCGATGGTCCCGCGCGCCGGCCGCTGCCGCTCGGCAAGATCTGCGAACCGCGCGACATCGCCGCCGCCGTCTATTTCTTCACGACACCGGCGGCGCGCTACATCACCAATCAGGTGATCGCCGTCGATGCCGGTTTCTCTGTTACCTGAAACAACAGATAACGAGAGATAAAAAATGAACAGACTAGGTATCGAGCTGCTCAGTGTTTACGGCATGCCGCCGGTCGAACAGGTCCGGCTCGCCGGCGAACTCGGTTGCGCGCATATCTCCACCGGCCTCACGCCGATGCCGATGAACCCCTTCGGGTTCCCCGGCTGGTCGCTGCGCGATGATCCGGCGCAGCGCCGCGAAATGATGGCCGCGATGCGCGACACCGGCGTGTCGATCTCGCTCGGCGAAGGCTTCGGTATTCGCGCCGGCATGGATATCGCCGATCGCGCCGGCGATCTCGACCTGATGGTCGAACTCGGCGCGCGCGGTGTCGGCGGTGTCTGCATGGAGACGGACCTCGCGCGCGGTCTCGATCAGTTCGCGCAGCTCAACGACATGGCACGGCAGCGTGGACTGCTGGCGACGATTGAATTCGCGCCGACACAGGCGATCGACGATCTCGCCGGCGCACTCGCCTTCGTCACGCAGATCAACAGTCCGAATTTTCGATTGCTGGTCGACGCGATGCATTTCTGCCGTTCCGGCGGCGTTCCCGGCGATCTCGCGGCGCTCGATCCGAACCTGATCGGCTACTTCCAGCTGTGCGATGTGCCACGCGTTGCCACATTTCCGCAGTACATGCAGGAAGCGATGGGCGCGCGCCTGATCCCCGGCGACGGCGAATTGCCCTTGGCGGAGTTGCTGGCGGTGATTCCAGGCGATATTCCGGTGGGACTGGAGGTGCCAAACCTGACGGACGTGAAGAGCCGTGAGGAGCTGATTGCGCATGTGAAGCGGGCTGTGATGGCGGCTCGGAAACTGCTCCCGGCCACTTGAGCAAGCAAGCGCGATTCAATCGCGCTGCTTGATGCTCGATGGCAGTACAACAAAATCACTGGTTTTATCCAGCGCATACATCGCAGCGAACAATGCGGCAGGCGGTGCAATCAGTTTCCGCTCGACCAGATTCAACCAGCCGCCGGTGCTGGTAACACGCGCCGCCAGCTTGCCATCCGGCCGAAAGATTTCATGGCGAAGGATGAAGCGACTGCCATCCGGTGCGTGACCGGCCAGCGCAACATTGACTTCGATCTGCTGCTGCAGGCCGATCTCCTTGAAGTATTCGAGTTCGTCCTTCATGACAACGGGACCGATCTTCAGGCGCAGAAACTCCTCCATCGGGAAGCCCTGCTCGATCAGGAACATCTGCCGCACATCAGCCGCCTTGTCGAGATAGGCCGTGTTTTTCATGTGCGAGTTGAAATCCATGTCAGCCCATCCCGCATAGAGCTTTTTCGCGTACATGGACGATCCCTCCCTGTTTGAGCTTGTATCGACCGCACTCGTGAAATGAAGAGCGACTTTAATAGTTTCCAGCTGCGACTGGAATCAGGAGCAGGCTCGCCCCCTGCGCCAGCAACTCGCTATCTTTGCACTGGGATAGAGGCTAGGCTGCGACCGACCCACCCTCCTCCTCTGACTGAAGGGACATGCCATGAGCAAAGGCCAGGACAGCAAGAAAGAGACGAAGAAGAAACCTGAAAAAACCATGAAGGAAAAAAAAGAAGCCAAGAAAGCGAAAAAAGCTGGCAGGAGCAGCTGACCGGTTTTTACAGTAATAACGATTTCTGTAAATGGTGCCCGGGACGGGGGTCGAACCCGTACAGCCTTTCGGCCGAGGGATTTTAAGCGGGAGGATGAGTCCTGCACCGGACACCTCTCGACTTGGATACAGCTTGCTGCAGCGGGTTTCCGCTCAGCCCAACGTCTTGGATGATATGCCGGTGTGTGATGCAAATCGCCCCGGTTCTCTTTCGCCTGGCTCCTGAAAATCGGGGAATTTTCAGGAGCACCCCATGGCAAAGATCAAACTGACCAAGACAGTAGTCGATACGGCGCGACCCCTGTCTCAAGATGTCGAACTCCGGGACACCATCGTTCCGGGTTTCCTGTGCAAGGTTACACCAGCCGGCAGGAAGGTTTTCATCGTGCAGTATCGAACCAATG
Source organism: uncultured Verrucomicrobiaceae bacterium (assembly GCA_964638025.1). GTDB lineage: Bacteria > Pseudomonadota > Gammaproteobacteria > Pseudomonadales > CAMLJR01 > CAMLJR01. Next base: position 32,213 of record CAZWXW010000005.1, read on the forward strand.
CTGGTGTACGCCGGAAGCCATCGCTGGGAATCTTCGGCGAGTTGACGGTCGAACAAGCGCGCTCACTCGCACAGGATTGGCTGGCCGAGGTCCGGCGCGGCGGCGACCCCGGCCACGACAAGAGCGAGGCGCGCAAGGCGCCGACAGTCAAGGCGCTGTGCGAGCGATTCATGGAGGATCACTCCAAACCACACAACAAACCCAGCACACAAAAAAGCTACCAGTACCATATCAACAGTTACATCGTCCCGGCCTTCGGCAGCAAGAAAGCTCACGAGGTCACACGTCAGGACATCATCGCGCTGATGAAGCATTTGGAGAAATCACCCACCCAGGCCAACCGCGTGCTGCTGTTGCAGTGGGGTTGGCTCGACCTGTCGAATGACCGGGTGGTCTGGCCGGACAGCAAGACGGGTGACATGTCCAAACCGCTGAGCGCCGAGGCCCACCGTTTGCTGGAGAAGGCGCCTCGCTATGGCGAATCACCCTACGTCTGCCCAAGCATCCTCAACCACGACAAGCCTCTCAGCCCGCACGTCTACTACAGCGCATGGCGGCGCATTCTTGATCGCGCCGGCGTGCCGAAGGTCGGCACCCACGGCATCCGCCATCGCTCGGCCACCGACATTGCCAATTCAGGCATCCCGGTCAAGGTCGGCATGGCGTTGACCGCACATAAAACCGTGGCGATGTTCATGCGCTACGTCCACACCGAAGACGACCCTGTACGTAAGGCAGCCGAACTGGTGGCGGCCCGACGCAAGTCGGTTGTCGGTGCACGCCAGGAACCGGCAGAGGTCGTCGCGTGACCGGCGGCCAGCGTTCCACCCTGTTAGCCCCGAATGTCGTGAGGGCGACACGACAATCAGGCTCGCCGCCTTCCCCGCGCAATCAATGCGCCAAGGCATGGAAAACTATACCCGTTTCGGGTATAGTTCGGAGGTCAACATGACGCGTATCCTCAAGCGGAAGGACTTTGCGCGGTGGCAGGCGAGCGAGAAGCTGTCCGATGCCACCTTGTGCAAGGCGGTCAAGGAGATGGAAAGCGGTCTGATCGACGCGGACCTTGGCGGCTACCTCTACAAGAAGCGGGTGGCCCGCCCCGGTAGTGGCAAGAGCGGCGGTTACCGTACGCTGGTCTCGGCCAAGATCGGCAGCCGCTATGTATTCCTGCATGGGTTCCCGAAAAGTGACAAGGCGAACATCACGCAGGACGAGAAAAAGGCGCTGCAATACGCCGGCAAGGCATTCCTGGAATTAGCCGGGGAAGCATTGTCGAAGGCGTTGCAGTCGGGTGTGTTAGTGGAGGTGCATTGTGAGCAAGATCATTGAATCGCTGCGTGACGACCTGGCCGCGCTCCACAAAGTGGGCGCGATCAGCAAGGTGACGATGCGCGAGTTCGACGCGATATGCCCGCCGCCAGTGCGGGAGTTCAGCGCCGAGGACATCAAGCGCCTGCGGGAGAAGCTGAAATTCAGCCAGCCGGTGTTCGCGCATCACCTGCGCACCTCGGCGTCGACCGTGCGCAAGTGGGAGCAAGGCGAAACCCGGCCCGCTGGCCCGGCGCTCAAATTGCTCAACGTCATCGCCGACAAGGGACTCCAAGCTATCATCTGACGCTCGTTCGTATCCGCCGATCCGATCTAGGGTGCACTGATTTTCACGGCCTTTGAGTTGCCGACCCTCCTGCTTGTATGCACAGCAAGGATATTCTGTACGAAACGAAAACTCCTGTGTTTCTCGCGGCAAATGCTGCAACAACACAGCGGGCCTCAGCGCCGCATATCAATCATCTGCCCGGAACAGCCGCCGCACACGGAAGTCACCGCTCTCGACCTCCTTCTTCAGTGCCGCAAGCTCTTCGACTGACGCAACCTCGTTCACCTTGGGCTTTTTCTTCCTGATCGAAACCTTGGTCTTCGACCAGTTTTCCCAATCATAGATGAATATCTTCTCGAGATACTTCGCGATCTCGGCATCGAAGAAGAGCAGGCTCGCGTCGCGGTTCAGTACCGTGCCGTCGAACGACCAGTTGTGGCTGCCAAGGAGCACACGAGCCGAGTCGACGATGATGCCCTTGGTGTGGGTACGATTGCGCCAGCGCACGCTTGCGAGGTCGATGCCGCGGGTCTTGAGAAACTCGATGTGGCGCGCCTCGACGCCGTTCTCACCGCGCAGAATGATGCGCACGTCCATTCCCTGTTGCTGTTTCCTCGCTATTGCCTCCACGAGGGGGATGAAGTTCTCCTGGGCGCGCGGATCGAGCGACTCGTTGATGTACTGGTTCTGGAAATAAAGCCTTGAAGTTGCGCTCTCGATCAGCGGCAGGACCTTCTCGACATAGTTGTCGGGCGTGAGGATGGGTTGTACGTCTACGACGCGATCGATGTCGAGCGGATCGAACACCCGGATCTCGGCTGCGGCCTCGTCCGCGTCCGGCTCGATCGGGGGCAGCACTTCGAAGGCCTCGCTCAGGCCCTTGGGCATGAAGCCCTGAGACTCGTCGAAATCGTATTGGATGTAGGACTCAAAAATGCCGGCAAGCGTCGGGTTGTCGATCACCACGTGCCATTCGCGGTTGAATGTGGTGAGCAGCGCCTTGGCCGAAGCCTTGTCCGCAGGCGGCGCATCCTTCGCTTGGTTGGAGCTCTGCCAGTTGCCGCTGGAGAGCCAGAACTCGCGCGAATCGCGGACCGCAACCTTGATGTGATAGGACGAGGCCCACAGCGAGTTCTTCTGCGAGACATTGGCCCACTGCATCTTGAAGCCGGTCCCCAACACCGCGGCCAGCTCGTCGACCATTTCGGCGTCGTCCAGATCGTTCGCTTTGGTGCCGTCACCCACCGAGGCACCGTACTGGATAACGAGTTGCATCTTGGCGTTCTGACCCGGGAGACGACCTGTGATGGCATCGCGGATGTGCTTGGCTCCGAAGTCGTACATGGCCACCGTGAGCCGGTCCTTGGTGCGTTCGAGAAACTCCTTCAGCACTGGCCAGCCCTGCTCCGGGCTTACGTGCACCTTGACCTTCATGTGCTCCTTCACGCGCGGAAGCGACAAGTGGGCCGGCTTTTTGTAGGTCGGATTCACGGTCCGTTCTTCGAACGCGATGCCGGTGCCGATACGTTCGAGTTCGTAGAGCTCTTCGGCGCTCGCCTGCCGGACATCGACCGGGAAGCCCTCTAAGCTGCCGGGAAGCTTGACCTCCCCTGCATCACCGAGCGCGGCGGTGGTCTTCTTCTCCTCCACGATCACGACGATCGCGGGCTTGTCGGTTATCCAGCCATCGACGAACTGCCATCCGGCACGCACGCGCAGAACGCCCTGCACGTTCTTGAAGACATCCTTGGCATGCTCGACCGCGCGCAGGAACTCACGTGAAGCATCGGGTGGCGTCACGGGCGCCGCCACCGGCACGACTACAGGAACTGACGCGGACTCCGCTCGCCTGCCGTCCACGGGTAGACTGCCGAGATTCACGCTGACTGTCAGAGGAATGGTCCAAGTCGCGACGCTGCCGGTCACGCTTGCACTCAGCCCCGTCTCAGAGCGAACCACTGGGACCGCCTCAAGACGCGGCACCGAACGCGTTAAATCGAAGGCTTTGGCGAGCAGTGCCTGCTCCTCCGAAGTGCGCGCAAGCGTCTTCGCACGGCCGACGAGTACCGAGACGCGCACCCCCTCGTTCGCCTTCCACTGTACCTGTGCCTCGCCCTGATCGCTCGTCCACGGTTGGCCCGAACGATTCAGCACGCGGTTCTGGCTATCGCGCGCGGGCACGCCAGAGTGATGCAGCGCGACCACCTCGAACTGGTCGTTGAACACTGGCGCCCCCGAGGAGCCGGGCGCAGTGTCGGCGGCGTAATGCAGGTAATTGGCGAGCACGTCGATGATTCGATTCTCGCGCAAGGCGAACATCTTTGGCCCGCCGTTTGGGTGCTGGACGACGTTGACGTACTCGCCGTTGATCGCCTTGCCTTCCTCTTGGTTGAGCGCGATGTACCCCAGATCGTCGATCGACCTCCCGCGCGTGTCCGTCGGCGCCACCGCCACGAAGGTGAAATCGAGTGCTACGTCGGTGACGAAGAGTCGCTGCGGCTGGAAGCGCACGATGCGCTCCTCGCCGGAAGTCGTAGTGCCGGTCTCGAACCCGAAAGTCGCCTCACTCTGCGCCGCGTCTGAGGCAAGTTCCAGGACGTGATTGTTGGTTAGGAGTATCCCCGGTCCGACGAGGGTGCCTGTGCCGTATCCGAGGAGACTGCCGCTCGCACCCCGCACGGAAATACGGCAAACGCAGCGCGAAGCCACGAGCGCGAGCTTGAGAAAATGGGGCGCGACGAGATCGTCCCGTCCGATGGTCCGCTCCTGCGCGAGCTTTGCCACGAGGAAGTCCACCGACTCATCAGCCAGCGGCGCCATGCGCTCGGTGAAGGCGACGCCCGGTGCAGCGCGCCGCTCGACCGCTTGGACGTGAGCCAAGCGCTTCGCCACGCGCTCCGGATCATCCGCCGCCAGGATGTTGCCGCTATCGGCTGCATCGAGCCGCTGTTTGCGCAGTGCGTCTCGTTCGTCATAGCGCGACTCGGAACCTCGCGCGAGTACGATAACCCTTTCCGAGATATTCATGAGCGATCCCTCCCCCAATTCATCATATTGCCACAAGCGCATGACCGATAGATGACACGGACATTCGCACAAGAATCAGCGGCCGGCACGGACGGCGGCTGAGAAAGCCCTCGGAAACACTTCCGGTTCCCAGTCACCCGAATTTACGAGGAACTGGCGGCGGCTGGACCCTGACGCGTAGCACAAATGCGAATCTCTGCCGTGGCGAATTTTCTCGCGTACGAGCCATCACATCATTAGGCACACCGCTTGCGCCGGCATCGCTCACTACGTGCGACCCTATGAGCTACCTGCCTTACCAACAACCGGTAAGCGAGGTCTTCGGAAAAGAGCCCACCAGCCTGCAGTTGTTGGATCTGACTTTGTATAGATAGATTAATAGGCCAGCCATGCGAACATGCACATTTTATTTTTAATTACAACAATTTACTGATATATGTGCCGGCGTATGATGGAGCGCACTTTTGGCATAGAAAGGCATTGTTTGGCGAACAAATTACCCCAAATTTTCCCCAAGAAATTGGCGTTGATAATGAGGAATAGCCAGTCGTATACGAGCGTAGTTTCAAGAAGGTACGCAGCACCGCGTTGGACTGCGACGATAGGGCCGCATGCGCCTCAGTGTTGTCTCATTGCCACCTGCTGCACGCCCAGCTCCTCCAGGCTACCCGACTCTGTGTGTTTTAATCTGGCCGATACGTTGCTGTGTGCAGCGAGCATCAGCGAGACACTTTGCTATCCTCCCAATTGTGTCGAACCTCGCGAACGTCAAACGACACACGAAGACAAATCAATTGCTCAAACTCAGGGAGGCGTGAATTCGTGCAACACACCAGCGACACGGCCGTCCTGTTTCGGCATATCAGCGCGGATAAGGCCAATCTTTATCGCAGCATCATGGATGTCTTCGCCGCCGCCAAACGCCAGTACCGGCTGCAATTGCGCGCGGATGAAGTGCTGGCCGAAGGCGAGTGGCGCGACGGGGCACCGCGGATAGAGGAAATCAATGCCGCACTGACGCAACTGGCGGAGTGGGGCAATCTCGAATCGCAAGCCGACACCGCGCGCGTTGCAACGCTCAACGATTTTTATCGGGCTCGCTTTCTGTATCGACTGTCGCACGGCGGGGAAGCCGTCGAGGCGGCGCTGACGACCTTCACGCAGACGCTGCGGCGCCGCGCGGAATTGCAAACCATCGCGCTCGAAGATATCGCCAATCGCCTGCACGCACTGGCGGCACTAACTAGCGCCGGCCCCGATGCACTCGATACCGCCAAAGCGCATGAAATCCTGCGCGACCTGGTACGGGTGTTTGAAGGGTTGGCCGAAAACGCGCAGGCGTTCATGGCCGGCGTCGCCCGCAGCCTCGAACTGCAGCAGGCCAATGCCGGCGCGGTGGCCGCCTACAAGCGGCGGCTGATCAACTATCTGGAACGTTTCATGGGCGATCTGGTGCGGCGCACCGAAACCATCGCCCGCCTGCTGCAGGCGCTGTCGCCGCAGATCGACTCTACTTTGCTAAAGGTGGCCGAGCGCGAGGCGCGGGACGCCGCGCCGGACGACAGCGCCGACCAGGCCGACGAGAAATACCGCCGCTGGCGAGCCTGGCAGGAACGCTGGAAGGGGCTGCGCGGATGGTTCCTGCAGAACGGACATGAGCCGCCGCAGGTAGAGCTGCTGCGCGCCCGGGCGCGCGCGGCCATTCCGCAACTGCTCGGTGCGATCGCCACCATCAACGACCGCCGCAGCGGGCGCAGCGATCGCTCGGCCGACTTCCGCGTGCTCGCGACCTGGTTTCTGGACTGCGTCGACGCCGGCGAAGCCCATCGCCTGGCCCGCGCCGCCTTCGCACTCAACCCGGCGCGCCATTTCTCGCTCAACCCGCAGGCCGACGAAAACCTGCCCGCCACAACGCCGTGGGCCGAGGCACCACCGTTGCAGATCAACCCGCGTCTACGCGAATACGGCGAAGCAGCTCCGCGTGGGCCGCTGGCCAAGGTACGCGACCGCAGCCGGGAACGCGCGCTGATGGCGGCACAGTGGGCAGAAGAATCGCGTCAGATCGAAGCGGCACGCCGGCGTCTCACCACCGGCCGGGCCATGCGCCTGTCGGAGCTTGGCGATCTCGACCCGCACGCCTTTGGGCTGTTCCTCACGCTGCTGGGCGAGGCGCTGATGGATCAGTCCGGACCCGATGCGCCGGTCGAGCGCCTCAGCGGCGACGGCCTTTTGCATATCCGTCTTGAGCCTCTTGATGCCACCAGTCACGCGCGCATAGTCACGCCGGCGGGTGTATTTGCCGGCCGCGATCATCTACTGACGGTCACGCCGGGCGAGGATGCGGCATGAGTGGCGCCTCCGACAGCCGTCGCCTCGGCGAACTGCAGCAGCGCCAGCGGCGCGAAGATTTCCGCACGGCGTTGCGGGCGCTGCTAATGCAGCCGCTGATGAGCCCGGCGCATCCGGATTTCGCCACTGTGCGCCGCCAGGCCGCGCCCCTGCGCGAGTGGTTCGCACGGGAAGCCGGCTGGGCGCTGCAGGTGGCGCGGGACGGCGCGCGCCTCTACAAGCGCCCGGCCGATCTTGCCGATACCACGCGCGGCCTGCCGGACTACGACTGCCGCAGTTACGTCCTGCTGTGCCTGGCGTGCGCGGTGCTGGAGCGAGCCGACCCGCAGATCACGTTGCACCTGCTGGGCGAGCGGCTCATGCAGCTCGCTGCCGAACCGGTGCTGCACGCGCGGCAGTTCAGTTTCACGCTGGCCAGCGCCAGCGAGCGGCGCGAACTGGTCACGGTGTGCCGCACGCTGCTGAAATTGGGCGTGCTGCAACGCGTGGCCGGCGACGAAGATGCCTTCATTCAGAATCAGGGCGGCGATGCGCTCTACGACATTCACCGCCGCACGCTGGCGGGTATGCTGGCCGCCGTGCGCGGACCGTCGACATGGATGCCGGACGAAGTGCCGGTAAGTCTCGACGAACGCCTGCACGCACTGACCGCCGAACATCTGGCGGACAGCGACGAGGGCCGCCGCACTGTGCTGCGGCACACGCTGGCGCGCCGCCTGCTCGACGACCCGGTGATCTACGCCGATACGCTCGATGACGAAACCCGCGCCTATTTCTTCAATCAGCGCGGGGCGATGGCGGCGCGTCTGTGCGACGCCAGCGGCCTCGTCGCCGAACAGCGCGCCGAGGGGCTGGCGCTGACCGACGAAGCCGGTGCGCTAACCGATGTCGCCATGCCCGCTGAAGGCACCGACGCCCATGCGACGCTGCTGGTGGCCGAACACCTCGCCGACCGGCTGCGTCGCGGCGAGACGCCGCTGACCGTCGCGGAGGATTCGATCGCGACCTTCCTGCACGAGGCGATCGCGCACTTCGGCCGCTTCTGGCGCAAATCGGCGCGCGAACCGGGTGGCGAACGCGAACTGGCGCGGATCGCCCTCGACCGGCTGCACCGACTCCAGCTGATCGCCCGCACGGCGGATCGCATCGAACCGCTGCCGGCGATCGCACGTTTCGCCCTCGGCGAGGCCGATGTGCAAGCGATCGATCGCACCCCCACCACTGCCCCGCTTTTCTGAGTCCCCATGAACGACATGCTGCAACCACTGCCAGTCCGCCCCACCCTGCCCGAACCCGAGCGCGAGCGCTGGCAGCCGCTGCGGCTCGGCCTGGTCGAGCTGTTCCACTACGACAGCGAGGAGTTCTGGTTCCGGGACGGTCATCTGCTGCTGCGCGGCAACAACGGCACCGGCAAATCCAAGGTGTTGTCGCTGACGTTGCCATTTCTGTTCGACGCGCAGCTGCGCTCGTCGCGCATCGAGCCCGATGGCGACAGCGGCAAGAAAATGGCCTGGAACCTGCTGGTCGGCAGCTATCAACGCCGTACCGGCTACACCTGGATCGAATTCGGCCGGCGCACTGTGGACGGCAGCACACACTATTTCACCCTGGGGGCGGGCCTGTCGGCAGTCGCCGGCCGCGCCCAGGTGGAGAGCTGGTTCTTCCTGCTCGACGACGCTCGCATCGGCGAGGATATCTGGCTCACCAGCGACCAGCGCGCGGTGCTTACCCGCGAGCGGCTGCGCGAGGCAATCGCGGGTCACGGCCAAGTATTCGAGCACAACGCCACCGCGTATCGTCGCGCCGTCGACGAGCGGCTGTTCAATCTCGGCGCGCAGCGCTATGCCGCGCTGATGGATACGCTGATCCAGCTGCGCCAGCCGCAGCTATCGAAAAAGCCGGATGAGGCCGGCCTCTCCCACGCGCTGACCGAAGCGCTACCACCGCTGGCGCCGGAGCTGCTGGCCGATGTCGCCGACGCGCTCAACCAGCTCGAAGAGGACCGCCGCCAGCTCGACGAATTGCGCGAACTGGCGCGGGCCGTGGAGCGCTTCGACCAGCGCTACCGCATCTATGCAGGCGTGCTGACCCGGCGTCAGGCGCGCGAGCTGCGCCATGCCCAGACCGATTTCGACAATGCCAGCCGCGAGCGCAACCGGGCGCATGCCGAGCAACAGAGCGCGCAAGCCGGGGAATCGACGGCCCGGGAGGCGCACCAGCAGGCCGAGCGCGAGCTGGCTGCGGCGCGGAGACGGCTGGAGACCTTGCAGTCCAATCCCACCATGCAGGACGCCAATCGCCTGGAGCTGGCCGAAAAGGACGCGAACAAGCGCCGGCAGGAGGCCGCGACGGCCCGCGAAGCCCGCGATCGGACCGAACAACAGCTGCGCCGTGAAGAGAAGCTCAGCCAGGAATGCGGACAGCGGCTCGAACAAGCCGGGCAGGCATTGCTCGCCGCGCGGCGGGAATGCGCGGATTATGCCGGCACCGCCGGCGTCGCCCTCTTCGCTGAACATCCTTTTGCGGCCGCGACCACCGAGGCGCTCGCCGCCCTCAGCGAGTCCACTATCGAAGCCGCGGCCGCGGCGCTGCGCGACGCTATCGGCGCGCGCCGCGAGCAGATCGCCCTACTGGCGCAACGCCACCAGACCGTCCGCGAGCTGGGTGCGCTGGCGACGCAGCGACAGGCATTGCAGCTCGAGCGACTGGCGGAATCCGAAGAGGCCGCCACGCGTCGCGAAGCGGCTGACACTGCCGTCGAGGAAGCGGGCCAAGCGCTGGTCGATGCCTGGGCCGCGCATTGCGCCGGTCTCGCGCAACTGCGCTTCGACGCCGAACAACCCTTGATCGCATTGGGCGAATGGGTGGCCGATCCCGGCGGCGACAACCCGGCCCGGCACGCCCTGCATCTGGCGCAGACCGAAACCAGCCACCGCCTGGCCACACGCCAGCTCGAACTGAAAACATTGCGCGACACGCTGCAACGGGAAACCGACGCGCTCACCGCCGAACGGGAGGCACTGCTGGCGGGCAAGGACGCCGAACCCCCGCCGCCGCCCACGCGCGCGATCGCTGCCCGTCACGCCCTCGCTGGCGCGCCGCTGTGGCAACTCGTCGACTTCCAGGACCATGTCGATGCTGCCCAGCGCGCCGGACTGGAAGCCGCACTGGAGGCCAGTGGCCTGCTCGACGCCTGGGTGGCGCCCGACGGTGCGCTGCTCGCCGCCGATAACACCACCCGCCTCGACACACAGTGGACTCTGCGTCCAGCCGTCCACGGGATATCGCTGGCCGCCTGGCTGCGCAGCGACATGCCCGCGGACTCCCCGGTTTCCGCCGGTCTTCTCGCCAACCTGCTAAGCGGAATCGGCGGTGCCGCGGATGACGCCTGCGAAGCCTGGATCGCCACCGACGGCCGTTTCCGCCTCGGCTCCCTCACCGGTGCGTGGCACAAGCCACAGGCGATTTATATCGGCCACACAGCCCGCGCCGAGGCGCGCCGGCGCCGGTTCGATGAAGTCGCGCAACGGCTCGCGCAACTCGAACAGGAACAGGCCGGCGTGAGCCAGCGCTTCGCTCAACTCGAAGCCGACCGGACTCAGGCGGAACGGGAGTGGCACGAGGCCCCGTCCGAGCAGGCGCTGCGCACGGCGCTGTCGCACGCCAGCGCCTGCGCCCGCGAATTCCAGACGGCACAGCAGCGGCTGGAACAGGCGAACGCTGCGCTGCGGGATGCCGAAAACGACCTGCGGGCGGCGCGCGAGACGCTGGAGCGCGATGCCACCGACATGCAGTTGCCGATGGACGCCTCCGCACTGCCCGCCGTCGACGCGGCGCTGCACGACTTCAACGACAGACAGCACCAGTTGCTGCGGGCCATTCATGACCTGCGACGCGCGCTGACGGACCTCGACCAGCAGCGTGCTCGTGAGACCGGCGCGCGAACGCAGTGGCAGGAACGCGACGAGGCCCTGGCCGCCGCCAATATCGAGGCAGAGGATGCGCAGACACACTTCGAAACGCTGCGGGACAGCGTCGGCACACAGGTCGATGAACTGCGCCGGCAGTTGGCGGATACGCGGCTGGCCACAGAGGCCGCGGACGAGGCCCGCAAAAAGTGTGACGATGAGTATCGTGTGGCCAGCCGGCAGGCCGCCGTTGCCGCCAGCCAGGCGCAGACCGCCGAAGGCCTGCTCGACCAGTGCACCCAGGCGCGCGCCACCGCCATCGCCCATCTGCAACGCTTCGCCGCCAGCAGCCTGCTAGCGTCGGCGCTGCCCGATCTGGAACTGCCGGCGCAGGACAGCGACTGGACCATCGATCCCGCGCTGACGCTGGCGCGGCGCATCGAACAGGCGCTGGCCGCGATCGCCGACGACGACGCCAACTGGACACGCGTGCAAAAGCAGACCGCCGAGGACTTGCAGGAATTGCAGCGCGCACTCACCGCGCTCGGTCATCAGGCGCCGGCGGAGCCGAGCGACTGGGGCCTCGTCGTCCACATCATTTTCAACAATCGCCCCGAGCGCCCCGACCGGCTCGTTGCACGACTTGCCGACGACATCGCCCAGCGCAACGAACTGCTGTCGGCCAGCGAGCGGACCGTGCTGGAAAACCATCTGCAGGCCGAAATCGCCGCCGAAGTGCAGCGCCTGTTACGCGCCGCCGAACAACAGGTAGTGAATATCAACCGGGAGCTGCACAAGCGACCCACGTCCACCGGTGTGCGCTATCGCCTACAGTGGCAGCCACTCGGCGTCGAAGACGGCGCGCCGGCAGGCCTCGATATCGCCCGCGAACGCCTGCTCAACACCAGCGCCGATCTCTGGTCCGCCGAAGACCGGCGCGTGATCGGCGTCATGCTGCAGCAGCGCATCGCCGCCGAACGCGAACGCGCCGACACCGACCCTGGCCCCGGCGGCGACGGCAACCTGAAAGACCAGTTGGCCCGCGCCCTCGACTATCGGCGCTGGCACCAGTTCCGCGTGCAGCGTTTTCAGGATGGCAACTGGCGCAAGCTGTCGGGGCCGGCCTCCAGCGGCGAGCGCGCCTTGGGCCTGACGGTCCCGCTGTTCGCCGCGATCGCCAGTTTCTACAGCCAGGGCAGCAATCCGCTTGCACCGCGGCTGATGCTGCTCGACGAAGCTTTCGCCGGCATCGACGATGCTGCCCGCGCGCACTGCATGGGCCTGATCCGCGAGTTCGACCTCGACTTCGTCATCACCAGCGAGCGCGAATGGGCCTGCTACGCGGAACTGCCCGGCGTCTCGATCTGCCAGCTGCAGCGCCATGAAGGGATCGACGCGGTGCACGTCTCGCGCTGGACCTGGGATGGCCGCGGCCGGCACCGCGAGGAAGACCCCGACCGCAGGTTTCCGCCGGCATGAAACGCGAAACCGACCCGCGTCTGCAACGACTGCTCGGCGGCGATACGCTGGCGCCATTGCGCCAGCGCCTACGGCGCCACTTCGAGCGTGCGGAGCTGGATGCCGGCCCCGCGATTCTGCGCCTCGGCGACCTGATACCCGCCGAACGCGAAGTGCTGGCGCAGTTGGCAGGACAACCTCCGAGCCCTGCAACATCAATCCGGATCGAGGTCGCGCTGATCGACGCCGCGCTGACGAGAGCCGGTATCGCCAGCTCCTTGCGCGACGCCCTGGAGCAGCTAGACGGCCCTATCACCCATCGTGCGTCCGCCAACGCCGAACGGCAGGTGCGCTGGGCGGCGGCCATCGCCGAATGCCGGTATCCGGCGTTGATCGATTATCTGCAAACACCGTCCGGGCTCGGCCTGCTCAAGCGGCTGGCGCGCCAGGACGCCACCATTGCCGCCGAACTGGTAGCACATGCCAGCGCCGTGCTCAAACGGCTTCCGGCACATGGCGTGCCCCGCTCCCAGCTCGCGGCGGAAGTGCTCGGCAATGCGCACGCGCTCGATGAGGGAAGACCTATTGGGAGCTTGGTATTAGCGGCCCTGCGCCAGCGTCGCGGCGAGGAAGCGCACGATCCTGTGGAAGATTCCCGCGAAGAAAGCGCGCGTAGTATCTGGGCACGTGCCGGTATAGCCGTCAACGAACTCGCACGACCGGCACTAGTACTGAATGTGCCGGGGCAATCCGACACGGTGATCGGCATACGGGGAGAGCCGGCCTATTTGTCCCTGCGTCAGCTATTGCGGACACCACCGGCCTGGGGCGTCGCCGGAATCACCCTTTTCGTGTGCGAAAACCCCAATATCGTTGCCATCGCAGCAGACGTACTCGGTCTACATTGCGCGCCCCTGGTATGCACCGACGGCATGCCGGCCGCCGCACAGCGAACCCTGCTGACCCAACTGACGCAGGCCGGTGCACGGCTGGCCTATCACGGCGATTTCGACTGGCCCGGCCTGCACATTGCCAATCAGGTCATACGCACCTGGAACGCCAGCCCCTGGCGACTCAGCGCCGAGGATTATGCAGCGGCGGCCGCTGGTGCACCGCACCCTGAGAGGGACCTCGCCGATACACCGGTCGTCGCCTGCTGGGACGACGCATTAACGAACTCAATGTGCACACATGGATTGGCCATTGCGGAAGAAGCTGTTGTCGCTTCGCTACTTGCGGATCTTCAGACTTAGGTGCTGAGTGAGCACACCTCACCACTTGCGATGAGCAGGCGGGCGATTGGCACACGATGCTGTTAGAAGCAGGCGAACAAATCAGCGCTGATCGTGGCCAATCAGCAGCATTGGATACCCCTTCCCGCGCAACTCAGCGACCACCTTATCCGTCAACTTCCACGCGCCTCCCTTGAGGCGAACAATCAGATCGGTCCAGACCCGCTCGAAGGCATTTACCGCATCGTCGTCGTTAAAACGAACACCCGCCGGCAGCAACGGCGCGATGTCCTCCGTCAGACTGCGGGTCAGTTTTTCCAGCATGCGCTGCTCGGCCATTGCGCGGGTGATGGGCTTGCCTTCGAGCGCGAGGTAATGCTCGAAACTGGCCACCAGCTTGTCGGCATCCAATGCCAGTTGTTGCAGCCCTTCTCCCAGGTCGAACAGATCGCGGTTCTTGCGTCGCTGTAACAATGCGCGCAGCTTGGTGCCGAATAATTCCTCGGGTTCGAAGGATGCGATTTCGGTCTGACCTCGATACCAGTCATTCTCGACCGCGAACGGATAGTGGCGGATGCCAAACAGGTTTTCATGCTCGCGGGTGTTGATCTCGACCTTCAGCTTCAGTGTCGCTTGCGCATCCACCTCGGGAGCAAACTTGAACACCAGGTGCATTGAATGCCCGGCCTGCTCGCGATTGCACTTGCCCAACCACGCCAGTGCATCGCGGATCGCATCGACCGTTGCACCGATCGGCTCCGGTTGTGTCTGCACCAGATCGATGTCTTCTGAATAGCGCAGCGGTTGTCGGAACAACAGCTTGTTAATCGCGGTACCACCGCGAAAGGCGATCTTGCCGCGCAGCGCAGGCGCGTTGAACAGATCGCATAGCGCCCTGCAAATCATCAGGTCTTGCTCGACCTGCCGCAGATCCGGCCACGGCGCTTGCGCGCTCCACGCTTGCAGATAGGCTTGGGGAATCAAAAATCGACCTCCACCGTTTCATTGAGAATGAGCCGCCACGCTGGCTCTTTCTCATGCACCTCGGACAACCCTTCGATCAAAGGCTTCACGGACGGGTCCAGCAGCACGGACGTCTTGGCTTTCCTGACGAATGGCCGCAGCGCATCCGCCTGCCGCGCATGGTGCATGTGTTCCAGCAGATAACCTAGACGGCGCACGGACGAGTTTTCATAGTGAACTGCAATTTTGGCCAGCGTGTTCGGTTTGGCTCGCCCCCCCAAATCCTTGACGACCTGAGCCACGCTATTGATACCCGCCGCCTTGTGGAAATAGCGCGCGCAATCGAGCAAGGTCAGCTCGATGCCGGCGACCTTGGCAAAACCCGCGTCGCTTTTCAGCGAATCCAACCACTCGGGCTGGTTGACCTGGTCGAAGGCAACGGAACGTTGATAGATGAACTCCAAACGATGACGACCGATTTCAAAACCGCGCATCTGTTTCGGCACGATCACCTGAAACACCATCGCCGCCTGGTGCGACGAGCCATGAAACGTAGCCGCACGCAGCAGCGTGATGCGATAATCGAACCCGAGGTACTTCATCAGCGGATCGATCCAGCGCGCCGGATCGGGCACGCCGATCACACGATCTTCGGGGCGCAGGATGAGGTAGAAGCCGTGCCGGGGACTGACCAGACGCCCTTTCGTGACCTGCCGCGTCAGCGCCATGGCCAGTGCAGCCGACGACGAGCCGAGCGCGGTCATCGCGTCTTCTCGCGAGAAGTAAGCGCGCCCCTGCGCGAGTCGGTCATCAAGGTACTGGTCAAGTGTCGCCATTCCCAGATCATATTCAAAAACAAACACTTTGTGTATAGTTTTGAATATGATTTGGGATGGAGCCAGAGCCGTCATCCAGGCATACCGGAGCTCTTCAACCCACCTCGCGGCGCTGCCCCCCGGAATCCCCGATCCCGCGCCATAAATGCTTCCAGCATGTGCGGGATCGAGCGTTCAAAAAGACCGAAGCACGTAAGCTGCCGCCGAGCAATCGAACGGCATAGCTTGCGCACCGATCCATCACCAAAAAAACAAAGGCCGTCACTCGCCTGAGCGAGGACGGCCTTTATGTTGGTGCCCGAGGCCGGAATCGAACCGGCATGACCGTGAGGTCGAGGGATTTTCTTACCACTTCGACTTTCGCCGCCGTCCTGCTCAACGCAGGGCGTTCGTGGTCTGGAGCACGCCTTCACCATAGCCTTGCGGCCGTAGGTGCCCGCCGTCTGCTCTCTACACCTTCCCAAGCGCGTAGCTTGGGCTTGGCTCGGCGTTGGCTCGGATGCCGGAGCATCCAGGGCTTTCGCCGAATTTGACGGGCTTCACTTCGGGCGTTTCCACCCGAAGGCTCAAATTGTTCAAGTCCCTTGTGTCTACCAATTTCACCACTCGGGCGTAGTGCTCAATGCACCGAAAACACCTACCTCCATCTACTGGCACCTAGCTGGCTCCTGGCCGTCAAGCCAAGCTGCGACGCTACAGCTAGGATGCCCGCAAACCGTTGTCACTGTTAACCTTCTGGCCCGGTGGCTCAAGCAGAAAAGACTTGACAAAACAGATTTTAAGTCCCTTGTGTCTACCAATTTCACCACCCGGGCGTGAGCGGTGCCGTTGCTGAACAAGGCTGAGCACGGAGGCTCGAAGGTGGAGGCGCGAGCCGGAATCGAACCGGCCTAGACGGATTTGCAATCCGCTGCATAACCACTCTGCAATCGCGCCTGAAAGATGGAGCGGGAAACGAGGCTCGAACTCGCGACCTCAACCTTGGCAAGGTTGCGCTCTACCAACTGAGCTATTCCCGCAATGACCGTTTCGACCCTTGGATGGGGTCGCGAGAACTCGCAAGGCTACGCGCCTCGCCTCAACCTCGGTCAAGGTTGAGCTCTACCCACTGAGCTATTCCCGCATTGCTTCATGAAGGCACCGGCTGGGCGGTGCCGAAGCGAGCGCACATTGTAGGGGCTGGCTTTTTACTGTCAAGAAATCGCTGTAACTCGCTGATTTATTGACCAGACATCCTATCTGGCGAGAGCGATATCAACTCTCGCGCATCATCTCCGGCCAGGCCGCGCGCAGGTAGACCAGCATCGACCACAGCGTCAGCAGTGCGGCGGCGTAGAGCAGCACGGCGCAGACCGCGAACAGCAGCACATGGCTGCCGGGGGCGATCAGCAGGAAGCCGATGATGGCGATGATCTGGAACGCGGTCTTGATCTTGCCGATGTAGGAGACGGCGACGCTGGTGCGCTTGCCGACCTCGGCCATCCACTCGCGCAGCGCGGAGATGACGATCTCGCGGCCGATGATCACCATCGCCGGCAGGCTGAACCACCACTCGGCGTAGCGCTCGGTCAGCAGCACCAGCGCGATCGCCACCATCAGCTTGTCGGCGACCGGATCGAGGAAGGCGCCGAAGCGGGTCGCCTGATTCAGGCGGCGGGCCAGATAACCGTCGAGCCAGTCGGTGATGCCGGCAAACGCGAAGACGGCGGCCGACGCGAAGTAGCTCCACTTCGCATCGAGATAGAACAGCGCGACGAAGACCGGAATCAGCGCGACGCGCAGCCAGGTCAGCGCGTTCGGGATGTTGATGCTGCGGCTCACTGCCCTGCTCCTTCTGGCAACTGCTCCATCGTCAACAGCAGCGCTTCCAACACGCGCACATTGTCGGCGCAGTGCGACAGACCGGCGCGGATGGTATCGGCCGACTGCACGTAGCGATGACTGGTGTCGAGTTCGTCGGCGCCGTGTTCGACCATGCCACCAACGGTTTCCGCCAAATTCTCGAGGTGGAACTGCAGGCCGACGACGCGATCGCCGTAGACGAAGGCCTGATGTTTGGTGCCGGCGCTCGATGCCAGCAGTGTCGCGCCGGCCGGCAGGTCGAAGGTGTCGCCATGCCAGTGGAAGACGGTGAAGGGGTCGGGCATCCCGGCCAGCAACGGATGCACCCTGCCCGCCTCGCTCTTGTCGATCGGCAGCCAGCCGATCTCCTTCTCGGGGCCGGGGTAGACGCGCGCGCCCAGCACATCGGCAATCATCTGCGAGCCAAGGCAGATGCCGAGCACGCGCTTGCCGCTGTCGATGGCGGCGCGGATCGCCGCCTTCTCCGCCGTCATCCAGACGTGCTTGTCTTCATCGTAGGCACCCATCGGGCCGCCCATGACGATCAGCCAATCGTACTGATCCGGCGTCGGGAACGGGTCGCGCGCAAATGTGCGTGTCACTGACAGCTGATGACCGCGGGACAGCGCCCACGGCTCGATGCTGCCAAGGCCTTCGAAACGGACATGCTGGATGTAGTGGATGCGCAGCGACATGGGATTACCCGGAACAGCGGCGGGGTTGAGCAACGAGCGGCCATCATAACCAAGCACCTTCTATACGTCACCGCGAATGGCCGGGATATCCCGGACGGTTGCTCAATGCGTGTGCAACGCGGCGTATATCTCCTGCGCCAGCGTCTCGCTGATGCCGGGCACGCGGCACAACTCCTCGGGACTGGCCGCACTGATGCCCTGCAGTCCGCCGAAGTGGCGCAGCAGCTCGCGCCGCCGTTTCGGGCCGACACCGGCGATCTGCTCCAGAATCGATTCGCCGCGTTTCTTGTCGCGCCGCGCCTTGTGGCCGGTGATGGCGAAGCGATGCGCCTCGTCGCGGATATGCTGGATCAGGTGCAGCGCGGTGGAGTCGCGTGGCAGCGTCTGTTCGGTGGCGAGATCGGGGCGCACCAGTACCTCCATGCCGGCCCTGCGATCCGGCCCCTTGGCGACGCCGACGATCAGCACCTCGGTGATCTGTAGCTCTTCGAGCACCTTCACCGCCTGTGCCACCTGCCCCTTGCCGCCGTCGATGAACAGAATGTCCGGCAGTTTGCCTTCGCCACGTTTCAATCGTGAGTAACGGCGCGACAGCGCCTGCTCCATCGCCGCGTAGTCGTCGCCCGGGGTAACGCCCTCGATGTTGAACTTGCGGTAGTCCGACTTCAGCGGGCCGCCGGTGTCGAACACGACGCACGACGCCACCGTCGCCTCGCCGCTGCTGTGGCTGATGTCGAAGCATTCGAGCCGCTCCGGCATCGCATCGAGACCGAGCGCCTCCTGCAACGCCTCGAAACGCTGCAACTGTGTCTGTTTGCTGGCGATGCGACTGAGCAGGTTCTGTTCGGCGGTGGTCGCGGCGAGCTGCTGCCATTTGGCGCGGGTGCCGCGACAGCGCGTGGTGATCGCCACCTTGCGGCCGCGCGCTTCGGCGAAGGCGGCCTCGACCACGTCCGTGCCCGGCAGCTCATGACTCAGCAGCAGTTCGCGCGGAATCTCTTGTTCGTTGCTTCCGCCGAGGTAGTGCTGCACGAGGAACGCTTCGAGCACATCCGCTTCGGTTTCGTCGAGATGCACGCGCGGAAAATAACTGCGACTGCCGAGGATGCGGCCATCGCGCACATAGAGCAGCTGCACGCAGGCGAGCGACGCGCGCAGCTGGCAGGCAACGATATCGAGATCGCCGCTCTCCCCTTCGATGTACTGCTTCGCCTGCACCTGCTGCAGTTGCTGGATCTGGTCGCGCAGCTCGGCGGCGCGCTCGAATTGCAGATTGGCCGCCGCCTGCTCCATACGGTCAGCCAGCTCCGACACCAGCTGACCGCTCTGACCGCAGAGAAACATCTCGGTGTGGCGCACGTCCTCGGCGTAATCCTCGCGGCTGACGATGTTGACGCAGGGGCCGCTGCAGCGGCGGATCTGGTACTGCAGGCACGGGCGCGAGCGGTTGCGGAAGAAGCTCTCGTCGCACTGGCGCACGCGAAACACCTTCTGCAGAAAAGCCAGCGTTTCGCGCACGGCGCCGGCGCTCGGATACGGGCCGAAGTAACGCCCCTTGCTGCTTTTTGCACCGCGATGCAGCGACAACTGCGGATAGTCGTGCGCGGAGAGATAGATGTACGGAAACGATTTGTCGTCGCGCAACACGATGTTGTACGGCGGACGGTACTGCTTGATCAGGTTGTGTTCGAGCAGCAGCGCTTCGGTTTCGGTGTTGGTGACGGTGACCTGGATCTGGCGGATGCGCGCCACCAGCGCCATCGTCTTCGCCTCCAGCCCGCTGGCGCGGAAGTAACTGGCGAGTCGCTTGCGCAGGCTCTTGGCCTTGCCGACATAGAGCACCGCGCCGTCGCCGTCGAGCATCTGGTAGACGCCGGGCTTCAGCGAAGCGCTCTTCAGGAAAGTCTGGTGATCGAACGGGGTATCGGTGGCGGACATTGCAGATAGGAGGAGCTGCGTCGGTGCGGCAGCCTAGCACGGCCGCCGGCGATCACAGCTTGCCGATGCTTTCCAGGTCGATCAGACCGTGCTGGACGGCGAGCCGGGTCAGTTCGACATCGCCGCTGATGGCGAGCTTCTCGAAGATGCGATAGCGATAGCTGTTCACCGTCTTCGGGCTCAGGTGCAGCTTGTCGGCGATCTCCTGCACCTTGGCGCAGTTGACCACCATGATGGCGATCTGCAGTTCGCGTTCGGAGAGCTGGTCGAATGGCGTGGCATCGTCATCGCGGCCGTCGAGCTGGCGCAGTGCCATCTGCGCCGCGACCTCGCCGCTCAGGTAGCGCTGGCCCGCCACCACCTTGCGGATCGCCTGCACCACTTCGCTGAACGGCGCCCCCTTGGTGACGAAGCCGGCGGCACCGGCCTGCAGCAGGCGCGACGGGAACGGATCGTCATCGCAGGCGCTGACGGCAATGACCCGCACCGAGGGCTGCTGGCGGACCAGCGCACGCGTCGCCTCCAGCCCGCCGATACCGGGCATCTTCACGTCCATCAGCACGACATCGGGGTGCAGCTCGCGGCAGAAGCGCAGTGCCTCCTCGCCGCTGGTCGCCTCGCCGACCACCTGCATGTCGGCGACATCGGCCAGCATTCGCCCCAGTCCGGTGCGGACCAGGTCGTGATCATCGGCAATCAGGATGGAGATCATCGTTCGTCTTCCAACAGCCCCGGCGCACGCCGGCGACGGCGCGCACATTAGCAATGCAACCTCCTTTCCAACAGCGGCCCCGTCGCGGGCTCGAAGCCGTTCGAGAAATGGGTCACACATTGCGAACCTGACGATAGGTCAGGCTGATCCGGCCCGCCAGCGGACGCCGGCTTTTTGGCAGTTCGTGACGCCAGTGACGCTGACAGTCGCCGGCCATCACCAGCAGCGAACCGTCGGCCAGGTTCAGGCGCAGCGGTTTCAAATGGCGGTCGCGCGGACGAAAGACCAGCGGCCGCTCGGCCCCGAGCGTCACCGCCGCGATCACCGGCTGCTCGCCCAGCTCCGGCTCATCGTCGGCATGCAGGCCCATACTGTCGCGACCGTCGCGATACCAGTTCAGCAGCACGCTGTTGAAGGGCGCGCCCAGCTCTGCCTGCAGCCGTTCGCGCAGTGCCTGCAGCGGCGCCAGCCACGGCAGCGGTTCGAGATCGAGTCCGGAGTAGCGGTAGCGCGCGCCGGCATCGCCATACCAGGCGGCCAGACGCGGGGTCAGCTGCTCGCGACCGAACAGGCGGATGCGCTGTTGCTGCCACGCAGCGGTCGCCGCCAGAGCCTCGAAAAGAGATGAGCTATTTTCTACAAGAGATTGCTGGTAATAGAGAATTGCACCGGGCAGCTCAATCAGCTCGCCGCCGCGCTGCAGCCACTGGTCGCAAGCGTCAGGCCGCCCCATGGACCGTTGGCTCCAGCTCCAGCGCGACATCGAAACGCTGGCGCACATCGGCCTGGATCGCCGCCGCCAGTTGCAGCAGCGCCTCGCCATCGCCCTGCCCCGCTACGGCGCCGTCGAGATAGTGGATCAGCACGATCGCCTGCTGGGCGTGTACGCCGACCGGGCCGAGCCGCCGCCCCTTCCAGCCGCTGCGGTCGACCAGCCACGCCGCCGGCAGCTTGATGCCATCCGGCGCCGGGAACTGTGGCAGATCGGGATACCGCGCCTGCAGTCGCTCGAACTGGTTGCGACTGACCACGGGATTCTTGAAGAAGCTGCCGGCATTCGGCAGCGCGACCGGATCAGGCAATCGGCTCTGGCGAATACCTCGCACTGCGGCCTCGACCGCCAGCGCATCGGGAACGCTGTTTGCGACCAATGCGTCACGCAGCGCCGGATAGTGCAACACCGGCTGGAACTGTCGGCCCAGCTGCAGCGTGATCGAGGTGATGACGAAGCGGTCGCGCAGCTTGCGCTTGAAGATCGAGTCGCGATAGCCGAAGCCGCAGTCGGCTGCGCTCAGCTCGCGCTCGGCGCCATCCATCAGCGACCAGCCGCGCACGCTGACCAGCCGCTCGGCCAGCTCGACGCCATAGGCGCCGATGTTCTGGATCGGCGCGGCGCCGGCGGTGCCGGGAATCAGCGTCAGGTTTTCGAGACCGTACAGCCCCTGCGCCAGCGTCCACTGCACCAGTTCGTGCCAGTTCTCGCCGGCGCCGACGGTCACCTGTTCGCCATTGCTCTGGCGCCCCATCAGCGCGATCTGCAGCACCAGGCCGGGAAAGTCGCCGCGCAGCACGATATTGCTGCCGCCGCCGAGGATCAGTCGCGGCAGCTGTTTGCGCTCGGCCCAGGCCAACGCTTCCACCAGCTGCTCGACGGTTTCGATCCGCGTGAAATAGCGGGCGCGCGCCGGCAGCGCCAGTGTGTTCAACGGCTGCAAATCGACCTGTTCCAGCAGCGCGATGGTCACGGCGACGACTGTTGTGGAGCTAGGCGATGCGCGGCGATCAGGCGCTGCAGCAGCCCTTCGGACGCCTGTTCAACCAGATCGAGCACATGATCGAATCCATCCGCCTCGCCGTAATACGGGTCCGGCACTTCGCGCACGTCGATACCGGCGTAGTCGAGGAACAGCGCCAGCTCGCCGCGAAAATCGTGCGGGCGCATCCGCTGCAGGTCACGCAGATTGGCTGTATCCATCGCCAGGATGTAGTCGAAGCGCTGGAAATCGTCGGCAGCGACCTGGCGAGCACGCAATGCACTCAGGTCGTAGCCGCGCACCAGCGCGGCGGCGGCCGAACGCTTGTCCGGTGCATGACCGATATGCCAGTCACCGGTGCCGCAGGAATCGACAGCGATCAGCTCCTTGAAGCCGCGCTGCGTGATCCATTGTTGAAACACGCCGTGCGCGGTTGGCGAGCGGCAGATATTGCCGAGACAGACGAACAACACCCGGACGGGCGTGCTCATGCAGCGGCTCCGAGCAGACGGCGCACGCGTTCGAGATCGTCGGCGGTGTCGACACCGGCCGGAATCTCCTCGCACGCTTCGTCGACATGAATGGCGACGCCATTTTCCATCGCACGCAGCTGTTCGAGCTTTTCGGTGCGTTCGAGAAAGCCGAGCGGCCACTGCACGAACTGGTGCAGGAAGCCGACGCGGTAGGCGTAGATGCCGATATGCCGCGACCATTCACCGGTGACGGCACCGACCTCCTCGCCACGGGCATTCCAGGCGTCGCGATCCCAGGGAACAGGCGCACGACTGAAGTAGAGGGCGTGCAGTGTGCTGTCAACGACGACCTTCACCGCATTCGGATTGAAGATCTCGTCGCGGTCGTGAATGCGCTTGCACAGCGTGGCGATGCCGGCGCGCTCGGAGCCGGCCAGGTTGCGCGCCACCTGATTGATGACGGCCGGCGGAATCAGCGGCTCGTCGCCCTGCACGTTGACGACGATGTCGTCGTCGCCGAGACCGAGCTGGGTCGCCACCTCCTGCAGCCGGTCGGTGCCCGACTCGTGGTCGGCGCGCGTCATGCAGACATCGCCACCGAAGCTGCGCACGCTGGCGGCGACACGCTCGTCATCGGTGGCTATGACGACGCGGCTCGCTTCGCTTTGACGCGCGCGCGCCCAGACGCGCTGGATCATCGGCTGGCCGGCGATGTCGAGCAGCGGCTTGCCGGGCAGCCGGGTCGAGCCGAAACGGGCGGGAATGACGACGATGAAGGACATGCGGAAATCAGCGGTCGGAAGAGAGAGCCGCGATTCTACCGGTCAGCGTCTCGATCAGGGAGTCCGGCAGCACCGCCTCGACCGCAAGATACCAGCAATCGGCACCGGCGAACGGCGCGCATTTGACCGCATCCTTTTCGGTCATCACCAGCGGCAGCCCGTCGCCGAAGCGCAGGTCGGAAGCCTCGAAGCGGTGGTGATCGGGCAGCGGATGCTCGATCGGATCGATGCCGAGCTCGCGCAGCGCGGCGAAGAAGCGCTGCGGATTGCCGATGCCGGCCAGCGCGTGCACGCGGCGTCCGGCCCACGCCTGCGGCGCCAGCTGCTCGCCACTGACGAGGTTGACCAGCGCCGTCGGCATCAGCTCGAAGGCATCGCCATCGATACCGCAGCGATTGGCGCCGTTGATCAGCACGGCGTCGACGGCGGCGAGCCGCGACGCCGGTTCGCGCAGCGGCCCGACCGGCAGGCAGTGGCCGTTGCCGAGGCCGCGCTCGCCGTCGACGACGACCAGCTCGATGTCGCGCGCCAGCGCGTAGTGCTGCAGGCCGTCGTCGCAGATGACGACATCGCAGTCGGCCATCTTCAGCAGGTCGCGCACGCCATCGGCGCGCTTCGGCGCGATCACCACCGGGCAGCCGCTGCGACGCGCCAGCAGCAGCGGTTCGTCGCCGCTGTGGTGCGGATCGCTGTCCGGTTTGACCAGGAATGGCGTGTGCGGCGGTCGCGCGCCGTAGCCGCGACTGACGATGCCGGGGCGATAGCCGAAGCGGCGCAGCGCGCTGCAGAGCGCCAGTGTCACCGGTGTCTTGCCGGTGCCGCCGACGGCGATATTGCCGACGACAATGATCGGCACCGGTGCGCGATAACGTATCAGCAGACCGAGACGAAACAGCGTCCGCCGCAATGCGGCAATGCAACGAAACAGCCACTCCAGCGGCAGCAGCAGCCAGAGCCAGCCGGGACGGCCATACCAGTGCTGCTGCAGTCGCTGTTCAAGACTCATCGCATTGGCCCGGGAGAGTGAATGCGCTGCCGGCGCGCTTCGGAAGATGTGGAGCGGAGGGTTGAAGCGCGCGCTCAGCGCGCTGCGGGAGATGCATGCTCCGGCTGTTGCGTGGTGAGGCTCAGGTTGACGAAGCCGACCTGACCGGCGGCATCCATGGCGCGCACGACGAACTGGTGCGCGGCATTGGCATCGGCGGTAATCACCAGTGGCTGCGCGGTATCGCCCCGGGCCACTTCGCGCAGCGCGGCGATGACGGTGTCGAGCTGGTTGTTGACCAGCGAGCGATCGTTGATGGTGAACTGCCCCTGCGCCGACACCACCACTTCCACCTGCTTCGGTTGCTGCGGCGGCTGGCCGCTCTCGGCTTCCGGCAGCGTCAGTGTCATCTGCGTGCTCTTGGTGAAGGTGGTGGTCAGCATGAAGAAGATCAGCAGCAACAGCAGCACGTCGATCAGGTTGATGACATTGCTGCTGAAATCGACTTCGGAGACCTTCGGCCGCTTGAATTTCATACGCGCTCAGCGGATCTCTTTCAGTTCGACCTTGCGGTCACCGTGCAGCGCGTCGACCAGCTTCAGCGTCTCCTGCTCCATCGTCACCACCAGCGTGTCGATGCGACCACTGAAGTGGCGGTGCATGACCGTGGCCGGAATCGCGACGATCAGGCCGGCCGCCGTGGTGATCAGCGCTTCGGAGATGCCGCCGGCGAGAATGCTCGGGTCGCTGACGCCACCGCGCACCGAGATCTGTCCGAACACTTCCATGATGCCGAGCACGGCGCCGACCAGACCGAGCATCGGCGCGATCAGCGCGATGGTGCCGAGCGTGGTCAGGTAGCGCTGCAGATCGTGGACAACGACCGCGGCCGCCTCCTCGATGCTCTCTTTCATGATTTCGCGGCCGT
This sequence comes from uncultured Verrucomicrobiaceae bacterium, assembly GCA_964638025.1. Taxonomy (GTDB): domain Bacteria; phylum Pseudomonadota; class Gammaproteobacteria; order Pseudomonadales; family CAMLJR01; genus CAMLJR01. The sequence goes on from CAZWXW010000005.1 coordinate 57,695, forward strand.
GGCGCGCGTTGGTGATACCGGTGGCGAGCAGCAGGCCGAGCGGCGACGAGCTTTTCAGCTCGCGCAGTTTGACGGCGTTGAGCTGGTCGTTCTTGATCAGGTTCCAGACCTCGCCGAGCAGGTGCGATGGCGCGATCTTGGTGGATTTGAGGGCGAGGATGCGTTCGATGCAGATGGCCAGCGCGGCGATCGATCCCAGAATGATCGGCAGCATCAGCCAGCCGCCGGCGACGATGATTTCAAACACCGAGGGTCTCCTTTTCGGGCGGCGGCAACTGTAGCACAGGGGTCAGAAGGCGTCCCAATAACGGCGCCGCGCAGCGCGCTGTTCCGAGAGGTTGATCTCACCGTCGTCATTAATCAGAAATGTCAGCGCACCGCTGTGAGCGGTATCGAGTCGTGCGGCGCCGACTTCGCGGTAACGCTCCACCACCTCCGGATGCGGGTGGCCGAAGTGATTGTGGTAGCCGGCGGAGAAAATGATGTAACGAGGCTGCATGGCGCGCACGAAGGCCGGCGATGACGACGAGCGACTGCCGTGGTGCGGCGCCAGCAGCAGTGTCACCGGCGCCAGCTTGTGTTCGGCCAGCAGCCGCCCCTCGGCCAGCCGGTCGATGTCGCCAGGCAATAGCAGCGAGGTGGTGCCATCGCCGACCAGCAGCACGCAGGAGGCGTGGTTGCCGGCCGGACGGTCGTTGACCGGGTGCAGCACGCGGAAGGTCAGCTGTTGCCAGCGCCACTGCATGCCGTCGCGACAGGGTTCGGCGCGCTCGTCGCGCGGCTCGCCGGCCAGCAGTCGATCGATCGGCAGCGCGTCGCGCAGCGTCGGCCAGCCGCCGGCGTGGTCGCTGTCGTCGTGACTGATGACCAGCAGATCGAGCCGGTCGATACCACGCCGCTGCAGCAGCGGCAGCAGGGTCAGCTCGGCCGCCGTGCTGCCGGACGGAAACCCGGGGCCGGTGTCGTACAGCAGACGACGCTTCCCCTCCTCCACCAGCACGCTCAACCCCTGGCCGACATCGACGACAGTGACGCGCCAGCTGCCGGCCGGTGGCTGCTGCGACGGCGGCCACAGCAAGGGCACCAGCAGCGGCAGCGCCAGCCAGCGCCCCGGCACGCCGCGCGGCAGCAGCCACAACAGCGCCGCCGCGGTGGCGAACAGCAGCGCCAGCGCATCGATACCGGCCGGCCGCCACTGCCAGTGCTGGCCGAGTTCGGTCAGCGCGACCAGAAACCGCCAGATCCACCGCAGCGACAGGTCGGCCAGCCGCCAGCTCAGATCGGCGCCGGGCAGCCCGAGCAGATCACCGGCCAGCCCAAGGAAAGCCAACGGCAGCGTCAGCAGGGTGGTTGCCGGAATCGCCACCGCATTGGCCAGCAGCGAGGTCAGCGGAAACTGTGCGCCGATGCCGAGCAGCAGCGGCACGCTGGCCAGCGTCACCGCCCACTGCGCGCGCCACCAGGTCGACAGCCCGTCGAGACGGCCCCGGCGCCGGCCGTGGCGACCGCTGGCGCTCAGCAACAGCGCGGCGACAACGCCGAAAGAGAACCAGAAGCCTGCGTTCAGCACAGCGAGCGGGTCGAACAACAACACCAGCCACAGCGCGAGCAGCAGCGCGGACAGCGGCCGGACCGCGCGGCCGGCAGCCCACGCCAGCGCCGCCACGCCGAACATGATCAGCGCCCGCTGCACCGGCAGCCCGAAACCGGCGATCAGCGCATACAGCGTCGCCGCCGGCAGAGCCAGCGCGACGCCCAGCCAGCGCCAGCGGCGCCGACTGGTGGCAAACGGCAGCCGGCCAACCAGCCCGGCCAGCGCCAGCAGCGCGCCGCCGGTCAGCGCGATATGCAGCCCGGAGACGACGAACAGATGGACGGTGCCGGTGGCGCGGAACGTCGCCCACTGCTCGCGACTGATGCCATTGCCATCGCCAACCAGCAGTGCGATCAGCAAAGGGCGCTGGTCGAGCTGGCGCAGACGGCGGTCGAGATGGTCATGCAGCCGTGCGCGCCAGCTCGACGGCCCGCTGCCGGCCATGGCCAGCCGCCGGTTGTCGGCGCGGCGGTCGACGTTGCCGGTGGCACCGAGCCCCTGCGCCACCTGCCACTGGCCGTAGTCGAAGGCGCCGGGATTGGCGAAACCGTGTGGCCGTTTCAGCCGCGCCTGCAAATGCCAGCGCTCGCCACTGGCCGGCACCACGGAGCCAATGTCATACCAGTTCAACTGCACATGGCGCGGTGCGCGTGCGCAGGGCGAACCGTCGAGCAGCGTGCAGCGGCTGACGGAGAGTTCGAATCGCAGCGCCGGCCGACCGAAAAATTCACGCCGCTCGACCAGCCCGCTCACGCGCCCTTCGAGCCGCAGCGGCTGCATCTCCAGCGCCGGAGGCAGCAGGCCGGCAATCAGGTAGTGCCCGTAGCCGATGCCCCACCCTAGCCCCGCGCACAGCGAGACTGGCAGCGACCATCTGCGCAACTTTTTACCAAGGCAGGGCGACACCAATACCGGCAGCAGCAGCGCGGCGCACCAAAGCGGAGGCAGTCGGGGAAAGAGGGAGACGACGCCGATTCCGAGCGCCATCGCCAGCATCCATGCAGGCATCGCGGAGTACATCCCTGTGGTCAGTTGTCACATCGCCATGGCGTGTTTGTCATATAACGGTGATTGGCTGAGCGCGGCCGATCGGTATGGCCTGCCAGCGATTTTGGGCATAATAGCGCCCGCTTTGTGCTGGGGCCTGTTAGCACTATTTTGATGGCTTCCAGCGGCAGCCATCGAAATAGGCCCTAGGCACGCTGCCCATGACTCCGGCCGGGCAGCGCGCGGCACCGCTCTTGATCCTCGACCCTCGCGCTCGACTGCCGGATCACGTTTTAGTTGGAATCAGCTTTTGGCGCGAAAACTGTTCAAACGCTTCATGCCCGATCCCGAGATGATCAAGCGACACAAATCGCTGCAGTTTCTCGAGCGCTGGATCCATGACCCCAACCTGTTCCACCTGAACCGCTACTCGGTTTCTGTCGCCTTTCTGGTCGGCCTGTTCGCCGCGATGATTCCACTGCCGGCGCAGATGCTGATCGCCGGCGCGCTGGCGATCTGGTGGCGCGCCAACCTGCCGATCAGCGTGGCGCTGGTGTGGCTCTCCAACCCGGTGACGATGCCACCGATCGTTTTCGTCAGCTACAAGATCGGCTCGTGGCTGCTGGGACGCGATGCCAACCATGTGCACGAGCGCACGTTCTCGCAGTGGATGCATCAGTCCGACCAGATTTGCGATCAGCTGGCCCTGTGGGATTGCAGTGGCGCCTGGCTGCACTGGCTGTTTGGCGGTTTCGACCAGCTCTGGCATCCGTTCCTGAAACCGTTCCTGCTCGGCTCCGTCATCACCGGCGTGCTGTCCGGCATCATCGGGTTCATCGTCGTTCGCATTCTGTGGCGCGTGCAGGTGACGCTGCGCTGGCGCGCCCGTCTGCGCGATCGTCAGCCGTAACAGCAAAGTCCTCCCTGCCTCGCAGCGGGAGGGCTAGTCATAGCGCAGTGCGCGCGCTGGCTCGACACGCGAGGCCCGCCACGCTGGATAGAGCGCCGCCAGCGAACTGATCAGCAGCGCCGTCGCGGCAACCTGCAACACATCGGCCAGGCGCAGATCGGCCGGCAGATAGCTGACCGGATAGACATCCGACTTCAGAAACTGGATGTGGAATAGCTGCTCGACGAGCGCCACCAGATCGGTGATCACCAGCGACAACGCCGAGCCGAGCGCGACACCGAGCAGCGTGCCGAGCAGCCCGACCATGAAACCCTGCACCAGAAATATGCGCACGATGCCGGCGCCGGTCGCCCCCTGGCTGCGCAGTATCGCGATGTCGCCCTGCTTGTCGTTGACCACCAGCACCAGCGCCGACACCACGTTGAAGGCGGCGACGGCGATGATGATCGCCAGCATCATGCCGACCAGCCGCTTCGACATCTGGATCGCGGTGTAAAGGTTGCCGTGGCTGCGGGTCCAGTCGGTGGCGTAGTAGCGCCCGCCGAGCCGATCCCACAGCGTCGTCGCCATTGCCGGCGCCGCGAACAGGTCGTCGAGCATGACGCGCAGTGCAACGCCGTGGCTCTGGTCATGATCCAGCCGGCGCGCACTCTCCAGCGACAGCAACACCAGCGATTCGTCCAGCTCGGTGCCGCTGTGCAGCAGACCGGCGACGCTGAAGCGACCGACACCGGGGCGCATCTGGCCACCGTCATCGCGCTGCGGCACCACGATGGTCAGCTTGTCGCCGGCCGCCACACCCAGCGTTTCCGCCAGGCCTTTGCCGAGCAGCAGTGCATCGCCCTGCTGTTGCATCTGCTGCAGCGCAGCCGGGTCGGTGAATTTCTCCAGCGCCGTACTGTTCCGCTCGCGCTCGATATCGACACCGAACAGCAGCGCCGTCGCCACCTTGTCGCCGCGCAGCAACATGCCGTTCAGCTGCAGCAGCGGCGCGACACCGGCGACGCCCGGCACGTTCTCGATGCGCGCGGCGGCGCGCTGCCAGTCGTCGTCCGGCACTGTTGGCAGCAGCGTCACATGCGGCACCAGACCTAGGATGCGCGTGCGCATCTCGCGCTCGAAACCGCTCATCACCGCCAGCACGACGATCAGCAGCGCGACGCCGATCACCAGCCCCGCCATCGCCGTGCGCGACAGGAACGTGGCCAGCCGCGAACCGCGCTGGCCACCGCCGAAATAGAGGCCGAGGAAGCGCAGACCGATGAACAGGCTGTAGTTGAAGAACAGAGGGCGATGCAGCATCAGGCCGCTCCGAGCCGGCCGTCGCGCAGCAGCAGCACGCGGTCCATGCGCTCGGCCAGCTGCGGATCGTGCGTGACGACGACGAAACAGGTCTGCAGCTCGCGGTTCAGCTCCAGCATCAGGGCCTGGATGCTCTCGGCGGTATTGCGGTCGAGGTTGCCGGTCGGCTCGTCGAGCAGCACGCACAACGGCTGCGCCACCAGCGCGCGCGCAATCGCCACGCGCTGACGCTCGCCGCCCGACAATTGCGGCGGCTTGTGCTGCAGGCGCGCACCGAGTCCCACCCGTTCCAGCATGGCCCGCGACTGCGCCGCCGCCGTTTTCGGCGCCTCGCCGCGAATCAGCAGCGGCATCGCCGCGTTCTCCAGCGCGGTGAATTCGCCGAGCAGATGGTGAAACTGATAGACGAAACCGAGCGTGCGATTGCGCAGCGCGCTGCGGCGTCTCTCGTCGAGCACCGACAGCTCGTCGCCATTGATCAGCACACGGCCGGCGCTCGGTGTGTCAAGACCGCCGAGCAGATTCAGCAGCGTCGACTTGCCCGAGCCCGAGCTGCCGATGATGGCGATGCGCTCGCCGCGCCGCACATCGAACTCGACATCGCGCAGCACTTCCAGCTCGATTCCGCCCTCGCGATAGGATTTGCAGAGGCCGTGACAGGCGAGCACCACCTGTGCAGCAGCCTGCGCGTCGCGATCGTTCTGACTCATGCGCTCTCCTTCGAAATCGTGCGGTTCATTCATAACGCAGTGCTTCAGCCGGTTGTACCTGCGCCGCGCGCCAGGCCGGATAGATCGCCGCCAGCAGGCTCAGCAGCCACGCCGCGATGCAGACCACGACAACGTCGCGGCCGACCACGATCGATGGAATCCGGGTGATGAAGTAGACCTGCGGATCGAACAGGCTGGCGCCGAACAGTTTTTCGATACCCGCGACGATGGCACCGGCATTGAACGCCAGCGGCACGCCGAGCGCGGCGCCGATGGCAACACCCACCAACCCGATCGCCGCCCCCTGCACGATGAAGATCGCCATCACCGTGTGCGGTCGCGCGCCCATCGTGCGCAGCACCGCAATCGCCGCGCGCTTGTCGTTCACCATCATCGTCAGGATCGAGACGATGTTGAAGGCCGCGATGGCGATGATGACGAACAGCAGCAATCCGACCATCAGCTTTTCCATCTTCACCGCCTGGAACAGGCTGCCCTGTGTCTGGCTCCAATCGCGCGCGCGAAATTGCCCGGAATGTGGCTTGACCCAGCGCGCCAGTACCGTCTGTGCCGAAAAGATATCGTCAACGGCAACACGCAAGCCGGTGACGCCATCGCCCAGTTGATAGAGACGCTGGCCGTCGGCGAGACCGATGAAGGCGGTGGTGCTGTCGAGCTGCGAGCCGCTGCGGAAAATGGCGCGCACGGCGAAACGCTTCTGCCGCGGAAAGATGCCCATCGGCGTCACCGTCACGCGCGGCAGGATCAGATCGACGCTGTCGCCGACCAGCACGCCGAGATGACGCGCGAGGATATCGCCGATGACGATGCTGAATTCGTCGTGCGCCAACGAAAAATAGTCGCCGGCGACGGTCAGGCGACCGATGTCGGAGACCTGCTGCTCGCGGGTCGGATCGATCGCCCACAACTGCACGCCGCGCACGGCACCGCGATTGGCCAGCATCGCACTGCCGCCGATGTAGGGGGCGGCGGCAACGATGCCCGGCGTTTGCGCCAGCTCGTCGGCCGTCGCCTGCCACTCCTGCAGACGGCCATCCTTCGCATCGACGAAACCGTGCGGAACCAGTGCCAGAATGCGCTCGCGCAGTTCCGCCTCGAAACCGTTCATCACCGACATGACGACGATCAGCGCGGCGACGCCCAGCGTCATGCCGAGCAGTGAAACCAGCGAGATGAACGACAGGAACTGATCCTGTCGCCGCGAGCGGGTGTAGCGCCATCCGATGAAGCCGGCGAGCGGCCGAAACATAGAGTGCCTCTCCAAACGAAATATGGCGCGCCGCTGCGAAACACCAGGGGTTCGTTTACTGCCAGCTCGCTGTTTTTCGGACTCAGGCTGTACTAGAGTTGAGCGGCCGCCATGCCCATGCGGTCATGCTCACAAGACCATGCAGCACACTTCTGATCCAGGCTCGGGCGAGCCGCGCCCTTGATAAGGCTCTGACGAGCCCTGCCCCGGAGACCACCAGCGTGTCCTCTCCCCTGCCCCCTGACTCCTCAACCGCATCGAACGGCGAGCCGGTCGAAGACCGGCGCGAATTCTTTCGCGTCGAGGATCGGGTACTGCTGCGTTATTGCCGTGTCGCACGCGAAACCGCTACGGCCCAGGGCAGTGCCGAGGAGCTGTTCGATGACGGCGAGGTGTTCTGGCTGATGCGGGAGCTGCGCTCGGTGGACGCGGAGCATCATAGCCGATTGCGCGGACTGGCTGACAACAACCGCGAGCTGGGGCTCTACCTGAAGGCGCTGAACCGCAAGATCGAACTGATCGCCGCCGCCCTCTCCGCCTTCGACCGCGCCCGCCACGGTATTCCGGAGCAACAGGTGACGCTGTCGGAAGCGGGCATCGACTTCACCGTCGACGAACCGCTGCAGGTCGGCGATCTGATCGCCTTGCAACTGGTGCTGCTGCCCGAGTATCTGGCGGTGGCGCTGTGGGGCGAAGTGCTCAGCGTCGATACCGCGACGCGACGTGTCGGTGTCAGCTTCGTGCACCAGCGCGAAACCGACCGCCAGATCCTTGCGCGGCACGCCTTGCAGGTGCAGATCGCCTCGCGCCGGCAAAACACCGAGTAGCGCCACATCGCCGGAAAAACATCGCCGGAAAAACAGCGGATCACCGCGTCAGAACAATCGGAGGTTCGAGCCATGCTGATCATTCTGTCGCCAGACATCGACGAACAGAGCGACGCCTACCGCACCACCTGGAACTATCTGCATCAACTGCCCGGCATCAGCGTGCGCAAGCATCTGGTGAAAGGCGCACAGCAGACGCTGACCGAGCTCTACCTGCTCGGCGACACCAAGCCGCTCGATCAGGCCGACATCGCCGCGCTGCCCGGCGTCGAGCGTGTGATCCGTATCTCCGAGGAGTACCGCGTGCTCGGTCGCCATCGCGACCAGCAGCGCGTCAGCGGCTTTGATTATCAGGGACTGCGCTTCGATCAGGAGAGCCTGCACGTGTTCGCCGGCCTCTGCGCCGTCGACAACCCGCGCAACGTCGAAGCGATGCTGCGCGCGCTGCAGGAAAATGGTCAGGCCTGCACGCGCATGGGCGCCTACAAGCCGCGCACCAATCCCTATGCCTTCCAGGGGCACGGCGCCAGCTGTCTGCCGTGGGTGTTCGATCTCGCCGGCAAATACGGCATTCGCGTCGTCGCCATGGAGGTGACGCATGAAAGCCATATCCGCGATATCGACGAGGCGCTGGCGCGCAGTGGCAATCCCACCGGCGTGATGCTGCAGATCGGCACCCGCAACACGCAGAACTTCGAGCTGCTGAAAGCGATCGGCCGGCAGCAGCGCTATCCGGTGCTGCTGAAACGCGGCTTCGGCATCACGCTGAACGAGTCGCTGAACGCTGCCGAATATCTCGCCAGTGAAGGCAACAGCAATGTCATTTTTTGTTTGCGCGGCATGAAGAGCGAGTACGGTGCACCGCATCGCAACCTGGTCGACTTCGCGCAGATCCCGACCATCAAGCGGCTGACGCGGATGCCGGTCTGCATCGATCCATCGCACTCGGTCGGCAGCCGCGATCGCGCACCGGACGGCGTGCTCGATCTGGTCAGCGCCACCGCGCAGGGCATCGTCGCCGGCGCCAACATGGTGCTGGTCGATTTCCATCCGAATCCGAAAGAGGCGCTGGTCGACGGTCCGCAGGCATTGCTGCTGGATGAGCTGGAGCCATTTCTGAAGGATGTGCAGATCGCGCGGCAGGCCTATCTGGCACGGCGGGAGTTGTGGAGTGGGAAAAGCGGTTGAAGCATGGCCCCTGCCGTTGCACGATGCGGCGGGTACGAAGAGGCTGCTCCCGGGGAGGGTGATACGTGAATCGCGACCAGACACTGACACTGCTGGCACAAAGCAAACCTGTACTGGCCGAGCGTTTCGGCGTCACCCGGCTGGCCCTGTTCGGCTCGACCGCGCGCGATTCGGCGCGTGAAGACAGCGATGTGGACATCCTGGTGGCCTTCGACGGCACCGCTGACTCCACGCGTTACTTCGGCGTGCAGTTCTATCTGGAGGATGCACTGGGCCGCCCGGTGGATCTGGTCACGGAAAAGGCCCTGCGCAAGGAACTGCGCCCGTATATCGAACGGGAAGCGGTCTATGTCTGATGCGGTCGAGCGCGAATGGCGTTTTTATCTGGACGACATGATCGCCTTCGCGGGGAAAGTGCTGGCCTATACCCAGGGATTCGATCAAGTCGGCTTCGAGGCCAGTGGTCTGACCTACGATGCCACGCTGCGCAATCTGGAACTCATCGGCGAAGCCGCCACCCACATTCCGGAACCCGTTCGTCAGGCGCATCCGCAGATTCCCTGGCGAATGGTCGTCGCCACACGCAACCGACTGATTCACGGCTACCTCGGCATCGATAACGACACCCTGTGGAGCATCATCAGGGATGATGTACCGGTGTTGTTACAGCAGTTACAGGCGTTTCGGGAAGGTGTCAGTCGAGACGGTTGACACTGCGTCCCTATCGTTCGAGATAGGACGCAAACGCCGTGCTGTGGCGCGTCTCGAAACCGTGCTCGCCGCGCACGATCAGATAGACCGCCAGCTGATGCTGCTCCGCCAGTGCCAGCCCCCGCTCCGGCCCCAGCACCATGATCGCTGTCGACAGCGCATCGGCGTATCCGCACTCGGGGTGAATCACCGTCACCGATGCCAGTCCGTGCGCAATCGGCCGCCCGGTCGAGGCATCGAGCGTGTGCGAATAACGCACGCCATCCTTCTCGAAATAGTCGCGATAGTCGCCCGAGGTCGATACCGCGACATCGCTCAGCAGCAGCGCCTGCTGCACCGAACCCGGCGCGGCGGTTGGCTGTTCGATCGCGATGCGCCACGGAGTACCGCGCGGGCTTAGCCCCTTCGCGCGCAACTCGCCACCGAGTTCGACCAGATAATCGTCGAGGCCGGCGCGATCGAGCAGCTGCGCCAGCGCATCGACGCTGTAGCCCTGTGCAACGCCGGCCAGATCGATCTGTACCGCGCGCATCTTGCGCACGCGACTCGCGGTCAGATCGAGTTCGAGGTGCTGAAAACCGATGTTCTGGCGCGCCGAAGCGATCTCGGCCGCCGTCGGCGGTTCAGCGCGAGGCTCGGCACTGCCGAATCCCCACAGCTTCACCAGCGGCGCGACCGTGACATCGAAGGCGCCGTTGCTGAGCCAGCTCACCGCCATCGACAGTCGCAGCACCGCGTAGAGATCGTCATCGACAGCGATCCATTCGCCGATCGGCGCCCGATTCAAGTTTTCCACGTCGGAGTCGTCGCGATAATTCGACAGCGACCGGTCCAGCTCCGCCAGCCGCTGTTCGATGCGCTGCTGCAATGCGGCGGTATCGAGCAGCTGTTCACCGGCCAGCAGCGTGATGTTGTAGCGCGTGCCCTGCGCGGCGCCGCTGAGCTGGATGGCATCGCGCGTGCGCTCGCCGCAGCCACCGATCAGTGCCGCGAGCAACAGGATCGCGGCGCAGGCAAAAAATGGTCGACGCCAAACGCAGCGGAGCAGCCCGAGGGCTGCTCCGCAACGATCGTTCACTGTCGAAAAGATCGGATCGCTAGCCACGGCTCGTGCCATTCATCAGCCAGGCGACTGACTGCGCGCCAGGCGGCGTTTGATGTTCGCCCGCACGACAACGCGGTCGATCAGCGGCGCCAGCAGATTGGCGATCAGGATCGCCAGCATGATCGCCTCCGGCCAGAGCGGAACGACGACGCGGATCAGCACCGTCAGCACACCGATCAGCAATCCGAACGCCCACCTGCCGGTATCGGTCATCGCCGCCGACACCGGGTCGGTGGCCATGAAGATCATGCCGAAGGCAAAACCACCCAGCACCAGATGCCAGTACCAGGGCATCGCGAACAGGGGATTGCTGGCCGAACCGATCCAGTTGAACAGGCTCGACAGCACGATCATGCCGAGCATGACGCCGGCGACGATGCGCCACGAGGCGATGCGGGTGTAGAGCAGAACGGCGCCGCCGAGCAGGATCGCCAGCGTCGAGGTCTCGCCCATCGAACCCTGCATGTGGCCGTAGAAGGCGTCGCTCCAGCTCAGCGACTCTTTCAGTACCTGCATGCCATCGAGCTTGGCGACCGCCAATGCGGTGGCGCCGGTGAAACCGTCGAGCGCATTCCACACCGTGTCGCCGGTCATCGCCGACGGAAAGGCGAAGAACAGGAAGAGACGGCCGACCAGCGCGGGGTTGACGATATTCCGGCCGCTACCGCCGAACAGCTCCTTGCCGATGACGACACCGACACTGATGCCGAGCGCGACCATCCACAGCGGCAGCGTCGGCGGACAGATCAGTGCGAACAGAACCGACGTGACCAGAAAGCTTTCGTTGATCTCACGCTTGCGCCGGATCGCGAACAGCACTTCCCAGAAGCCGCCGACGACGAAGGTGACGGCGTAGACCGGCGCGAAGTACCAGAAGCCGTACCAGAGGCAATCCCAAATGCTGCCGGCATCGTAGCTGGAGGCCAGCGCGATCACCGCCTGACGCCAGTTCTCGACCGGCGCCAGCCCCATCTGCGCCATCGCTGCCAGCGCCTGATGGCCGACGTTGTAGATGCCGAACAGCATCGCCGGCAGCGCGCAGATCCACACCGTCACCATGATGCGCTTCAGGTCGATGCCATCGCGCACATGCGCCGAGGTGCGCGTCACCGAACCGGGCGTGTAGCAGAAGGTATCGACAGCTTCGTACAGCGCATGCCATTTCCGATGACGGCCGCCGGGCTGAAAGCGCGGCCGCAGATCATCGAGCAGTTTGCGCAGCCCCATGCTTCAGCCCCCCTGCCCGATGCGGTCGAGCTCGATCTGGCCAAGAGTCTCTCGCAGGAGCGGGCCGTACTCGCCCTTGCCGGGGCAGACGTAGGTGCAGAGCGACAGATCCTCTTCATCCAGCTCCAGTGCCCCGAGCTGCTGCGCCAGTTCGGTATCGCCGGCAATCAGCGCGCGCAGCAGCTGGGTCGGCAGGATATCGAGCGGCATCACGGTTTCATAAGCGCTGATCGGCACCATTGTCCGCTCGCTGCCGTGGGTGCTGGTGGTGAAGGCAAAGCGTTTGCCGGGCAGAAATTGCGACAGGTAGATGCGCAGCGTCGAATAGCGGTTGACGCCGGGTGACAGCCAGCCGAGGCACTCGCGCCGCCGCCCCTCCAGCAGCACACTGACCTGATTGTGATAGCGACCGAGATAGGCCAGCGCGCCGCGTGCAATGCGGCCGCCGAACACCGAACCGGAAATGACGCGGTTTTCACCGCTCTTCAGCTGGCCAGCGCACAGCTCGTCGAGACTGGCGCCAAGCCGCGTGCGAAGCAGGCGCGGATCCTCGACCTGCGGTCCCGCCAGCGCGATGACACGCTCGGCGTGCAGGCGCCCCTCGGTCAGCAGGCGGCCGATGGCGATGACATCCTGGTAACCGATGTGCCACACCTGCTTGCGCGCACTGACCGGATCGAGAAAGTGGATATGGGTGCCGGGCAGACCGGCCGGATGCGGCCCGCCAAATTCGGACACCTGAACATTGATGACGTTGTTCGGTATCGGCAGCAGTACCCCGGGCTCCTTGCAGACGAACAGCTTGCCGTCAGTCAACAGGCTGACAGCCGCAATACCGCAGCAGAACGCCTCGCGCTGCGCTTCGATCAGCAGCTCGGGGCGCGGTGCCAGCGGATGGGTATCGATCGCGGTGATGAAGATCGAGTGCGGCCGCGCATCCGGCGTCGGCACCTTGCTGTAGGGGCGCGTGCGGAACGCGCTCCAGAGGCCGGCTTCGAGCAGTTGCGCGCGCACCTTTTGCGGTGGCAGCTCGGGCAGCGTGGCGGCATCGAAGCGCTCGAACTCGACGAATTCGTCGGGCTCGATATCGATCACCAGCGCTTGCACGGCGCTGGAATCGTCGCGGTGAATGGTGCGGATGACACCGGTGGCCGGTGCCGTGTAGTTGACGCCGGGGGCGTTGCTGTCGGTGAAGAGCAGCTGTCCGGTCTTGACCCGCTCGCCGGGCGCAACCGCCAGCACCGGGCTGATGCCGAGGTAATCGTCAGCGACCACCGCCACGCTGCGGAGCGCCGGGCCATCGAACACCGCCTGTTCCGGTGCCCCCGAAATCGGCAGCTCGAGGCCACGTTCGATGTTGATCATGTGCTGCCGCCCGATTCCGTTACGGCCGCATCAATGCACCGGCAGCCGAGATCAGCTCCAGCGAAGGCTGCGGATAGATGCCGATCGCGATCACCAGCAGCGTCACCAGCAACACCACGATGCCGCCAACTTGCTGCGCCCAATCCAGCTCTGCGTCATGGCGACGCATGCCCGGTTCACGCAGATAGAAAGCGATCATGACGCGCAGGTAGTAATAGAGGCCGATCGCACTGCCGACCACCACCGCCGCCAGCAGCCACCACAGCCCGGATTCGACGCCGGTGGCAATGATGTAGAACTTGCCGATGAAGCCCGCCGTCATCGGAATGCCGGCCAGCGACAGCATCATCACGGTCATCACGCCAGTCAGGTAGGGACGGCGCCAGAACAGGCCGCGATAGTGGAACAGTGCATCGGCATCGTCGCCCTTGTAGGGGCTCGACATCAGCGCCACCACACCGAACGCACCGAGCGTGGTCAGCACATAGGTCAGCAGATAAACCGCCACCGCTTCCGAGCTCAGTGTGTTGGCGGCGACGATGGCGACCAGCAGATAACCGAAGTGCGCGATCGACGAATAACCGAGCAGACGCTTGAGGCTGGTCTGCGTCAGTGCCAGCAGGTTGCCGACCAGAATCGACAGTACCGCCAATGCGCCCAGCATCTCGCGCAGGAACGACCCGGCAAATACCGGCGATTCGCTGAACAGACGCAGCACCACCGCGAATACCGCCACCTTGCTGGCCGTGGCCAGGAAGGTGACCACCGGCGCCGGAGCCCCCTGATAGACATCCGGCGTCCACAGGTGGAACGGCACGATCGACAGCTTGAAGCCGAGCCCCACCAGCAGCAGCGCAGCACCTGCGAGCAACACCGGCGAGGCCGGCGCCGCCAGACCGCTGAACAGCAGCGAGCCGCTCTCGGCATAGAGCAGCGCCATGCCGAACAGCAGCAGCGCCGACGCCACCGCCGACAACACCATGTATTTCAGGCCACCCTCCAGTGAGCGCGACTCGCGGAAGGTGTAGGCCACCATGCCGTAAACCGGCACCGACAACAGTTCGAGGCCGATGAACAACCCCGCCATGTGCTGCGAACACGCCAGCACCAGACCACCGGTCGCCGCCAGCACCAGCAGCAGATACAACTCTTCACGGTTGCCCGGATAACCCTGCAGATAGGCGTGCGCCAGCGTGGCGCAGGCCAGTGTCGACACCAGAATCAGCGCCATGAAGAAACAGGCATAGCCGTCGACGCGCAGCAGCGGCGTCACCACCTGCGCGCCATCGCGCGCGGCGAACACCGTCGCGATCAACGCCAGGTTCAGGCCGATCACGGCCACCGTCGCGATCCAGCCGTGATGGCGTTTCACGGCGATGGCCAGCATCACCAGCACCGCGGTGGCGCTGCAGATGAGCAGCGGCAGCAGCGCCAGCCACTGTTCGGGGGTGAAGAATTGGGCGCTGGAGGTCATGTCTACCCTATTGTTCCAAGTCCAAGGCTTATGGTTTCGTCGACGTTTATGGTTTGGCGGTCACGAGCGTCGCCGGCACATCGCTCAACAGCTGCTGCAGTCCACCCATCGCCGCCGCCGATGTATCGAGTATCGGTTGCGGATAAACGCCGAGCAGCAGCAACAGCGTGGCCAGGCTGAGCAGCAGTGCCAGCTCGCGGCCGTTGAGATCCTCCAGCCGCTCGGTCGAGCTGGCCGGGCCGAAGAAGGCGCGCTGCAGCATCAACAGCGAGTAGACCGCCGCCAGGATCAGCCCGATCGCCGCCACGACAACCACCACCGGCGCCACCGGGAAGGCGCCGAGCAGAATCAGGATTTCACCGATGAAGTTGCCCATGCCCGGCAGACCCAGCGAGGCCGCGGAGAAAAACAGGGTAATCGGCGGCAGATAGGCCATTCGCGACCACAGCCCGCCCATCTTCCGCAGATCGCGCGTGTGCAGCCGCTCGTACAGCTCGCCGCACAGGATGAACAGCGCGCCGGCGGAGAGACCGTGCGCCAGCATCTGAATCACCACACCCTGCAGCGCAAGTTCACTGCCGGAATAGGCGCCGACCAGAATGAAGCCCATGTGCGAAACACTGGTGTAGGCGATCAGCCGCTTGATATCGGTCTGCGCCACCGCCAGCAGTGCTCCGTAGATGATGCCGGCTACACCCAGCCACATCGCCACCGGTGCGAACTTCATCGACGCTTCCGGGAACAGCGGCAAGCCGAAACGCAGCAGGCCATAGGCCGCGGTCTTCAACAGCACGCCGGCGAGGTCGACACTGCCGGCCGTCGGTGCCTGCGAGTGCGCATCGGGCAGCCAGGAGTGGACGCCGACCACCGGCATCTTCACCGCGAAGGCGATGAAGAAGCCGAGCATCAGCACCATCTCCAGTGCCGGTGCCAGCTCCGCTTTCAGCAGCTCCTCGTAGTCGAAGCTGAGAATGCCGGTGTTGTTGTAGTGCGCGAACACCAGGCCGAGGATCGCCAGCAGCATCACCAGACCGCTGGCCTGGGTGAAGATGAAGAACTTGTTGGCGGCGTAGATGCGGCCCTTGCCATCCTGCGCGTTGTGTCCCCACAGCGCGATCAGGAAGTACATCGGCACCAGCATCATTTCCCAGAAGAAGAAGAACAGGAACAGATCCAGCGACAGGAACACGCCGATGACGCCGCCAAGGTTCCACAGCAGGTTCAGGTGGAAGAAGCCGACATGGCGCTGGATTTCACGCCAGGAACAGATCACCGCCATCATGCCAAGCAGGCCGGTCAGCAACAGCATCAGCAGCGACAGGCCATCGAGACCGAGGTGGAAGCTGATGCCGAGCCGCGGGATCCACGGCGCCTGGAACTCTTCGACCCAGTGCGTGCCGCCGCCCGCCGTCAGCGATGGCAACGAGTAATCGCCCTGCATCCACAGCAGCACGGACAGGAACAGCACCAGCGCCATCGTCAACAGTGCGATCCAGCGCGGAACGCCCAGCCCGAGTCGCTCGCCCTGCCAGCACAGCAGCCCGCCGATGAACGGGATCAGGATCAGCCACGGCAATATCATCTAGTTTCTCTCTCCGATTCCTGTCACGCCGCGACTCACGCTGCGACCACTGCCGCCAGAATCAACGCCACGCCGGCGGCGATCGAGGCCGCATACCAGCGCAGGTGCCCGCTCTGCGTAACGCTGAGCCAGTCGTGTGCCCAGCGCGCCAGACGCGGCACGAGACCGACGATCAGATCGATCACGTCGCGACTGTTGATCCGGACCAGAAACATGAAGGGGCCGACAAATATTTTTTGGTAGAGCCAGTCGAAGCCCCAGGCATTGCGCCACCAGCAGGAGAGCAGGCGCCCCGGCGCCGAGGCCGCGACCGCATTGACCAGGCGTCGTTCGCCGAGCCACAGCAGCGCGGCGATGACGATGCCGGCAATGGCGATACCGCCGGAAATGGCTTCGAGCAGATGACGGCCATGCTCCACCGTCGCCCCCGGCCCTGCCGGCAACACACCTGCCACCGGCGGATGAATCAGCGCGCCGACGCCGGTCGACAGCAGCAGCAACACCAGCAGCGGCAGCGAGTGCGCGATGCCGTGACCGGCGTGCGCATCGGTTTTCGCTTCGCCGTGGAACACGACAAAGATCAGGCGGAAGGTGTAGATCGAGGTCAGGAACGCACCGAGCAGACCGGCGAACAGCAGCTCCTGCTTACCGGCGGCAAAGGCCTCCCACAGGATTTCGTCCTTGCTGTAGAAGCCAGCGGTGACCAGCGGCAACGCGGCCAGCGCCGCACCACCGACAATGAACGAGGCATAGGCCAGCGGCAGCTTCTTCCACAGGCCACCCATCTTGAAGATGTTCTGCTCGTGATGGCAGGCGACGATCACGGCGCCGGACGCCAGGAACAGCAGCGCCTTGAAGAACGCGTGCGTCATCAGGTGGAAGATCGCCGCGCTCCAGCCGCCAACACCGAGCGCCAGAAACATGTAGCCGATCTGGCTCATCGTCGAGTAGGCCAGCACGCGCTTGATATCGGTCTGCACCAGCGCGGCGAAACCGGCCAGTACCAGCGTGACAGCACCGATGACGCCAACAACATCGAGTGCAAACGGCGCCAGTTCGAACAGCGGATGCGTGCGCGCGATCAGGTATACACCGGCGGTGACCATGGTCGCCGCGTGAATCAGCGCGGAAACCGGCGTCGGGCCGGCCATCGCATCCGGCAGCCAGGTCTGCAGCGGCAGCTGTGCCGATTTGCCGACGGCACCACCGACCAGCAGCAGCGCCGCCAGCGTCAGTGTCGTATCGCCACTCTGCCAATGCTGCGGCGCCAGTTGCAGCAGCTCGGCAATCTGCAGCGTGCCCAGTTCGCGATAGAGGATGAACAGGCCGATCGCCATCAGCGTGTCGCCAACCCGGGTCACCACGAACGCCTTGCGCGCCGCCAGACCGTTGGCGGCATCCTTGTAGTAGAAGCCGATCAGCAGGTAGCTGCAGAGACCGACGCCCTCCCAGCCGAAATAGAGGAACAGCAGGTTATCGCCGAGTACCAGGAACAGCATGCTGGCGACGAACAGGTTCATGTAGGCGAAGAAGCGCGCGTAGCCCTCCTCGCCACGCATGTACCACGACGCGAACATATGAATGAAGAAACCGACGCCGGTAACCACGCCGAGCAGTGTCAGCGACAGTCCGTCCAGATGCAGGCCGAAGTCGACGCCGAACTGGCCGACGCGCATCCACTGCCACAACAGTTGCGTATGCACGCCGCCGGCCGGCGGATGCTGCATGAAATCGCCGATCACCCACGCCGTGGTCAATGCCGACAGGCCGAGCGAACCGACACCGATCAGTGCGGCAACGCGCTCGCCGAGTCGATCGCGGCCGGTGATCAGCAGCAGGAAACCGAGCAGCGGAAAGAGGAAAGTCAGTGGCAGCAGGTTCATCCGCGCATCTCGCTGGCAACGTCGATGTCGAGGGTGTGGTGACGGCGATAGAGCTGCAGTACCAGCGCGAGGCCAACAGCGGCTTCGGACGCCGCCAGCGTCAGGATCAGCACGAACATGATCTGCCCGTCGGCTTCCTGCCAGCGGCTGCCGGCGACGATGAAGGCCAGCGCGGCGGCGTTCATCATCACTTCAATGCACATCAGCATGAAGATGATGTTTCGGCGCACGATGACACCCGCCAGTCCCAGCGCGAACAGCAGCGCGGCGACGGCAAGGCCGTGCTCCATCGGTATGGCGCTTACCGCGCCAGGAATTACGCTCACCGCGTCCATCTCCGCGTCAGCTCCGTTATCGATCGTGGCGGCCGAGGTGCCAGGCGGTAACCATTGCCGCCAGCAGCAGCAGCGATGCCAGTTCCACTGCCAGCAGGTAGGGACCATAAAGTGCAATGCCGACTTCGCGCGCGCCGACTGTCACGGCGCCGGCCATCGCATCGCCCGTGCCAACAGCACCATGACCGCCAAACAACAGCAGCAACAGCTCGGCCAGCAACACCGCCGTCAGCAGGGCCGGTCCGGCCCAGGTGCGCGGCTGCAGCCAGGCGCGCTCCTGCTGTTCCACCTGCGGGCCGAGGTTCAGCATCATCACCACGAAGACGAACAGCACCATGATCGCGCCGGCGTAGACGATGATCTCGAGAATGCCGGCAAACGGCGCACCGAGCGCGAAGAAGATCATCGCCACCGCCAGCAGCGACACGATCAGATAGAGCAGCGCATGCACCGGGTTGCGCCCGGTGACGACCAGCGTCGTGGCGACCAGCGCGACGGCACTGGCGAGATAGAAGGCAATCTGCACGTTGGTTCCTCGGCCTCGTCTCAGGGCAGCAGGCTTTTCACGTCGATGGGCTGCGCTTCGTTCTGCGCCGCGCCCTTCGGCTTGCCGGCAATGGCGAGACCCGCCACCCGGTAGAAGTTGTATTCGTGGTACTTGCCGGTACCGCTGATCAGCAGATCCTCTTTCTCGTAGACGAGGTTCTGCCGGTTGTACTCGCACATCTCGAAATCGGGCGTCAGCTGGATCGCATTGGTCGGGCACGCCTCCTCGCACATGCCGCAGAAGATGCAGCGCGAGAAGTTGATGCGGAAGAACTCCGGGTACCAGCGCCCGTCCTCGGTCTCGGCCTTCTGCAGCGAGATGCAGCCGACCGGACAGGCCGCCGCGCACAGGTTGCAGGCGACGCAGCGCTCCTCGCCGTCGGGATCGCGCGTCAGCACGATGCGGCCACGGTAGCGCGGCGGCAGGTAGACCTTCTCTTCCGGATACTGCAGCGTGTCGCGCTTGCGGAAGGCGTGCGAGAAGATCATGCAGATACTGCGGATCTGCGTACCGATGCCGATCAGAACACCCTTGAGCGTGGTCATCAGTTGGCCCCCCCCGATTGCAGCAGCACGATCGCCCCGGTCACCAGCAGATTGAGCAGCGCCAGCGGCAGGCAGACCAGCCAGCCGGCCTTCATCAGCTGGTCATAGCGCGGACGCGGCAGCGCGGCGCGGATCAGGATGAACATCATGATGAAGAAGCCGGTCTTCAGCGCGAACCAGAAGAACGCCAGCCACTCCGGCCCCGGCCCGTGCCAGCCGCCGAAGAACAGCGTGGTCAGAATCGACGACACCAGCACGACGCCAACGTACTCGCCGACGAAGAACATGCCCCACTTCAGGCCGGAGTATTCGACGTGATAGCCATCCGCGATCTCCTGCTCCGCCTCCGGCGTGTCGAACGGCGCGCGGTGGGTGATGGCGACGCCGGCCAGCGCGAAGGTCAGGAAGCCGAAGAACTGCGGCACGATGAACCAGAGTTCGCGCTGGGCATCGACGATCTCGCGCATGTTGAAGGAGTTGGCCAGCACCACCACGCCCATCACCGCGATGCCCATATAGACTTCGTAGCTGATCGTCAGCGCGGTCGAGCGCACGCCGCCGAGCAGCGCGTATTTACTGTTGCTGGCCCAGCCGCCGAACATCACCGCGTAGACGCCGAGCCCGGCCATCGCGATGAAGAACAGCAGGCCGATGTCGAGATCGGCCACGCCCCAGTTTGGCGTGAGCGGCACCACGGCGAAGGAGACCAGCATCGCGCTCATCGCGATCGCCGGCGCCAGCACGAAGGTCAGCTTGTCGGCGAACGGCGGCAGCCAGTCCTCCTTGAAAATCATCTTCAGCATGTCGGCGCCGAGCTGGAACATGCCGAACGGCCCAACTCGGTTCGGACCGTAGCGGTCCTGCCACAGCGCCAGCAGTCGGCGCTCGCCCCAGGTCAGCATCGCCGCGCTGAACACCGTCACCAGCAGGATGACGATCGCCTTCACCACGGCGATGAGGACAGCGATCACGTCGGGCGTCAGCCAGCTCATCGCGTTGCCTCCACACTGATCGCCGCGCCACTCTCGAATACCGGCACGCCGCTCAATCCCACCGGCAGACCGACGCAGCCGAGGCTCATCGTCGCGCTGACGGTCAGCGGCAACTGCACCGTGCGACCGCCGACCGTCACCGAGACGCGATCGGATGTCGCACAGCCGAGGCGCTCTGCATCGGCGGCCGCGAGTACGACGGCCGCCTCGGAGGCGCGCGCCGTGATCGGTGCGCTGCGCGACGACAGCTCTTCACTGCCGAACAATCGGTAGAGCGGCACCGCCTGCAGTGCATTGCGCTCGCCCGGCGCCGGCGGCGCGAAGTACTGCACGGCGCCGGTTGCCTCGAACAGACGCGCACCCGGATCGCCGGCGCGCAGATGGCCACCGACCTCGTCCTGGAACTTGTTCCACGACTGCGGCGAGTTCCAGCCCGGCGCCCACGCGAACGGGATCAGCGCGCCCGGACGATCGCCGGCCGCCGCGCCGTTGAATCCTTCCATCGAGAATGCCAGTGCGCTGTCGACGTCCTGCGGCGCGCGCGGCTCGTGTACCGACAGGTTGGCGCGCATCGCGGTGCGACCGCTGTAACGATGCGGTTCGCGCGCCATCTTCAGGCCGTGAATGCGGAAGCTGGCCGCCGGTGCCGCAGCGGCGATGCCCGCCAGCGCCGGTACCGCCGTCGCACAGGCCGTGGTGACGGCATCGAAGTTGGTCCAGCGCACCGTCTGACCCTTGACGCCCGCGCTCAGCATGTCGAGCCAGCGCCAGCTCTCGCGGATCTGGCAGGTCGGCTCGTAGTAGACCGGGTCGTAGACTTGGAAATAACGCTGTGCGCGCCCTTCGGCATTGACGGCGGTGCCGTCGCTCTCGGCAAAGCTGCCGGCCGGCAGCAACAGCGTCGCGCGCTCGCTGGTGGCGCTGTGCTGGTGGTCGATCACCACCAGCGTCGTCACCGCGGCCAGCGCGGCATCGACACTCGCCGCATCGGCACGGCGATAGAGATCGTTTTCAAGCACGACCAGCGCATCGGCCTCGCCATTGCGCAGCTGCTGCAGCGCCTGCTGCAGGCTGAAGCCGCCCAGCAGCGCAGAGCCGACACTGTTGGCCTCGGCGAAACAGAGGCTCAACTGCGCGTTCTTGCCGCGCGCATGCAGTGCCGCCGAAATGTTGGCCGCCGCCTGCAACAGCGCCGGCGATTGCAGCGAGATGCCGCTGACGATCAGCGGCTGCTCGGCGGCCAGCAGTGCCGTGGCGATCCGGTCGGCACGGGCAGAGATCTCTTCGTCCAGCATCTGCGGTGCCGGCGCCGAGTTGTCGATCAGATGGGCGACGGCAAAACCGAGCTGGGCCAGTCGCTGCACGTCGGCGCGAACGCATTCGAGCGCGGCATCATCGAGACGCGTCGCTTCCGGCGTGGCGATGAACAGCGGATGACGCGCGCCCTGCCCGATGTTGGCAATGGCCTCGGCCTGCCACTCGAACACCTTGCGCTCCACCGCCATCGCCACTGCACGGCCCTTGGTCGCCTGCCGCAGCGCCAGCGCCAGTCGCGCGGCGATCTGCGTGACGTCCTCGCCGAGCACGAACATCGCGTCGCTCTCTTCGACTTCGCGCAGCGTTGGCGTGTGCGCCGGACCGTTGCGCAGGATGTCGACCGCCAGCGTGTTGCAGTGCAACTCGGCGGCAGCCACGCCGCTGCTGAAGTTGTCGGCGCCGACCAGCTCGCGCAGCGCGAAGTTCGATTCGATGCTGGCGCGCGGCGAACCGATGCCGATCACGCGGCGGGCATGGCGCAGCGCATCGCTGGCGCTGGCCAGCGCGCGATCGACGGTGACCACGTCGAGATCGCCGGCGCCGATGCGCGCCCACGGCTGGCGCGGACGCTGCTTGCTGTTGACGTAGCCATAACCGAAGCGACCGCGATCGCACAGGAAATAGCGGTTGATGTCGCCGTGGTAGCGGTTCTCGATGCGGCGCAGTTCGCCGTAGCGTTCACCGGGGCTGATGTTGCAGCCAACGGCGCAGCCCTGGCAGATGCTCGGCGCGAACTGCATGTCCCACTTGCGGTTGTAGCGCGCGCCGTGGGTCTTGTCGGTGAACACACCGGTCGGGCAGACCTCGGTCAGGTTGCCGGAGAATTCGCTCTCCAGCGTGCCGTCCTCGACGCGCCCGAAATAGACGTTGTCATGCGCGCCAAAAACACCGAGATCGGTGCCATCCGCATAGTCCTTGTAGTAGCGGACGCAGCGATAGCAAGCGATGCAACGGTTCATCTCGTGCGCGACGAAAGGCCCGAGATTCTGGTTGCGGTGGGTGCGCTTGGTGAAGCGATAGCGACGCTCGGAGTGACCGGTCATCACGGTCATGTCCTGCAGGTGGCAATGGCCGCCCTCGGCACAGACCGGACAGTCGTGCGGGTGGTTGATCATCAGCCACTCGACAACGCTTGCGCGGAAAGCCACCGCTTCGGCATCGTCGATCGAGATGAAGGTGTTGTCGGTCGCCGGCGTCATGCAGGACATGACCAGACGGCCGCGCGTGTCGTCGGCGTTGGCGTACTGCTTGACCGCACACTGGCGGCAGGCACCGACACTGCCCAGCGCCGGATGCCAGCAGAAATAGGGAATGTCGAGACCGAGCGAGAGGCAGGCGCGCAGCAGGTTGTCGGCGCCGTCGACCTCAAACTCCTTGCCATCTACATGAATCGTGGCCATCTGTTTCGCTCTGCTCGTTAATTCTGATCGCCGCCAGTGACCGGCGGCTTATGCCTCGACCTTGACTGCGGGTATTACAGTCGCCGGCGCGCGAACACCGCGCTCGAAATCGGCGCGGAAGAATTTCAGGGCGCTCTGCAGCGGCTCCATCGCTCCCGGCGCGTGCGCGCAGAAGGTCTTGCCCGGGCCGAGAAGGCGCGTCAGCTGCTCCAGCGTTTCGATATCGCCACTGCGCCCCTCGCCTTTCTCCAGCGCGCGCAGCAGTTTTACCGACCACGGCAGACCGTCGCGGCATGGCGTGCACCAGCCACAGGATTCGCGCGCGAAAAACTCTTCGAGATTGCGCACCACCGAAACGATGTCCTGACGATCATCGACCACCATGATCAAGCCGGTGCCCATACGGCTGCCGGCCTTCATGATGGTGTCGTAATCCATCGCCAGGTCGAGGTGTTCCGGCAACAGGAAGTCGGTGGAGGCACCGCCCGGCAACCAGCATTTGAGATTGAGCCCGTCGGCCATGCCACCAGCATGTTCTTCGAGAATCTCGCGGCCGGTCGAACCGATCGGCAGCTCCCAGACACCGGTGCGCTTGGCGCGGCCCGATACGCCGTAGAGCTTGGTGCCGCCATCTTTCGACTTGCCCTGTGACAAGCCCTGGAACCACTGACCGCCACGCAACACGATCGGCGGAATGTTGCACAGCGTTTCGACGTTGTTGACGACGGTCGGCTTGCCCCAGGCACCGGCAAGTTGCGGGAACGGCGGCTTCGAGCGCGGATTGGCGCGACGCCCTTCCAGCGAGTTGATCAGCGCGGTCTCTTCGCCGCAGATGTAGCGGCCGGCACCGGTGTGCACGACCAGCTCGAAATCCCAGCCGGAACCCAAAATGTTCTTGCCGAGATAACCGGCCTCTTTCGCCTGAGCGATGGCGTTATTGAGGCGCTCGGCGGCGACGACGTATTCGCCGCGCAGGAAGATGTAGCCGCGATACGCCTGGATCGCGTAAGCCGCGACGATCATCGACTCGACCAGCTGGTGCGGCAGCTGCTCCATCAACAGCCGGTCCTTGAAGGTGCCCGGCTCCATCTCGTCGGCATTGCAGATCAGGTATTTCTTCGGCGCGACCGCCGGGTCCATCGGCACCAGCGACCACTTCACGCCGGTCGGAAAGCCGGCGCCACCGCGACCGCGCAGGTTCGATTCCTTGACGACATTGGTGACATCGGCGGGCGCCATCGTCGTCACCGCCTTGCGCACGGCGGCGTAACCTTCGAGCGCCTCGTAGTCGCGCAGCTCCAGCAGCGGCTGCGCACCGAGTCGCCAGGTCAGCGGATGAGTTTCAGCGCTGCGCTGCTGCGTCATTTGTAGCTCTCCAGCAGCTGATCGATCTGGTCGAGCTGCACCGGGCCGTGGGTGTCGTCGTTGATCATCAGCGTCGGCCCCTTGTCGCAGTTGCCGAGACAGCAGATCGGCAGCAGCGTGAAACGGTTGTCCGGCGTCGTTTCGCCGAGCCCGACACCGAGCTTGTTGCACAGCTCGTCGCGCAGATCTTCGTAACCGGTCAGGAAGCAGCCGATGCTGTCGCACACCTTGATGACATTGCGACCGACCGGACGACGGAAGATCAGGTTGTAGAAGGTGGCCACGCCCTCGACATCAGAGGCGGGAATGCCGAGCACCTCGCCGATCGCGTGGATGGCGCCATCGGGCACCCAGCCATTGCGCTTCTGCACGATTTTCAGCGCTTCGATCGAGGCGGCGCGCGAGTCCTCGAAATGGCTCATCTCGTGTTCGATTTCGTGCAGCTCTTCGTCGGAGAGCACGTAGCGCGGCTTATCACTCTGAATGACGCTGTGGATGATCTCAGTCATATCAACGGTCCACGTCGGCCATCACGAAATCGATGCTGGCCAGATAGGCGATCAGGTCCGGAATCATGCTGCCGCGAATCACCGACGGAATCTGCTGCAGATGCGGGAAGCTCGGCGTGCGAATGCGCGTGCGATAGCTCATCGTGCTGCCGTCAGACGTCAGGTAGTAGCTGTTGATGCCCTTGGTGGCTTCGATCAGCTGGCTCGACTCGCCGGCCGGCATCACCGGACCCCAGGTAACGCTGAGGAAGTGGGTGATCAGCGTCTCGATATCCTGCAGCGTGCGCTCTTTCGGCGGCGGACAGGTCAGCGGATGGTCGGCCTTGTAGGGGCCGGCCGGCATATTGTTCAGACACTGTTCGATGATGCGCAGGCTTTGGCGCAGCTCTTCGAGGCGAACCATCGCGCGATCGTAGGCATCGCCGTTGTGCGCGAGCGGCACCTCGAACTCGAAGTTCTCGTAACCCGAATAGGGGCGCGCCTTGCGCAGGTCGAAATCGACGCCGGTGGCGCGCAGACCCGAACCGGTGACGCCCCAGGCAATGGCCTCTTCGCTGTTGTATTGCGCGATGCCGATGGTGCGTGCGCGCAGGATGCCGTTGCGGAAAGCGGCCTTCTCGTATTCGTTGATCCGCTTCGGCATCCAGTCGAGGAATTCGCGGACCAGTCGCTCCCAGCCGTTGGGCAGGTCGTGCGCGACGCCGCCGATGCGATACCAGGCCGGGTGCATGCGGAAACCGGTGATCGCCTCGATGACGTCGTAGGCTTTCATGCGGTCGGTGAACATGAAGAAGATCGGCGTCATGCCGCCGACGTCCTGCACGTAGGTGCCGAGGAACAGCAGGTGGCTGGTGATGCGGAAGAACTCCGCCAGCATCACGCGAATCACCTTGACCCGATCCGGCACTTCGATGCCGGCCAGCTTCTCCACCGCCAGCACATACGGCAGGTTGTTCATGACACCGCCGAGATAATCGATGCGGTCGGTGTACGGAATGAAGCTGTGCCAGGTCTGGCGCTCGGCCATCTTCTCGGCACCACGGTGGTGGTAGCCGATATCGGGCACGCAGTCGACGATCTCCTCGCCGTCGAGCTGTAGCACGATACGGAACGCACCGTGCGCACTCGGGTGGTTCGGGCCGAGGTTGAGGAACATGAAGTCCTCGTCGGCGGTACCGCGCTTCATGCCCCACTCTTCGGGGTTGAAGCGCAACGATTCCTGCTCGGCGTCCTGTTTCGCCGCATCGAGCATGAACGGATCGAATTCGGTGGCGCGCGCCGGGTAGTCCTTGCGCAGCGGGTGGCCGGTCCAGGTGCGCGGCAGCAGGATGCGCTGCAGCAGCGGGTGGCCGTCGAAGTGGATACCGAACAGGTCCCACACTTCGCGCTCGTACCAGTTGGCGTTCGGCCAGATCGGTGTCGATGTCGGCAGCGACAGATCGCCTTCGCGCAGCGCCACCTTGATGCGCACATCGCTGTTCCGATCGATCGACAGCAGATGATAGAAAACGGTGAAATCAGCGAGCGGCAACCCGTGCCGGTGCTTGCGCAAACGCTCGTCGACAGCGCTCAGGTCGAGCAGCATCGCGTAGGGGCGCGGCAACTGGCGCAGGAAGCGCAGCACTTCGAGCAGCTGTGCGCGCTCGACCCAAACGGTGGGCAGGTTGTCGACGGTCGGCTGAAAGCGGATCGCGGCAGCGCCGAAGCGGTCGCGCAACTCGCGCACCACTGCGTGTTCGTTACCAGGCTCCACGGCCATTTGTGCTGCGGCTTCGGTCATTTTCTAAAGTGCCTTATCCAACCGCGGGATAACGGAACGATCAAACCTCATCGGGCGAACGCAGCGTCGTTGCGATGATGCGCTCATCACGTTTGACGTCGCGCTGCGCCTCCATATTGGCGCGGTAGACACCCTGATCGCCAACCACCCACGACAATGGACGGCGCTCCTTGCCGATCGAATCCTGCAGCAGCATCAACCCTTGCAGGAAGGCCTCGGGGCGCGGCGGGCAGCCCGGCACATAGACATCGACAGGCAGGAATTTATCGACGCCCTGCACCACCGAATAGATGTCATACATGCCGCCCGAGTTGGCGCAGGCACCCATCGAGATGACCCACTTCGGCTCCAGCATCTGCTCATACAGACGCTGAACCACCGGTGCCATCTTGATGAAGCAGGTGCCGGCCACCACCATCAGGTCCGCCTGACGTGGCGAGGCGCGAATGACTTCGGAACCGAAGCGCGCCAGATCGTGCGGCGCGGTAAACGCGGTGGCCATCTCGACATAGCAGCACGAGAGCCCAAAGTTGTACGGCCACAGGGAGTTCTTCCGCCCCCAGTTCACGGCGCCGTGCAACATGGTCTCGAGCTTGCCGAGATAAATATTCTTGTGGACCTGATCATCCATCGGGTCGGCAGTCTGCTCGCGCTTCTGCATCGGATAGCGCTGCGCATCCTGATCGGCACGCGTCAAGGTGTAGTCCATCGCTAACTCTCGCTCACGGCTAACGGTGCTGTTCAGGAATCGGAACGATTGCGGTTGCGCGGCGCCGGTGCCCAATCGAGCGCACCGATCCGCCACAGGTAAAACAACCCCGCCAGCAGCACACTAATGAAAATAAGCACTTCGAAGAAACCGGCCCAGCCCACTTCCCGGACGGCAATCGCCCAGGCAAAAAGAAACACGGCTTCAACATCGAAGATCACGAAGAACATCGCGACCAGATAGAATTTTGCGGAGAAACGCAGACGGGCGGAGCCTACGGAGACGACACCCGATTCGAAGGGTTCGTTCTTGGCGCGACCCCAGTTGCGACCACCGAGCAGATAAGAGGCGCCGAGCATGAAGCAGCACAGGCCGGTGACACCGAGCAGAAAGACAGCGAAGGACCAATGGTGAGAGATTGTTTCGATCACGAACCCTCCTCAACAGTCGCGACAACGCTGACCTGCAACCGCCGTTGGCTGCAGCAAATTAGCGGGATGATACCTGCCTCCTTTTGAGGCTGTAAATTTGCCCCTAAAGATTCGGCGGGAATTCTATACCTAAGAAGGATCAAAGTTGTAGGTTTTATATTTCAAAATGAAGAGGCCACCGTACTGGTGGCCTCTTCCATAACAACGCTGATCAATCCTCGTGCGGATAGACCTTGTAGTGCACGCCAGCCATTTTTTCCAGGCAGCGATGCACCTGGCAGCTGTAGCCGAACTCGTTGTCGTACCAGCAGTAGAGAATGGCCGTGTTGCCGTTGACGATGGTCGCTTCGGCATCGAACACACAGGCGTGGCGCGAGCCGACCAGATCGGTCGAGACCACTTCCGGCGAGTTCGAGTAGTCGATCTGCTTGCGCAGCGGCGAGTGCAGCGCCACCTTGCGCATGAACTCGTTGACCTCGTCGACCGTGGTCTCGCGCGCCAGATTCAGCTTCAGGATCGCCAGCGACACGTTCGGGGTCGGCACGCGGATGGCGTTGCCGGTCAGCTTGCCGTTCAGCTCCGGCAGCACCTTGCCGACGGCCTTGGCGGCGCCGGTCTCGGTGATGACCATGTTCAGCGGCGCACTGCGGCCGCGGCGCTTCGACTTGTGGTAGTTGTCGATCAGGTTCTGGTCGTTGGTGTAGGCGTGCACCGTCTCGATGTGGCCGTTGACGATGCCGAACTGGTCGTTCAGCACCTTCAGCGGCGGCGAGATGGCGTTGGTGGTGCAGCTGGCCGCGGTGATGATGGTGTCGTCGTCGGCGATCTCGTCGTCGTTGATGCCGAACACGATGTTCTTCAGGTCGCCCTTGCCCGGCGCGGTCAGGATCACCTTGGCGACGCCCGGACACTTCAGGTGCTTCGACAACCCGTCGCGGTCGCTCCATTTGCCGGTGTTGTCGACGATGATGGCGTCCTTGATGCCGTACTGGGTGTAGTCGATCGCATCCGGCGTGTCGCCGTAGATGATCTTGACCTCGTTGCCGTTGCAGACCAGCGACTGGCGCTCTTCATCGACGCGGATGGTGCCGTCGAACGGACCGTGCACCGAATCGCGCTGCAGCAGGCTGGCGCGCTTCATCAGGTCGTCGTCGGCCTTGCCCTTGCGCACGACGATGGCGCGCAGGCGCAGCGTGTCGCCGCCACCGGTCTTCTCGATCAGCAGGCGCGCCATCAGGCGGCCGATGCGGCCGAAGCCGAACAGCACGACGTCGCGCGGCTCGCCGATCGGCTTCGACCTGACACCGATCAGGTCAGCCACCTGGCGACGGACGAACTCCTCGACCAGCATGCCGCCCTTCTTGACCTCTTCGTACATGACGGCGATGCGACCGGCATCGATGTGGGCCGGGCCAAGATCGAGCGCGGCCAGCGCCTTGATGACCGGGAAGGTTTCGAATTCGGAGAGTTCGTTGCGCTCGACCTGACGCACGGAGCGGTGCGCCTTCATGATGTCGAGCGGCGACTGGTTGACCAGATTCTGGCCGTAGATGTAGGTCTTGACGTTGTTCTCGCGGTACAGCTTGCCGACCAGCGGGATCATCCCCTCGGCCAGCGCCTCGCGCTGCTTCCAGTCCTTGAAGTAGTCGTCCGGGCGTTCGCGCTTGCGTTGTTCCATTGTCTCTACGGTCCACGGCTGGGAAATGAGGGCGGCAATTATCGGTATTCGGAATGACCCGCGCAACCGCGCCGCCAGCGGATCATGCAATGGCCATACCGGTGGAAACCGCCGCCCGCCGCCCTTATCAACTATTGCTTGTGAATGTCGATTCGCACGACACGGCTGCTATTGGCGCGCCACAGGCTACAATGCGCCGCCTTCGAAACCGCCGCAGACAGCTACCCCTCGATGCACCGTTCGCTCCTCGATACCGCACTGAATCCGCGCGCCGGCGATCGCCAGCGCTGGAGCGGCCTGCACGGCAGCGCCGCCAGTCTCGCCATTGCCGAAGCGGCGCGCGACCTCAACCAGCTGATCGTCTGGGTGACCCGCGACACCGCCGGCGCCCGCCAGGTTGAACAGGAGCTGCGCTTCTATCTGGGGCAGACCGGGCTCGACGATGCCGCTATCGAAGATGGCGAGCTGCCGGTGCTGCACCTGCCGGACTGGGAAACCCTGCCCTACGACACCTTCTCGCCGCACCAGGACATCATCTCCGAGCGTCTGACCACCCTGTACCGACTGCCGCTGACGAAACGTGGCGTCGTCGTGGTGCCGGTGACGACGCTGATGCAGCGGATGGCGCCGCCCGCCTTCCTGCAGGGCAACAGCCTGATGCTCGATGTCGGCCAGCGCCTCGACCTCGACGCCATGCGCGAGCGGCTGGCCGCCGCCGGCTACCGCGCCGTCACCACCGTCATCGAACATGGCGAGTTCGCGCTGCGCGGCTCGCTGCTCGATGTCTTCCCGATGGGCAGCGCGCTGCCCTACCGCATCGACCTGCTCGACGACGAGATCGACACGCTGCGCACCTTCGATCCGGAGACCCAGCGCACCATCGACCAAGTCAAACAGGTGCGACTGCTGCCAGGGCGCGAGTTTCCGCTGACCGCAGCGGCGATCAAGGCGTTCCGCGAGCGCTGGCACGACAGCTTCGATGTCGACCACCGCCGCTGCCCGATCTATCAGGACGTCGCGGGCGGCATCGCGCCGGCCGGTGTCGAGTACTACCTGCCGCTGTTCTTCGACTCGACCGCGACGCTGCTCGACTACCTGCCGACGCAGGCGATTGTCGTCACCGATGCCGGCCTCGAAGGCGCCGCCCGCGCCTTCTGGAGCGAGGTCGGCAACCGCTACGAACAGCGTCGCGGCGATATCGAGCGGCCGCTGCTGCCACCGGCAAAACTGTTCCAGCCGGTCGAGGAGCTGTTCGCGTCGCTGAAGTCGTTGCAGCAACTGCAACTGGAGATCGATGGCGACAGCGGCACCCACTTCGTCACCGAAACGCCGCCGGCACTGGCGATCGACGCCCGCGCCGAGGATCCGGTGGCGGCCCTGCGCCGCTTCGCCGGCGAGCGCCGCGTGCTGATCTGCGCCGAGTCGGCCGGCCGTCGCGAAACGCTGCGCGAACTGCTCGGCAGCCACCGGCTGAAACCGGAGTCCTGCGCCAACTGGCAGGCGTTCGCCGATTCGGCGACACAGAAGCTGGCGATCACCGTGGCGCCGCTGGAGCGCGGCCTGCTGCTGCCGGCAGCCGGCATCGCGCTGGTCACCGAAGCGCAGCTGTTCGGCCAGCGCGTGCTGCAGAGCCGGCGCCGCAAGCGTTCGGGCGAATCGGTCGAGAATGCCATCCGCAACCTCGGCGAACTGCGCATCGGCGCGCCGGTGGTGCATATCGACCACGGCGTCGGCCGCTATCAGGGGCTGCAGACGCTGGAGGTCGACAGCCAGCAGGCCGAGTTCCTGATGCTCGAATACGCCGACGGCGCCAAGCTCTACGTGCCGGTGGCCTCGCTTCATTTAATAAGCCGCTACAGCGGTGACGACGAGAACCTGGCGCCGCTGCACCGGCTCGGCTCCGACACCTGGGGCAAGCTCAAGCGGAAAGCCGCGGAACAGATCCGCGACACCGCCGCCGAGCTGCTCGACATCTACGCCCGCCGCGCCGCCCGCCCCGGCCTCGCCTTCGCCGATCCCGGCCACGCCTACGACGCCTTCGCCGCCGGCTTCCCGTTCGAGGAGACGCCGGACCAGCAGGCGGCGATCGAAGCGGTGCGGGCCGACATGGCGAAGCCGGTGGCGATGGACCGGCTGGTCTGCGGCGACGTCGGCTTCGGCAAGACCGAGGTGGCGATGCGCGCGGCCTTCGTCGCCGTCCACGGCGGCGCGCAGGTCGCGGTGCTTGTTCCGACCACGCTGCTGGCGCAGCAGCACTACGAATCGTTCAAGGATCGCTTCGCCGACTGGCCGGTGACGATCGAGGTGCTGTCGCGCTTCCGCTCGGCGGCCGAGCAGAGTTCGGCGCTGAAACGACTGGCCGACGGCAAGATCGACATCATCATCGGCACCCACAAGCTGCTGAACAACGACATCAAGTACGCCAACCTCGGCCTGCTGATCATCGACGAGGAGCACCGCTTCGGCGTGCGCCAGAAGGACCAGCTGAAATCGATGCGCGCGCAGGTCGACATCCTGACGCTGACGGCGACGCCGATCCCGCGCACGCTGAACATGGCGATGTCCGGCATGCGCGACCTGTCGATCATCGCCACACCGCCGGCGCGGCGGCTGTCGGTCAAGACCTTCGTGCGCCCGCACGACAAGGCGCTGATCAAGGAGGCGATCCTGCGCGAGATCCTGCGCGGCGGTCAGGTCTACTACCTGCACAACGAAGTGAAAAGCATCGACAAAATGGCGCGCGAGCTGGCCGAGATGATGCCGGAGCTGCGCATCGGCGTCGGTCACGGCCAGATGCGCGAGCGCGACCTCGAACAGGTGATGTCGGACTTCTATCACAAGCGCCACAACGTGCTGCTCTGCTCGACCATCATCGAGACCGGCATCGACGTGCCGAACGCCAACACCATCATCATCGAGCGCGCCGACAAGTTCGGTCTGGC
>CAZWXW010000006.1:0-83837 GCA_964638025.1 uncultured Verrucomicrobiaceae bacterium
GCATGCCGATGTTCCGGCGCGAGACGCCGAAGCGCGGCGTCGGCATCGTCACCGGCCTCGCCTGGACCTCGATGGGTGGCGCCACGCTGCCGGTCGAGTGCTCGCGCATCCACACGCTGAATCGCGGCTTCAAGCTGACCGGCAAGCTCGGTGAAGTGATGAAAGAGTCGGCTGAGATCGCCTACAGCTATGTGATGTCGCATCTCAATGCGTTTGGCGTCAAAGAGAAATTCTTCGACGAATCATTCGTCCATCTGCACGTGCCGGAGGGTGCGACACCGAAAGATGGCCCCAGCGCTGGCGTGACGATGGCGACGGCACTGTTGTCGCTGGCGCGCAACCAGCGCCCGGCGCGCCCGCTGGCGATGACCGGCGAATTGACGCTGACCGGCGAGGTACTGGCGGTGGGCGGCATTCGCGAGAAGGTGATCGCCGCCAAACGCGCCGGCATCAAGGAGCTGATCCTGCCCGAACCGAACCGGCGCGATTACGACGAACTGCCCGATTACATCCGCAAGGGGCTGACGGTGCACTTTGCCGGAACCTACGCGGATGTCTTCGCGGTGGCGTTCACCGTGACGACGGCGGAAAAATAGCCATCAAATTGAAGCTGTTGTAAGTACTTCCCACTACGCGATTGCCGCAGGCTCCGGCGCTCATTTCACGCTTGGAATTGTCGTTCAGTGTGAGCGCAGTCACGCCTTGCTTCATCATCGCCACTTCCGCATGAATTCGCTCACAAAAGCGCCGCGTGTTGACGGCGTCGTTGCCGGGCACGGACTAGAGTGACCTCCGTGTACGCACCAAGGTGGTGTCGGCAACTCCCGTCAATCATGGATATGTAGGCAATGGAACGTGCGCTTGCTACGAGGTGAATTCATGCGCAATACCATTTTTGCAACTGCCATCCTGATGTCGTTCGTGAGTGGTCAGGCTTTCTCGCAAACCGCATCCACGACGTGGAAAAAAGTTGCCAATGAAGGTCAGGCGTTCTCGCTGACCGGTACCCAAACGGTTCGCTATGGCGCGGGTTCCAAATGGGTTCAAGCATCGCTGAAGGGCAAGCCGACCTGCTCCAACACCACGTTTGGTAAAGACCCCGCTTACGGAGTGGCAAAAGTTTGTGAAATGTCGGTGGTGGCCGCGACTCCGGCGCCGACCCCAGCTCCGACCCCGACCCCCACGCCGGCTCCGACCGCCTGGAAAGATGTCGCTAACGAGGGCGGTACCTTTTCGCTGAGCAGCTCCCAAACGGTTCGTTATGGCGCAGGTTCCAGCTGGGTTCAGAAAACCCTGAGCGGCAAGCAATCCTGCACCAACGAGAACTTCGGCAAAGATCCGGCTTACGGTGTCGGCAAGGTTTGCCAGGTGGGATCGACGGTGGCCGTCACCCCGACGCCTACGCCTACGCCTACGCCGACACCCACGCCAACCCCGACTCCGACTCCGACTCCGACTCCGACTCCGACTCCGCCGGTAACCAGCACCTGGTCGAGCGTTGCCAAAGAGGGCGCGACCTTCTCGGTGAGTGGCACGCAGACCGTGCGTTACGGGGCGGGTTCCAACTGGGTCGAGAAAACCCTGAGCGGCAAGCAATCCTGCACCAACGAGACGTTCGGTCGGGACCCGGCTTACGGTGTCGGTAAAACCTGTCAGGTGCTGAGCACGAGTGGGGGGTCGACCACCGCGCCGCCGGCGGTAACCACCTACACGGCCAAGCTGAACTGGACGGCGCCGAGTACCCGCGAAAACGGCACGCCGCTGGCACTTTCCGATCTGCAGGGTTACGAGATCTACTACACCAGCGACGATTTGAGTCAGGGTGTAACGGTTGCGGTGAGTGGTGGCAGCAGCAGTACCTACAGCGTCAACTCGCTGAAAGCAGGCACCTATCACTTTGCAATCTCGGCCATCGACAGCAAGGGGCTGAAGAGCCAGCTGTCGCCGATGGTGTCGACGACCTTCAAATAACAGGTTGTCAGAGACAAAAAGACCGGCCAATGGCCGGTCTTTTTGTTTGTGGCGCTATTTTTCCGCAGCTATCTGCTTCGTGCCATCGGCTCAATGGCTGTTCTGATGCAGCCGGTTCAGTCCGTTCAGCGCGGCGATGCGGTAGGCCTCGGCCATGGTCGGGTAGTTGAACGTGTTGGTGATGAAGTAGCGCACGGTGTTGCCGGCATTCTCCTGGTTCATGATCGCCTGGCCGATGTGGATGATCTCGGTCGCTTCGGCGCCGAAGCAGTGCACGCCGAGAATTTCCAGCGTCTCCGGGTTGAACAGGATCTTCAGCATGCCGGTCTCGTCGCCGGAGATCTGCGCGCGCGCGGTCTCCTTGAAGAAGGCGCGACCTACCTCATAAGGCACTTTCGCCTCGGTCAGCTCGCGTTCGGTTTTGCCGATCGAGCTGATCTCGGGAATGGTGTAGATGCCGGTGGCGACATCGGTGACGAAGCGGCAGTGCTCCTTGCCGCGCGCCGATGCCGCCGCTGCGCGCCCCTGGTCGTAGGCGGCGCTGGCCAGGCTCGGCACGCCGATGACATCGCCGGCAGCGAAGATGTGTTCGACAGCGGTCTCGTAGTGTTGGTCGACCGGCAGGTAACCGCGGTGATCCGGCGTGATGCCGATCTGCTCCAGCCCCATGTCGCGGGTGTTGCCGGTGCGGCCGGCGCAGAACAGCAGCGCATCGCCGTGCAACCGTTTGCCGGAGCGCAGCAGCAGCGTGACGCCGTGATCGGTGGTCTCGACACCGGCGTAGGTTTCGCGATGGCGCATCATCACGCCGTTGTCGCGCAGGTGATAACTCAGCGCGTCGGTGATTTCGTCATCGAGGTATTCCATCAGCCGTTCGCGCTGGTTGATCAGCTCCACCTTGACGCCGAGCCCGGCGAAGATCGACGCGTATTCACAGCCGATGACGCCGGCGCCGTAGATCAGGATCTTCTGCGGCGTGTGCTGCATCTGCAGGATGGTGTCGCTGTCGTAGACGCGCGGGTGCGAAAAATCGATGTCGGCCGGCCGGTAGGGGCGGGCACCGGTGGCGATGACGAAGGTGCGTGCGCTGTAGTGCGCGACGGCGCCATCGGCCAGCTGCACGGCGATGGTGTTGCGGTCGACGAAGCTGGCGACGCCGTGAATGACCTCGATGCGATTGCGCAGGTAGAACTTGCTGCGCATCTTCACCTGCTTGTTGATCACTTCGCCGGCCGAACTCAGCAGCTGCGGGAAGCTGAGCTGCTGCTGGCGACCGAGTACCCGGAAGGTCGGATTGGTGTTGTAGCGGATCAGCTGTCGCACCGAGTGGCGCAGGACTTTCGACGGGATGGTGCCGCTGTGCGTGCAGGCGCCACCGACTCGCGGCGCCGATTCGATGACGGCGGCGGTCAGGTCGTGCTTGGCGGCGTTCAGGGCGGCGCTTTCACCGGCGGGACCACTGCCGATGGCAATCAGATCAAAATCGTATTGGGTCATGTTCGGCTGGACTTTCACGGCAAGGAAGCCCGCGCAGTATAGTTCAGCGCCGATGGCGGCGGCGATTCGGAAGGTCCTGGTGCGCGGCAGCGTTGCGGTGTGTTTTTACGGCGCTTCGGCGATCAGCACGGCGCGGCGCGGCGCCGGGTAGCCCTCGACGGTCAATTGCGGGTCGAGCGGATCGAGTTGCGTGGCCAGCGATTCGAACGTCATCCAGTCGGTACTGCGCTGCTCTTCGCCGGTGGTGAGGCTGGTGTTGACGCACTGCACCTGCGCGAAGCCGATCCGTTTCAGCCAGTGACTCAGCGTTGCAACACTCGGAATGAACCAGACATTGCGCATGCGCGCGTAGCGATCCTCCGGCACCAGCACCTCGCCATTGCGGCCTTCGATGACCAGTGTCTCCAGCACCAGCTGACCGCCGGGGCGCAGTGCGTCGCGCAGTTCGAGCAGATGGTCGAATGGCGAGCGGCGGTGGTAGAGCAGTCCCATCGAGAAGACGGTATCGAAGCTGCGCAGTTTCGGCGGCAGCTGCTCGATGCCGAGTGGCAGCACGCCGATGGCCGGGTCGTTGATGTAGTGCTGCAGAGCGTGAAACTGCATCACCGACACCAGCGTCGGTTCCAGCCCCACCACCAGTTCGGCACCGGCGCCGCGCATGCGCCAGCAGTGGTAGCCGCTGCCGCAGCCGATATCGAGCACGCGGCGACCGGCCAGCGGCGCCAGATGCGATTTCAGCCGATCCCACTTCCAGTCCGAGCGCCACTCGGTGTCGATCGGCAGGCCGAACAATTCGAACGGTCCCTTGCGCCAGGGGTGCAGCGCCATCAGCGTGTCGCGCAACTGTTCGCGTTCGGCGTCGGCCAGCGGGTGCTGACCGATGACACTGACGGCAGCGCGATCGAGTTCGATGCGCGCCACCGGGTGCGCCGGCAGTTGTGCCAGCGCCGTGTGCCAGCGCGCCAGGTCGCCGTGACGCTGTGGCGCCAGTGCCGCCGCGATCTGTTCCGGCAGTCGCTCGGCCCAGCGCGGCAGTCCGCAGCGCGCGAGCTGTTCAAGGAACAGCTGATAGTCGAGCGGGTCGCTCACTTGATCGCCACCAGCGAGGCGAAGTTGAAGCACTGGAACCAGACATCGACGCTGGTGAAGCCGGCAGCTCGCAGCCGCTGCTGGTGTGTCGCGATGGTTTCGGGAATCAGCACGTTCTCCAGCGCCGAGCGCTTCTGGCTGATCTCGAGATCGCTGTAGCCGTTGGCGCGCTTGAAGGCGTGGTGCAGATCGGTATTGAGCAGCTGCAGGTGTTCGTCCTCGAAGCGGATCTTCTCCGACAGCACCAGCACGCCACCGGGACGCATGGCGCGGCCGATGCGCGCCAGCAGTGCGTCGCGCGCTTCCAGCGGAATGAACTGCAGCGTGAAGTTGAATACCGCCACCGAGGCGTCGTCGAGCGGCGTGGCGGCGATATCGTCGAGTCGCAGCGTCACCGGGGTGGTGTGACGATCGATCGCGATCTGCGCCTGACAGCGTTCGAGCATCGCCGGCGAGTTGTCGACCGCGACGATCTCGCAGCCGCGCTCGTCGAGGTACTGGCGCATCGCCAGCGTGCTGGCACCGAGCGAGCAGCCGAGGTCGTAGCAGCGGCTGCCGGGTTGTGCATAACGCTCGGCCAGCACGCCGGTCATCGCGACGATGGTGGCGTAGCCCGGCACCGAGCGCTGGATCATGTCGGGAAAAACACGCGCCACGTGATCGTCGAAGGCAAAGGCGCCGATGGCATCGAGCGGAGAGGCGTAGATCTGGTCGCGCAGTGTCCCGGAGGGTGGGGCCTCGGAGGATGGCGTCTTGGAAGAGGGTGTCATGAGGGAAAGGGTCACTGCCGGCAAGGCGCGGATTCTATCATCCGGGTTGCCAGCACTGCGATGTGGTTGGGGGCAGACCTGTTGTGTCGGTCACGTCGAAGCGCGTTTGCAATTAGGCGTATTGGGTCTGATAGCCGATCGATATTGAAACTACGTACAAGCCGCAATGCGAACTGTCGACTGATTCCCGGATATCCCTAACGAAGTGTCTAAGCTGGACTCGGGTCTGGCGATGATTCAGACCGGCGACGCGGTTTGTCGATCGAGAGTGAGGATTGGGTATCGCACGGTCACATCGTTCGGTACCGACATGCAGATGGACACTGTACGGCATCAATTGGCGTTTGCCCGGTTCGAGAATCCATCCAGCGGAGAATGATCCATGAGTGATGCAGACCTGCAATATGTTCGCGATTGGCTGATGCAGCTCGACAATCTGTCGATGGTGCGGCGCTGTCGGGCGCTGATTCGCGACGAGTTCGATACCACGATCCACCTCAATGCGCCGGATATTCTCGAGGATATCGACCGCTTCGCGGCGCGCGCGCGCAATGTGGAGTTGCGTGCACTCGGCATGCGCATTCATCAATTCCTGGCAACACGACCAAAACACGCGGTGCCCGGCTACGCGCTGGCTCACATTCCCGTCGTTGCTGCAAAACCGATGCGCAGCGGCTGGGGTGTCGGGCGATAGTGGCGCTTAGCGCTTGCCGCGGCGCAGCAGCAGTTCGTCCAGCGTCAGCTGATAGCTCGGTACGAACTGCTGCATGAAGAAGTCGACCTCCGGCAGCGTATATCCGGCCAGTCGCTGCCGAATTTCCGCCGCCGCCTTTTCGAACTCGTTGTTTCCCGCCTTCAGCTCGGCCTCGCATTTCAGCAGCGCCGCGATGGTATCGGCTGCCTTCAGCAGCTGCCGCTGTTCGGGTGGCAGGCTGCTCTCGATCATCAGCGCGGCGTAGTCGTCGCGCAGCGCATCCGGCAGCAGCGCCACCAGCTCCTGTTCGGCGGCGCGCTCGATGGCGTGGTAGGCCTGCTGGATCTCTGGCGTGTGGTACTTGACCGGCGATGGCAGGTCGCCGGTGATCACTTCCGCCGCGTCGTGATAGAGCGCGGCGACGGCCAGTGCATTGGCGTCGATGTTGCCGCCGAAATAGCGATTGCGGATCAGCCCGAGTGCATGGGCGATGGTGGCCACTTCCCAGCTGTGCTCCATGACATTTTCATGGATGGTGTTGCGCTTCAGACCCCAGCGCACGATCCAGCGCAGTTTGCTGACATAGGCAAAAAAATGACTCGGCATTGCGGTCTGGCTCATCGTCGATCGGAGGGTTGCTGATTCTAAACCCCGAGCCGGTCTCGCAGTGTGTAGTACCAGGCGCCGAGCAGCGTCAGTGGCACGCGCAGGTGGTGGCCGCCGGGGAACGGGTAGTGCGGCAGGGCGGCGAAGGCGTCGAAGCGCGCCGTCTGCTGTGACATCGCTTCGGCGATCAGCTTGCCGGCCAGATGCGATGTGCAGACGCCGTGACCGCTGTAACCCTGCGCGTAGTAGAGGTTGTCGCCGAGGCGGCCGAACTGCGGCAGCCGCGACAGCGTCAGCAGGAAATCGCCGCCCCAGGCGAACTCGAAGCGCACATCCTCCAGTTGCGGAAAGACCGCTTCGATCCTGGGTCGCAGGAAGCGCTCGATGCTGGCCGGATCGCCGCCGCCATAGGTGACGCCACTGCCGAACAGCAGCCGGTGGTCGGCGGTCATCCGGTAGTAGTCGAGCACGTAGTTGCAATCCTCGACGCAGAGGCCGGCCGGCATCAGTTCGGCGCAGCGCTGCGCGCCGAGCACGTCGGTGGTGATCACCTGGGTGCCGCAGGGCATGCTCTTCGCCGCCAGCTCCGGCACCAGCTTGCCGAGATAGGCATTGCCGGCGATGACGCCGAAGCGCGCGCTGACGCAGCCGGTGGCGGTGTGGAAGTGGAGCTGGCTGCCGCGGTCGATGCGGGTGACGGCCGACTGTTCGAAGATCTGCGCGCCGAGCTGTTCGCAGGCCGCCGCTTCGCCGAGCACCAGGTTGAGCGGGTGCAGATGGCCGCTGCGCGGGTCGAGCAGGCCGCCGACATAGCGGTCGCTGCGCACGATCTGCTGCAGCGCGGCTTTGTCCAGCAGCTCCATCGTGTCGTTGCCGTAGCGCGCCCACAGGCGCCGCTGCTCGTCGAGCGCGCTCATCTGGCGGTCGTTGAGGGCGACGAAGGCACCGCCGTCGCGGTAGTCGCAGTCGATGCCGTAGCGGACGATCCGCTCGCGGATGATGTCGCCACCCTCGAACATCATCGCGCCGAGCGCACGCGCG
Source organism: uncultured Verrucomicrobiaceae bacterium (assembly GCA_964638025.1). Classification (GTDB taxonomy): domain Bacteria; phylum Pseudomonadota; class Gammaproteobacteria; order Pseudomonadales; family CAMLJR01; genus CAMLJR01. The sequence continues at coordinate 7,669 of CAZWXW010000006.1, forward strand.
CTGTCGAGACCATGGCGGTGTTCGATGACGTCGATGTCGCGGCTGTAGCTGTTGACCACCTGGCCTCCGTTGCGGCCGCTGGCGCCCCAGCCGACCCTGTGCGCTTCCAGCACCACCACGCGCAGACCGCGCTCGGCCAGGTGCAGCGCGGCCGAGATGCCGGTGAAGCCGGCGCCAACCACGCAGACATCGCAGTCGGTCTGGCCGGTCAGCAGCGGTCGCGCCGGTTGCGGTTGTGCCGTCGCCGCATAGTAGGAAGAGACGTGGGCGGACGGAGCATGGGTGGAGGGGGGCGGCGCGGTCACGGCGAGAGACTCCGGCAGGTGTGCATGAGGGCGAAGCGGTCGACCGAGTCGGTCTGACCGAGTCTATCCGACCGTTGAATATATTGAACAGATGATTGGCATTCTTTACGGTAGCGGCTGCCCGTTGGTGATGACCGCTCCGCCTATAATCGCCGCCGTCACATCCCTTCCAACACCTGTCCGGCCACCCGCGAGAGCTCTCTTGAGACTGCTGAAGAAATACCCCAACCGGCGTATCTACGACACCGAGCTGAGCCGCTTCATCACCGTCGACGACGTGCGTCGGATGGTGCTCGATGGCCAGTCGTTCCAGGTGGTCGATTCGCGCAGTGGCGATGATCTGACCCGCGCCACGCTGCTGCAGGTGATCACCGAGATGGAGGCACAGGGGCAGGAGTCGCTACTGACCAACCGCGTGCTGGAGGAGCTGATCCGCTTCTACGGCAACAGCGCCAACGGTTTTCTGCGCGGCCTGCTGGAGCAGTCGATCTGCTCGCTGCTGGAGCAGAAGAACCTGTTCCAGGGCACGGTGAAGCAGGCTATCGACAGCACCAACCCGGTACCGCTGGTGACCGGTATCGCCAAGCGCTATGCCGACTTCTGGCGCGGTGTGCTGGTGCCGGGCCGCGGTCGCGGTGGCGACGCCGGCGGTGAGGATGACCGGGCGGAATAGGTCGCCAGCCTGTCACTTTTGTGCGCTGCAAAATTTTTCTTGCGAAGGTCCGTGGGGGCGATTAGAGTTCAAGTCGTTTTTGTGCGACGCACAAAAAGCCGATACCCGATTCGCCAGCCTTCGCAGGAGTAACTGAACATGTTTGACACGCTGAAAGGGAAAGTGAAAACCGCTGCCTCTGCCGCCACCAGCCTCGTCGACGGCTGTGTCGAGCGCCAGGTCGGTTTTGCCACCAGCTCCATGGCCGGTGGCCTGAGCGCCGCCAAGCAGCTGCGCGAGACCCGCAGCCTGCACGACGTCATGACGCTGCAGACCAGCTACATGACCGACATGCAGAGCAAGGTGATGGCGCTGGGCAGTGCCAATTTCGCCGCGTTCAAGGAGTTCGGCACCACCACGCTGGCGCTGTTCAAGAAGCCGGCCAAGAAAGTCGAAGAGGTGAAGGTGTCGGCAAAAAAGTCGTAAGCCTTTTCGCGCATTGAGCGCTCAGGGCTGTTTGCCCGGTGAGCAGACGGGGCGCAGCGCGCCCCGTTGTTCTTTCAGGGCGCCGGCTATTTCTGCAGCGGATTGCAGTTGCGGATGATGACCCGCCCTTCGAGCAGGTTGCCTTTCGAATACTCGGTAAAGATGCATTGGTTCTTCTCCGGGTCGTAGTTCTCCACCCACAGGTTGTCGTCCTTCCAGGTGGCGTGCAGATGGCGCTGCCCCTCCGGCACGCTGATATGCATGACGCCGCCCCAGCGTTTGACGAACAGCTGCTGGAAATGGAAGTAGTAGGCCCCCCAGCCCACCACCAGCACCACCAGTGCGCTGATCAGCGCGATTCCCCAGCGCCGCAGGCTGACGCCGATCAGTGCCAGCGCGGCAATCGCCAGCGCGAATACCAGAGCCCAGTAGAAATAGGTGACCATCGCGCGCTCCTTCCCTTGGTAGTTGGCCTTGTTCGCAGACAGGCGACACTAGCGCCGGCGGCAGGTCGCCGGCAATGGCTGCGGGTGACATCGCCGATCGGGTAGCATCCGCAACCCGGTGCGCCGCGCGTGCGGCCACTTCGATGGCGATGGTGTAGAGGCGGGCGATGTATCAACTCGGCGATGTTGCGTTGTGGCTGGCGGTGGCGGCGGTGGCGGGCTACTGGTGGCAGTCGCACGCCGTGCGCGAGCTGGCGCTGGCGGCGACGCGCGCGCATTGCCAGCGCTTCGATGTGCAGCTGCTCGACGAAACGGTGGCGCTGCGTCGCGTGCGGTTGCGGCGCGATGGTGGCGGCCAGATGCGCCTGGAGCGCACTTACCAGTTCGAGTTCGCCAGCACCGGCGACGAGCGCTATCGCGGCTGGACGGTGATGCGCGGTCGCCGTGCGATTTCAATCGACCTGCAGCCGCATCGGCTGCATTGAGCGGGTGTGGCGGCCGGACTCAGCCGTGGCAGCGCTTCAGCTTGTTGCCGCTGCCGCACCAGCAGGGATCGTTGCGGCCGCGCTTGATTGCCGGCAGCTGATCGCCGTCGAGGTAGAACCAGCGCCCTGATTCCTTCACGAAGCGCGAGCGCTCGTGCAGTTCGCCACGCTGGCTGCCCTGTTTGAAATGCGCGCAGAAGGTGACGGTACCGTGATCGTCATCGACACCCCCGTTCGTGCGCGCCAGCAGTTCCAGCCCCTCCCACACCGTGTCGTCAAAGTGCTGGCGCAGCTCGTCGGCTCGCTCGCGCCGTCGCGACGGGTGCCAGGTGGCGATCAGGTAGTCGGCAAACAGGGGGGCGGCGTCGAGCCGGGCGAAGGCGCAGTAGCGCGAGCGCATCAACGCTTCCGCCGTGGCAGCCGGTTGACCCGCATGCAGCGGGCCGCAGCAGCTGGCATAGACCGCGCCGCTGCCACAGGCGCACGGAGCGCTCAGTGCGGAGTCATCCATTTATCGGCTCCACTTATTTCGCCTGCAGCGGTTCACCGTGGAAATGGATGCCGGCCCAGCCGTGGCGCATGAAGGTGCGGATGTTGGCGTGGTCGCTGCCGGCGGGATTGCCGAGCACATGGTCGCGATAGAAGTGGCCGAAGCAGTGCAGCGTCTGCTGCTGGTCGAAACCCTGCGCGCGGGCGAAGGCGAACAGCCGGCACGATCCCTCGTTGGTGCCGGCGGCATTGTGAACGCAGTCGTCGCCGCTGCCGTTGTCGAACGCGCTCGGCGTGTAGTGGTAGTGCGCGGCGACAAGCTGCTGCACCTGGTCGAACTGCACCGTCTCGGGCGCGCTCTGCAGCAGCTGGCGCAGTTGGGCAATGGCGTCGGGCGCGGCGGGGTCGAACGGGGTGGGCATGGTGAACTCCAGGGTGATCTGCCGGGAAATGCATGGCTGCGGAGCGCGCAGCGTAAGAGGCGAGTGCGATGCTGTCCACGCCGGTATCGCCCGCACCACTCCGATGCGCGGGACCGTTCCCACGCCTGGAATCGCTATGATGCCGTCTCCATTGCCGAGAGCGAGGCCGAGAACGATGTCGACAGAGATGCCGGTTTGTCGCCGCTGTTATTGATTCCCATCGCCGTTGTTGCTGCCGTGCTGCTCGCACTGTGGTGGCCGGACTTTCGCTTGCGGCGCGCAATTGCGCAGCCGTTTCCCGACGCCTGGCGCGCCATCGTCGCGCGCAACCTGCCGCCGTTTTCGGCGCTGACGGTGGAGCAGCAGCAGCGGCTGTTGCTGCTGGTTCAACAGTTCCTGCTGGAGAAGCGCTTTTTCGGTTGCGACGGTTTCGAGATCAGCGACGAGGTGCGGCTGACCATTGCCGCCAATGCCGCACTGTTGCTGCTGAACCGCTCCGGACCGCTGTTTCCCGCGCTCGACTATGTGCTGGTCTACCCGGCGGAGTTCGTCGTCGATGTGGTCGAGGTCGATGAGGCTGGTGTCGAACACCGCGAAGCGCAGTCGCGCGCCGGCGAGTCGTGGCAGCAGGGCAAGATCATCCTGTCGTGGCGCGATGTCGCCTGGGACGTGAGGCACTGGGATGACGGCCAGAACGTCGTGCTGCACGAGCTGGCGCATCAGCTCGACGATATGTTCGGCGGTGTCGATGGCGTTCCGCGACTGGCCGATGCGGCGCAGCATCGACAGTGGCAGCAGCTGCTGCGCGCCGAGTTCGGTTTTCACTGTGCAGCAGTGGCGCGCGCCGACACCGGGCAGGAGGAAGATCCGTTCCTCGATCCGTATGGCGCCAGCGGCCCCCACGAATTTTTTGCGGTGATCACCGAGGCGTTCTTCGAGCAGGCCGAGATTTTTTCGACACAGCACGCGCAGTTGTTCGAGGCGCTGTCCCGCTTTTACGGTGTTGATCCGCGCGCGTGGCAGCTGTCGGCGCGGGTCCCGCGCTGGCCCGGTCGGGTGGTTTAGCGCCAGCGCTCCGGTGTCACTTCGACGCTGGTATCGGCGGAGGCGAGCCAGATCGTTCCTTCCTGCACGGTCGCGTTCAGTTGCATCGAGCGCTCGCACAGCTCGGTCAGCACCTCGCCAGCCTCCTTCGGAATGGCGAAAACCTGCAGATTGTCGAAACGTTCCAGCTGCGCCGCGACGCCCTGCCACCACAGCGCCGCGCTGCGACCGCCATAGGCGTAGATCACCACCTGCCGCGCGCGCGAACAGGCCTTGCGGATGCGCCGCTCATCCGGCAACCCGACCTCGATCCACTGTTCGATTTCGCCGCTGAGGCTGTGCTGCCACAGGTCGGGTTCGTCGCTGCTGCTGAGGCCGCGGGTGAACTGAAGTTGCTCATCGGCGTGCAGGGCAAAGGCGAGCAGGCGCGCCATCAGTCGTTCGTCAGTCTCGGAGGGGTGGCGCGCCAGCGTCAGTGCATGGCTGCCGTAGTAGTGGCGGTCCATGTCGGCCACTTGCAGTTCACATTTGAAAATGGTGGCGTTCAGCGCCATTGGAATCTCACTTCTATCACTCGGTATTTGTCTGTCGTTGTTATCGACGCTTGCTGCCGCCCAGCAGCGCGCCGAGCACGCCGCGCATGATCTGACGGCCCACCTGCGAGCCGACCGCGCGCGCCGCACTCTTGGCAAATGCCTCCACGGCGGTCTCGCGGCTGCGCGCCGTGCGTTCGGCTCTCTCTTGCTCCTTTGCCTGCTCCTTCTGCTGTTTTGTTGCAGCCTGTTGCTCTTTCTCCATGGCGGCTTCGCGCGCCGACGTCTCGACGCGTTTCGCCAGCAGTTCAAAGGCGGACTCGCGATCGAGCACGGTGTCGTAACGTCCCTTCAACGGCGAACGCGCCAGCACTTCGCTGCGCTCGGTTTCGTTGAGCGCGCCGATGCGCGACTGCGGTGGACAGATCAGCACGCGCTCGACCGGTGTCGGTTGCCCCTTGTCGTCGAGCACCGATACCAGCGCTTCGCCGACGCCGAGTTCGGTGATCGCCGCTTCGGTATCGATGGCGGGGTTGGGGCGGAAAGTCTGCGCGGCGGTGCGCACCGCCCTCTGGTCGCGCGGGCTGAAGGCGCGCAGGGCGTGCTGCACGCGATTGCCGAGCTGGCCGAGGATCGCTTCCGGCACATCGAGCGGGCTCTGCGTGACGAAGTAGATGCCGACGCCTTTCGAGCGGATCAGCCGCACCACGGTTTCGATCTGGTCGACCAGCGCCTTCGGTGCATCGTCGAACAGCAGATGCGCTTCGTCGAAGAAGAAGACCAGCTTCGGGCGGTCGAGATCGCCGGCCTCTGGCAGCTGCTCGAACAGTTCGGCCAGCAGCCACAGCAGGAACATCGCGTACAGGCGCGGCTTCTGCATCAGCGCGGTGGCGTCGAGGATGCTGATGACGCCGTTACCGGAGAAGTCGCCCTGCATCAGGTCGGCGAGCTGCAGTGCCGGCTCGCCGAGAAACTGCTCGGCACCCTGTTCTTCGAGCACGAGTAACTGGCGCTGGATGGCGGCGACACTGACGCCGCTGAGGTTGCCGTACTGCGCCTGCAGCGATTTGGCGTTGTCGCTCATCCAGCGCATCAGCGCGCGCAGGTCTTTCAGGTCGAGCAGCAGCAGACCGTTGTCGTCGGCGATGCGGAACGCGGCGTACAGCACGCCGCTCTGCGTTTCGTTCAGTTGCAGCAGGTTGGCCAGCAGCTGCGGGCCGAAGTCGGAGAGCGTCGCCCGCACCGCATGGCCGCGCTTGCCGTAGATATCCCACAGCAGCGTCGGTCGCGGTTGCGGCTGCCAGTTCAGGCCGAGTTGATCGATACGCGCCTGCAGTTTTTCCGACGCGATGCCGGGACGCGCCAGTCCCGCCAGATCGCCTTTGACGTCGGCCAGAAACACCGGCACGCCGGCGCGCGAAAAGCTCTCTGCTAGCGTTTGCAGCGTGACGGTCTTGCCGGTGCCAGTGGCACCGGCGATCAGGCCGTGGCGGTTGGCCATCGCCAGCCGCAGCTCGACCGGCCGATGGGTGGTGGCATCGAGACCGACGGTAAAACAGGGCGATGCAGTCATGGCGAGGTTCCGGGCAGTGCTGAAAGGAGAGGCGCGAGCCTAACAAGCGCGGTGGTTGTCTGCCAGCCAAGTCGCCGGCGTATACTCGGCGGCGTTGATCAATCGGAGAACTGCAATGGACAAGCGGCGATTTAGCGTGATGGCAAAGAGCGGTTGTGCGGTGTTGCTGTTGGGGTTGTCGATCAGCGGAGAGGCGGGTTACTACGGTCAGCCGGAGCGTGCCGGACGCTGGGAAGCAGCCCTCGGTGCGCGCTATCAGGATTTCGGCACCTTCGATTTCAAGGGACCGTCAAAACTCGATGTGGGAGACAGCACGACGGTCAATTTCAGTTTCGCCTACAACTTCGATAACCACTGGAGTCTCGGTTTCGAGTTCTCGGGCGACGATGTCGACTACGACGCCACGGTGAATACCAACAGCACGCCGTCGGAGCAGGTCGCCCTGTCGGGCGAACTCGACACCTCGACCGGCCAGCTGCTCGGTACCTGGCATATGTTCGAGGGTGCGCTGACCCCTTATGCGACCATCGGTCTCGGTTGGACCTATATCGACAGCAATATCATCAGCAACTATGAAGGGAGCGGTTGCTGGTGGAACCCGTGGTATTGGGGCTACACCTGCGGCAGCTTCTACGACACCTACGATGAGACCGCTTTTTCGTACTCGGCGGTGCTCGGTTTGCGCTGGGATATCACGCCCGTCGTGTTCATGCGCGGCAGTGTTGGCAAGCAGTGGCTCGATCTGGACAACGGCTCCAACGATACCGATATGGCGCGCGTTGAAGTCGGCATGATGTTCTGACGTTGAGAGTTGTGAACAAAAAAGGGCGGCCCGAAGGCCGCCCTTTTTATTGGTGCTGTGCGTTGTGTTGGCGTCAGCCTTCGTAACGCTGCAACACCAGGCTGGCGTTGGTGCCGCCGAAGCCGAAGCTGTTCGACAGCACGCGGTTCAGCTTCACGCCGTCCTTGCGCTGCAGCAGCACCGGTAATCCCTCGGCTTCGGGATCGAGGGTGTCGATGTTGGCGGAGGCGGCGAGGAAGTCGTGCTGCATCATCAGCAGGCAGTAGATCGCTTCGTGTACACCGGTGGCGCCGAGGCTGTGGCCGGCCAGTGACTTGGTCGAGCTGATCGGCGGCACGGTGATGCCGCTGAAGGCTTCGCGGATCGCTTTCAGTTCCTGCATGTCGCCGGCCGGCGTCGAGGTGCCGTGGCTGTTGATGTAGTCGATCGGGCCGCCGGCGGTCGACATCGCCATCTTCATGCAGCGAATGGCACCCTCGCCGCTCGGCGCGACCATGTCGTAGCCGTCGGAGGTGGCGCCGTAGCCGACCAGTTCGCCGTAGATGGTGGCGCCGCGCGCCCTGGCGTGCTCCAGCTCTTCCAGCACTACCATGCCGCCGCCACCGGAGATGACGAAGCCATCGCGGTTGGCGTCATAGGGGCGCGATGCCTGCGTCGGCGTCTCGTTGTACTTGGTCGACAGTGCGCCCATCGCATCGAACAGGCAGCTCAGCGTCCAGTGCTCCTCTTCGCCGCCGCCGGCGAAGACGATGTCCTGCTTGCCCATCTGGATCAGCTCGGCGCCGTGGCCGATGCAGTGCGCGCTGGTGGCACAGGCCGATGACAGCGAGTAGTTGAAGCCCTTGATCTTGAACGGCGTCGCCAGGCAGGCGGAGACGGTGCTGCTCATGGTCTGCGTGACGCGGTATGGCCCGATGCGCTTGATCCCTTTCTGACGCAGGATGTCGGCGGCCTCGACCAGGTTGGCCGACGAAGCGCCACCGGAGCCGGCGACGATGCCGGTGCGCTCGCTGCCGACGTCGGCTTCGGACAGTCCGGCATCGGCAATGGCCTCCTGCATCGCCAGATAGGCGTAGGCGGCGGCGTCGCCCATGAAGCGCAGCTGCTTGCGGTCGATCAGCGCGGCGAAATCGATGTCGATGGTGCCGGCGACCTGCGAGCGGAAGCCGAGCTCCTTGTAATCCTCGCGGAAGCGGATGCCGGAACGGCCTTCGCGCAGCGCATCGAGCACTGTCGCCTTGTTGTTGCCGAGGCAGGAGACGATGCCCATGCCGGTGATGACTACGCGCCTCATCGTGGAAACCTCCGCGTGCGATGTTCTTTTAGTGCGGCTGGATCGCCCGTGAGTTCGATCCGTCCGTCGTGGTGCGGATGCACCGGGGTGGAATCAGCTGAGATCGGTACTGCCGGGCTTGAACAGGCCGACGCGCAGATCCTTCGCTTCGTAGATGACCTTGCCGTCGCAGGAGACGGTGCCGTCGGCGATGCCCATCACCAGCTTGCGCTCGATCACCCGCTTCAGGTCGAGGCGGTAGGTGACCAATTTTGCATCCGGCAGGATCTGGCCGGTGAATTTGATTTCGCCGGCACCCAGGGCGCGGCCGCGGCCGGTGTTGCCCTTCCACGCCAGGAAGAAGCCGACCAGCTGCCACATCGCATCGAGGCCGAGGCAGCCCGGCATCACCGGGTCGCCCGGGAAATGACACTGGAAGAACCAGAGCCCGGGGTGGATGTCGAGTTCGGCGACCAGTTCACCCTTGCCATAGGCGCCGCCTTCCACCGAGACATGGGTGACGCGATCGAGCATCAGCATGTTGTCAATCGGTAGCTGGGCGTTGCCCTCGCCGAACAGGCGGCCGTGGCCACACTCGATGAGGGCGGCTTTGTCGAACGAGTGCCGGTTCGTGAATGACATGCAGGCTATTGTTCCGTAAGAGTTTTCTGGTCGTTATAGAAGGCGCCGGCGACACCGGCGCAAAAAGGCGAGCAATTGTACTAGCTGGGGGGGCGAAGTCTATAGTGCCGGCGCCGGGGTGGATTGCGGCTGCCAACTGCGCCCTTTTTCGGGGCGCATGGCGTGGAGCGATTCCTGCATGCAGCGTATGCTACAGCCCGCCATACGAGAGTCATCGCCGCCGGGTAATGTCGCGGCGTCAGTAAAGAGACCGATTGAGGGAGTCAGGCGTGCGCATCGCTGTGATTGGGACGGGTTATGTGGGGCTGGTCACCGGAGCCTGCTTCACCGAAATGGGAAATCACGTGGTCTGTGTCGATATCGATCAGGCCAAGCTGGAGCGGCTGCGGCGCGGCGAGATTCCGATCTACGAGCCGGGGCTGGAGGAGATCGTCACCAACGCCGTGGCCAACCGGCTGCTCGAATTCACCGACGACTATGCCCTGGCGCTCGATCGCGCCGACTTTGTCTTCATCGCGGTCGGCACGCCGCCGGGTGAGGACGGCTCCGCCGATCTGCGTTATGTGCTGGAGGCGGCGCGCAGCATCGGTCGCCATCTCACCGGTTATCTGGTGGTGGTGGACAAGTCGACGGTGCCGGTCGGTACCGCCGAGAAGGTGAAGGCGGTGATCGGCGAGGAGTTGCAGCGTCGCGGTGCCGCCATCGAATTCGATGTGGTCAGCAATCCGGAGTTCTTGAAAGAGGGGGCTGCGGTCGAGGATTTCATGCGCCCCGATCGCGTGGTCATCGGCACCGACAGCGAGCGCGCCCGCGAACGCATGGCGGAGCTCTATGCGCCGTATGTGCGGGTCAATGATCGTCTGATCACGATGGGAGTGCGCGACGCTGAAATGACCAAGTACGCCGCCAACGCCATGCTCGCCACCCGCATCTCGTTCATGAACGAAGTCGCCAATCTGTGCGAGCGCATGGGTGTCGATGTCGAGCATGTGCGCAAGGGTATCGGCTCCGACAAGCGTATCGGCTATGCCTTCATCTATCCCGGCTGCGGTTACGGCGGTTCGTGCTTCCCGAAGGATGTGAAGGCGCTGATCCACATGGCGGACAGCCGCGGTTATGAACCGTCGCTGCTGCAGGCGGTCGAGGAGCGCAACCAGCGCCAGAAGCAAGTGCTGTTCGAGAAGTTGCAGCACCATTTCAGCGGTGATCTGGCCGGTCGCCAGATTGGTGTGTGGGGGCTGGCGTTCAAGCCGGGTACCGACGACATGCGCGAAGCCTCCTCCGTGGTGCTGATCAAGGCGCTGGTCGAAGCTGGTGCGCGTGTCACTGCCTATGATCCGGTGGCGCTTGAGGCGGCGGTGCGCGAGTTTCCCGCCGAGTGGTTGTCCGATGGACGCCTGACGCTGATGCCCTACCAGTACGACGCATTGAAAGGGGCCGATGCACTGGTGCTGGTCACCGAGTGGAAACGCTTCCGCCAGCCCGACTTCGATGCGATGAAAGAGTTGATGAAATCGCCGGTTGTCGTCGATGGACGCAACCAGTACGACCCCGAGGCCCTGCTGGCGAGAGGGTTCACCTACTACGGTATCGGGCGCGGTTACAAAGTGTCGCCGGTGGTTTGAGGCGTTAGTTGTTGAAAAGGAGATTCTTGTGTTGATTCCTGTTCTTCTGTCGGGCGGTGTTGGAAGCCGTCTGTGGCCTGTTTCACGAGAGCTCTATCCGAAACAGTTTCTGCCGCTGTCAGGCACCACCAGCCTGCTGGCGCAGACCTGGCAACGTGTTGCCGGGCTCGATCAGGTTGCCGCGCCGATCGTGGTCTGTAACGAAGAGCACCGCTTCCTGGTTGCCGAGCAGATGCGTGCCTGTGGTGCACAATCCGCCGCGATCGTGCTCGAACCGCAGGGGCGCAACACCGCGCCGGCCGCCGCCGTGGCTGCACTGAAAGCGCTGGAGATTGCTGCCGACGCGGTGATGCTGTTGTTGCCGGCCGATCACGTGATTCAGCAGCCGGAGGTGTTTGCCGCCGCGGTTGCACACGGTCTGCCGGCTGCGCGCGAGGGGCAGCTGGTCACTTTCGGTATCGTGCCGACCGCACCCGAAACCGGTTACGGCTACATCAAGCGCGCCAAGGCGATCGGTGACGAGCTGTTCCGGATCGAGCGCTTCGTCGAGAAGCCCGATCTGGAAACCGCGCGCGGTTACCTCGCCAGTGGCGACTATCTGTGGAACAGCGGCATGTTCCTGATGCGTGCCGACGCCTATCTCGAACAGCTGGAAAAATTTGCGCCGGCGATCGTGCAGGCCTCGCGCAAGGCGCTGGCGGACGCGCGCAGCGACCTCGATTTCACCCGCCTCGATGCGGCGGCCTTTGCCGAGTGCCCGAGCGATTCGATCGACTACGCGGTGATGGAACGCACCGAGCGCGGTGTCGTCGTGCCGCTGGCCTGTGGCTGGAACGATGTCGGCTCGTGGTCGTCGCTGTGGGATGTCGCCTCCAAGGATGAGCAGCACAACGCTGTCAGCGGCGATGTGCTGCTGCACGATGTCGACCACAGCTACATCCGCGCCGAGTCGCGGCTGGTGGCGGCCGTTGGCGTCGACAACCTGGTTGTCGTCGAGACTTCCGATGCAGTGCTGGTTGCCGATCGCAGCCGCGTGCAGGAGGTCAAGGAGATCGTCACCGCGCTGAAGAAGTTGAAGCGCGACGAGGCGACGCTGCACAAGCGCGTGTCGCGGCCGTGGGGCTCGTATGAGTCGCTGGTTTCGGCCGGCCGTTTCCAGGTCAAACGCATTGTCGTCAACCCGGGCCAGCAGCTGTCGCTGCAGATGCACCATCATCGTGCCGAGCACTGGATCATCGTCTCCGGAACGGCGCGCGTCACCTGCAACGACGAGGAGTTTCTGCTCGGCGAGGATCAGTCCACCTATATCCCGCTCGGCAATCGCCATCGCCTCGCCAACCCGGGTGTGATTCCGCTCGAAATCATCGAGGTACAAACCGGCAGCTACCTGGGGGAGGACGACATCGTCCGCTTCCAGGATGTCTACGGCCGCAGCAGCTGATCTTCACTTCATCGCGTTTATTGAGTTTCCATGACAAGGAATAGCGACAACATGATCAAGAAGTGTCTGTTTCCCGTGGCCGGCTACGGCACGCGCTTTCTGCCGGCGACCAAATCGATGCCGAAGGAGATGCTGCCGGTCGTCAACAAGCCGCTGGTGCAATACGGCGTCGAGGAGGCCATCGATGCCGGCCTGACCGAGATCGCGCTGGTCACCGGTCGTGGCAAGCGCGCCATCGCCGACCATTTCGACATCAGCTACGAGCTCGAGCACCAGATCGCCGGCTCCAGCAAGGAAAAGTACCTGACGAGTATTCGCGACGTGCTCAATCGCGGCGTTTTCACCATGACCCGCCAGCGCGAGATGAAAGGTCTTGGTCACGCCATCCTTACCGGCGAAGTGCTGGTCGGCAACGAGCCGTTTGGTGTGATTCTTTCCGACGACCTCTGTATCAACGAGGGCGGCGAAGGTGTAATGGCACAGATGGTGCGTCTGTTTCGGCAATTCCGCTGCAGCATCGTTGCCGTGCAGGAAGTGCCGATGGACCAGATCCACAAATACGGCGTGGTGGCGGGCCAGTCACTGAAGGATGGTCTCTACCGCGTCGACAACATGGTCGAAAAGCCGACGGCCGAAGAGGCGCCGTCGAACCTCGCCATCATCGGTCGCTACATTTTGACGCCGGACATTTTCGACATCCTGCGCGAGACACCGCCTGGCAAGAATGGCGAAGTGCAGATCACCGACGCGCTGATGACACAGGCGCGCAACGGTTGCGTGATGGCCTACAAGTTCGAAGGTCGTCGGTTCGACTGCGGCGCGGTCGACGGTTTCGTCGAAGCGACCAATTACGTCTACAAAAACATCTACGAGCCGGACTGAGAGGGATCGATGAGCGCAACCGAGATGATCGAGCAGCCGATCCAGCTCAGCTGCTTCAAGGCCTACGATGTGCGCGGGCGCGTGCCCGACCAGATCAACGAACAGATTGCCTACCGCATCGGCCGCGCCTATGCCGATGTGGTCAGGCCGGGGTCGGTGGTGGTTGGCCACGACATCCGCCTGACCAGCGAAGCGCTGAAGCTGGCGCTGGCGAACGGTCTGCGCGACGGCGGTGTCGATGTGTTCGATATCGGGCTGTGCGGTACCGAAGAGATCTACTTCGCGACGTTCCACAGCGGCGTCGGTGGTGGCATTGCAGTAACGGCCAGCCACAACCCGAAGGACTACAACGGCATGAAGTTCGTGCGCGAAGGCTCGAAGCCGATCAGCGGCGACACCGGGTTGTTCGACATTCAGCATCTGGCCGAGGCTGGTCGCTTCGCGCCGGCAGTGCGTCGCGGCGATTTCAAACCGCTCGACACGGCAGCGGCGTATATCGAGCACCTGCTCTCGTACGTAGATGTGAGTGCACTGAAGCCGCTGAAGATCGTCGTCAACGCGGGCAACGGCGGTGCCGGTCTGGTCATCGACCGCCTTCAGAAGCATCTGCCGTTTCAGTTCATCAAGGTGCATCACGAGCCGAACGGCGAGTTTCCAAACGGCGTACCCAATCCCTTGCTTGAAGAGAATCGCGCCTCGACCATCGACGCCGTGCGCGCCCACAACGCCGATCTCGGCATTGCCTGGGATGGCGATTTCGACCGCTGTTTCTTCTTCGATCAGAACGGTGAGTTCATCGAGGGCTACTACGTCGTCGGTCTGCTGGCCGAAGCCTTCCTGAAAAAGAGCCACGGCGAGCGCGTTGTGCACGATCCGCGTCTGACCTGGAACACCATCGATGTCGTCAGCGCGCTCGGCGGTGAGGCGGTGCAGAGCAAGACCGGCCACGCCTTCATCAAGGAGCGGATGCGCAAGGAGAACGCCATCTACGGCGGCGAGATGAGCGCGCACCACTACTTCCGCGACTTCGCCTACTGCGACAGCGGCATGATCCCGTGGCTGCTGGTGACGCAGCTGATCTCGGCCAGTGGCAAGCCGCTGTCGCAGCTGGTGCAGGAGCGGCAGCGCGCCTATCCCTGCAGCGGCGAGATCAACCGCACCGTGAGCGACGTCAAGACAGTGCTGGCGGCCATCGAAGCGCGCTATGCGGCGCAGGCGGAGTCGATCGACAAGACCGATGGCCTCAGCCTGGTGATGGGGGCGTGGCGTTTCAACGTGCGCGGCTCCAACACCGAGCCGGTGCTGCGTCTCAATGTCGAGAGCCGTGGCGACGAAGCGCTGATGAAGGCGAAAACGGCGGAGCTGCTGGCGGCGATCGACGCGGTTGCCTGAGTTACCGTTCGCTGTACCAACAAAAAAAGGGAGAGGCCAATGGCCTCTCCCTTTTTTGTTGCGCTGCGGTTGTGCCTCTTAACTACAGGCGGGCGTCGACGCTGTCGGCCGGGAACAGGTACTTGATGTCGAAGACCACCGAATGCGGGCGGGCCAATTTGCGAATGCCGTCGATGCCGAGCTCACGGAATTCATCGTGCGCCACGGCCAGGATGATGGCGTCGTAGCGGCCGCTGTCGAGATGCTCGACCGGCGTGATGCCGAATTCGTGCCGGGCGTGTTCGGGGTCGACCCACGGGTCGTAGACATCGACGCGCGCGTTGCACAGCTTCAGTTCATGGATGATGTCGGTGACGCGGGTGTTGCGCAGGTCCGGACAGTTTTCCTTGAATGCCAGCCCCATCACCAGAATGTTCGCGTCGACGATGTGGATGCGCTTCTGCGTCATCAGCCGCATCACTTCGTTGGCGACATAGACGCCCATGTTGTCGTTGATGCGGCGCGCGGCCGAGATGATCTCCGGGAAGTAGCCGTGCTGCTGCGCCTTGCTGGCGAGGTAGTAGGGATCGACACCGATGCAGTGGCCGCCGACCAGGCCGGGCCGGAACGGCAGGAAGTTCCACTTGGTGCCGGCCGCCTTCAGCACCGCTTCGGTGTCGATGCCGAGGCGCTTGAAGATCTGCGCCAGCTCGTTGACCAGGGCGATATTGACGTCGCGCTGTGTGTTTTCGATCACCTTGGCCGCTTCGGCGACGCGGATCGATTCGGCGCGGTGGGTGCCGGCGGTGACGATGCGGCGATAGAGCCCGTCGACGTACTCGGCCACCTCCGCTGTCGAGCCGGCAGTGATCTTCAGGATATTGGTCAGTCGCCGCTGCTTGTCGCCGGGGTTGATCCGCTCCGGGCTGTAGCCGGCGTAGAAGTCGCGGTTGAAGGTCAGGCCGGAGACGCGCTCCAGTGCCGGTACGCAGACCTCTTCGGTGGCGCCGGGGTAGACCGTCGATTCGTAGATGACGATGTCGTCGCGGCTCAGTACCGAGCCCACCAGCTCGCTGGCGCGAACCAGCGGTGTCAGGTCCGGCTGCTTGTTGTCGTCGACCGGGGTCGGCACCGTGACGATGAAGACATTGCAGCCCTTCAGCTCGGCGGCATCATCGGTGATCTGCAGCTGGTTGGCCGCGGCAAGCTCTTCCCGGCTGGTTTCCAGCGTGGTGTCGACGCCGCTGCGCAGGCTGGCGATTCGCTCGGCGTTGATGTCGAAACCGACGGTTGGCAGCTGGCGGCCGAACTCGACTGCCAGTGGCAGGCCGACGTAGCCGAGACCGATCACGGCGATGCGGGGGGTGGGGGTGAAAGCCATCTCGTCTGCAGTTCCATGGGTATTGAAGGGGCGGGCGGGAGGCCGGATTGGTCGTCTCCCCTGTCGAAAGTTGGTGAGGCTAGCAGCACTGCGGGGTCAGTGCCATGTCATCCGGGCTGTGTCGGCACTCGCCGGTAGAGCTCGATCAGCTGAATGGTTGAGGGATCGAGTTCAGTGGTGGGGGTTCCGGCGCCGGTGAGCAGCGGTGTGATCTGCTGGGCCGCCTGTTTACCCAGCTCGACGCCCCATTGGTCGAATGCGTTGATGCCCCACAGCACGCTTTGGGCATGGACCTTGTGTTCATACAGTGCGATCAGCGCGCCGATCGTTGCCGGCGTGATGCGCTCCAGCACCAGTGTCGAGCTGGGGTGGTTGCCCGGCAGCACCTTGTGCGGCAGCAGTGCGGCGATCTCGTCGTCGCTCAGCCCTTCGGCGCGCAGTTCGCGTTCGACTTCGGCCGCCGATTTGCCGGTCATCAGCGCCCGTGCCTGGCTCAGGCAGTTGCCGTAGAGCTGGGCGTGGCGGCCGTCGTCGGGTGTGTGGCCGCGGACCACGGCGATGAACTCGACCGGGATCATGCGGGTGCCCTGGTGCAGCAGCTGCAGGAAGGAGTGCTGGCAGTTGCTGCCGGGTTCACCCCAGATCACTGCCCCGGTCTGATGTGGCAGCGCCGTGCCGGTGATCGACACCCGCTTGCCGAGGCTCTCCATCGACAGCTGCTGCAGGAAGGCGGGCAGCAGTCGCAGCCGGTGTGCATAGGGCAGCACCGCCACGCTGTGGGCATCCCAGTAACCGAGGTACCAGCATTCGAGCAGCGCCAGCATGGCCGGCAGGTTGTCGGTTATCGGCGCGCCGCGGTAGTGCCGATCCATCGCCTCGCCACCGCGCAGGAAGGCGGTGAAATTGT
Organism: uncultured Verrucomicrobiaceae bacterium; assembly: GCA_964638025.1. GTDB lineage: Bacteria > Pseudomonadota > Gammaproteobacteria > Pseudomonadales > CAMLJR01 > CAMLJR01. The sequence continues at coordinate 24,428 of CAZWXW010000006.1, forward strand.
CCCAGCCGATCGCCAGCGCCAGCGGCAGGCCGATGGCCGACCACACCGAGTAGCGGCCGCCGACCCAATCCCACATCGGCAGGATCTGGTCGGCCGGCACTCCCCAGGCGATGGCGCGGTCGGCGCGGGAGGTGATGGCCACCAGCTGGTTGCCGCTTGGCCGTTCGCCCGCTGCGTCGCGCAGCCAGCGCAGTGCGGCGGCACCGTTGGCCAGGGTCTCGGCGGTGGTGAACGATTTCGACGCGACGATCACCAGGGTGGTGGCCGGATCGAGTGCCGACAGCGTGTCGGTCAGCTCATCGGGGTCGACATTGGCGACGAAGTGGACCCGGCAGTGGCCGGCTTGCCAGTCCTGCAGCGCGGCAGTGGCGAAACGCGGTCCGAGATCGGAGCCGCCGATGCCGATATTGATGACGTCGCGAATCGGTTTGCCGCTGAAACCGCGCAGCTCTCCGCCGTGTACGGCTGCGACGAGTTGCGCCATCAGTGCCAGTGTTGCCGCGATGGTGTGGTGATGAGGTGCATCGCCGTCCGACGCCCGCAGGGCGGTGTGCAGTGCCGCGCGCTTCTCGGAGGGATTTACGACCGCGCCGTCAAACAGGGCTGCGATGGCGCTGCTCAATCCCGCCTGCTCGGCCCATCGCTGAAATAGCGCCAGAGTGGTGTCGTTGCAGAGGTGCTTCGAGAAGTCGAGCGTCACACCCGCCGCGGATCGGCAGTATCGAGCAGCGCGATCCGGGTCGGCGGCAAACAGCCTGGTCAGTTCCGCTGATGCGATCCGGTGCCGATGGGCTGCCAGCTCAGTGGCTGGGTGGTCTCTGCCCGCGGGGGGGGTGGCATCCATGTATAGAACCGAAATCAGGGGAGGGGGCACCGTAGCCATAACGCTCTGACTGGCGGGGATTATAGAGGGGGCGAAATGATCGCCTCAATGAAGAATAAAGGGGGCTGGTGAAACCTGCCGATCCGTGCGGCGGTTGTTGCGTTTGCGTTGGTTAGACAGGTGTCGCGACCTGGTCCATAATCTGCGGCCTTTTGGCTGGCCAGAATCACGCGCTGTCCCTTCCGCTTTGTGGGTGTGTTGCCTCGTGGGCGGGCTCAAAAGGGGTGTGCTCTGACGCCGGCGGTGGAACGTAGAGATGCCTGTCTGGCGACGCGTTTCGCTCAGGATGCTCACCAAGGATAGTGCGTGAACTACATCAGAATTTTTCGTCAACGTGTGCCGGCCCAGCTGGTGATGCTGGCCGTGCTCGAGTATTTCTCGATGGCGTTGGCGGTGCACGTTGGCTATGCGCTGCGTTTTTCCGATCTTTCCGGCTGGGGCCAGATTGACGGCCTGCAGCTGCGGGCTCATGCCTACGCCACGATCAACCTGCTCTGCATCCTCGCCATGGGAGCCTATCTGCCGGCGCGCGAAGGGCTGACCGGGTCGATGCTGCGGACCGTGGTGGCGATTTTCCTGATCGGCACGGCGATCATGTCGTTTGGCTTCTACGTCTTTCCATCGCTTGAGCTCTATCTCGGGCGGGGTGTGTTGGCGATCGCCGGCGCGCTGTCGCTGATCTGCATCTTCCTTCTGCGCGTGGTCTTCTACCGTCTGTCGGATCTGTCGGCCCTGCGCTGGCGCATCATGGTTGTCGGTGCCGGAGAGCGTGCATCGCGGTTGGCCACGCTGATCGACGGGGCGACCAAAAGCGATGTCGAACTGGTTGGGTTTTGCTCGGTTCGGCGCAAGACAGATACCGATCAGCCGCGCATTGCCGCCGATCGGTTGCTGGAACGGGAAGGTACGCTGCTTGAGATGTGTCGGCGGCATGAAGTTCAGGAAATCGTGGTTGCGGTTGATGAGCGGCGGCGCTCGGATGCTGCCAATGGCGGCTTCCCTCTTGAGGAGTTGCTCGACTGCAAGCTCGATGGGATAGCCGTGCTGGATGACACCGGCTTCCTGGAGCGCCAGACCGGCAAGCTGGATATCCGTTCTATCTCCCCGGGGTGGCTGGTCTTCTCGGAGGGGTTCTCTTATTCGCCTTTGCGCGACGTGTTCGAGCGCGCGCTCGATCTGACCGCAAGCCTGTTGCTGTTGCTTTTGACCTCGCCGTTGATGCTGCTGACGGTCATCGCCATCAAGCTGGAAGAGGGTATTCGCGCGCCGCTCATCTATAGTCAGGAGCGGGTTGGATTGAATGGGCGGATCATCCGCGTGCACAAGTTCCGCAGCATGCGCACCGATGCAGAAAAGGATGGCAAGGCGGTCTGGGCATCCAGGAACGATAGCCGGGTCACGCGGGTTGGCGCCTTCATCCGCAATACCCGGATTGATGAGCTGCCACAAATCTTCAACGTATTTAAAGGCGAGATGAGCTTTGTTGGCCCGCGTCCCGAGCGTCCCCAGTTTGTCGACGAATTGGCTGAACAGATCCCTTACTTTCGTGAGCGCCACCGGGTCAAGCCGGGTATCACCGGCTGGGCACAGCTCTGCTATCCGTATGGAGCCTCGGTTGCGGATGCGGAAGAGAAGCTAAAGTACGACCTGTATTACATTAAGAACCACAGTGTATTCTTCGACCTCTATATTCTCGTCCGCACGGTCGAGGTGATTCTGCTGGGTAATGGCGTGCGATAGATGAGCGTTACAGGCGCTGGCGGCATTTCATACCGAAATCATCGAACGGAAGGAAAACCGACATGAGATATCTGGTCATTGTGCTGGGATTGCTGCTGGTGGGTTGTGCCTCTGAGCCGCTGGAGAAAGGCGCGCCACCGGTGCCGAATGAATTTGCACTCGACAAGAACTACCGTATCGGTGTCGGTGACCAGCTCAATATTCAGGTGTGGCGTAACCCCGAGCTATCTGTCCAAGTGCCGGTGCGGCCAGATGGCAAGGTCTCATCGCCGCTGGTTGGCGACATCGTGGCCGCGGGGCTCAGCACACAGGAGCTGGCGGCCACTATCACGCAGAAGCTGGCCAGCTTTGTGCGCAACCCCGAGGTGACCGTTATCGTTACCGACCCGGCCAGCGCTGATTTCCTGCGCCGTGTCCGTGTCACCGGCGCGGTGCGCAATCCGGTTTCAGTCAGTTATCGGCAGGGCATCACGGTCCTGGATCTGGTACTCGAGGCGGGTGGTCTTACCGAATTCGCGGCGCCATCCAATGCGCGCCTGTATCGTGCTGTGGATGGCGCAACCAAGATTTATCCGGTCAATCTCGAGAGGATCTTGCAGAAAGGGGATCTGTCGACTAATTACGAACTTTATCCTTCTGACGTCGTTACAGTGCCTGAACGTGGCTTCTGATCGGATGAAGCCATTTGCAATGACAGGTTTGAGTTGAGTACCCGGGCAACCCATGCAGATTTCGCTTGTACAGGAATGGATCTACGCGCTCCGCAAGGAGCTGGAGGGGCACAAAGGCAAGGCCGCTGTGCTGTTTGCGCTGGTAACGGCGTTAATAGTTGTCGTTGGTTTCCTTTGGCCAAAGCGCTTCGAGGCCAGTTCGGTCATCTTTGCCGACGAGCAAAACATCATCAAGCCATTGCTGGAGGGGCAGGCAGCGGTGACATCGATCGATGGGGCCAACGATCGTCTGACCATTGCTCGTGAGCGCATTGCGTCAAACACGATCCTTGAGCAGGTCATCCTCGATGCGAAGCTTCTGTCCAATCTCGACGACAAGAATGCCGTCAACCGGATGATCCGGATGCTGAGCGGCAATATCTCGCTTAGCGATGCCGGTCGCAACCATATCCGGATAGCCTATCGCGCCAGCGATGCCGAGACCGCCTATCTGCTGGCGTCTACCATCACTTCGGTTTTTATCCGAGACTCGGCGCAAAGCAAGCGCGCCGAGAGTCGCGAGGCGTTTACCTTCATTGACAATCAGGTCAAGACCTACAAGTCCCAGCTGCAGCAGGCCGAAGATCGTTTGAAACAATTCAAGAGCCAGTTTACCGATGGCTCTGAAGGTTCGGTCGATGCGCGGATGACACAGCTGCGTACGATGCTTGAAGAGCAGGGGCTGGAGTTGCAGGTGGCACGTGCCCGCCGCGACGAATTCCGCAACCAATTGTCTCGAGAGAGTCAGTTCATCAATCAAAGCTACAAGGCGGACGTGTATCGGCAGCGGCTCAACGAGGCGCAGTCAAAACTCGATACCTTGCGACTCAATTATCAGGACACCTATCCCGATATCGTTGCACTGAAATACCAGATCGAAGATCTGAAGCGTGCGATTTCCGATGCCGAGAGTGATCGCAGCTCCAATGCCTCCGAGGGAGCTTCTTCTAATCCTGTTTACCAAAAGCTTCGTACCGATCTCACTGATGCCGAGGTGACGGTTCGCACGCTGGAGCTGCGTCGTGCTGCTGCCGAGCGGCAGTTGATCGACGAACAGGGACGCTCCAAGCGGGTCGCCGAGCATCAGGCCCAGCTGTCTGAATTGACGCGCGACTATGACGTTACCCGCCAGCTTTATGAAGATCTGCTGGAGCGTAAGGAAAGGGCGCGCATGTCGATGGCCCTGGATATTGAGGGCCAGGGCATTACGTATCGAGTCAAGGAGCCGGTTGTGTTTCCGACGGCGCCAGTCGGTCTGCGGTTCACGCACTTCTTTCTGGCAGCGCCAGTGCTCGGTCTGTTGGCACCCATCGGTCTGCTGATTGCCTATGTGTTGCTTGATCCGCGTATTCGCTTCTCCGACCGGCTGCAGTTGGCGCTGCCGCCGGGCGTACCGGTGCTGGCCGTGATCCCGCATGTCACCTCGCCGTTGGAGCGGCGTGCCAATCGCGGCGAGTGGATTATGGTGGTGGGTTTTGTGGCGGTGGTGCTGGCTGCCTATGTGATCGTCGCTGTCGTTCGATTGGTAGGAGTGGTGTAGATGGCTAGCGATGACGGCATGAAGCACCACGCCCTGAGACCGGTTGGAGATATTCCGAAGCCGCCAATGGTGCCGGAGGGCAGGCTTCCCTTCTATGACGATCATGAGGGGCAGGAAGAGATCCGGCAGATGACCGAGGTGGGGCGGCTCGGTTATGCCGAGATGGACAACCTTGGTCTCATATATCCCGGCATGCGCCAGGCGCAGGCGCTGAATGCCTTCCGTGAACTGCGGACCAATCTCTATCAGGCTGCGGCCGGTCGGCAGAACTACGTGCTGCTCATCAGCGCGATAGTGCCGGGTGGCGGCTCCAGTTTCGTTTCGCTGAATCTTGGTGCGGCGATAGCGCTGGACGAGAGCCGCACATCGATTGTGGTCGATTGCAATGTCTATGATCCGTCGCTGCACCGGACATTGCCGGTCGAGCCGGACTTCGGGCTTGTCGACTACCTTGAGAATGTCTCGCTGGAGATCAAGGATGTCATTTATGCCACGGGTATTCGTCGTCTGCGATTGATTCCAGCCGGCAATCGCCGCGACCCGGGTACCGAATTCTTTACATCGTCGCGCATGCGTCGCTTCGTCGATGAGTTGCGCAATCGTTATCGCGATCGCAATGTCATCCTCGACGCGCCCCCGCTGGCCACCAGTGCCGATGCGCGTATTCTGGCCGAGCTGGCCGATTTCATCGTCCTGGTGGTCCCTTCCGGTCGTGTGCTCGAAAGTCAGCTGCGTGCCACTCTGGACGTGCTTCCCCAGAAAAAGCTGCTTGGGGTCGTGTTCAATCAATAAACCCTGTGTTGCGCGACACTGGAAGTCTCGAGACCGGATGCGTGCACATACATAGTTTTCAATAACATTGCTGGAAAAACCCGCCATGAAAGATCGTTCCGACCTGCCAACCCCCAATGCTGTCAACAGTCGGCGTTTGCACGCTTTGCGCCATCCGGCATTGCTGACACTGGCCGGCAGTTCTCTGCTGATGATGGGGGTGTCGGCGACACATGCGTCCTCAAAGCTGGATGTCACTGGCGGCGTGCGGGTCGAGTACCACGATAACCTGGCTCGTGAAGCAGATAACGAGGACTCCGATGTTGACCGTGTCGCGCGTGTAGATGTCGGATACAGAGTCGATGAAAATGCTGTCCAGCTGAACCTCAACTACAGCGGTGAGTATCACGACTACCTGCACGATCGGGAAGAGGATGAGACCGCGTTGACTGGGCGCACGGATCTGGTGTGGGAGCTGGTGCCGCGCAGCCTCAATTTCATTCTCAATCACCAGATCAGTCAGGAGCTTTCAAACCGTCAGGGCGTGGATGTTTCGAGCAACCGTGAACTGCGCTCGGTGATTACCACGGGTATTGATTGGATCAGCAATTTTTCAGCGGTTGATAGTTTTATCGTCAGTCCGCGCTTCACCGATATTCAGTTCGAGGAGAGCGACAACTCGGACTCTCAACACGGTTCGCTGGGTGTGGCGTGGCAGCGGCAGATCTCGCAGGTGTCACAAGTATCGCTGTCAGGCAATTATGCGGATGTTCAATTCGACGATGGCAACGACGACTACGAGGCATCGTCGGTGATGCTCGGTTTTGCTACGGCATTGTCCCGGCTCAGTTACCAGGTGGCTGTCGGCGCGAATCAGTTTGACCGCGAGGTCGGCGACAAGGTCGACGGCTTCATGGTTCGTGCCGGGCTGCAATATGATGGTGGCGCTACCACGTGGACCGGGGCTCTGGTGCATGAGCTGACCGACAGCTCGATTGGTCTTTCTGGCGAAGAGTTGATACTTAGTGATTTTGTTGCCGATGATGGCAACTTTGAGCAGGTCGATATCATAGAGCGTTCGCAATTTGACCTTGGCGTGCAGCATCGCTTCAGCGCGGTGCATAGTGCCGGCATAGGCCTGGGGGGGCGCAATGATGATTATGAAGAGACGCTGCAAGATGAACGTGGTTACTTTGTTACTGCCAATTATCGTTACACACTAAACAGCTTCTGGTCGTTTGGTGTTGATCTGAGAGCCGCAAACACGAAGTTTCTCGATGATCCGCAGGAGCTGGAATATGACGAAACAAGTTATCGTGGGGAGATCAACTATCGCCACAGTCAGGCATTGGCGGCTCAATTTGCGCTGATTCGCGAAGAGCGGGATGCCAGCGATAGCGCTTTCAGCTATACCGACAATATTGCGTTGGTCAGCATTAATTATCAGTTCTTCTGATTGATCGCTGCGTTTGCGGAAAGGCGGGTGCTCGGTTTGTTACGGTTCGAGCACCATCTACGAAGCCATCAATTCGCGCAGGAACTGTACCGAGGAGACGTAGCGTCGAAGCTCGCCAACGTCTTCAGGGATGGTCATTCGAGGGATCAGGTAGCGATAGTCTGCCTGTTCGCGAAGTTGGGGGCCTTTCAGATATCCCGGTTCGGCAATGAACGATGCTAGTACTCCTTTTCGCTGCAGCAGTTTGACGATCCGGTCGTCATATTCGCCAACTTTGCCGCTGGGGTAGCAAAAGATCGGCGCTGCCTGTGCGCATTCTGCTTTTACGCGGGCAATGGACTCCATCACCTCGCGCTCGAGCTCCACATCGTCGAGGCCAGATACGATCCTGTGGGTAACCGTGTGTGCGGCGAAGTTCATGCCGCGCTTCTCCATGGCGCGAATGGAGTCCCAGCTGGCCGGTCGATACTGTGCTGGCGGGGTTTGTGGAACGCTGATGCCGGCTGCAGTTCCGATGCGGCTCACCAGGTTGTAGGCGTCGCTCGACCCGGTGCGGCGGATCCAGGCCACGATCTGCTTGTAGGGTTTGCTGATGCTGAGGTCGAAGATGACATTGGCGCCATCATGTTCGAAACGTATCTCGCGGCATCCCTGTGATTTCAGCTGCTGCGTGAGCCACATCAGTTGATGTTCCCACTCCCACAACTTGCCATCGATATAGTCGGTGATCAGGAAGCAGGTGGCGGGACAGTCGTAACGGGCAAAAATCTCACCAGCCACCTCAACCTGTTCGAAGCAGCCATCGTCGAGAGAAAATACGACCCATTTTTGTTTGCCGAGCCGATTTTCCTGGGCGCGAACGACGGCTTCCTCAATCGACAGGAACTGGCAGCCATCCTTGCGCAGCCACTCCAGGCACTGCGCGAGGAAGGCCGGTTGCAGCCCTTCGATGCCGAGATCAGGAACGGACATGCGGTGCAGCATGAACACCGTGACCCAATCCGGCAGGAACCGTCTGATCAGATTGTCGACTGGCGGAGAGCTGAGCGACTCCGCAAGCAGCGTGCTAAATCGATTTGTCATGGTTCGGGGGCATCAGCGTGCCTCTCTGTAATGATCCTGATATTCCGGTGGTTGTACTTCAGGTGGTTCAGGCAAATGTTGAGTGCAGCGGTCTCTATGGTAGCCCGCCTTCGCTGCAACGGCGAGCGCATCCAAGAGGCCGATCCGGCCATTGACTTGAGGTCTAAGGAAGGTTTCGGACAACAAAGGGGCCGATTATGTTGGCGATTGGCACCGGCAATCGTTGCCAGCAATGGATCAGCAGTCGGAACTTCGGGCTGTCGGGCTTCAGCTCCGGAAGCTGCGCGCCTTCCGGTAGGGCGTAGTGCCAGTAGTGTTGCAGCGGCTGGGCACCCCATTGGCGCTTGAATCGATAAGTGCCGGCGTCCTGTGTCGAGCGGCCAAAGTCGAAGAAGGGGTAACCGCTCTCGATGGCAACATTCAATACCTCGCGGTAAAGCAGCATGTTCATGCTCAGTGCGTTGACCTCACGCAGTGTCGAGGCCCATGGGATCTCCATCAGGTCGCGGTCGCCGAGCAGAAAGGCGGTGGCGACCGGTTTGCCGCCAAGCCGGATAACAACCAGATGGGCTTGCTGTGGCAGGGCATTCAGTATGTTTGCGAAGAATTGGCGTGCGTAAACGGGCGTGCCGAGGTCTCGCATGTTGCGAGCGAAGACGCGATAAAAGTCGTCGAGCAGCTCGATGCCGCCGCAATGCGTGGTGGGATTTTCGCGGCGCGCGCGATTGATCTGAGCGCGCAGCTTGCTGCCCAGCGTTGCCTCCAGTGTTTCGATGGCGGTTGGCAGTGGCAGGATCATTGAGACCTTGTCGGTACGCGTGGGCCAGTCGTTGAGGCGGTGCGTGCTGCGTACCTCAAGATGACGCTGGCCGTTGGCGCGCGTCATTGCCGCCGCGCGATCGAGCAACTGCGTGGCGACCTGACTGTTGTCCGCCAGCGCGCCGCCATAGTTGAAATAGGGCATCGAGACATTGAAATCGCCAAACAGGGCGCTCTGCAGGCGCACCAGCGGCAGGACACCACGGATCGCGCCGCTCTCATCTCGCGCAGCAAGATAGATACCGCGCTGACCGAAGGAGCGCTCGATGATGTCGCGCCACAAGTAGCGATGGTAGAGCGACGCATTGGGATGGTCGCCAACATACCGGTCCCAGGCGGCAGCTTCGCCAGCGTCGATCGGGATGATGGTTACGTCGCCGCAAGGCTGCTCGCGGTGTGCAAGAAAGCGTGTGGGCAGCGTTGCCTGAGGTGTGTCGGCGGCAATTTCGACGAATAGTGCAAACAGCGTTTGATGTGTCTGCCTTTGCGCCTCTTCGAGCTGTTCGATCCGGGTCGAGATCTGCTGCATGCGAGCCTTCAGCGGGTCCAGTGGCTCGCCGTTGCGTTTGGCGGCACCAAACTCGCGCGCACAGAGCTGCTTTTGCTCCTGGGCCTCTTTGAGTTGAGGTTTCAGCTGCGCGAGGGCATTGATTTGAGCATGAACGGCGGCCGCCTGCGGTGCATCGGCAGAGCCCCAGCGTGCAGCGATGGCTGTCGCCGGGTCGTCGAGAATTTTTCGAATATCCATTGCGTCTATCGCGCCGCCATTGATCAGGCGGCGAGCTGTACGGCAGGGGTCTCGGCCAGTGACTGGGCTCCGAGGCTGGCACTGACCGTGGTGAAGGCGAAGTCGCGTAGCAGTGCTCGCAGTCGCGGCAGGCAGCGGTCGAGGTTGTTGTAATGACGGAACGTGGAGAGTGCACCGGCGCCGCGAACTCGCGGCTGATCCGGGTCGATTTCCCACGGATGTAGATAGAAGATCGCCGGTTCGCCATTCGCCGCGGCGCGCTGCAGCAGCAGGCGTGACAGCCAGTACGGGTAGAGCCGGAAGTAGCCGCCGCCGGCGGCGGGCAGGCGCATGCCGAGCAGTGGCGCTGTCGTCAGCGGGAATTCGACCAGCTCGGCACCACTGGCTGTGTGCAGCCGATAGGGGCGGGTTGGGGAGTCGGGAATGCCATAGCGATCGTGGTGGACCGGAAAGATGCTGGAGTCCCACTGAAAGCCGAGTTCGGCCAGGATATCCAGCGCCCACAACGAATCCCGCGTGATCGAGTAGCTGGCGGCCCGGTAGCCGCTGACCTTTTTCTGTATCAGGTTCTCGAGCAGTGTTTTCGAGCGAACTGTCTCTTCGCGAAATGTTTCCGGTGTCTGCCGGTAGATCAGCTGGTGGCTGTATCCGTGGGAGGCGATTTCATGGCCGCGTCGATCAATTTCACGGATCAGCTCCGGGTAGTGCTCGGCCACCCAGCCGAGCACGAAGAAGGTGGCACTGATGCGATGTTCGTCGAACAGGTCGAGCAGGCGGCGCGTATTGCGCTCAACGGTCGATGGCCAGCTACCCCAGTCGCCCGGCTTGATCACCTTGGCCAGCGCGGCAACGTGAAAATAGTCCTCGACGTCGACGGTCATCGCGTGGCGAACCGTCGCAGTACTTGAGGGGGACGATTGCTTGGGGGTTGAGTTAGCGGGCATCATCTCGGCCGTCGATTCCCTTCTGATCTGCACATTGACGCCGAATCCTAGCACAGAGATTTTGCGGGTGTTGCGGCTGTCGGCCTTGCTCGGTGCTTGATGAATCTGTTTGCCCTCGCTGTTTTGTTCTGCGCCTACGTGCTGGTACCGGTGATCAACTGGCCGGTGCTGCAGTCGTTGCTGGCGCGCTGGAGCGACGACGGTCAACCCGGTTATGCGGTCGTCGCGCTATCGCTCTACTTCGGCTGGCGATTGTTGCAGCGCTGTGCCGCAATGCCGGCGCGCCCGTCGCTGCTGGCCGCCGTGTTGCTGTTCGGCGCCAGTTTCCTTTCTCTGGCCGGTTTCGCTGCGCAGGTGCAAGTGGTGCAGCAGGTCGCCTTATGGCTGCAGATAGGCTTGTGGATTGCGGCCGTGTTTGGCTGGTCGACCGCGCGCCTGATGCTGCCGGCTTGGCTGATGCTGCTGTTTTCGATTCCGCTGTTTGATTTCCTGACCGACCCGCTGCGTGTCATGGCGGTGGCAGTGACACGGCTGCTGCTGAGCCTCGGCGACATTCCGGCCTTTATCGATGGCTATTACATCGCTGTGCCGGCGGGTCGCTTTTTCGTGGCCGGTGGCTGCAGCGGGCTCAATTTTCTGATTTCGGGGGTAATGATCGGCTACCTCCATGCCTATCTGCACTTTTCCCATCGCTGGCGCCAGCTCGCCGTGATCCTGCTGGCGGCAGCGTGTGCCGTGATTGGCAACTGGGTGCGTATTGGCGCGCTGGTGTTGATTGGCTACTACACCGACATGCAGAGCGGCCTCATCGCCTCGCACGGCGAGTTCGGCTGGTGGATCTTCGTTGGTGCGATGGCGCTGTTTTTCCTGTTGTCGCACTACCTGGCGCTGGGTGATCCACGCCACGGCAAAGCAGTGAGGCCGAATCAGATGGCGCCGCAGCCGGTACTGAAGCTGGCCGGTTGGGCGAGTGCGATGTTGTTGCTGGTAGCACTGCTGCCGGTATGGCTCGGCTGGCAGCAGCAGGTGGGATCCGGGCAGCCGCGCTCGCCTGCGATGGCAATGCACTGGCAGGTGGTCGATTCGCCGACGTGGCGACCGCAGTTTGAAGGTTTTGACACGGCGCACTTCTGGCGGGTACGGCAAGCGGGGCGGGATTTCGACCTGCAGGTGCTGACGTATTTCGAGCAGCATCAAGGCAAGGAGATGATCTATTACCGCAATGCGATTGCTGCTGAGGATGACCGGCTGGTGCAGACCGTTGCCATATCCGGTCCCGCGTTGACGATGAACCAGAGTGTTGTCAGCGAGCGCGGAGCGCAGCGCCTGGTGTGGTGGTTCTACCGGATCGGGGGGCAGACCACCACGCGCGATGACCTGGGCAAGGCGCTGCAGTTGCTGGCGCTGATCGAGGGGAGGCCGACGGCGTCGCTGGTCGCGCTGTCGTTGCGCTGCAACAGCCCGCTTTGCCAGAGCGAACTGGCAAGCAGCGACCTGGCACTGGCGCGCGATCAGCTGCTGCAACAGCTGTTGGCAGCGACCGACAGCTGATGCGGTGCGCAGTTACAGCCAGCCGGAGAGACGCGCCGCGAACCGTGTCGGTGTATTGCCGATCTCTTCGTGGATGCCGATCCGCTTCAGCCCGTGGCGATCCGCATCGGCGCGATTGATGCCGCGCTGGGTCGTCACGGCAGCCCGATAGGTGCTGCGTACCAGCTTGGCGGCTTCGTTGCTGACATCACCGTTCGGGAAGCAGAACAGCTCGACCGGGCGACCGAGCTCGGCGGCGATACGCTCACGACTCTCCATGACTTCGCGGGCCACCACGTCGGGCGTCACTCCCGCCTTGAGGCGGCGATGCCGGCAGGTGTGCGAGCCAATATCGATCAGGCCGCTGCTGCTCATGGCGCGCACCTGCTGCCAATCCATCAGATCCGGTTGTGCTGGTGCCTTCAGTCCCAGCTCCATCTCGGCGTCATCGAGCATGGCCAGCAGCTCGTCGTCACTCAGGGCCTTGCTTTGAGCAATGACCATCGCCAGCGCTTCGCGATCGGCCGGGATACCAACACGCAGCGCCGGCAGCTTGCGCAGGGCGTCGGGTACTGTCTCTCCAATAGCCGCCAGGACACGACTCAGTCGGTTTGGCCAGAAGCTTTGCGATGTGCCGATCATGTGCGAGACGACGAATACGGTCGCGGGCAGCTGCTCCTGCTGCAGAATCGGCAGCGCGAACTCGAAATTGTCGCGCCAGCCATCGTCGAAGGTGATGGCACAGGCGCGTGCCGGCAGGGGTGCACCCTGTTCCGCTCGCTCTACCCATTCATGTAGCGGCAGCACCGTGAACAACTGCTTCAGCTGGCGCAGTTGCTGGCGGAAGGTATCGGGAGTGACTATCATCCCCGGCTCTTCGGCGGCGAAGCGCGGATCGTCAGCGGGCAGAATGCGGTGATACATCAGCACCCAGAGGCGCGGGGTGGCTCCGAGAGAAGGGCGGCGCTGTGGGCCGAAATGGGCTGCCCCCAATTCGAGCGCGCGTTTCGCCAGCTGTTTTCCGTCACGAAGCAATGAAGACACCGATCTGACCTGCTGCGGGTGATGGTCGCCATTGTAGCTGTTGGCCCGCCAGTCGTTACGCTTCTGCTCAGTGGGTATGGATAGCCTTCGCATGAAAACCATCCTCCATGTCATCGACACCACCGGGCCCGGTGGCGCCGAAACGGTCTTCATCAATATCGCCGATGCGATACGCCAGCGCGGCTACCGCTCGGTGGTGCTGATCCGAGGCGAGGGCTGGGTGCACGATCAGCTGGTCGCTCGCGGCTTCAAGCCATACGTGGTCGACTGCAAGGGTTCGTTCAACTGGCGCTACCTGCGCGAGCTGTTGCGCATCATCCGGCGCGAGCGTGTCGACGTGATCCAGTCGCACCTGCTCGGCTCCAATGTCTACTGCGCCATGGCCGGCCTGATCGCACGCAGGCCGGTGATCGCCACCTTTCACGGCATGGTCGATGTCGGTCCGAACGAGCGCTTCCGGGCGCTCAAGCTGTGGCTGATGAATCGCGGGGTGACCCGCTTTGTCTCGGTATCGAAGAGCCTGCGCGACGCCATAGACCGCGAAGGGCTGCTGGACCCGACGCGCTGCGACATTGTCTACAACGGTATCGATCTCGCCCGCTATGGCCGTGGCGATGGGCGTGAGCTGCGCGACCGGCTTGGCGTTGGCAGTGATGCCGTTCTGGTTGGCAGCCTCGGCAATGTGCGGCCGGCCAAAGGCTATGACCTGCTGATCAAGGCGGCGCGACAGATCGTCGACCGATATCCGGCGGCTCACTTCGTCATTGCCGGTGATCCGAAATCGTCGCTGCAACGCAAGTTGGACGCCCTGGTTGCCGAGCTCGGCCTGCAGCGGCACATCCATTTCATTGGCTTCTGCGACGACAGTGCAGGTTTTCTCGCTCAGCTCGACTACTTCCTGCTGACCTCGACCTCGGAAGGGCTGTCGATCGCCACCATCGAGGCACTCGCCAGCGGTCTGCCGGCGGTCGTCACCCGCTGTGGTGGTCCCGAGGAGATTGTCGCCGCCGATGAGGATGCGTTGATGGTCGAGCCGACCGAGTCAGCCATCGCTGACGGGGTGTTGCGCTTGCTTCAGGATCCGCTGCTCAGCGCCCGCTTGGGGCAGGCTGGTAGCCGCAGCATGCAGGCCCGCTTCGACATCAATGTGATGCTGAGCGCCTACAGCCTGTTGTATGAGGGCAAGTTTTAACCTTTCAGTGCCCGCCACCATGCCTTCAGTTCGCACCAGGCGGGGCCGAGGTCTCCCCAGCGATTCACCTCGTGGCGGGTAGTTAGCGGGCGTGGAACCAGAAAGCCCAGCAGGTGCCTCAGCTTTTCGCTGACGCTGTATGAGGGGTCGCGCAGCGCCAGGTAGAGGCTGTCGAGATCGCCAAGCAGCCAGCGCAATCGCTGGCCGATTCGATAGTTGGTCACTGGCTCGACTGTTTCGCCATTGCTGATTCGGAGCAGCAGTGCCGGGAAGTCGACGCCCGCATCGATGGCCAGTTGCAGCGAACCCCAGAACCGGGTGTTGACCTCCATCAGGTAGGGGGTGCCATCGCTGGCCACCCGATACTCGACCATCGCTACCCCGTGCCAGCCGACAGCGTCGAGCAGGGCGCGGGTATGCTGCAGGGCGATGGGGTCGATCGGGGCGCTCCGGGATAAAACGCTGACGCCTCCGCGCGGAGGTTTCTCCCGGAGCCGTTGATGGGCAAAGAATGTGACCGGCTTTCCGCGATCGTAAAGAGCAAACAGACCGGCGCCATGACCGTCGATAAACTGCTGTGTCATGAACGGGTAGTCTCGCAGGTAGATCTTGTCGGTCAGTAGCTGCCTGAGCTGGTCTGCGTCATTGGCCACGTGTACCGAGGTATTCAGCCAGCGATCGCCGAGCCAGCGGCGGGATTGGCATGGCTTCAGCACCAGTGGAAAGGTTAGCGAGGTTGGCGGCTGCGCCATAAACTCGGCGCCGCTGGCGTAATAGATAGAAGAAGGATGTGGCACGTTGGTGCGTCGGGCGAGTTGTACCAGCGCCCATTTGTCCGCCAGTGCCATCACCGTCGGAAGCGGAGCAAACGGCATGCGAGCACCGGCCAGTGCGGCGGGTTCCGCCAGAATCAGCTGGCTGGTGACCTCTGTGGTGGGAAAAACCCAGTCGATATCCTGTGTTTTAATGAAGCCCGCCAGCCACTCCAGAAACTGTCTCGGTTCCTGGCCTGACGAAGGACAGCGTTGATGAAAAGTCGTGTAGCGACTGCAACCAGCCAGCGCCTCCATGGTCTCATCGGCGGTGAATACGGTGGCGATTCCGGACTGCCCGAGCGAGCGGGTGACCGCCAGCGCACTGCGCTGACAGGCATCGAGTACGAGTACGCGAGGTAATGTTTTGTCGCCGTGGGAAGTTTGGTAGGGTGCGCGCACAAATAATGGGCTCAGAAAGCAGTGGCCGAATGCTAGATTCAATTACCTCCTATATCAACGACCATTACGGATCGCGTCGGGGATTGCTCAGGTATTGCATGTTCGGTACCCAAAACGCTTTTGGCCGATTTCGCCACTTGAAAAGTCTGGAGTGGGCGCGCGTAGAGAGGCTGGTTTTTGTTTGTCAGGGCAATATCTGCCGCAGCCCTGTTGCCGCAGCCTATGCGGCGCAGCAAATGGATTTTCCTTCAATCTCCTTCGGGCTGAACTGTCGCGACGGTGCGCCAGCTGACCCGCGGGCAATCAGCTTTGCAGGGAGTGTCGGTATTGACCTGCATGGTCACCGATCGCGGCATATCCGGGCCTATGAGCCGTTGGCATCAGATCTGGTTGTGGCCATGGAACCTGCTCATCTAGGGGCGATGAAAGATCCTCGCCTGGCTGCTCTGCAGCTGACGTTGCTGGGGTTGTGGTTGCCGTCGGCTACTCCGTATATTCATGATCCATTTACGTCCGATGCGACGCATTTTATCCAATGCGAAAAGATGGTTGTGGACGCGGTAATTCGAATGTTTAGCTACCTGGGCCAATGAGAATTAATTGATGGAGGGGCTTTATTCATTAAGTCCAAAAGCTTTCTGGGCGCAGTTTCGCCGTGAAGGTTTTGCCTTTTGGATGATCTGCGGATATCTGTTTATCGAATATGTCCGCCCGCAATCGATCTTTCCCGCAATCAATTTCTTGCCGTGGGCCTCGTTATTCTTACTGTTGTCTTTGATAGGGCTTTTCTTCGAGAAAGGGAGTAAATGGACGGCAGCACCGTCGAACAAGTGGATGTTGGCATTCCTGGTTCTCATCCTTCTTTCCAGCTGGAATGCTGTTTTTCCTGAAGCCTCCTTCGAAAAGCTGGATACCTTCTATACCTGGTTCATCATCTATTTTTTGATTATCTGTATTGTTAATACACGAGAGCGGTTTTTGATATTTTTGTCCGTTTTCGTGATCGCGACGTTCAAAATTTCGCTGAGTTTGGCGATCAAGTGGGCGCGTCGCGGCTTCAGCTTTACGACATGGGGATTGCAAGGGCCGCCTGGTTTTTTTACCAACTCGGGAGAGTTGGCAATACAAATGTGCGTGTTCTTTCCTATAGCGTATGTGTTGGCTTTTGGTCTTAAAACCTATGTCTCTCGGAATGTATATTGGATTCTGATGTTGATGCCAATCACTGCAGCTATGACGGTCATGGGAGCAAGTTCGCGTGGCGGGCAGATCGCACTTGCTGCGCAGATCCTAGTGATGTTTTGGCGAAAGCTATACAGGCCTAAGGTGTTTATTGGTCTGGCTATTATTGGGGTGGTGCTTTATTCGATTCTTCCTGATGAGCAGAAGGCGCGTTTCAGTTCGTCGGGGGATGATCGAACCTCTCAGCAGCGGCTGCTTTACTGGGAACATGGTTTGGACATGATTAAGGAGCGGCCGTTAACGGGGGTAGGGTTCTTTAATTTTGCGCCCTATTACCAGCGTTATTTTACTGACGATATGTTGTACGCAAGCGCAGAATTGCCGCATAACATCTTCATTCAAGTGGGGACAGATGCAGGTGTACCCGCTCTTTTGGTTTTCTTAATGTTAATTTTTCAAACAATAAAAATTAACAGGTCAACAATTCGAATATGTCGAACTAATCCTTCAGATAGTCTGTTTGGCCAAATTGCATGGAGCTTGAACGTCGCATTGTTAGGATTTGTAGTGGCTGGCCAATTTGTAACGGTGACCTATTACCCATACATGTGGATAAATTTGGCTCTGACTGTAAGCTTAAACTGCAGTATCAGGAGGCAAATGGCTAATAAGAATTACATGATTCCAAAAGCAAAGAGGGGGTAATCCCCCTCTTTCTAAAGGTCAAATATGGCGTCAGTTTATTCGCAGGGATGGGGCGCTGGGGGCTGAGGTTGTCGTGCTACCGCCACCCCCTAGGTCTGCTTCAGTCGTTGCAAATACTACGTCATCAATATACATGTAAGTGGTTTGTGTGAATCCGGAGTTTGACCAGCCAAGCAGGTAGCCATAGCGATAAGCATGTGGATTGCTGGCCGAATAGCTGTTCATGGTGCCATTGTTGTCTATAACTAACGCGCCGTTCTTCCAAAGCCTCAGCGTACCTTTTTGTGTTGCGGTCGCAGCTTTCACTTGGATCTTAATGGTCATCCATTTTCCGAGGTCTGATGAGGTAATAAAGCTGTTATATGCATTCCCTTTCGGGCCTATCCCCTCTCCATTGTAGTTCCAGTCGCTTTGGATATTTGACATCCCGTTGTAGGACCATGTGGAAAAGCCAACCTTCTCGATATCGTCATAGGTGTTGCCCCACAACCTGAAGATCTTGTTGTTGGTCGAGCCGTAGCCACTTCTGTGGGCGTAATTAGACGGGACGTACAATTTGAATTGGGTCCAGACCTCTGGTTGGAGAGAGCCAAGATCAAATCGCAGTTCAGAAAATGCATCTTCCTGAATGGAGGCTGCGCCGACAAAAGTAAACTTCGCTGAGTAGTTGCCTGATACTGAACGGTCATTTGAAGCTACGACACTAGTGATGCCATTCCATTTAGCGGCTCCCGTTGTCTTGCTTAAATTGGCCGTATCGAAGTTGTCAGCGAACAACACGGCAGCATGTGCACCTGTGGTGCTGGCTACAGCGATGGAGGCAGCTAGAGCAACGCTTTTGAGATAGGTAGCGAATGTATTCATCAGGTCACCAAAAGGAATGAGCAAGTAGAATTGATATAAATGCAGCCTAAACAGGACTGCGCCAACGTACCGGTCAATCCCTTGTCATCCTGTCATTGTGTCTCTCAACGCTATAAGCATCTTGCTTCAGAAGCTGTGGGCAGTATGGGTGATCAATGCAAGATGGAAAAGTTGAAGGTTGAGTTAATTTAAAAAACGTGCCGCTATCCACATCAGGTATGAGGTGTTGGCTCACATAAGCTCGCGATTAATAAGGGATATTACTGATCTCAGCTTGCCTGATTTGGTGTGTGTGATGGAGTCGACAAATTCTATGGTTACTCGCATCTTTTCGCTAGTTCTGGCGCGCAAATTGGCTGTAAGCACTCGGGTCAATGTTGGTTGATCACAATCCTCCCTAGGGACGACTTTGACCAATAGCTCGTCGATTTGTGTCTGGATTATTTGAGACAGCTTGATCCCATTGACACCCTTGAAAGCGGGGTCAAGTCGGCCAACACGTATTCCCTCCGGTGTTATGACGATATCGTCCTCCCGGCCGAGAACTTCCTTGAATGTTGATCCGATGTAAGGGGAGTCCGCGTTATGCGATAGCCCGGCGACGACATCTCCGATTCTGTAACGTATTAGGGGCATGCTGGTATTGAGCAGTCCTGTACAAATTACAGACCAGATATTTGGCGTAGTTGTCTCTTCGAACTCCACGATTGAATAAAGCGGATCCACCAAATAGGGACTGCTGCCGGCGGAATGCACATTTATCGCCATTTCAGTACAGCCATAGTGATCCACGATCGGGCATTTGAATGCTGCGGAGATCTGCTGTCGTTGTTGCTCGGAGAGGGTTTCGGAAGACGTGAGAACAAATTTTGGGCGGATGCGATGTGAAACATCATTGTCTGTGATGTGGCGTGCGATTTCCCCAATAGCTGATGGATAAGAGTCGATATATTCTGGCCCCCAGCTTTCTAGTGCAGCTATATAGTGGGGAATTGTCTTTTCACTTATGTGATAAGAGGACATGAGAAGTGTTTTGTTGAAGAAATCCTTGCGCCAAAATTCTTGCTTTTCTTGTGCGCCAAACAAAATTCTTCCTGCGAATGTTGCGCTCCGTGATCGTATTGATGAGCCATTTTCTTCAATTAGTTTTCTGAAAAATGCATAGTTAAGCGTGCGTGCATAAAGCGCGCATTTTATTGGCATTGGGCTGCCGGATGTGCCGCTAGTGAAAAGGTCGATGGCTGGGACGTTGTCTCGGGAGTGAAAAATCCTTGGGTTCTGAACGATGGTGGATTTCTCTAAAATTGGAAAAATTTTAGAGAAATTCTCTATATTGATGGAGCTTGGGTCTACATTGGATTTTGAGAAAAAATCCATATAGAACGGGGTATATCTAGATGCGTGCTTTACTAACTCCATTAGGCGAAGATTTTGAAGTTCTCTTATATCCCTTTGGGGTGCTGCCATATTGGAAAAGTAGGTTTGATAAATTTCGGGAATTTTACTGCCGTAGCGAAGCTTGTGCTGTCGATATCCTTGAAGGCTAATCCCCAAGTTTTGTACGACTTTAGGTGCCGTTAAGTAGATTTTCTGTATATCCATTTTCATTGGAATTCCCGAAGCTAAATCAATTTTTCACGCATAGGGGGCGTTAGTGTGGGCATCTTATTAAGTTTGATTCTCTTTGGCGCGGCTTGCGTGTTCCGTCACGGAAGCCAGCAAGGTTTTGCTGTCGTAACTCCAGTTATATCTATTTTGAACGGCGAGTTGGCCGTTCCGGCTTAACTTTTCCCTTAAAGATAAATCTTGCATCTTAAGTATTGCATTAGCCAGATCGTGAGGGTCGAAACTCTCATAGGTTAATCCGGCTTGTGTTTCCTTGATGATTCGCTCCGTTGGCACTGCGTTTGAGACTATGACTGGAATTCCGGCATTCATATAGTCAAATATCTTGTTGGGGATTGTGTTGTCCCAGTGAGAACACTTGTAGTGTGGGACTATGCCGACATCAGCCTCTTGGTATAGAGGTAGAAGCTCATCATGTTTAATCCAGCCGGTCATGGTGATATGTTCGGTTAAGCCTAGAGACTCAATCAGTGCAGATACTCGTTTGAAGTCCTTGCCATTACCTGCAATTTTCACATGAAAATCACTGGATTTTGATCGAACAATCGCGGCTGCTCTGATTAAGGTTTCAATACCTCTTGATGGATTGATTAACCCGACATAAAGAATTTTCAGGAGCGGATTTGCTCTTTGTGAAGGCGTGTTTAGTTGAGAGATGTTTGGTGGGGTGTTGCTTATCACTTGAATTCTATGCGGAGGAAGACCTTTTCGTTCAAGCCGAGCTGCAGACTCTTCAACCATAACCCAGGCTGTGTCGATACTTTTAAGTGTGGCACTTTCGACGAGATCGGCTAAAAGTGGATTTCTCACAACTGCATTCAAAAGGTTGAATTTTTCAAATTTCCAAGCGCAACGAATCATTTCAGGATAGCACTCGGCCATATCCAATATAATTGGAATGCGGCTGGGCTTTGTTGCTGATATTGCGGCGAGGCTGATGGGGAGGTCTCTGATAATGACGACATCAGGAGATATCTCTCTAACCGCTGCACGTATTTCACGAGTCCAAAATGGAGAGAAAAAAAGAGGGAACGTAATAGCGTAGTTGATTCGCGAGAAGGTTGGTGGGAGAGCGAATATCCGGCGAACATTGATGCCATCAATTACTTCGCGGCGAGAAAGTCCTTTCGAATTTCTGCATACCAAATAGGCTTCATGGCCATTTTCTATTAATGTTTTGCAGATCTTTTCGACGCGAACATCCCACGGATAGTCGCCGTCCCATACCATCAGAATGCGCAATCTAAATCTCCTGTCGAAAGTTTAATCGAGCGCTTACGCAAGGCCGATGCGCCGTAAGGCTGATCTGAAGAGGCTTTCGTATATCGTTCTTGGTTGATACTTCCATATATGAGTTAGGAAGTACGCATAACATTCGATTCGGTACTTTAAATATGTCTTTTCAGCGAGGTTGGCGTACTCGCTGGATGTCAGAGCGGTGAGTCCAGACTTGTTGCGGATTTCGGAATTGTAGGATGCTAGTTTTTTTTCAATATTATTTGCTTGGAGTGTTCCGAATCGTAAAAAGAATTTTTCATCTATACATGCTGGAATCATTCGGTGATTGAGTACACCGGATATGCTAATTTCACAGCTGAAAATTGCGGTCTCTCGCGTCGCGGGTTGCCAGCTGTCGAAGAGGAAGTTTCCCAAGCTGTATGCAATAACGCCTCCCTTATACTCTTCGACCCCTTGTAAAGTGTGGGGGTGATGTCCTAGTACGAGGGTGGTGCCAGCATCAATAAATTGGTGACCCCATTCAATCTGGGACTGAGAGGGGGCGTGGAGATACTCTTCCCCCCAATGAATGGAAAGCACAACTAAATATTCTGGATGTGAGGCTTTGATTCTCTTGATCTGCTCAACCACTGCTTCGGGGGAGGATTGGGCGTAATAATTATTAGTGTCGCAAAAATGCTCTGGTCTAAATGAATGCGCAATGAAGGCTATGTGGAGATCGCCACGGCTGACTACATGGACATTGCTATTCATGCCTTCTTTTCGACCGATGGCTATTGATCCGCTGTTGCATAGCGCATCGCAAGTCTCCTCAAAAGCCTCAGGTCCATGTTGGAGCATGTGATTGTTTGCGACACTAAATACGTTGTGGTCGCAAATGTTAAGAAGTGGGGCGAAAGCGGGATCGCCACGCATTTCGGAGGAGGAGAGATTTTTGGGGTCGTGAGCAAAATCGGATAAAACACACTCAAGGTTTCCAAGAAATATGTCGTGATCTATAAGTATCGGTATGGCTTCTTCCAATAACTTATGTAGCCCATGACGTCTGGCAGCTGAGCGTATGCCGTGCCCAAAACATACCGGATGGTCCCCAAGCATGATGTCGCCAACCGCAGCCAGCCTAAGAGTGGCAGTCATAAGGTCTTCCTGAAGTATTTCATACGAAGTAAATTGCAAAGTATAAACTGTCTATGGCGCTTTCGTGCTGAACCAAGGGGCGGGAATATCCAATAGAATGATGATTTAAATCGCGCTGGGCGTCATTTTTATGGCGCGTTGATGGGGTGTGGTATCCCGGGCTCGGACGATATGGCGTAATGG
Organism: uncultured Verrucomicrobiaceae bacterium; assembly: GCA_964638025.1. Classification (GTDB taxonomy): domain Bacteria; phylum Pseudomonadota; class Gammaproteobacteria; order Pseudomonadales; family CAMLJR01; genus CAMLJR01. Next base: position 47,038 of record CAZWXW010000006.1, read on the forward strand.
ATGGGTGGCCAAATGAGGTTCTCTGTAATTGTTTGTACATATAATCAAGCTAGCTCCCTTTCGGTTGTTCTTGCTGGTTTGGAGCGACAGCAGTTTTCCGATGGAGAGTATGAGTTGGTTGTGGTTGATAACAACTCTAGTGACCGTACTCGACAGGTGTGTGAGGATGCCTTCAAGCGAATAGCATACCCGGCCAAATACGTGTTCGAGGGGCATCAGGGATTATCTGTCGCACGTAATCGAGGGGTGGCTGAAGCTTCGGGCGATATCATCATCTTTACTGATGACGATGCAAGATTACCGCCGGACTGGCTGCAAAATTATGCAACTATCTATAACGAATATGGTGCTGACTGCGTTTATGGTCGGATAACTGTGGATTGGGAGCGGGGCCAACCAGATTGGTACAGTGACAATTTTAAAGCCATGTTCGTAGCGTTGGACTACGGTCAGAATGCAAAGAAGATCGTAGATTATCATCACGAATTCTATGGAAAGAACTTCTCTGTGCGCAAAGAGGTGCTGCTCGCCTTGGGTGGTTTTGATGAAAAACTGGGGCGGATTGGTTCTCGTTTGTTCTTGGGGGAGGAGACTCGTATATATAAAGGATTGGTGAGCGGCGGGTATGTGGTTATTTACGCGCCGATTCTGCATGTGGCGCATATGCTTAAAGACTATGAGTATACAGAGGCTCATTGCTTGAAGCATGTTAGAGACGCCACCATTTCTGAGTACTACATGATGTCTATCAGTGATGGACACAAGCTGTTTGGGAGGCCTTTGTACGCGCTCAAAAAGGCATTCTTGCTGGCATTTTGTGCATTCAAGGCGCTTTTGAAGAAGGGCGGTATTGCAGACTACGCAATTCGATTCCATTCGATTGTAATGTTAAAGAAGTCTTTTCAGTTGCTGCAGCTATGGCTAAAAGGAAAGCTCCAGGATCACTGACATTGGGGCGATGCTTCAGTGCATTTTTTTAAAGAAAGCTAGGTATGCGCTAGACATTCTGGGAATAGAGTATTGCTTTGCTCGCTCAATACATGCATTTCGATCTATGTTTTTGAGCAGATCGTACTTCTTAACAATGTCATCATGGGATTGGCAAAAGTATCCTGTTTTTCCATCGATGACGGTTTCTCCTGTCCCTCCTTTGCCAGTGGTCAGTACTGGGCAGCCAGTAGCCATCGCCTCAATAACCGACAGGCCGAAAGGCTCTACGTACTGGGTCATGTATATGAGAGCCGCCGCATTCCTGTAATAGGGAGCGAGTTCGTCGTAAGTTAATTCGCCGAGGTATTGAACGCATTGATCCTGGATGATTCGCTCTGCGAATAATTTGTCGTTGAGTGGTCCGGCCAGGACTAGCGGGATTTTTAGTTCTTTACATGCCTCTAAGGCGATATCCAAACCTTTGTCTTTCGTTATCCTTCCCGCAAAGAATAGATAGTCCGCCACCTTATCGGTGGGTGAAGTGAAAATGAGATTCTCGCCGTGAGGAATTGTCTCGCCGGGGCGTGAAATGAGTTTTTGAAGATTTGCGGATGGATAAATAATGTTGCGCTGTGCGCCGGCATCGATCCAGTGAGCTACTTCTGCGATGTGGTGCCGAAGTCTATATCGGGTTCCTAGCCTTTTCTTTAAATAGCGGTAGTGGTCTGGGTGATTAAAAAGCAGAACATCGCCGGGCTTGGATAGTTTTAGTATTCCTTCGGCCACTTTTTCAAGATGTTCTGCGGTATTTGGTTTTCCGCCTTCTTTAACGTGAAGGCTTGGTTCGGGTAATGTCTGCCAATGAGTGACGCCATTTATGGCAAGGTCGCCAGGGGAGTAACAAGTTACCTTGGCGCCGGCTTGCACTAGCCCCTCACAGAGATGCGCGATAACTAATTCAATGCCGCCGTATCTCTTGGGTGGAACAGGGTTGCAGCTTAAAGAGATGACATGAATCGAATTGACTCGTGCATTGAATGGCTTTCGGAAGATCATGAATAAACTTATTAGTTATTGCTATCAACAATGGATGGTTGTGGGTTTTCTTTGTGCAGATGGAGCATGTTGCGGAAAGCTGCACTCGAATTGGAAAGCTCACTGAAAGTTCCCGTATCCACTATCTTCCCATTGTCCATGACGACTATCAGATCTGCGGCTTTTATCGTGGACAGACGGTGCGCGATCATAATAATTGTTTTTCTGGATTTTAAAGAGTTTATCGTGGCAATGACTTCGGCTTCGGTGACATTGTCAAGAGCGCTGGTTGCTTCATCGAGTATCAATATTTTTGCGTCATGATAGAGAGCTCTTGCTATCCCCAGGCGTTGGCGTTGACCTCCGCTCAAGAGGGCGCCGCGCTCTCCCACATGGTACTGATACTTCTCGGGTAGCGATTCGATGAAGGTTGCAAGATTTGCCATTTTTGCGGCATTAGCAGCATGTGATAAGTCTGCTTTCTCTGCAGGAACACCAAAAGCAATATTTGCCAGAATAGTGTCATCTATTATGAAAATATTCTGCGGCACATAGCCTAGGTTGCGCTGCCATTCTTTAACGTTCGTTTCGGTGATTTTGGTGCTTCCAGCCAGGAGTTCTCCGCTGCCCGGATGGATCATTCCCAGAATCATGTCAGCAAGCGTGCTTTTCCCGGCGCCCGAAACACCGACAAGTGCAACAATGGAATTTCTGGGAATGGTGAGATCTATTTGGTGAAGCGCATCATTTGAGGATTCGGGATATTTGTAATGCACATTTTGAAAAATCAGATCGCCTTGAAAGGAGTGCGTGTCTTGGAGATCGCCTTCTTGTGAAAACTGGATCGTCCGCCCCTGAAGTGCATCTGCATAGAATTCATTCAAGGCCCCGCCGTTTGCTTTGATCTGTGACATTGATTTGTAGATTGCTTGAGCTGCTGGAAGTAGCTTGTATCCAGCCATTGCATACAGGCTTAGTATCGAAATAACCTCCGTTGAATTTCCGTGCTTGGCAAGGAGATACAACGCTAGTCCAAGAAGCGCGCAGAATGCAAAGGTCTCGATAATGAATCTGGGAAGGTCGGATGCCAGGCCAAGAAGGGCTTGAGACCTAAGTATCGATACGTTCGCCTGATCAAGCTTGTTCGCATAAGATTGCTCTGTGCCAAGCAGGCGTATTTCCTTGATGCCACCCAAACTTTCATTTATCAGTTTTAGCTTCTGGTTGCCAACTAGCCAGAGATTGTGGCCGTGTCTACTCAGCCGCTCCTTGAGTAACTTGAAAACAAGGAGATAGCTGCCACCGATAACAAGGGCAACAATGAGTGACAACACGGCGTCAACATAAATGAGGCCCAGCAATATAAGGATGCCGATAAAGCCCTGAGAGCAAAGTACTAGAAAGGGCTGAAGTACCATAAAAACATAACGTGGAATTTCTTGGGTAAGCACGTTGATCATTTGTGACGAATTGTTTCTGCCATAAAAAACAAAATCTTTGCTCAAATAGCTCTTGTAGGTTGCGCCCTGTATTTCAGAACCCAGTTTGGATGTGAAATGGAACATCAGCCAGGTAGATAGTGCTGCGGTTGCGTTGGACAGTACGATGAGTTGCATGACACCCACGGCAAAGTACATCAAAAACTGTTTATCGCTTGTGCAGTTAAGTAGTAGATACAGCTCCTTCGTGATTGCATTGCTGTGAATTACCGCTGGATTGGATAGGAGCGCTATAAACGGGGCAAGCGATGCTGCGCCGGCAACTTGAATGAGTGCTGTAGTGAGGAATAGCAGTTGCAGCGCTATATATTTCTTGCGCTGCTCAGCCGGCAGAATTCTATGCATGCGATAAAAAGTTTCTAGCACGATATCTCCAGTCGTTGACGGCGTTGTTCCCTATGTTTCCAGTTAATCGGAAACGGCTTGTGTGAGTCTGAGAGCTTGTATCGCCACCGTGAACTCCTTTTGGATTCTTGAGCGGGCGAGCTCTGATACCTTGTTCCTGAATGCTTGGTCGTCAAGCAGTTCTGTTATGCGATCGGCCAATTGTAAGTGATTACTTGGCTCAAACATCAGTGCTGGAAAGCCAGGCAGGGCTGCTTCTCGAAGCCCGGGCAGGTCAGAGCAGAGAAGGGGGAGTCCACTTGCTTGCATCTCCAGTGATGAGCACGTCAGCGAGTCCCATCCTGTTGATGCGATAACACCTGCATAGCAGCTACGATGGAGTCGATTGATATCGGAGCGATATCCCGCGAACGTCACATGCTGTTTCGCTTTCGGTGATAACTTCTCCCATAAACCCTGTTCTTCTCCGGGTTGGTTTCCGGTCAGCAGAATATGCCAGTCGTCTTGCTGCCTGCTGGCGGCCAGCTTGTTGGCTGCGGCCATGATGACCCACACCCCCTTCCGGTGCTCCATATGTCCAGAGTAGAAAAATATCCTGCGATGCGAAGGGATATCCAGTTCGGTGTACGCATAACCTATCTCGTTGGCGGCTGGATAGAATTCGTCAGTATTTACACCAAGATGAACCACGCGTGTCTTGCTGGATGGTATTCCTCGACCCTTGGTGGCAGTTTCCGCCATACCATATGACTCGAAAATGTATCGATCTGGGCCGTGTCTACGCATCGCAACCTCAAGTTGCTTTAGCTTCAACTTAATAGGCCCAAACAACGAGCTCATTGGCGCGCCCCAGTAAGACACGAATTTTTTCACGCCGCCACGGCGAAAATACTGATAGGCGGGAAGGTGAACAGGTTGATCGAACCCAATGAGAGTGCCTATCTGGTGCTGCCTGATGTATTTCTCAATAAATGACCAGTGCTCCTTGTTATTGCTGGCGGAGTCGATTTCTACATACTGGTTGAAGTCTGTTTGCAATGATTCCGGATTGCCGCGTCTCATTGATGGATAGGCAAAGTGCACTTTCTGCATGTCCTGATTGCACAGATTCATGGCCACGGTGAACAGCACGGGCTCCAGCCGACCTATGGCGTAACCAGTATTGGACTCGCAATGAAATAACACCATAACGGCTGAGGTTCTATGGCTCATTTTTTGTTCTGGCATTTTCAGGAGCTACTATGGTGTGGTTGGGCGAATGAGCTGGCGTAGTTTACGTACTGCATATAGCAATGATTCTTCCAGTCGCCATTGCAGGTTCTTGCGTTGCACGGCTCCCCATATCAGCGGTGGGATTTCGTTAGCCAGTACGCGCTTATACTCGGAGTTTCCGCACATGAAATCGTAGTAATCGTGTTTGGAGGCCGAATTAAACTGCATGGCTAGGCAGTGAGACACATATCCCGTGCGCTTGACATTGTCGTCCTCCTGAGAAAATCCGCTCTGCAGCATATAAACGGTACCGCGCCATACAAAGCTATAAATATAACCAATGGGGAGTTCGTCGACGCTGACACGTAGCAGCTGAATTTCATTGCGATTGAAGCCTTCCTGAATGACGTCGCGATGAAATTGCACCCAGCTGACGTTGGAAAATGAACCCGGATTCCCGACGCTATTCCAGCGAGCGGTATGCAGTTTTTCCATCTCCTCAAAAAAGGCGTAGCTTTCGTTGATCGTGGCGGGTAGTGATATCTTCAAGGCGCCCTCGGATTCAAAAGCCTTGAATGATCTGCGAATTTGCCAGCGCCGATTTCGGCTCATTGGTGCAAGCAGCTTATCGAGATCACCATCTAGCGTGCTGATGTCCGTTACCCAGGGGGTACGCTGCTCCTCGATCCTGGCTTCCATTCCGTCAAGGCTGCCGGTTATCTGGTTCCAGGCGTTGACGGAGATACCGCTAAATCGCACTTCATCCCACCTCGGAGCGATTGCGAGAAGATCGCTCATGACCCTTTGGTAGATTTCGGCTTCATAACCGCGACGAATCAGTAGCGAGTTGTACTCAATGATCATGTCGAGGTTGCGAACAGGAATTTCATGCAATGCCAGCACGTCATACTTGAACAAGTGGCGACGCTTAACGCGTACGTGACTGAAAATTGCCAGTGCGATGGTTTGCTCTTCTTGATGGCAGCGATACAGGTAGAGATCTATGCCATTACTGCGAGCAAGCTGGAGCCAGGCACTAATCCAGCTCCAGGATACAAAAAAGGAGAGGTCGGAGCTCTCCTCCATTTCGCGCCAAGCTTGGCTCAATTGGTCGAGCTCATTCAGCGGTGTCAGACTTGCATGCATCAGGGTTGAGCCTCTGGCTCGAGAGTACGTGGTGCCATGGGGTTGGTTGGGCTCTGCGGCATGATCCACTCTTCACAGGTGGTCAAGGCCTCATAGGCTTGGTGTTGTTCCGTGCTGGCTAAACGCTGAAAGTTTTCCAGAATAGAGGCGAATCGCAGAGCGCGGACAATACGAGCGTATTGAGCATCCTGTCTCTGCAGGTCGAGAATTTCTAATGAGACCTGTGAGGCTCGGTCTTGCAGATCAGCGAGTGTGGCGTAATCCGGCTGGTTGATAATCCAGGTCAGTGCGGCAGTCGATTCCTGCGTAACGAATTTCGCATAGGCGGCGCTTCCCGCATGGCGGGCATTGGGCCATTCGAGCAGAAAACGGTACAGGATAGCTTTGCGCAGCTTTTCGGCGTCGGCATGCAACTGCTTCTGCTGAATGTTTGCGGTAGCGATATCGGTATTCAGTCGAATTCTGTATCGCCGTGCCTCCGCGCTTAATGTGGACGGAGAGCTACTTTCAAGATTCAGTTTGTCGGCTAATCGTCTTGCCGCATTCAGATAAGGATTGTTGGCTTGCGGCGAGACAAAGGTGTGCCAGCGTATATACCAAGGCTCCCAGAGCTCCAGGTAGTAGTCGCTGGTTGTGCGTGGAATGTCGCTGCTGAAGCCATCGGTGTACGCATAGAAATGTGCCTCACGGAGAGACACTTTCTGGTCACCATTGAGGTCAGGGGCGCGGTCTAGCGGCTGCCCCGTACGAGTCTCGCCTGTCAGGGCGGCAAAGAAGTAGGTCGCATAGTCCCGATATTCACCGATTTCGACGCCGAGCGTGCAGCCTTCCGCAATGACATTCGGCGACACCGCGAAGAAGCCACACTGGTTGCCACTAATGCCATCGATTGAAGGCTGGGCCGGGTCTGGGGTAATGCTGCGGGCGAATGCGCCGGAGAAGCATTGTGGCAGCACGTATCTTACGCTGCCGACCGCCTTGCTCTCAGTGGTTAGGCGACGTAGATCGTTGACATCGAGATGGGTCTCTCCCCACAGGCGCAATGCATTACGGCTCACGTCATTTGGTGTGTATGAGCCGTGGCCGCTATAGAGGATGAGTAGGTTGTCGCCCGCCTTTTGTCGACGGAGTTCATCTGCAATGGCCGCTTCCACGGTTTGCTTGCTGGCGCCACCTTCTGACCATTCGATCTGGTTCGGCCGGTAGACTGTCAGTGCGTTTTCGTGGTCTGGGTTGAGTCGAGCGAGTGGCATCCAATGTTGAACGGTGGCGTCTTCGGGTGCGTTTAGAGCGATGTCGGCGCCCGTGGTGCCGGACGCATAAAATGTGCGTCCTTGCTGGAAGCCATGGCTTCTCAGAATTTTCTCAAACCAGATGGCATTCTTCTCCATCGAGACCTTTGACTCTTCCGGAGTCGGGCCGCCGCCGATGATGAGGTAGCTGTCATCGGCAGTAGCGATTGTGGCTAGTACGATCGCCAGGATGCCAGCTAGTGATCGAGTGCGTAAGGTCATCCGTTCAACCTCTGTGCGTCTTGAGGGTCAGGTGCCGAAAGACAACGGCCAGAGCCGCGGCGATTACGCCACTTGCCACATGCAGTCCTGCCTGAGGGGGGCTGAAGCCGATAGCCACCAATGCCATATAAGCAAGAGCGGCAATAGCAATAGGTAGAGCGACAGAGATGATGGGGCCAAAGCGCTGAATCTGTGAGGCGGCAATGACAAGCGCCATCACTGGCGTGAATGCTAGTGCCAGATATCCGCTGTCGCTCAACAATTGCATCAGCAATAGATGACGTGATTCGAATTGCACCCAAGCGTAAAGCTGCTGTGTTCCGACTGCCATGTCCAGCAAAAACAGCAGTGCCCAATAGATCGGTATGGCAATGATCAAGGCGATGACCAGCGTCAATAAAAAGATCACGGAGCTTTTCATCGCCGTACATCCTGTATGTGGAGCGAGTAACTGTTCACCGCAAATGGGCTCGCAGTGACATCAGTTTACGCAGTAGTAGATTCGGTAAGCCCGCTAACAAACGATACTGAGCGGGTGCGGGCGCGGATAGCGATTGCATCTCGGCTCGGGCCTGCCGTGATTCTCCGCGGGCGATGAGTTCCCGTATGCGGAGTAGATATTCTTCATCGAGGCGTGCCAGATACGGTTCTTGGTGCTTCTCAAGAAACGTATCGTCCTTCCCCCACTGATTCTTCAGAACCTCAATGCGAGACGCTGTCTGCGCCATGACGTCGACATCGGTGAGGCGCGGACCGCCGTGATCGTGCTGACAGGTAGTATCCACATTCATGAAGCATGCAAGCCCTGCTTGTGACAGTCGGGAACTGCAGGCCCAGCTTTCGCAAAAACGGAGATTTTCGGGAAAGTACAGACTGGATCCAGCGGTCTGACGGCGCACTACCAGTGTGCTGGGTAGCACATAGTCATCAAGCAGCTGATAGTGATAAATGTTGCCTGTGTAGATCTCGAAGTCACCCAGGCCCTCGGGTGGTGGTGCAATCTCTGAAAAATACCGACGTCGCGGAAAGATGACGTCGAGGCGCTGTTCGCGCTGTCCCCAGTTGAAAAGGCAATGTGCCTTCTGTGTGCCGTCCTTGAAGAGACTGTAAAAATTGGTGAATGAAAAGAGGATGTTTGGATCGGCAGCCATTACTGCGCGATGCAGTGCCAACTTTTGAGGTATCCACTCATCGTCATCATCCAGGAAGGCGATGAGGTCTCCTCTCGCAAGCGCGATGGCGGTATTGCGTGCTCGACTTGGGCCGCCATTTTGCAGGCGGATATAGCGGATGCGATTGAGTAATGGGCGTAGAGCTTCTTCCGTATTGTCGGTAGAGCCATCGTCCATGACCAGCAGTTCATCGCCTTCGTGGAGTTGGGGCAATACGCTGTTGATGGCACGCAGCAGTAGTGTCGAGCGATTATAGGTCGGGATAACCACGGAAACTGACAGCATTTTCTCCTTCATTTTCCGAGATCCTCGTCTGCTATTTCGATCGCTCCGTTAGTGGCGGTTTGACCACGCCGGCCGGCCAGCAGTGCAAGCAGGCTGATGGGGGACAGCCAGATTACAGCGTGATAGAGGGCGGTGAAATCCGGTCCCAACCACTCACTGCACAGCGTATTTGTTGTGAACAACAGTAGCCATGCATAGCTCCAGTGGCGCAAAGACCATGAAGACCTTACCACTTGCAGGTTGCGCGCAAGGTTGACGATCGGTAAAAGCAGAATGCATAAAATGGCAGTCAGTAACAGCGATTCTCCGGCGTAGAAGGCTATTCTGAGCATCATGCCGGTTGCTCCGCCGTACGCATTTTGATGTGATCTGCGAGCCTTAGTGCAAGGCTGACGATGGTAAGCGTCGGGTTCGATTGCCCTGTTGTGGGAAATACCGAGCTGCCGGCAATATAAAGATTGTCGACCCCGTGTACCCGACAGTTTTGATCGACTACGCCAGTTTTTTCGTCGGCCGACATGCGGGTTGTCCCCGTCGGGTGGGATACATCCTTGAAGTGGTGCGCCCAGTCGCTTGGCGCAAAAGATATCCATTCGGGAATGCGAATTCTTGCACGGAAGTGCCGAGATAGCTGGCTCGCCAATGTATTTACCATTACTTGGGTCGTTTTAAGATCGAGCTCGCTGAGCTGCCAGTTCACATTTAGCTTTCGCATACCCAGAGCATCGGGCTCATCTGCCAGGTAAACACGACTGTGCGGGTTGGGTGCCTGTTCACTTTCGCAGACGACAGTCGTCAGTGTTTTCAGAAGCGCTTCGGTACCGGGGCGTAGAAATTGACGGCGTGCATTCATGAGGAGCCCGTCCAGGTCGCGCAGTACATTCAAGATGTCTGCACCGGCGTTCTCTGGCGGTTTGCCTTTGAGCGAGCTTTTGACCAGTCGAATGGTAGCGTTTAATGAGGAGTCATCTCCTCCCTCCATGTAGGTCATCATGCCTGCGTTGAGAATTTTGGTTTCGCGTTGAAGTTCTTCGCTGAGCCTCATTCCCACCAGGTAGTCACCGGGCGCTCCGCGATAGATGTTCATGATTCGGCCGAGTGCATACGGATCATCCAGAGGCGCAACTACATGTTTCGACCGTAGGTGATCCATCAGATAGCGGCCGACGAGGTCGTTCTGGTTGCCGACGCCATTGCGCATAACCCCACTGGAGTTGAGCAGGATGCGAGGGTTTTCCAATCCTCCGCATGCAAGCACAAATGTTTTTGCATTTATGTATGTATGTCGATTTTCCATCGACTTGATTGCGACCCTTTCGATATGAGTGCCAGCTGCGTTCAGTTGCAGATCGATAGCGTTGGCGTGTAATAGGACCTTAATGTTTCTTGCTTGCTGAAGCGGCTTCTGGAATTTTGTTCCGAAGCGAGTTGGTGGGCTGAACTGCCAAGTATGTTCAATCAGCTTGCTTCGATCTGTTGGTAACTTCGGGATATTGAAATACTGAAAAATCTCCTGATCTGATTTGTGCTCGCCGAGATCACAGATTCTGTAGGCACGCTTGTAAAAGGGGGCGAGCTCGTTACCCGACAGAGGCCAGCCACTCATGGGTACCCAGTCGCGTTGCTCAAAGTCAATTGGGTCAAATGGCGCGCAGCGCCCATCCCAGTGGTTTGTGGTGCCGCCGAACAGCCGCAATCGCTGCTGGATCATTGGCTGACGTGTTATTCCGACATCATTGGCGTCATACAACTGCTGGATTCGCGCGTCGAAGTCGAGTCCGCCGCTTTCCAGCAACAATACATTCAGTGATGTGCCGAGCAGTTCATTGGCGATGGTGATCCCGGCTGCACCCGCACCAATGATGCAGATATCGCACTGCAGGTGATCGCCGATGTCGCTGTTGCGAAAATCAATGAACATTAGAGAGCCTTATTGTTCTAGGCGGCTTTACTCGGCGTCTATGCCGGCAATCCATCTGTCATGGAAAGGTAGGCACAAAGGCGCGCCTCGGTAAAAGCGATCATCCAGCCATCAAAAAGTAGATAGTCACCATTCTGGAAGTCCGCCTCGATCTGCTTCGACAGAATCGATGTTGCTGATTGTTCGCCGGCGCTCTCGAAAAGCCCGGATATCCAGCCATTCAACTGGCTATGCTGGCGCCACTGTGGATGTTGTCGAAGATAGGCGGTGGCGATACGTATCAGGCTCTGACCATTCTTGGTCCACATCGGCGGTTCGGTTATTGGTAGTGCCAATATTCCCGATAGGGCGCCTGGTAGCTGCACCAGCGCACCGCCAAAGGGAAGCACAGCTAGTATCTGCAGAATGCGACGCCGGTTTCTGTTGCGCTTGCTCAGGCTATTGGGCGAAGAGCGATCGGCTTGAGTTCTAGGATTCATTGACATCACTAGGGTGATTGTTCTTTCGCAGTCGGTGTTTGACTCGGCGTAGCAGACCGATAATTTTGCCTTGCGCCAAGATGGCTAGCCCTGCGGGTGTTTGATTGAATATCGAGCATTGATATATGGGGGTGCACTCGGGTCGCCAGCGCAATGTCCAGTCACCGCCGGTAATGAAGCTGATGTATTTGATCTTCTCGTCGCCGGCAAAATATTCCAGTAAGTGAAGCAGCATGAGATTGCCGGGCGAATACTGCTGCAATGAGTCGTCGTATGTGATCTTGAGCATCCACAAAGTATCGCCAGCGCGAGTACAAACGTTGATGGCGATGGGTTTTCCATCGAGTCGCATGACCGTGATGCAGCCGTTGAGCAGTGGGGCTGCGTTGGTCATCAAGGATTCGTAGAAGGTCTTTTGTGGGTGGTCATGATGAAGTGATGTGCATTCGCCGGCACTGCCTTTCCAGCTCGCGTTTTCCAGTTCGACATATTGAGCAAGCGCTTGGGCTAAGGCCGCCGGGCCATTGATCAGCTCGCATTCGACCTGACCCAGGGTGTCAAGATTCTTGCGTTTGCGTTGCGTTTTTTTAGCGTGGGATTTTGAGATATGCGCAAAAGGTTTGGCGAATTCATCGCCACAACGAAGGCGGTTGCTGTCGTGGTGGTAGACGGCCAGCTTGCTGTGGTTGAGTCTCTGGAATGCCCTGTATGCAGGGCTGTTCTCTGCCAGATCCGGCAGCAGGGCGACGTCCCACTGAATGGCGGCGGCTGGCAGCGCCTGATAGAGCAGCATTGTCAGGAGCTGGCTGCCGTCGACATCATCGGCAATCGGAAAATCGCGAACGCCCATATCCGTGTTGAACATCAGCTCGACGACCCGGATCGACAGGCCGAGGCGTTTGGTGCGGCGGATCAGCAGCGGTACTAGAGCCGCCGGCTTGTCGTTTGCGCTGATACATGCAAAGAGCAGCTGGCCGCAGCTGGTCGCATCGTAGTGGCTATGAAGAAAGGCCTCGTGCCATGCGGGATGTTGAAACAGGGTGGGGTTTTGTATGGACGTCAGCAGGTTCTGCCAGTGGTTTCTTACTTGCTGATTCAGCTCGCGTCCGAATGCAACGGTGAAGTCGGCTGACCGATAGGTGTCGGTGAAATTGATGCCGGCTTCGAGGGTTGGCGATGAGGCATTCATTGCAACAGATGCTCCATGCGTGCCTGGTTGGCGCGTGGCCATTGGCAATAGCAGTGCATGACCAGATGAGGAGTCATTGAGGTTATCCGTAACGGCTGTAGCTGATACCCGGCGAGGCCCGCGTTAACGGGCCAGTCAGTTTAAGCAGTGCTGATAGAGTTCAGCAACCGCAGCGGCGTTGCTGGCCGCCGAGTAGTGCTGATTCAGTGTTTCAAGCCCATGTGCGGCTATGGTAGTCCGGTCGCGAGCCATCATCTGCAACAGCCCTTTCACGTAGCCGGCAGGGGTGTGGTCGCTGACCAGTTGGCCGCCTTTGTTGCCTGCGAGAACCATATTGAGACCGCCGACGTCATGTGCCAGCACGGGCGTGCCGACGGCCAGCGCTTCCAGGGTGGTCATGGGGAGTCCTTCATGGTCGGAGCACATGACCAGTCCGTTCAGTGCGGCAATACAGGCGGCAATATCCTGACGATGGCCATGGAAGCACACGCACCCATTCAGGCCGAGCTGCCCTGACAGCTGCTGCAGCGATTGCAGCAGGGAGCCCTCGCCAAACACATGGAAGCGCCATGGCGTTGAAGGTTGGTCACTGCTCAGCTGCTTCGCCATCTGTAAAAAAATGTCGACTCTTTTTACAGGATCGAGGCGCCCGACGAGGCCGATATGAATGGCCTGCGGTTCGCGCTCACGAAAATCGGCGGGTACGACAGCGGCGCGCACCGCATCAATATCAACGCCGTTCGGTATGACAACGATCTGCTCGCGCGGAAAGTGGTTGGCGAGCAGATCGGCTAATGGTGTGGAGACGGCAATGACACGCTGCTGCCAGTGGCTGCCAACCCAGCGATCCAGTGCGCGGATCAGCTGTTTTGGCAACTGGCGAAGGCCGCGGGGTGGATGCTCCTCGGCGCCGTGTACGGTGCGCATACTGGCGGCGCGCACGGTGCAGCGGTTGGCGATGGCGCCGAGGATGTTTTCCTTCTGCCGATGGGTGTGCACGATGTCGGGCTGGTGCCGTTTCAGCAGGGCGCCGAGATTGCGCAGAATCTCCAGGCTGCCCATCGCGTTCTCGTCGACGATGTCGACCGGAATCGCTGTTGCGCGCAGGCGTTTTGCCAGTTCGCCATCGTTCATCAGCACCGCGCGCGGCTCGATATCGGCGCGGCGCTGCAATTGTGACAACAGCGTGAAGAGTTGCACTTCGGCACCTGCCCAACGGTCGCCCGAGGCGACATGCAGTACGCGCAGAGGCTTCTGCTGCGGTGCGGATGAGGTTGGCAGTGAGGATGGCGACGGGGACAAAGGCAGGTCCAGCTACTAGAATGGCTCGCGTCCAGCGGCGTATCCATGCGCCGCTCAAGTGCGGCAATGGTAGCAGTGAAGTAGTCTCATCGCGATGATGTGGCACTGCGCCAGCCGGATTTGTCTGCTGCCGATAAGGGCCCGCCACCGATAAGGGATTGCCTCCATTCATGTCCAAGTTTCTGTTTTGGTTGTTCCTGCTGCTCGCCTTTTACAGCTACTTCATCTATCCGGGGCTGTTGTGGTTGCTGCTGCGTGTGCGCGGTGGGCGATCTGCCGCTGACAGTGCGACCGGCGAGGCACTGCCGACACTGTCGATGATTGTCACGGCCTACAACGAGGAGGGGCGCATTCGCGAGAAGCTGGAGAACATGCTGGCGCTCGACTACCCGGGCGACCGGCTGGAGCTGATTGTGGCCTCCGACTGCTCGACCGATGCCACCGATGCGATCGTCGCCGAGTACGCCGGGCGCGGTGTCCGACTGGTGAGGGCTGCCGAGCGACTCGGCAAGGAGAATGCGCAGTGGACGGCGATTCAGGCGGCGCGCGGCGACGTGCTGGTCTTCTCCGATGTTGCGACCCAGATGCCGGTCGATGCGCTGGAAAAGTTGGCCAGCTATTTTGATGATCCGCGAGTCGGCGCGGTCTCCAGCGAGGATCGCTTCATCAGTCAGGACGGTGAGGTGGCGGGCGAGGGCGCTTACGTCAAATACGAGATGTGGCTGCGAGGCATGGAGTCGCGGCTGGCGGGGCTGGTCGGCCTGTCCGGATCATTTTTTGCGGCGCGCAAGCGTGTCTGCAATGAGTGGGATATCCATTCGCCGAGCGACTTCAATACGGGTCTGAACTGTGCGCGCGCCGATCTGCGTGCGGTGACAGCCCCTGATGTTCTCGGCTTCTATCGCGATCTGAAGGATCCGGCCAGGGAGTACCAGCGCAAGGTGCGCACCGTGCTGCGCGGCATCACCGCGCTCACTCGCCATCCCGACGTACTCGATCCCGGCCGCTTTGGGCTGTTCGCCTTTCAGGTCTGGAGTCACAAGCTGATGCGCTGGCTGGTGCCGTGGTTCCTGCTGGCGCTGTTCATGGTGTCGCTGAATGTGGCGGGACGGGGCGCGATTTACACGCTGGCGTTGCTCGGGCAGTTCGCGTTTTATGGTGTGGCGCTGGCGGCGCATCTCAAGCCATCGCTGCGCGACAGCGGTGCGGTGCGGATCATCTATTTCTTCGTGCAGGTGAACGTCGGCATTGCTCACGCCGCGTGCCAGTTCCTGGCCGGAAAGCGGATGACCACCTGGCAGCCATCGGCGCGCTGATGCCGATTCCCCTGTTCGGCGAAGACCTTCCTCCAGCGGGCCACCCGTTGCTGTGGCGGCGCGGTGATGCGCCACTGCCGGCGCTGGCTGGTTTCACGCCGGTCGCGTTGCAGTCCGGCACGGCGGCATTGGCTGCGGCAATCATGTTGGCGCGGCTGCGCCGGCCGGATATCGAGCAACCGCAGGTCATTCTCCCCGGTTACGGCTGCCCCGATCTGGTGGCGGCCGCGCAGTTTGCCGGTGTCGAGCCGCTGCTGGTCGATGTTGGCGCCGACGATCCAGGCTATGACCTCGATGCGCTGCAGCAGGCGCTGTCAGCGCGGGTGGTGGCGGTGGTGGCGGTCAACTTCCTCGGTATTGCCGAGCGGCTGACGGCGATCCGCGAGCGACTGGCTGCGGGCAGCAGTCGCGCGGCCCTGATTGAGGACGATGCCCAGTGGTTCCCGGAGCCGCTGCTGGACGTGGCTCGCGGTGATCTGGTCTGTACCAGTTTTGGTCGTGGCAAGCCGGTGTCCTTGCTGGGGGGCGGATTGCTGTGGACGGATGCCGCGCATGCGGCATTGGTGGCGCAGCTGCCGGTTGCAGCGGCGCCGCAAACCGATCGCACGCTGCATCTGAAAGCAGCCGTGATCAATGCGCTGCTGCGCCCCCGGTTGTATGGCCTGATCAATCGCAACCCGCTGTTCTCGCTCGGCCAGACCCGCTTCAAGCCGCTACTGGAGTTGCGTGCTCTCGATTCGCAGCGCCGGCAGTTGCTGGCCGCCAATACAGCTGCGCACCTCGCGCGGTCGCGCGAGTGTGAGCGGCAGCTTGCGCAAATCGTGGCCGGCATCCCGTCGTTGATTGATCTGCCTGCAGTCGCGGGCGGTCGCAGCGGTCGCCTGTTGCGTTACCCGCTGCTGTGTCGCGACCGTGTGCAGCGCGATCGATTGTGGCAGGCACTGCAGGCGGCTGGACTGGGGGCTACTGCGATGTATCAGCAGGTGCTGCCCGAGGTGGAAGGCGTGGGTGCGGTGAAGGCAGTGGGCCTGTTGCCGGGCGCCCGCCGATTTGCCGAGCGGCTGCTGACGTTGCCGGTGCATGCTGCGGTAACAGGTCGGCACTTGCAGCGAATGGCCGATCTGCTCCGCAGCGAGCAGTAATCTCCCCTTACAGCTTGGCCTTCGCCTCTTCGAGGTGGGTGGCGATCTCCTTGATCTGAGGCGCCAGGGCGCTGGCTTTCTGCAACACCTCGACTGCGCCTTTGGCATCCCCGGTCTGCAGCAGCAGCCAGCCATAGGTATCGAGGATCGCCGCGCTCTCCGGTGCCAGTCGCGCGGCCTTTTCCGCCATCGGCAGCGCGCGTTTGTCCTCGCTCCCATACAGCAGGGCGAGGTTGTTCATCGCGACGATATTGTCGGGGCTGCGTTGCAACAGCTGCTCGTAGCTGGCAATGGCCTGCGCATTCTTGCCGTCGCTTTGCAACTGCATCGCCGTCAGCATCAGTGGTTGCAGGCTGTTCGGCAGCTGGCGTCGCCATTCCTCCAGAAAGGCCGCTGCGGCTTTGGCATCGGTGCGCTGCAGTTGTCCGTAGAGCTTGGAGGCGATCGCATCGCTACGTTGCTGCTGCCACAGCGCACGGTACTGTCCGGCTGCCTTGGCCGGTTGATCGCTGGCCGCTTGCAGATCGCCCTTCAGCTCCACGACCAGCGGAATTGCACCGCGCGTGCTCTCCAGTTGCGCGATGATCTTTTCGGCCTCTTTGAACTGACCGGCCCGGATCTCCGTGGTGGCGAGCAGTGCTGTCAGCTGGCGGTCGTCGGGATTGGTGGCGAGGCCTTCGAGCAGCAAGGTGCGAGCGCTGTCGTAGTCGCGTGTGGAGAGCGCTGCTCCGGCAGCAACGGCTGCGTAGAGCTGCTGCACACTCTGCAGATAGCGCGGCGTGGCGCCCTGGGCTCGGGGCAGCAGTCGCTTGGCATCGGCGAGCCGCTGGTTGCGGATGTAGTACTCGACCAGCACGGCGCGCGCTGTCGGCGTGTCGCTGGCCGCCAGCGCGATGATCTCAAGGCCTGTGTCGCCCTCGGCCGGTTTGCCGTTGCGCAGCTCTTCCGCGGAGATCAGCCCCTTGATGGCGGCAATGTTGTTCTTGTCGTCGGCAATCAATGCCTGGTAGCTGGCTGCAGCCCGATCAGGGTTGCGTTCGAGCAGGTCGATCTGTGCCAGATGCAGTTTGGCGACGGTCAGCGATCGATCGATGCCAAGAGCGCGTTGCAGTGCCGAGCGGGCGATGTCGAAGCGCTTGCCGGCCAGTGCGGTTCGTCCGAGTGTCAGTTGATTCTGTGCACTGGTGGGGTCGGCCTCGACCATTTTCTGCGCGGCGGCGATGGCCTGATCGCGTTGACCGGCCGTGAGATAGGCGCTGATCAGCAGCTGGCGCAATGTGCGGTCATCACCCTGCTGAAGGCTTTTGTTCAGTACCTCGATCGCCTGCTGTGGCATTTGTCGCGACAGGTAGTGGCGAGCCAGCAGTGCCGTGATGGGGCGGCTATCGGGAGCCTGCGCGCGCGCTTCGTTGATCAGCTGTTCGCCACGGGTCAGGTCGCCGGTCTCCAGCAGCGCGACTCCGACCAGGGCCTTCAGTTCGGGATTCTCCAGTCGTGAACTCTGTGCCGGATCGATGATTTCGAGCAGCCTGGTTGGCTGATCAAGTCTGAGCTGGGTCGAGGCCAGCGCCAGCAGCACTTCATCGGAGGCGACTTCAGGGTCGACATTGCCGCCGAGGTATTCGGCGGCGCCAGCGAGGTCCTGGCGCGCGTACTTGATCAGGCCGAGCAGCGTGCCGGCAAGTTCGTTGCGAGATTTGTCGTAGACCTCCCGCAACAGTGATTCGGCCTCTTCCAGCTCGCCTTTCTGGAAGCGTTCGAAGCCACGGTTGAACTTCTCCTGCAACTCCGCGCCTTCCGGGTTGGCGCTGTTGAGGCTCTTCGAATAGACCATGGCCTCGGCGGTACGGCCGAGTCGCGTCAGGATGTCAGCGAGGTGGCGTAATACCTGTGCCTTTTCCGGCGTCATCAGGTCGGCGTCGGGCAGTTGCATCATGGCCCGGGTCAGCAGCTCTTCCGCCCGCTCGAGATCCTTGTCGCGCTCGGCGACGCTGGCGGCCAGCGTCAGCACGGGAATCGACTCGGGGTTGGCATCGAGCAGCTGTTGCAGCTGCTGACGTGCGGCATCGGTATCGCCGCGCTGGAAGTCGAGACGCACCAAGGCCAGCTTCGCTTTCAGCCCTTCTCGATCGGAGGTCTCGACGCGGTGTAGCTCCTGAGAGGCCTCGTCGTAGCGACGCAGGCCGAGCAGTGCTTCGCCGCGGAGCCGTGTGGCGTGCGCATCACCGTCAAGAGACAGGCGGCTTCGCGCTTGATCGATATGCCGCAGTGCCGACTCGTATTTGTGCTGTTGCAGATGAGCTTCGGTCAGCGTCAATGCAATGCGTGGATCGCTGCTGTCGGCGAACGGTTCGAGCACGTCGATAGCGTCGCGCCCCTGGCCGAGGTCGAGCAGAATGGTCGCGATCTGCAGGGCGGCATTGGCATCCTGTGGCGCCTGCTGGCGAGCATTCTGCGCTTCGATCATCGCTGCGCGGTACTGGCGTTGCTGGCGATAGGTTTCCGCGCGCTCGATATGTTTGCTGGCGCTGACAGCGTTCTGTTCGGTGTTGGTGTCGCCGCAGCCCGCAAGCGTTGTCGCGACGACCAGTGCAGCCGGCAGCGATCGGCGGAAGAGATGCAATGCGATGCCAACCATGGAATCTCTTTTCATGAACGGGCCTTTCTCAAAGCGATCGACGACGGGTAGGCGACGAAAAAATTACCCTATTCGGGCTCTCCCGGAATATTGATCTCGTATTTCTTGACCAGGTCGTACAGCGTTGGGCGCGTTATGCCCAGCTGTTTCGCCGCGGCTGAATAGTTGCCATTGGTCAATGTCAGCGCTCGCTTGATGGCGAGGATTTCAGCCTGTTGCCGCACCTGCCGCAGATTGATCGACAAGGCGTCTGGAACCTCCAGCGCGAGATCGATGGGCGAGATAAAGCGATCCTCACACATGATCACTGCCCGCTTTATCTTGTTTTCCATCTCCCGGATGTTGCCGGGCCAGTGATAGGCCTCAATGGTCTCGGCGGCTTCGGCGGAGAATCCATTGATGCGCCGGTTGTGCGTGGCGCAGTAGCGTTCGAGAAAGTGCCGCGCGAGTAAAATTTTGTCGCCGGCGCGCTCGCGCAGGGGCGGTATGTTGATTACCACTTCGCAGATGCGATAGAACAGGTCTTCGCGGAAGGTGCCTGCGGAAACCATCTCCTCAAGATTCTTGTTGGTGGCGCAAATGACGCGCACATTGACGGGGATCTCCTCCCGCCCCCCCACGCGCTCGATGACCCGCTCCTGCAGGAAGCGTAACAATTTGGCCTGCAGTGCCAGCGGCATGTCTCCGATTTCATCGAGAAAGAGACTGCCTTCCTGCGCGGTTTCAATCTTGCCCGGTGTCCGCTTGGCGGCACCGGTAAATGCCCCTTTTTCGTAGCCGAACAGCTCGCTCTCCATCAGGTTTTCGGGGACGGCGGCGCAGTTGATCGCGACGAAACGTTTGTCTACGCGCGGGCTGAGATTGTGCAGCGCTCTCGCAAGCACCTCTTTGCCGGTGCCGCTTTCGCCCAGCAGCGTACAGGTGATGTCACTTGGCGCCACCTTTTCCACCATGCGGCAAACGCGCAGCATCAGCGGATCGGAGGCAATGACGCCAGAGAGCGGCGAGTTGCGCTGCGCCTGCAGGCGTCGGTTCTGGGCCTCCAGGCGATGGATGTTATAGGCGCGCTCGACAATCAGATTGAGTGTTTCCGCGTGGATTGGCTTCTGATAGAAGTCATAGGCGCCAAGCGCCACGGCGCGCACGGCATTTTCGTAATCATGGTTGCCGGTGATGACGATGATCTTGGTGGAGGGAGCCAGTCGCAGAATTTCCTGAATGGTGCGGAAGCCTTCGCTGACACCTTCCGGATCCGGCGGAAGCCCGAGATCCTGAATGACGACGGCGGGTTCGTACTGTCGTACCGCCGCGACGGCGCTGGTGCGGTCATCGGCAACGACAACGTTGTATTTGTCAAAGTTCCAGCGCAGCTGGCTGCGAAGCCCGACATCGTCTTCAACAATCAGCAAGCTGTCTTCTGGGGCTAGTCTGGTCATGTGAACCGCCGTAAGTGGATCAGCCCTGTACCACGGGAAGGGTAATCGTGAAGGTGGAGCCTTCGCCGGGAGAGCTCTCGACCTCAATGGCTCCGCCGAGCGATGCAATGAACTCGCGCGTTTGATAGGCGCCGATGCCCATGCCCTTGCCCGACTTGGTCGACACGAACGGCTTGAACAGCTGGTTGCGAATGAAATCCTGGCTCATGCCGATGCCGTTGTCTTCGACAATGATAATGGCGTTCTGGTTGTTTTTGCTCAGGGTGATGTCGACAAAGCCACTATTGTTCGTCGCTTCCTGCGCGTTGCGGATGATGTGAGCGAGCGTCATCACCAGGCGATCCTGATCAGCATTGACGCGAATATTCGTCTGTTCCAGACGCAGGGTCGGGGTTGGCTTCTGCTCTTTGCACTTCTTGACCGAGTCCATCAGGACGCGATGAAGCTCCAGGCTGCGCAGCTCGCTGGGCTCATTTTGCTGCAGCTTGCGCAGCAGGTTGTTCATGCGGGCCACCGAGTTCTCGATCGTCAGAATGGCGTCTTCGAAAAAGGCCGGATTATCGCGATGGCGCGATGCGTTCTGAACCACCAGAGCCTGCTGCGCGATCAGGTTTTTAAGATCGTGCATGATGAAGGCTGTAAGGCGGTTGAAGGCATCGAACTGGCGTGACTCTGCCAGCATTTCAGCCGCTTCATGGCGATCAAGGTAGGAGGCGACCTGCCGGCTGACGGTTTTGGCCAGATCGAGATCTTCCCAGGTCAGCGATTTGTCGCTTTCAGGTTCAAGCAGCACCAGAAAGCCCAGCAGTTCGGTCTCGGTCAGCAGCGGCAGAATCAGCCACAGCCGATCGATTTTTTGCACCCAGTTGGGCAGTCGGTCGTTGAATGTGCCGAGTCGTTCATTGTCGGTGGCTAGCGGCGAGAAGACCCATTCATGCTCTTTCAGCGCACTGCAAAATGCACTGTCACGGGGCTCATCGGCCTGTTCCGGTAGTGGCATGCCAATTGTTTGTATTGGTGCGTAGAAACTGCCTCGGTGCAGCCAGAGCGCGCCGCCAGAGCTTTTGAAAATGTCGGCAACAGCGCGGATGGCACGCTCATGCAGGTCATCGTTGTTCGCGGATGGGCGTGACAGCGAGTTGATCAGCTTCAGCCACTCGACGCGGTAGTCGTACTTGTGGTGAAAGAAGTGCTTGTTGATCCATACGTTGACGCGGGAGCGCAGCGTCTCCGAGACGGCTACCGCGGCGAGGGCCAGCAGCGCGATGAAGACCAGCAGTATCTGAACTGCCTCGCCCCAACTGCCGCCATAGATCTGCACGTAGTAGCCGGCCGCCGCCATCACGCCGAGGAAGCCGCCGGCGCTGATCAGGCTGGCTGTGTAAAAAATGACAGGGCGTGAGATGGTGAGGCGGGTCGACTGGCTGCTTTGATAGGGCAGGGTCACGGCACCGAGCGTCATTGCCAGGGCAGCCACGGCATTGATTGCACCTCGCGCCTGCCACAGTGCCGGGTCGACATGGTCGAAGATCAGCCCGTGCGAAAACAGATAGATGTCGTAGGTGAATAATCCGCCTAGCGTCACGCTGAAGAGTTTTATCAGTCGCAGTTGTTGAGTGTTGCGGTATAGCTGTTCGACAGAGACCAGGGCGGCAATCGCCAGTCCCAGGCCAATCCAGATGATGCCGACGCTATTTTTCGCGAGGGATGGCTCCACAAGCAGGAGAGCGGCGGACCCACCCGCCAGAACGACCCAAACGGCATGCAGCGATATACGCAAGCGGCGTGACAGCTGGTACGTGGTTGCAAATATCAGGCACGAAATCGCCGCAATGATCCAGGTAATATCACGGACAATCTCGATGACCAGCTGAGATGTGGCGTTGAGAAGGTGCCATTGATGGTCGGCTGCGGTGGCGAGTTGCCAGAGCGCGGACACGAAGGCTGCAACGGCCACTGCAAAAGGCAGCTTGCGTTGAATCCTCAAGTAGCCACATAGGGCGGCCAGAACCAGAAAGATGCCGGCACCGATGAGGTTGCTGAAAAGTACGATTTGATCCTGCGGCATGTAGAGGTATGACGGTTCCCGGCTGTCGCCTTGAGTCTGGCTCTTGGTGTTGTCTGTCGACGATTATGTTGACGGGCTTTGCGGGTCAGCTTGAGGGCGGCTTACCAAGTTGGCGCAAGTTGGTGACGATATTTTCCATCGCCCTGTCGAAAAGAACCCCTGTTTCCAGCGGAATGGCGCGGCGCTGCTGCATGTCGTAGGCAAAATCCTTGCGCGAGCGCTCCAATACCTTGAAGCCAAACCGGTTGACGAACACATAGGTGTCCGACACTTCGATTTTTGACGATAGCTTGCAGCGCAGAATTTTGCCGCGCCGGCTGTCCTCGTAGGAGACCCAGGTGCCAACTGGCAGGGCGTCGGCCTTTTTGATGAATTCATAGGTGAGCGCCTTGTAGCGCGCTTGCTGGCGCTCGAGTGCCGTCATCTCCTGCCAGCTCTTGCTGCCGCTGCCAGGTGTGTGGCCGAGCGCGACAGCCTGCTCCGCCGTGATCGAGCGCATCTCGATTTTTGCCTGTGTCTGCAGCTGGTCGAGGATCTCCCCAATCGCGCGTATGGCTTGTTGTGACGCTTCGGCGGTCGAAGATATCCGCGTCAGGCCATGTGCAATCCGCTGCAGCAACTCGGCTTTCATTTTGCCCAGGCGCTGCAGCGAGCGAGCGTCATCCTGTCGATGTGAGGCCCAGATCAGGTCGTCGACCAGTTGTACTGCCTCCAGCCACTCCGGGCTGTCTTCGCCGTGCTTCAGATGAATGAGTACGAGTAACTGTTGCCAGTGTTCAGCCAGAAAATCGTTGATGGTGGGAGGAAGTTCCAGCCGTTCCAGCTTGCTGAACAGCAGCTTCTGGACGGCGCTCTTCGCCACCTGGGTCTTGGCCTGGCCCTCGATGGCCTGACTGGTGCGGCGCTCGACCAGGGAGGTTCGGTGTTGCTCCTGCTCGATGAACTGCTGCAGCTCGGTCAGCTTCTCCGAGAAGATTTGCTCGTTGTCGGCGTACTTCTCGTTGATGGTTTGGACTATCTCGAAAACCTTTGTATAGAACTTGTCCTTTTTGAGCTGTTCGGACTCGTCCCAGCCGATGCTGGCATCAGCTATGGCGTTGATCAGCTTGCGAGCGGGGTGGTTCGCCTGGTTGAAGAACGATTTGTCTTTCAGTGCCACCTTCAATATCGGGATCTGCAGCCGGCTTATCAGTGCCTGGATGGCAACCGGCAGGTTGCGGTCGTCCAGTACGAAGTCGAAAAACATCGATACCAGGTTGATGACATCTTCATCGGGCTGTTGCAGCGAGCGCGGAGCTTCGGCGTTGTTGCTGGTCAGCAGCCCTCCGATCAGCTGCCGCAGATTCACGACCGGCGTCAGGGTTGCATCGGTATCTTCGGTCAACGGAGCCTGTTGCAGCGACAGCAGGCCAAGCAGTTCATTGCTGTTCATCAGCGGGCCGGGGTTGCTGCTGTAGCTGGTGTAGTTTGGCAGGCGGGTCAGGCCGAGCTTGCGCATGCTGGCGAGCAGATTGGTCAGTTCACTGAAGTCGAACTGGAGCGGCGCATCCCCGGCCGCGGCACCGGCCTCCATGGCGGCGGCCGAAAGGGCGTCAAGCGGATTGGTGGCAGGGGCGCTGGGCTGCTTGTTGATCGTGCGGTTGATCTTGGGCAGGACGCCGGCGTTGATCAGCAACTCGTTGGCCGCGCTGTACACCTTGATCAGCCTGCTCACCACCAGTCGGTCGAACTGTTTGAAGATGATGATTTTGGCTTTGATATTGATATCGAACAGCTCGCAGGCAGCGGCAAAGCTGCGGCAGATTCGTTCAGGATCAAGCGGGTTGTTGTCCTGATCGATCGTGATGCGCGGAATCATGTAGTCGAGGCGGGTGGTCAGGTGATAGAGCGGCTCCTGGCAGTTGACCCTGGCCTTTGAAATCATGCCGCTGATGGCGACTTCCTGCTCCAGCGTGTCGTTCTGAACCAGCGTCAGATTGTCTGAGTTGGGGTCGTCCAGATTGGCGCCGGAGCTGTTGATGGGGGTCAGCGTGTTGGCGAGCGCAAGGAAGCCGCGCTCGTAGTGCTGCCGGAAGCTGTTGATGACACCGGCTTTCTTGACGCGCAATTCGCGCATCGATTCGAAGTAAAGATTTTGCTCGGCGTTGCTGGCGGCGCGGCTGGAGAGGTCGAAAAAGAGATCATCGCAACTGCTGAACAGTTCGTCGAGGCTGTTCAGCAGGATGGAGAGCGCATCATCCTTGATCTGTCGCAGCATGGGGGGGAGACGCCCCCATGCATTGGCCGACCCTTCGACCATTTTCAGATAATCCTTTTCCTTCGACATACGAAGCTCCCGACGACTCCCATCGTGCCTGGAGGCGCTTTGCTGCACAGTGATAAGCCGTTAAATCGGTAAGGCAGCCAGCAGAAAATATGTGGGCTGGAGCCGATGCGTTGACCGGGGAATCATAGTGCAACAACTGGCTGAAAGACAGCTGTGGCATCGTGCAGGGGGTTGATCTGTCAATAATTTTGACAGATGAGGGGGCGCTGATACGAAGGGGGGAGTCGGGTCGGGGTAATCAGTTGACGGTCAGTGCGACGTAGTTGGAGAGGCTGCTTACGAGCCCCGAGACATCTATCGCGGAGATGGCGAAATAATAGGTACCCGCTTTGGTGAGGGTAATGGATGCGGATTGGGTCGAGCCGCCATTGATCGCTACGGTGCTGTCGCTGCCGGTGGCGCCGTCGAGATAGTAGTAAATGTGGTAACCGGAGAGATCGCTGATGGAGAGCGCCGCGCCGTTCTCGCGCGTGCTCGGTGATGTCCAGGAGAGCTTAACGGTCTGGGAAACGGGCTTCGAGCCAGTCGATGTGCCTGTACCTGTGCTTGTGCCGGATCCGGTTCCGCCGGTTGTGCCGCCTGTGCCTGCCGTCGAACCGCCGCTGGCACTGCTGCCCGAGCCGGATGAGGGGGCGCTGCTGGTTCCGCCGTCGCTGCCACCACCACCGCCGCCGCCACCGCAAGCGGTAACCAGGGTGATCAGGGCGATCATGCTCAGTTGTTTCCAAAGCGGCATGTGTCGAAGCTCCGGGCTTTCGGGGTAAGAGAGATTTTCTGTGTCAGATATCGGAATTTTTTACAGTTGAAAGTGATTCTAGGGGTGCCGCTGTAAGCGCTCAAGCAGAAAGGGGGCTTTAAATCAGGAGTGTGAGAGGAGTCACCCCGCCGGTGTGTGGTGGAGTGTCATCAGCGATCGCGCTGGATGGCCAGTGCGCAGAGCTCCTGAAGTGCCCTGGTGCAGCGGGATTCGGCTGCGCCGGCCAGCGCTGTGGCGGCAGCTTCCGCGTGGTGGCGGGCGCGCTCAAGGGTGTAGTCGAGGGCGCCACAGCGACCTACGGCGACGGTGATCCGGTCGAGAGTGGCTGGGTCGCGGTTGCTGATGGCCTCGGTGACCAGCGCCTGTTCCTCGGGGGTGCCGAGCTTCAGCGTCGCAATCAGCGGCAGGGTCGGCTTGCCCTCGGCAAGATCGTCGCCGACGTTCTTGCCCATTTTTTCGGGGTCGCCGAGATAGTCCAGCACATCATCGGCCAGCTGGAAGGCGATGCCGAGGTGCAGGCCGTAGCGATGCATCTGGTCGCAGACAGGCGGTTCCGCGCCAGCCAGCAGGGCGGCACCGCGTGCGGCGGCGGCAAACAGCACCGCGGTCTTGCATTCGATGACCGAGAAGTAGGCCTCTTCGGTCGTGGTCGGATCGCCGGCCTTGGTCAGTTGCAGCACCTCGCCTTCGGCGATGGTGTTGGTGGTATCGGCCATCAGTTGCATCAGGCGCATGTCGCCGAGCTCGACCAGCAGCTGGAAGGCGCGCGAATAAAGGAAGTCACCGACCAGTACGCTGGGGGCATTACCCCATTTGGCGTTGGCGGTGGCGCGACCTCGGCGCAGGTCCGACAGGTCGACCACATCGTCGTGCAGCAGGGTGGCGGTATGGATGAACTCGATGATGGCGGAAAAGCCGATCTGGCGCCGGTCGATGGCACCTAAACTGCCGGCCACCAGCAGCACCAGCAGCGGGCGCAGCCGCTTGCCGCCCGCGTCGACGATGTAGTGGCCGATGTTCTCGACCAGCGGGACGCGCGAGTGAAGCTGTTCGATGATGAGCTGGTTGACCTGGGCGAACTCTGCGTCGACCGCGGCACGAATCTGTTGCATGAGGCGGGGTACCTTGAATAACCGCGGCATCCTAGGGAGCGGCGGTGGGCCAAGTCAAGGCGACTCCCATGTAATCGGACTTGATCGGGGCTCCCCCTTTCCGTAGAATCCGCGCCCTTTACTAAGCAAAGCCGGCCTATCCCGCTTGCGGGGTGGTCCGACTGCCTGTGTTCGCTCCGGCGCAAGCCGTACATATATATCCTTCGCGAGCAGGCCTATTGAGGAGAGCAGCATGACTTATGCAGTGATCGAGGCGGGCGGCAAGCAACACCGCGTGCAGCCGGGTGAGACCCTGAAGATCGAGAAAGTGGAAGTCGCTACCGGCGCTTCCATCGATTTCGACAAGGTGTTGATGGTCAGTGATGGCGACAAAGTCACTATTGGTGAGCCCTATGTTGTTGGGGGCAAGGTGACTGCCGAGGTGATCAGCCAAGGCCGTCACGACAAGATCCGCATCATCAAATTCCGTCGCCGCAAACACCACATGAAGCGGATGGGCCACCGTCAGTGGTTCACCGAAATCAAGATCACGGCAATCAGCGCTTAATAACCGGGGAGAGTAACCATGGCACACAAGAAAGCTGGCGGGAGTACCCGCAACGGGCGCGATTCGCAGGCGAAACGCCTCGGTGTGAAGCGCTTTGGCGGCCAGCTCGTTTCGGCCGGCAGCATCATCATTCGCCAGCGCGGCACCCAGGTGCGCGCGGGTGTGAATGTCGGCATCGGTCGCGACCACACGCTGTTTGCAACCGCCGATGGCGTGGTGCAGTTCATCACCAAGGGCCGCGAAAAGCGCAAGTACGTGAGCATCGTTCCGGCCTGATCGTCCGGCCGCAACAGGATGTTCGAAAGCCCCGTACAGCGGGGCTTTTTCGTTTCTGATCCGTGCGCTTCAATCGCACGGGCATCAACAGCCGGAGACCCTGAACATGAAATTCGTCGATGAGGTCACCATTCGCGTGCAGGCCGGGCGCGGTGGCAACGGCTGCATGAGTTTTCGCCGTGAAAAGTTCATCCCGTTCGGCGGGCCGGACGGCGGTGATGGCGGCGACGGCGGCAGCGTTTTCCTTGAGGCCAGCGCGTCGGTCAACACCATGGTCGACTACCGCTACGTGCGCGGCTATCAGGCCGAGAGTGGCGAGTCCGGGAAGGGCGCCAACTGCACCGGCAAGAGCGGCATCGATCTGACGCTGAAGGTGCCGGTCGGTACCACGGTGATCGACGAAGAGAGTGGCGATGTACTCGGCGACCTGGTGACGGAAGGGCAGCGGCTGCTGGTCGCGCAGGGCGGCTTCCACGGCCTCGGCAACACCCGCTACAAATCGTCGACCAACCGTGCCCCGCGCCAGACTTCGAAAGGCAGCGATGGCGAGATCCGTCATCTGCGGCTGGAGATGAAAGTGCTGGCCGATATCGGGCTGCTCGGGTTGCCGAACGCCGGCAAGTCGACGCTGATCCGCGCGGTCTCCTCGGCGCGGCCGAAGGTGGCGGACTACCCGTTCACGACGCTGATACCGAATCTCGGTGTGGTACGGGTGCAGGCGCACCGCAGTTTCGTCATGGCCGATATTCCGGGGCTGATTGCCGGCGCATCGGAGGGGGCCGGGCTCGGTATCCGTTTCCTGAAGCACCTGACGCGCACGCGGCTGCTGCTGCATCTGGTCGATGTCGCGCCGCTGGACGACTCCGATCCGGTGGCGGCGGTGCAGGATATCGCCGCCGAACTGGAGCGCTTCAGCCCGACGCTGGCGCAGCGGGAGCGCTGGCTGGTGCTGAACAAGATTGACCTGTTGCCGGAGGAGGAGCGCGAGGCCCGTCTTCGCGACATTCTCGAGCGGCTGCAGTGGAGCGGGCCGGTATATCGGGTCGCGGCGATCAGCGCCGATGGCACCAAACAGCTGTGCGGCGACATCATGACCCACCTCGAAGCATGCTGGCAGCGCGAAGCCGAGGAGCCGGAGCTGATCGAGCATGAGCGGCAGCTGCAGGATGCCATGCAGGCCGAGGCGCGCGAGCGGATTCAGGCGCTGGCCGAAGCGCGTCGCGCGGCCCGGCGTGCCACGCGCGACGGTGCTGGCGATGACGACGACGAGGATGATGTCGAGGTCGAGTACGCGCCGTAACGAGGTGCTGCCGATGATCTTGAAAGAACAGGCGCGAAGAACATTGAAGGCCCGTTGAATCGGGCGCCGTTGCAATCGGGTGTCGAGACGATGACAGCGAGACAAGAGGTACAGAGTGCCCGCCGCTGGGTGGTGAAGATCGGTAGCGCGCTGCTGACCGACGATGGGCGCGGCCTGAATACGAGCGGCATCGAGCGCTGGGTCAGCCAGCTGGTCGAGCTGCGCAGGCGCGGCATCGAGCTGGTGCTGGTCTCCTCCGGCGCGGTGGCCGAGGGGATGACGCGGCTCGGCTGGAAGACGCGGCCGACGGCGATCCACGAATTGCAGGCGGCGGCGGCGGTCGGCCAGATGGGGCTGGTGCAGGCCTATGAGTCGCAGTTCCAGCGCTATGGACTGCACACCGCGCAGGTGCTGCTCGGGCACGACGACATCTCCGCCCGCGACCGCTACCTGAATGCGCGCGGCACGCTGCAGACACTGGTGCGGCTCGGGGTCATTCCGGTCATCAACGAGAACGACACCGTCGTCACCGAGGAGATCCGGTTCGGCGACAACGACACGCTGGCGGCACTGGTGGCCAACCTGATCGACGCCGACCTGCTGGTGATCCTGACCGACCAGAGCGGGCTGTTCGAACGCGATCCGCGCTTCGATCCGACCGCGCCGCTGGTGACGCGGGCGCATGCCGGCGATGCCGAGCTCGACCGCATGGCGGGCGGCAGTGCCGGTGCGCTGGGGCGCGGTGGCATGGCGACCAAACTGCGCGCAGCGCGGCTGGCGGCCAGATCGGGCGCCGACACCGTGATCGCCGGCGGCCGTATCGAAGAGGTACTGACTCGGCTGCTCGACGGCGAGGAGCTCGGCACGCTGCTGGTCGCTGGCCAGCAGCCGTGGGCGGCACGCAAACAGTGGTTGGCGGGCCTGATGCAGGTCGCCGGTCAACTTCATCTCGACGACGGTGCCGCACGGGTCATTCGCGAGCAGGGGCGCAGCCTGTTGCCGGTGGGTGTCACCGCTGTCTCGGGCCGTTTTCGCCGTGGTGATCTGGTCGCCTGCCTCGCCCCGAATGGCGCCGAAGTGGCGCGCGGGCTGGTCAACTACGACGTTGATGATGCGTCGAGGATCGTCGGCCTGCCGTCGGACCGGCTGGCATCAGCGCTCGGCTACCAGGGCGAGAAAGAGCTGATTCATCGCGACAATTTGGTCGTGCTCTAGGCCGTACCGCCCGCTGCCCGTGCATTGGTCACGCTATCCGGCATGGCGAGCCGGAGGGTATGGCACTGCAGCGCGGGAAGGGTTGATTTGATGCGGGGCTGAAACGAAAAAGGCCGGCTTGGAGGCCGGCCTTTTCAGAGCGGGACGAAGCGATCAGGCGGCGCGCTGGCTCAGGGCCTTGATCTGTTCGTTCAGGCGGCTCTTGTGACGAGCGGCCTTGTTCTTGTGAATGATGCCCTTGTCGGCAATGCGGTCGATGACCGGCACGGCGCTTTGGTACGCGCCTTTCGCCGCTTCGAGGTCACCTTTCTGGATCGCGCTGACGACCTTCTTGATGTAGGTGCGAGCCATGGAGCGCAAGCTGGCGTTGTGCTTCCGGGCCTTTTCCGCCTGACGGGCACGTTTCCTTGCTTGTTGGGTATTCGCCACCTTGGTACTCCTCGAACTGTGCGGAACTGGGAAATTTAAGAGGCGGCATTATTCACAGGCGCCTCTACCTTGTCAACGGCCAGAATGCGCAAAAAGCCGGTTAAACAAGGCTCCGATAGGGCATTAACGAAGCCATTGGTAAATAGAGGGGACCCAGACAACGGCGAACAGGATCAGCGAGCTGAAGACGGCCGCCGAGCCGATGTCCTTGGCCTGGCCCGACAGCGGGTGGATCTCGCCGCCGAAACGGTCGATGGCCGCCTCGATCGCGGAGTTCAGCAGCTCGGTGATGATCACCACACCGCTGACGACGACCAGCAGCAGCTGGTGGGTCAGCCCCTGGCCGACCCAGAAGGCCAGCGGGATGGCGATCAGAGCCAGGCTGGCCTCGATGCGGAAGGCCTCTTCATGGCGCCAGGCGGCGCGCAGCCCCTGCATCGAGTAGCGGGCGGCATCGATCAGGCGTGGCAGTCCGCGCTTGCCGGGCTTCATCATCTTCATCGTGACTGGCTCTCCCGGGAGGGTGGTGGGCGGTGGTGGGTAGAAGGGCAAATCGAGGCGCGCGGATAGTAGCGGTTGCCGTGTTACAGGCACAGCCGCGTCGCGCTGGCTATTTACGCTGGCGGCGGTTGCCCTGGCGCGGATTGCTGCGCTCAAGGCGCGGCGAGGTGTCGGATGCTGCGTTGCCGGGGTTGGACGTGGAGGGCGCGTTGCTGACCGGATAGGGGGCAAGCGGCACGCTGGAGGCGGCCATCTGCGAATCGAGCAGCGATCCGAATGGCGGGGTATCCACCGTTTCGGAGGGAGAGGGAGCGGATTTGCCAGCCCGATCGGGAAGTGTTGCCGGAGCGATGGGGCTGGCCATGGTCGGTCACCTTGCCGGAGTTGCCGGCAGTAGCGGCGGCCTTACTTGCAGGCTTGCTTGGCCGCGCGGATCTGTTTCTTGTGGCAGTCTTCCTGGGAATCCTTGCCGACGCACCAGTTTTTGCGGTTGTCCCACGCGGTCAGCGGCTGCTGACGGCTGTCGGAGCACTTCACAATGTAGTTGGCGTAGGGCTTGCCGTCAGGTGTGGTGGCGTCCGACTCGAAGGTAATGGCGGTCGGCTTGGCGGCGAAGGCGCCGGCAGAGAGAACGAGACAGGTGGTGGCAACTGCCGCTTTGAGCGCGCTCTTCATGGTCCAGGATCCTTGGGGCATCAACCCGTGGTTTATTTGAGTGGGTGGATTCTAGACAGAGGTGTTACCGATTTCCACAGGAAGCGGCCCTTTTTACATCCGTTGATGTATTTTTTTGGACAAATTGTGCTCTGTGCCGGGCTATTTCCCCAAGGGCTGGTCACGGAGGTGGCTATTCCGGCGAGCGCTCACTCTTCCAGATAGGAGTAGCCGGAGAGGCCGCGCGCCAGCTCGTCGAGGAACTGTTTCTGCTGCTCCTTGGCCAGGCCGCTCTCGGTCAGCTTGTTGCGGTAGCTGGAGAGGATCTCCTTCGGGTCGAAGTCGACGTAGCGCAGCAGGTCGGCAACGGTATCGCCGTCGCGGGGGTTGACCATCTCGTAGCCGCCGTCGGCGCGCAGCTGCACATGCACGGAGTGGGTGTCGCCGAACAGGTTGTGCATGTCGCCGAGGATCTCCTGATAGGCCC
The DNA here is from genome assembly GCA_964638025.1 of uncultured Verrucomicrobiaceae bacterium. Lineage (GTDB taxonomy): Bacteria > Pseudomonadota > Gammaproteobacteria > Pseudomonadales > CAMLJR01 > CAMLJR01. The sequence continues at coordinate 79,271 of CAZWXW010000006.1, forward strand.
CGACCATGAAGATGCCGATCAGCACCCGCTCGCCGCCATGGCCGGGCATCGGCAGCGTCGGCTCGATCCCCTCGCCGTCGACGTAGTGCTCGATCTTGCCGTCGGAGTCGCAGGTGATGTCCTGCAGCACGCCGCGCCGCTCCGGCGGGAAGTTCAGCCGGGTCAGCGGCAGCACCGGAAAGATCTGGTCGATGGCCCAGGCATCCGGCAGCGACTGGAACAGGGAGAAGTTGCAGAACAGCTTGTCGGCCAGCTTTTCGTTCAGCTCGTCGAGGATCTCGTTGTGCACGCCGGGGTTGGCCTGCAGCTCATCGCGCACGCGCGCGCAGATGGCGAAGTAGAGTTCCTCGACGCGCGCCCATTGCGCCAGCGACAGCTGCCCGAGCACATACATGCTCTTGGCTTCGCTGAGGTGATGGGCGGCGTCGTGATAGGCCTCGCGCGCGCTGCGCCGGGTGATGTTGCTGTAGCTGCGCCACAGGTCGTGCAGGATCGGCGGCTCCGCTGCCGTCGGCGGTAGCGGCTGCTCGGCGCCGGGAGCCTCTTCCATTTCGACCACGTTGGTCAGCAGCACGGCGTGGTGCGCGGTCAGCGCGCGGCCGGACTCCGAAATGATGTTGGGGTGGGCCAGTCCGCGTTCGTTGCAAATATCGGCCAGCGCCGTGACCACCTTGTTGGCGTACTCCTGCATCGAGTAGTTGGCGGAGCAGTAGGAGCGTGAGCTGGTGCCCTCGTAGTCGACCCCGAGACCGCCGCCGACATCGACCCAGTCGATCGGTGCGCCGAGTTCGCGCAACTCGGCGAAGTAGCGAGCGCACTCGCGCAGCGCGCGCTGGATATCGCGGATATTGGCCAGCTGCGAACCGAGGTGGTAGTGGATCAGCTGCAGCGCATCCAGCTTGCCGAGCTCGCGCAGGCGCGTGATTGCCGCCAGCAGCTGATTGGCGGAGAGCCCGAATTTCGACTTCTCGCCGCCCGAGTTCTGCCACATGCCGTGGCCGACTGACGCCAGTCGCACGCGCATGCCGAGACGTGGCAGCACGCCCATGCGCTCGCCCTCGTCGAGCACGCGCTGCAGTTCCGAAAACTTCTCGACGACGATGAAGACGGTGTGGCCGAGTTGCTCGCCAATCAGCGCGGTGCGGATGTATTCGCGATCCTTGTAGCCGTTGCAGACGATCACCGAGCCCGGTCGCGCCAGCGCCAGCACCGCCATCAGTTCCGGTTTCGAGCCGGCTTCGAGGCCGAAGCGATCGCTGCTGCCGTGGCTCAGCAGCTGTTCGACGACGTGGCGCTGCTGGTTGACCTTGATCGGATAGACGGCGCGGTACTGGCCGCTGAACTGGTGGCGCTGCTTGGCTGCAGCAAAGGCGTCGCAGAGGCTGTCGATGCGGTGGTGCAGGATGTTGTTGAAGCGCACCAGCAGCGGCAGTGGCATGCCGAGCGTCTCCATCTCGGCGATCACGCGCGGCAGCTTGACGGTGGCCTGCGGCCGCGTCGGATCGGGGCGGGCGATCAGTTCGCCATCGTCATCGATGTCGAAGTAGCCGTCGCTCCACTGGGCGATGTTGTACAGCTCTCGTGCGTCGGCAATGCTCCAGTTCATCGGTGGCTCCGTGGCGAGGGTGTGACGAAGGGAGATGAGAGTTTGTCAGTGACGCATTGTAGGGAATTCACCGCGCAATCCACCCCGTTTTTCCGCCGGTGCGGGCGGTTGAGCATTTTCGTCAGCGCGAGCTACCATCACCGGCCGATTCGCCACTGCGATAGTCAGCGTGGCGGACGTTTGGTCCTTTGCAACGAGGTTTTTCATGTCCGTGATCCAGCCCGGCATTCTGGCCGCCATTCCGCGGCAGGCGCGCTATCTGACATTTGCCTTGCAACCGGGTGCCCGGGTTGGCGTCGCGCTGCGCAAGCTGGCGGAGGTGGCCGATGGCGAGCGTGTGGTGGTTGGTCTGGGCGCGGCGACGTTGCAGCTGTTGCAGCGCGAGGTTCCGGGATTGCGGCCATTCCCGACGCTGATGGCGCATGGCATCGAAATTCCCGCCACGCACGGGGCGTTGTGGTGCTGGTTGCGCGGTGACGATCGCGGCGATCTGGCGCTGCTCGGTCGCGAGCTGGAGGTGCTGCTGGCACCGGCGTTCAAGCTCGACTGGATGGTCGACGGTTTCCGCTTCGGCAGCGGTCTCGATCTCAGCGGCTACGAAGATGGCACCGAAAATCCGAAGGGACGCAAGGCGCAGCGCGTCGCCTTCGTGGCGGGGCAGGGCGAGGGGCTGGACGGCGGCAGCTTTGTCGCCGTGCAGCAGTGGCAGCATGATCTGGTTCGCCTGCGCGCAATGAAGCCGGAGCATCAGGACCTGATGGTGGGGCGGCGTCGCAGCGACAACGAAGAGATCGACGACGCGCCGCCATCGGCGCATGTCAAACGCACTGCCCAGGAAAGTTTTTCGCCGGAGGCATTCGTGTTGCGGCGTTCGATGCCGTGGGCCGATGCGCAGGGTGAAGGGCTGCTGTTCGCCGCGTTCGCGCATTCATTCGATGCCTATGAGGCACAGATGCGACGCATGATCGGGCTCGACGACGGCATTACCGATGCACTGTTCCAGATGAGCCGCCCACTGACCGGCAGCTATTTCTGGTGTCCGCCGGTGGTCGACGGTCGGCTCGATCTGCGTGCAGCCGGTCTGTAGCGGCGGCGTTCTACGTCGATCCGATTTTGAAAAACGCGGGAAATAAAAAATTTCCGGGAGAAATTTTTAACGTCACGCCAGTGACGACCCGAAGGGTGACGACCCGAAGGGTGGCGACCATGGATGGCATGCCATAAAAAAGCCGGGTAATCCCCGGCCGATCTTGAATGCGTTGCCTTCGGTCGTTCCCGACCTGCGACAACCTTTCTTATTCTTATTTCGGGCCGGTCTCCGATCCGACGGAGCCGGTCTGGCCGTGTCTAAATTTGGGCGCGCCCTGATTGGGCTGGCTGATACTTATTTACAGGCGTTCTTCGCGGCGCGAATCTGTTTCTTCTCGCAAGCTTCCTGCGACATCTTGCCGACGCACCATTTCTTGCGCGAATCCCAGGCAGTGAGCGGTTTTTCCTGGCCGTCGGAGCATTTCACGACGTAGCTGGCGTACTCCTGTCCATCCGGCGCCTTGCCCTCGGCTTCGAAGGTGATGGCGGTTGGCTTGGCTGCGAGCGCGCCGGCGGAGATGCAGAGCAGCGACATGGCGAGCAGGCTGTTGGCAAGCAGTTTCATGGCAACTCCCGATTGAGTGGTGTGGCTGTATAAAGTCGGCGCGATTGTATGGACGGGAGCCGGCAGCACCTAATTACGAACTTGTAACGTAATTCGAAATAAGGCCGCAGGTTGTTGAAGCGCTTTTGCCTGATCTCTCCGGTCTCGTTGATGTGCGGGCGGGTGTCTGGAGGGTTAGGGCGTCACCGGCCGTGTTTCTTGACCGTGGTGTTGCTCCTGACATAACGTATCGCTATAAATTTATATGTATCTGTATGTGATACGTATTGCCGAATTACTTTCGATAACAACCCTGACTTCTGGGAGTTACCCATGACCGACACCACGCTGGACTGTTCCGATCTCGACAAGCACATGGGTGTGCCGATCCAGCCGGCGCGGATGCGGGAGCCCTTCGCCGGCATGGATATCCGTCGCTGGGCGCAGGCCATGCACTACCCCAATCGCCTGCACTACGACATCGATTACGCCGCCGAGAGCCGCTTCGGTCGTCTGGTAGCGCCGCAGTCGTTTCCGGTGGCGATGGATGATGCCCACGGCACCGGCCCCTCCTGCATCGGCTGTATTCCCGAATCGCACCTGATCTTCGGGGGCGACGAATGGTGGTTTCACGGTCCCCGGGTCTTCCCCGGCGACATGCTGCACAACCACCGCGTGCCGGTGGACTACACCGTCAAGGAGACCAAGTTCGCCGGCCCGACCTGCTTCCAGCGCGGCGACAACTACTACTACAACCAGCAGGGCGACCTGATCGCCACCCAGCGCTCCACCGCCATCCGCTACCGCCCCGACCTGGCGCGCGAGATGACGCAGATGGACGGCGCCGACGACCCGGAGTGGAGCGATGCCGACCTGCGCAGCCTGGAAGAGCGCAAGTACGAGTGGATCAAGATGCTGCACGACCTCGGCCACGGCAAACGCTACTGGGATGACGTCAACGTCGGTGACAAGTTGCCCACCCGCATCATCGGTCCGCACAGCATCGCCAGCTTCACCACCGAATGGCGCGCCTACCTGTTCACCACCTGGTGTGGCGTCAAGCGCCGCACCGACCTCGACATCGAGGCGCTGGGCTTCACCGGCGACATGGCCGGCAAGGAGCAGGACCCGGTGCTGGAACTGGACAACCCGGAGATGACCGACGGCGCCTACATCGGCCCGTCGCGCGGCCACCTGTTCCCGCGTTACGCGCGTCAGATCGGCTTCCCGCGCGGTTACGGCTACGGCGCCTCGATGGGCGCGTGGATCCTCGACTACTTCGGCGGCTGGGCCGGCGAGTGGGGTCAGATCGTGCACTCCAACTGCGC